>NZ_FTMJ01000007.1 GCF_900156095.1 Aeromonas sp. RU39B
CGACGGTGGTCTTGCCCTGAATGATTTCCATGACCAAGGCGGACTTGCGCTTGGCCGTCCAACGTTTGATTTCTTCGTCCATCGTGATGCTCATGTCTGTTATCTCCATTCATTATGACCTGAGCAGGATTTCAGTGGGTCATTACAGTGAGGAAGTCGGACTGGCGTCCTCCGCTCCCAGCCGCTGGCGCGGCTGCCACCCCGCCACTGAATACGAAGCCTGGTCTTGCGACTGGGCTTTTTGTTTTTAACGCGGCGTCGCTGGATGACGTGAGGAAGTCGGACTGACGTCCTCCGCGTTCAGCCGCTAGCGCGGCTGCCACTGTGCCACTGAATAGAGAAGGCCTTCCCAAACGGGAAGGCCTTCAGTGTCTGGTTTCAGACAGAACGTAGAGCTTTGCTTCGCGACGCCATCAGGATGCTACGGGTTGCGTATAGGGCCTTGGGTAGCGAGCGCTCCAGCCGTAGAGCAGGGCTATCAACAGGCAGATACATGCCATCAGCAGATAGAGCGCCGGACCACCGAGACCGGAGATAAAGAGACCACCAATCCAGGTACCTCCGGCTGTGCCGAGACCGGCTAGTGCGCCGGCGCCGAAATAGCTGCCCTTGAGGTGAGGTGGGGCCATCTGGTCGATCAGCACGTTAAGCAGTGGGAATAGCAAAACCTCGCCGCTACTGAGCAGAATGGTCGCCATTATCCAGGAGTGCCAAGAGCCGGTATCGCCTCCGGCAAACAGCAGTTGTGCCCCCATAAACAGGGTGATCCCCAGTTGCAGGCAACGCCGGATTGGCCAGTTGCGCAGCAACCAGAGCAGTGGAAATTGCAATGTCACCACGGTCACTGCATTCAGGGTAATGAGTAGCGCAATCAGCTTGGCAACATCTGGGGTACCGGCGCGATCAAGATATTGCACCAGCGGAGAATTGAACTGGGCATAGACGCTGGTCATCAGCAAATTAGCCAGAATAAGCAGCATAAAGCCGGGATCACGGCGCAACACGGCAAACACATCGCGAAGGCCAGTTCCAGAACGCTTTGGTACTGATCCGCCGGTTTTGTGGTTTAGGGTATGAAAGCCCCATACAAAGGCCAGCCCCAGTACACCATAGCAACCAGCCAGCAGCAGGAAGGTCTGCTGACGGGCGCTGATGCCGAGTGTAACGCCCAGCAGCGGTCCTAGCGCTGCCCCAAGGTTGAGCAGGAAATAGCGCAGATGCAGCGCCAGTTCGCGGGCCTTGGGTGATTCGAGGCTATCGGCCAGTAGTGCTTTGCCCGGTGCGTCAATCATGCCGGAAGAGAGCCCGCTACCAACCACCGCCAGCCCTAATGGCAGCAGATGATGGCTGATTCCGATCAGGGCGTAGCAGAGTAGAGAAATCAGGCAGCCGAGCAGCAGAATGAGGCGACGGCCAAATTTGTCTGACAGCCAGCCGCCATAGAAACCGACCACGGTCGACACCAGCGCCGTGCCAGCCAGCAGCAGGCCAATATTACCGGCACTCATGCCGTGTTCGCGGTAGAGCAGGATCGAGATAAAGGGCCACACCATGTAGAAACCGGTGCGGATTAGAAACGTTCCGAACACCACGATCCAGACCAGTGGGGGAAACTGACGTAACAGGGCGGGCGACATGACAACTCCTTGTCGGCGTGGCTCTCTGTTGTAACAGACCGGGAGGCTCGCTGACAACGCTTGGCTGGGGGTAGAAAAAAGCAGGGAGGCCGCTGCCTCCCTGATTATCACTGTTTTTAGCTCAACGGTTGCTGGATAGGAACAGTTGGTAAGCCGGATCGTCACCGACCTCTTTCCAGGCGTAACCAATCTCGCGCAGATAGGTGTGGAAAGCGTCCACATCTTGATCCGGCAGTTCGAAGGCGCACAGCACCCGACCATAATCGGCGCCGTGGTTACGGTAATGGAACAGGCTGATGTTCCAGCGAAAGCCAAGGGTCTCGAGGAAGCGCATCAGAGCGCCGGGTTGCTCGGGAAACTTGAAGCTGTAGAGCCGCTCGTGCAGCTGCCGTGGTGGCCGTCCACCAATCATGTAGCGCACGTGGTTCTTGGCCAGCTCACTCTCAGTCATGTTGACGACTGGATAGCCGTTTTGCTCCAGCTGGCTCTGGATTTGGCCGAGCTCCTGATCGCCGCCGGTCAGCCGTACCGAGACAAACAGAGTAGCTTGCTCGGCGTGGGAGTAGCGGTAATTGAACTCGGTCACCATGCGCGGGCCGAGGTTGCGGCAAAAATCGAGGAAGGCGCCATTACGCTCAGGGATGGTGACGGCCAGCATTCCTTCGCGCTTTTCGCCAATCTCGCAGCGCTCCGAAACATAACGCAGGCTGTGGAAATTGACATTGGCGCCAGAGAGGATAGCCGCCATCCGTCCGCCCTTGATCTGCTCACGCTCGCAATAGGCCTTGAGACCGGCTAGCGACAGGGCGCCCGAGGGTTCGGCAATGGCACGGCAGTCATCGAAGATGTCTTTCAGTGCGGCGCAGATCTGGTCGTTGGAAACGGTCACCACTTCGTCAAGGTATTGATCACACAGACGAAACGTCTCTTCACCAATGCGGCGTACCGCCACGCCATCGGCAAACAGCGATACGCGATCCAGCGACACCGGCTTCCCGGCGGTCATGGCCGCTTTAAGGCAGGCCGAGCCGTCCGCTTCGACACCGATCACCTTGATGTCGGGTAGCAGTTGCTTGAGGTAGACCGCCACCCCGGCGGCCAGACCACCACCACCGACCGGCACAAACACGTGGGTCAGGCGGGTATCCTGCTCAAGCAACTCCTTGCCGATGGTTCCTTGTCCGGCGATCACTTCCACATCGTCGAACGGCGGGATCAGGGTGTACCCCTCGACGTCGGAGAGGCGTCGGCTTTCGGCATAGGCTTCATCGAAGTTATTGCCGTGCAGCATGACGTTGCCACCGAGACGGCGCACCGCATCGACCTTGATATCCGGCGTGGTCTTGGGCATCACGATAATCGCCTTGATGCCGAGCTTGGCCGAAGAGAGCGCCACACCCTGAGCGTGGTTGCCGGCGGAGGCGGCAATGACGCCGTGCTCCTTTTGTTCGGTCGTGAGGGTGGCGATCTTGTGATAAGCACCGCGCAGCTTGAACGAATGCACCGGCTGCAGGTCTTCCCGCTTCAGGGTGACGTGATTGCCAAGGCGCTCCGAGAGCTTCTTGAGCGGCTGCAGCGGGGTGACCCGCGCCGCTTCATAGACCGGAGAGAGCAGGATTTTGCGTAGATAATCGGCCGCAGACACCATGATTACTCCTCCAGCTTGCTGCGATCGCGCACCGCGCCTTGGTCGGCGCTGGTTGCCAGCATGGCGTAGGCGCGCAGGGCAAGCGATACGGGACGCTCACGGTTTACCGGCTTCCACGCCTTGCTGCCACGGGCCTCCATGGCGGTGCGGCGCAGCGCCAGCACGTCATTGGATACTTCCAGCTCCATTTCACGGGTCGGGATATTGATGCGGATAATGTCACCGGTCTCAACCAGACCGATGGTGCCGCCCGCAGCGGCCTCCGGTGAGACGTGACCGATGGAGAGACCCGAGGTGCCACCCGAGAAGCGCCCGTCAGTGATCAGGGCGCACTTCTTACCCAGCCCCATGGATTTCAGATAAGAGGTCGGATAGAGCATCTCCTGCATACCCGGACCACCTTTCGGCCCTTCGTAGCGGATGACGACCACTTCACCGGCTTGCACCGTGCCATCGAGAATGCCGGCTACGGCATCTTCCTGGCTCTCGAACACGCGAGCCGGACCGCGGAAGGTGAGGTTCTCTTCATCTACACCGGCGGTCTTGACGATGGCACCTTTGAGCGCGATGTTGCCGGTCAGCACGGCGAGACCGCCATCCTGGCTGTAGGCGTGCTCACGCGAGCGGATGCAACCTTCGGCGCGATCCAGATCCAGCTCGTCCCAGCGGCAATCCTGGCTGAAGGCGCGAGTGGTGCGGATCCCGGCCGGCCCGGCACGGAAGAAACTGGCTACTTCGTCACTCGGCTGGCGGCTGATGTCATATTCGGCCAGCAGCTCTACCAGAGAGGTGCCGAGCACGTTACGCACCGAGGTGTGCAGCAGACCGGCTTGCTCGAGCTGACCGAGAATGGCCACCACGCCACCGGCGCGGTGTACATCTTCCATGTGGTACTTCTGGGTGGACGGCGCCACTTTGCACAGTTGCGGAACCTGACGTGACAGGCGATCGATGTCGGTCATGGTGAAATCGACACCGGCTTCCTGCGCCGCAGCCAGCAGGTGCAGCACGGTATTGGTCGAGCCACCCATGGCGATATCGAGCGACATGGCGTTCTCGAAGGCTTCCTTGGTGGCGATATTGCGCGGCAGCGCCGAGGCATCGTCCTGCTGATACCAGCGTTTGGTCAGCGCGACGATGCGCTGGCCAGCCAGTTTGAACAGCTGTTCGCGGTCGGCATGGGTCGCCAGCAGCGAACCGTTGCCCGGCTGGGAGAGGCCGAGCGCTTCGGTCAGGCAGTTCATGGAGTTGGCGGTAAACATGCCGGAGCAGGAGCCACAGGTGGGGCAGGCGCTGCGCTCAACCTGCTCGCTCTGGGCATCGGAGACCTTGGGGTCGGCGCCCTGGATCATGGCATCGACCAGGTCGAGCTTGATGATCTGGTCAGAGAGCGTGGTCTTGCCGGCTTCCATCGGGCCACCGGAGACGAAGATCACCGGAATGTTGATGCGCAGGGCGGCCATCAGCATCCCCGGGGTGATCTTGTCGCAGTTGGAGATGCAGACCATGGCATCGGCGCAGTGGGCGTTGACCATGTACTCCACCGAATCGGCGATAAGCTCGCGTGACGGCAAGGAGTAGAGCATACCGCCGTGCCCCATGGCGATGCCGTCATCCACGGCGATGGTGTTGAACTCTTTGGCGATTCCGCCGGCCGCTTCAATCTCGCGGGCAACCAGTTGGCCGAGATCCTTGAGGTGCACGTGACCGGGCACAAACTGGGTGAAGGAGTTAACCACGGCGATGATGGGTTTGCCGAAATCCTCTTCTTTCACGCCGGTGGCGCGCCACAGGGCGCGGGCGCCGGCCATGTTACGGCCGTGGGTGGTGGTGGCTGAGCGCAGCTTCGGCATTGTCTCTACTCCCTGAAATACGTGGCCCTTCTGGGCTCTCGATAATGTAACGAATGGAATCGATCCGGGTCAGCCGGTCTAAACGGGCTGGCCCCGAGCGACTCGGGGAGGTGTTGCCACCTCCCCGCTGTCATCAATCCTGAACTGGCGTGAGCCAACCCCATTTGTCTTCGGTCTGACCATTAAACAGGCCGAAGAAGGCATTTTGCAGCTGCTCGGTCACCGGACCACGGCAACCGGCACCTATGGTCATGCGATCGACCGAGCGCACCGGTGTCACCTCGGCGGCCGTTCCGGTCATGAAGATCTCGTCGGCCACATAGAGCGCCTCACGGGGCAGCGCCTGCTCGCGCACTTCGATGCCAAGATCCCGTGCCAGCGTCATGATGGTATCGCGGGTGATGCCAGGCAGGATGGCGGCTGTCGCCGGCGGGGTGAACAGTACGCCGTTTTTCACCAGGAACAGGTTCTCGCCAGCCCCTTCGCTCAGGTAGCCGTTCACATCCAGCGCCAGCCCTTCGGCATAACCGTTGCGCTTGGCCTCGCGGCTGATGAGCTGGGAAGAGAGATAGTTGCCACCTGCTTTGGCGCCGGTCGGGATGGTGTTGGGGGCAAGCCGGCTCCAGGAGGTGACGCAGACATCCACACCGTTCTTGAGTCCCTCTTCACCGAGATAGGCACCCCAAGGCACGGCCGCCACAATCAGTTCAGCCTTGGCATCCTTGGGCGGAGTGAGACCGAGCCCGACATTGCCGATAAAGGCCAGCGGGCGCAGGTAGCCGCTCTTGAGCCCGTTCTCCCGTACCACGGCGCGGCACGCTTCGTTGATCGCCGCCTCGTCGTAGGGGAGATCCATCCAGTAGATCTTGGCAGAGTCGAGCAGGCGGCGGGTGTGCTCCTTGAGACGAAAGATGCAGGTGCCACGCGGTGTGTCATAAGCCCGCACCCCTTCAAATACGGATGAGCCGTAGTGCAGGGCATGGGTCATAACGTGAACCTGGGCGCTTTCCCAGGGAACCAGTTGGCCGTTGAACCAGATATATTGTGGCTGAGACATGGGCGTGTTCCTTATGCACGAAGGCTCGACAAGGGTTCCTCACTGCGCTGCTGGCAGGTGTCGACGTAAGAGACGTCCACCAGTTTTGCCAGCTGGCTCCACAGCTGCTGGATTGGACGGCTGGATGCGACAGTAACCGTGATCCGCAGCTGTTGGCAATCTTGTTCCATATTGAGGGCGCACAGATTGAAACCGCGGTGGCGAACCACCCGAAGGACGCGCTCCATCACTTCCGGTCTGGGTTGGGCATGGATCTGCAGGGTATGTTGATTCATGGGCGTTGCTCCATCATCTGGTGGTTGGCGACTCCTGGCGGCACCAGGGGCCATACGTTCTCTTCCTCTGAGATCGCCACATGCAGCAGATAGGCGCCCGGATGCGCCAGCAGGCGCTCAAGAGCCGGTTCAATCTCTTCCTTGCATGTGATGGTCTCGCCCGCAATACCAAATGCGGCAGCGAGGGTCACAAAATCGGGGTTATCAGACAGGTTGGTTTCGCTGTAGCGGCCGTCGAAGAACAGCTCTTGCCACTGGCGTACCATGCCGAGGCGCTGGTTATCGAGCAGCACCATCTTCACCTTGAGGCCGGCTCGGCGGATGGTGCCGAGCTCTTGTACGTTCATCATGAATGAGCCGTCGCCGCTCACCAGTACCACCTCATCGTCCGGGCGAGCCATCTTGGCGCCGATGGCGGCCGGCAGGCCAAACCCCATGGTGCCGAGACCGGCGCTGGAGAGGTGGTTGCGTGGATTATCAAAGCGCATGTGCTGGGCTACCCACATCTGGTGCTGGCCCACGTCACAGGCGACGACGGTATCCTTCGGCAGCTTCTGGCTCAGTCGCTGCAGCAGCGCCGGGGCATAGATGGCTTGGCCGGGATGGTCATAGCGAAACGCATAGTCACGCGCCATGGCCGCGCAGTGAGCGCGCCAGGGGCCAAGATCCAGCGGCATGCAAAGCGCCGGCAGCACGGCGTTGAGATCGGCAGTGATGCCGACTTCCGGCTCGCGGCGTTTGCCCAGTTCGGCGGCATCCACATCGAGATGGATCACCTTGGCCTTGGCGGCGAATTCGTCGAGCTTACCGGTTACCCGATCGTCGAAACGGGCGCCGGCCACAATCAGCAGGTCGCACATCTGCACCGCGTAGTTGGCGGCCTTGGTGCCATGCATGCCGAGCATGCCCAGGAACACCGGCGAGTCCGGGTCGAGGGTGCCGATCCCTTTGAGGGTGGTCACGGCCGGGATGCCGGTTGTGGCCGCAAAGTCACGCAGCGCGGCGTCGGCGTTGGCCATACCGACACCGCCACCGACATAGAGCAGCGGTCGTTCGGCGGCGGCAATCAGGGCGCGCGCCTGAGCGATAGCTGCCTGCGGCAAGGGCTCGGGTGTAGCAACGGTGGCAAGCGGAGCGCGTGGGCTGAAGCTGGCCAGCTGCACATCCTTGGGCAGGTCGATCAGCACCGGCCCCGGCCGTCCTTCGCAGGCGATGGCAAAGGCTTGCGCGATGATCTCGGGCAGCTCTTCCACGCTCTCTACCATGAAGGAGTGTTTGGTACAGGCCAGCGACAATCCCAGCACATCCACTTCCTGAAAGGCGTCGGTGCCGATGGCGGCGCAGGGCACTTGACCCGAGATGGCAACCAGCGGCACCGAGTCGAGCAGGGCTTCGGCCAGACCGGTGACCAGATTGGTGGCGCCGGGACCAGAGGTGGCGATGCAGACCCCGACTTTGCCGCTGGCGCGGGCGTAACCGATGGCGGCCATGGCTGCGCCCTGTTCGTGGCGGCACAGTTGATGAGACAGGCCACCGTCGTAGAGTGCGTCATAGACAGGCATGATGGCGCCGCCGGGATAACCGAACACCTGGGTGATGCCCTGTTGCTTGAGGGCGGAAACCACGTACTGAGCGCCATTCATCTGCATACTTCCTGTCCTATCCTTACTGTTCTGAGCCTAAAGAAAAACCCCCGAGTCCTTGAGGAGCTCGGGGGTCGTTTTCTTCGGTTCTGCCGGTGTGGGTTATCCCTTATTCCGTGCAGCCAAACGAGCCCCGAGCGGTGTAATAATAATCACCACTAGGACCACAATAATGCTGACGAAACGGGAGACCAGGCTCATGACAAAATCCAGTTAATTCGGTGTATATCGGGCGGCATGACCGCGAATGGCTATTAGAACTAGCACGGCACGTCAGCATGGGCAAGACTTTTTTTCATGACAAGTTTCTGAATATTGTCGTGGTGGCGGCGCCAAACCAGATGATCTATCCATCTTTATTTTGTTTTGTGAAACAAAATAAACTCAGGGACGGGAATCATGTCATTAGCTGTCGTTTATAGCCGGGCCAGCCTCGGGATTGAGGCGCCCTTGGTGACAGTCGAAGTTCACCTCTCTAACGGACTGCCGGCGTTCAATATCGTCGGGTTGCCGGAAACCTCGGTTAAAGAGTCGCGTGAGCGGGTGCGCAGTGCCCTGCTCAATGCCAACTTCGAGTTTCCGGCGCGCCGTATCACCGTCAACCTTGCGCCAGCGGACCTGCCCAAAGAGGGCGGCCGCTTCGATCTGGCCATTGCCATCGGCATTCTCGCCGCATCGGATCAGGTGCCGGCAGCGTCGCTGGCCCAACTGGAGTTGGTGGCAGAGCTGGCGCTGACCGGCGAGTTGCGCCCGGTGATGGGGGTGCTGCCGGCCGTGTTGGCGTGTCGTGATGCTCGCCGGATGTTGGTCGTGGCGCAGGAAAATGGCCCCGAAGCGGCGCTGATTGGCGATGCCGAGGTGCGCATAGCGAACGGGCTGCTGGCGGTGACTGGCTGGCTCTGCGGTCGGGCGCCGCTGCCACACCCGCAGCCGGACGCTCCCTATGATCTACCGCCCCAGCCAGACCTGCAGGAGGTGATCGGCCAGACCCAGGCCAAGCGGGCGCTCGAGATCGCGGCGGCTGGCGGGCATCACCTGCTGTTTATCGGACCGCCCGGCACAGGCAAAAGCATGTTGGCCAGCCGTTTACCCGGTATTTTGCCGCCGCTTGACGAGCACGAAGCGCAGGAAAGCGCCGCCATTCACTCCCTCGGTGGGCTGGGCCAGCAGCGCCGGCATTGGTTTGAGCGCCCTTATCGCCATCCGCATCACAGTGCCTCGGCGGTGGCGCTGGTGGGGGGAGGCAGTTCACCGCGTCCCGGTGAAATCTCGCTGGCGCATCACGGGGTGTTGTTTCTTGATGAATTGCCCGAGTTTGAGCGCAAAGTGCTCGACAATCTGCGCGAGCCGCTGGAAAACGGCGCTATCGTGATCAGTCGGGCGGCGCGGCAGGTGGAGTTTCCTGCTCGCTTCCAGCTGGTGGCTGCGATGAATCCCAGCCCTTGTGGTCATTATGGTGACGGCCAGACGCGCTCCAGCCCGGATCAGATCCTGCGTTATCTCGGCCGCCTGTCCGGTCCGTTTCTCGATCGTTTCGATCTCACCGTGGAGGTACCGCTCCTGCCCAAAGGGAGCCTGACCGGCACGCCAGAGCGCGGTGAGAGCAGCGCGACCGTGCGGGAGCGAGTGCTGGCCGCCCGCGAACGCATGCAGCAGCGCTCCGGCAAGGTCAATCAGTGGCTAGATAGCCGTGAAATTGAAGAAGTTTGCCGATTATCGCCGCACGATGCGCTGTTTCTGGAGGAGGCGATACAGAAGCTCGGACTTAGTATCCGGGCCTGGCATCGCATCTTGCGGGTGTCGCGTACCATCGCCGATCTGGCCGGTGCGCCAGAAATTGGCAAACCCCACCTGGTTGAGGCGCTGGGTTATCGCGCTATGGATCGGCTGCTAGCCCGCCTGCGACAAAGTTGACCGCATAGGCGGACGCCGCGCTGGCTGGTATCATGCGAGGTCAGACCAGAAGTACCAAGGAGCCTGTTGATGGCGCATAAACTGTTCGGGCGGCTGCGCGGTAGCCTCTCGACCCTGCTGATTGTGAGTAACACCCTGTTTTGGTTCACCCCAGTGCTGTCGCTGGGTCTGGCCAAGCTGATCGTGCCTTTAAAGGCCTTTCGCAGCGGCTGTAACTGGCTGTTAGATGGCTGTGCCACCTATTGGATCAGTTTCAACAATCTGGTGCAAAAAGTCTTCTCTGGCACCCGATTGCACGTGGTCGGAGTGGACAAGGCGAGCCCAAGCGAGTGGTATATGGTGGTTGCCAACCATCAATCCTGGGTAGACATCCTCGTCTTGCAGCGGATTTTCAATCGGAAAATCCCCTTTCTGAAATTTTTCCTGAAGAAAGAGCTGATTTGGGTACCTTTTCTTGGACTGGCCTGGTGGGCGCTGGATTTCCCGTTTATGCGGCGCTATTCCAAAAAATTCCTGGAAAGACATCCGCATCTGAAAGGGAAGGATATTGAGACCACCCGCAAGGCCTGCGCCAAGTTTCGCCATATTCCGGTCAGCGTGATGAACTTCGTGGAAGGGACCCGCTTTACCCGTGGCAAGCATGAGCAGCAAGGATCGCCCTATCGTCACCTGCTGCAACCGAAAGCGGGCGGCATCGCGTTTACCCTGGCGGCCATGGGTGATCAGCTGCACCGGCTGGTGGACGTGACCATCTGCTACCCGAACGGCATTCCCACCTTTTGGGATTATGTGTGCGGCCGGGTCAACGAGGTGCGGGTCAAGGTACGCATTCTGCCTATCGACAGGACGTTGGTGGGTGATTACTTCAACAATCCCGAGTTTCAACAGACGTTCCAGCAGTGGTTGAACTGCCTGTGGTCGGAAAAGGATAAGACCCTGGCGGAGCTGCACATGCCTGGACAGTAAACGACATCATGCTCAATTTTCTGCCCGGACCTCTGGTTCTCGTCATCAGTATTCTGCTGACCATCGCCCACACTGCATTTTGGGCGACCCTGATTTTCCTGCTGTCGCTGGTCAAGTTCCTGCCGGTGCCGCCGTTGGCGCGCTTGTGCACTCATATCAACAACCTGCTGATGCGTGGTTGGCTGGAGTGCAACACCCTGCTCATTCACCTGCTTAACCGAATTGAGTGGGAGATTGAGGACGAAACCGAACTGCGCAGCGACGGCTGGTATCTGGTGGTGTGTAACCACCTGAGCTGGACCGACATCGTGGTGCTCGGTCACCTGTTGCGCCGCCGCATTCCGGTGCCCAAGTTCTTCCTCAAGCACGAGCTCATTTATGTGCCGTTGATCGGGCAGGCTTGCTGGGGGCTCGATATGCCATTTATGCGCCGCTATTCACGCGAATATCTGCTGCGTAACCCGCATCTGCGTGGCAAGGATATCGAGGCGACCCGCACTGCCTGTCAGAAGTTTCGTGATGTGCCCACCACCGTCATCAACTTCGTGGAAGGCACCCGCTTTACCGCAGAGAAGCGTGACCAGACCCGCTCACCCTATCGCCATCTGATGGCACCCAAAGCGGCCGGACTGGCCTTTACGCTGGCCGCGATGGGTGAGCAGTTCGACAAAATGATCAATGTGACCCTGAGTTATCCCGACAACAGCGACAAGCCGTTTCGTGATTTTCTGATGGGACGAATGACCCGTATCCGGGTGCACATTGAAGAGTTGCCCATCGGGCCCGAGATGGTGGGGGATTACTTCAACGACAAGCCGTTCAAGCGCCAGTTCCATCAATGGCTCAATGGGCTGTGGGCTGCCAAGGATGCGCGTCTGGCGCGTTGGGAAGGGGAGCCGGAGTCGGCCCCTGTCGTTGATGACGAGCAGGTGGCTGCTCGCAGTGAGGCGCCGCTCTAACCGGCGGACTGTAGCTGGCGCAGCCGCTCTGCCAGCTGCGCCAACTGATCTTCGCTGAACACGTCGATGCCATGGCGGCGCAGCAGCGCCGTGGTGCAGCCCTCGCCTGCCATGCTCACCCCGGTAAACTGGCCGTTATAGATGCGGCCACTGCCACAAGACGGGCTGCCCTCTTTGAGCAGGGCCAGCCGGATACCCTCCTGCCGACACAGCGCTAGCGCCAATTGCGCGCCGCGCAGAAACTCGGTCGTGACATCCTTGCCACCTTGAGTGATGACGTGCTCGCCCTGCCGCTCGGCGGGCGGCCGCGGGGTTGGCAAACCGCCCGCGACCTCCGGACAGAAGGGTAGCAGGCGCCCCTCGGCACCTAACCCTTGTAGCCAATGGCTGACCACCCCTTTGCTCTGACCGTCATAGCGCACCGGCATGCCGAGCAGGCAGGCGCTGATCAGGATTTTCATGCTTCGGCCCCATGCATCACCTGATCGAACATGACACAGGATGACGCAGCGTGGCGGTAGAGGATCGCCGGACGCTGCTTGCCGGTACGTTTACGGCCCGTATCAAGCAGGATGTTGGCGCGGTGGATGCGCTTGCGAAAGGCGGCGGTGTTCATCGGCGTCTGCAAGATGATCTCGTAGGCGCGCTGCAGCTCGGAGAGGGTGAACTCGACCCCCAGCAGGTGAACCGGCAGGGTGCTGTAGCGGCTTTTGACGCGTAGCCGCTCCAGCGCACGCGCCACCAGTTGCACATGGTCAAAGGCGAGTCGCAGCCCCGGCAGCGACTGGATCGGATGCCACAGACCGCGTTGCAGCTGAATTTCAGGATCGACCAGGCAGAGATAGACCAGCGTGGTTGACCAGCCGCGCGGATCGCGGTCGTGGCTCCCCAGGCTGCACACCTGTTCCCGATAACATTCGCCCAGTCCCCACTCCTGCAGCAGCCGGTCGAGACCGCACTCCAGATCGCGATCACGCTCTTCGTCAATGCGCAGGGCCGGCAGTTGCAGCGTCCCCTCGTGGGGAGAGCGCTGGCGGGGTTCGAGCAGCAGCTCCAGCCGTTCGTCCTGCAATCGCAGCACCACGGCGTCCAGACTCATCCTCATCATGCGAATTCGACGCTCGCCTTCCAAAAATGTTTGGTAGATAATATCACAAGAATAATATGTGGTGCAGGAGCCGATCATGGGAATCATCGCCAGTCTGGATATCGATGCGCAGAAAGGGTTTACCCCGCTCTGCCCTGACGAGTTGCCGGTTCCCGGTGGTGATGCCATCGTGGCGGCCCTCAATGGGCAGGCGGCATTGGCGCAACTGCGCATTGGCAGTAAAGATGCCCACCCGCGCAATGCCGACTGGGTTGCCGGGGGCGAGCGTGCGCCGCTGCAGCCGCTGACGCTACCCAATGCCGACCTGAGCTGGCCTGCGCACTGTGTGCCGGGCACCGCCGGTTTTGAGCTGCTCGATGGTTTGCCAGCGCCGATTGATTACGACTTCTTCGTCTGGAAGGGGATCGAGCCGGATCTGCATCCGTACGGTGCCTGCTACCACGATCTGGCCGGTCGCCGCTCGACCGGGCTTATCGAGTTTCTCAAGGTTCATGAGGTGGAGACCGTGCTGGTTGGCGGTCTGGCCACTGATTACTGCGTCAAAACCACGGTGCTGCAATTGCGTGCGGCTGGCCTGCGGGTCATCGTGCATCTGGCCGCCTGCCGCGGCATTGCTGAGCAGACCGTGGCGTTGGCGCAGCAGCAGATGTGCGCTGCCGGTGCTGAGCTGGCGGTCGATCTGCAGGAAGTTCAACGTCTGCTGGGGTGCTGAGATGTCCGCCATTCTGTCCAGTCTGCTTGATACCGACGCCTACAAGCTGCACATGCAGCAGGCGGTGTTCCATCACTATCCGGAAGCCGAGGTGGTGGCGGAGTTTCACAGTCGCAACGACGAGGACCTGCTGCCGCTGATGGGACAGATAGAAGCGCAGCTGCGCCGTGCCGGCCGGCTGCGTCTCTCCCGGGAAGAGGCCAACTTCCTGGCCCAGCGCCCGTTTCTAAGCCGCGACTATATCGAGCACCTCAGCCACAAGCCGCTCGATGCCTCCCTGCTGGAAGTGCATGAGCAAGAGGGGCGCCTGTCGGTGCGGGTCAGCGGTCTGTGGCAGGACGTGATCCTGTGGGAAATCCCGATCCTCGCCACCATCAGTGAGATGCGTAACCGCTTCCGTTATCCCCAGCTTGGGGTCGCCGAGGCTCTGGCCCGGCTCGATCAGAAGATCGATCGCCTGCAAGAGAACCTCTCGGCGGACGAGATGGCCGAATTCAAATTGATCGATTTCGGCACCCGTCGCCGCTTCTCGCGCGCAGTGCAGGATGCGGTGGTCGGTCGGTTGCAGGAGCGTTTGCCAGCCTTTTGCGGCACCAGCAACTACATGCTGGCGCAAAAATACCAGCTGCCGGCGGTAGGCACCCAGGCACACGAGTGGTTCCAGGCCCACCAGCAGCTCGGCTTTGCCCTTGAGCAAAGCCAGCGGGCTGCGCTCACCACCTGGCTGGATGAGTTCCACGATCACCTTGGCATCGCCTTGACCGATTGCATCACCATGGATGCCTTTTTGCGTGATTTCGATTTTGAGCTGGCCAGCCGTTATCAGGGTCTGCGCCACGACTCTGGCGATCCGGTGGTGTGGGGGGAAAAAGCAATTGCCCACTATCAGCGACTGGGTATCGATCCGCGCAGCAAGATGCTGGTCTTCTCCGATGGGCTGGATCTCGACAAGGCGGTGGCTCTGTTCCGGCATTTTCGCGGCCGGATCAACACCAGTTTCGGGATCGGAACGCATCTCACCTGCGATCTGCCCGGCGCCTCGCCAATGAACATCGTGTTCAAGCTGGTGGAGTGTAACGGCGGGCCGGTGGCCAAGATCTCCGACAGTGCCGGCAAGACCCTGTGCCGCGATGCCGAGTTCATCCGCCGTCTCAGGCAGGCATTCCAGCTCTCCCTGTAAATGAAAACCCGGCTGACGCCGGGTTTTCATTATCATTTGTATCTCTGCTCAATAATTAATTAATAGATAAACGTTTCGCATTTAATTAATTAAATGGTCTGTTTAAAATATAGATTGCTAACGATTGCGCAATCGTTTTATATTTCTGCGCCCTGCCGCTAGGCTTCTGGCAACAACATCGTTTGAATATTTAATCTCGATTAAATTGTGTGGTTTGAATTTAATTTGGATTTTTATTCGAGTCCCGAAAAACGTTTGTATTATTTGATGTGCATCTTTTTCCGTTATATTGTGACGGTGGTCCGCTTTTTTATTTTTTAGCTGACTATGATGGCGCCCGTCAAAATACAACCTACAGGCTTTTCTGGTATGCAATATCTTCACTTTGTACTCGGGCTGCTGCTGGTAGCGGTGCTCTCACTGCTTGCCAATCGTAATGGCTGGCGTAACGTCAAGGTTCGCTATATCGGTCAACTGCTGGTGGTGGAGCTGGCGCTGGCTTGGTTCATGCTGAACTCGCAGATTGGTCTGGCCATTGTTAGCGGATTTGCTGCCGGTTTCGGCAAATTGCTGGAATTTGCCAAGCAAGGTACCGACTTTGTTTTCGGTGGTCTGTTGAATGAAGGGGCGTTCAGTTTCTTCCTGCTGGTCCTGATGCCGATTGTATTTATCTCGGTGCTGATCGGCATTCTCCAATATATCCGTCTGCTGCCGCTGATTATTCGTGGTATCGGCACTGTTCTGGCAAAAATCAACGGCATGGGCAAGCTTGAATCCTTCAATGCCATCAGCTCGATGATTGTTGGTCAGTCGGAAAACTTCATTGCGCTGAAGAATATTCTGCCGCACATGAACGAAAAGCAGATGTACACCCTGGCGGCCACAGCCATGTCCACCGTGTCAATGTCCATCGTCGGTGCCTACATGCAGATGATTGAACCGCGTTATGTGGTGGCTGCGCTGGTACTCAACATGTTCAGTACCTTCGTGGTGCTCTCCCTGATCAACCCGTACGAGCCGGATAACACCGTGACCGACGCCAAGGCTGCGGCTGAAGGTGACGAGCACCATACCCCGAAGAAGGAGAACTTCTTCGAGATGCTGGGCGAGTACATCATGGCCGGTTTCACCGTGGCGGTGATTGTGGGCGCCATGCTGATCGGCTTTATCGCCCTGATCGCCCTTATTAACTACCTGTTTGAAGCGGCATTTGGCGTTAACTTCCAGCACGTCATGGGCTATCTGTTCTACCCGATCGCCTGGATCATCGGTGTTCCGAGTGGTGAAGCGCTGCAAGTGGGTAGCGTCATGGCTACCAAGCTGGTGACCAACGAGTTCGTGGCCATGATGGACATGGGTAAGCTGGCTGCTGACCTGTCGCCGCGTACCCTGGGCATGCTCTCGGTATTCCTGGTATCGTTCGCCAACTTCAGCTCCATCGGCATCATCGCCGGTGCGGTCAAGGCGCTGAACGAAGAGAAGGGCAACATGGTGTCCCGCTTCGGTCTGAAACTGGTTTATGGCTCGACTCTGGTCAGTCTGCTCTCTGCAGTGATTACCGGCGTCATGCTCTGATCCTCCAGGTGACACGGTCACCTCGTGGGCCCGCGACTTAGGTCGTGGGCCCTTTTTTATCTATGTAGCCTAGCGGCTTATCACGGACGGGCATCTTCAACCTTGATACCGGGAGGAACCCGCTTGCTGCCAAAGACCATGGCATGCAGCAGGTCACTGCGGGTCAGGCGATCAAGCAGCAGCACCACGGCAGCGTGAATACCTGCCAACGTCAATACTCCATTAGCAAAGAAGCCGTGCAGCTCTTCCAGCCAATCTTCCCCCCAGAAGGCATCCCAGGTGGTCATCCAGCCGGTCAGTGCAGTGCCACACAGCCCCAGCATCAGAGCCAACACCATCAGCGATCCCACCGGATTGTGGCCCAGATAGTAAGGGTGACGGCGGGCGCGCATGGCCTGCAGGTATTGGCGTAGCCGCGAAGGGGTTGGCCACCACTGGCCGAAGCGGGCGTAGTAACTGCCCACCAATCCCCACACCAGGCGGATGATCAGCAAGATGCCGACCGCATAGCCGACCCAGCGGTGGGCGGTATCCCCCTCTTCCAGTACAAACCAGTTGAGAGAGCAGAGCAGAACCGTGCTCCAGTGAAAGATGCGAACCAGCGGGTCCCAGACCCGCTGTGATTGAACTGTGCTGTGCATGGCGATCCCCTTATTCATCGACCTCTTCTTTGACCATCTTCAGATTGGTCGGGTCGAAATAGATCTCCACGCGATGCTTCTCTTTATCCCAGCCGTAGATTTCATAGCAGCTGGTGTCGGTGGTCTCGAATTTCTTGATCTGGTAGCCCATTGCTTCAATTTTCTGGCGAGCCTCAGACTGAGACAGCCATTTGTCTTTGGCAGCAGTGGTGCATTGGGGATCTGCCATGGCCAGCGGGGCAGCCAGCAGTACCGGGACGAGCAGCATCTTTGCATTCATGGGAATCGCTCCTTGGGTGAGTGTCAGGAGCGAGTGTGCGGGGCAAAGCTTAAGAAACCATTAAGTGGATCAGGATAATTTTCCACGTTGCAACCAGCGATCGAGCGCGTTGGCAAAACGCTGACGGTCGGCCTGATTGAGCGGGGCCGGGCCACCGGTTTGCACGCCGGCCGAGCGCAGCTCTTCCATAAAATTGCGCATCCCGAGGCGGGCCTTGATGGTTTCGCGGGTATAGACCTCACCGCGCGGATTCAGTGCTTCGCCTCCGGCGCTGATAACCAGATCAGCCAGCGGAATATCGCCAGTGATCACCAGATCGCCCACCACCACCGAGGTGGCGATCAGATGATCCGCCACGTCGAACCCTTTGGGCACCTGGCGGGTACTCAGCCAGGGAGAAGGGGGCAAACGCAGTGGTGAGTTGGCCACAAATACCGCCGGGATCTGAGTGCGGTGAGCAGCGCGATAGAGGATCTCCTTGACGGCGACCGGGCAGGCATCGGCATCGACCCAGATGGTCATGGGCAGGCTCCTTGGAACAAAAGCGCCATCATAGCATGGGCTGCCTGCGCTGGCCTTTTTGTGTAAGCTGGGGCCTCACATGTCGAGGAGAATTCATGGATCGCGTACCCGCAGAGACCATCTACCGGCTGACCCTCAACGGGCAGGGGGGCATGCTACCGCTGGAGGTGGGTGCCGAGATCCCGTCGGATGCAGCCAGCTGGCTCCATTTTGATTACGGCAATCCCGATGCCGCCCGCTGGCTGATCAACACGCCTTTGTTGGGTGAGACCGAGCGCGAAGCGCTGCTCGGTCAGAGCAGTCGCCCCAAACTGATTCGACTGGGTGAGACCATTTTGCTGATCCTGCGCGGTGTGAATCACAACCAGGGTCATCGCCCTGAAGAGATGGTGGCACTGCGCATCTTTATCACCCCCGATCTCATCATTAGCAGCCGAAGGCGCCCTCTGTTATCCGAACAGGATGTGTTTGCTGATCTGGGGAAAGGCATCGGCCCGGATAACCCCGCCGACTGGCTGGTGGAGATCTGTGATGCGCTGACCGACCGGGCCGGTGAGTTTATCGACGGTCTGCATGACGAAATCCTCGAGCTGGAAGAGTCGGTGCTGGCGCGTGAGATGCCGGGTAATGGTCGGTTGGCGCGCATTCGCAAGCAGCTCATCATGATTCGCCGTTACCTGTCGCCCCAGCGCGATCTGGTGGCGCGTCTGGCCAACGAAAAGATCAGCTGGCTGGAAGAGGATGATCGGCGCCGCCTGCTCGATATTGCCGACCGGCTTCGGCGCTGGCTCGATGATCTTGATGCCGGGGTGGCGCGCACTGCCGTGTTGGCCGACGAGATCAATAATCTGATGGCGGAAGCCACCAACCGGCGAGCCTATCAGATGTCGATAATGGCGCTGCTGTTCCTGCCTGCTTCGTTTCTGACCGGTCTGTTTGGCATCAATCTCGGTGGCATGCCGGGGGCGAATAGCCCAACGGCCTTCTGGGTCTTCTGCATCTCATTGCTGGGGCTGGCTGTGGCGTTGGCGGTCTGGCTTAAGTTACGGCGTTGGTGGTAGGAGAGCCCATGACTGCTTGGTACTCGTTTGGTCTAACTCTGCTGCTGATCGCCGCGCACATGGGGCTTCGTCATCTTATTCACCGCAGCCTGATTGCCATCGGCCAGTCACGGCAGATGAGTGAAACACGGGTCATCTATGTAGAGCACGTGTTCCACTTCCTGCTCGGCTCAGCGACCCTCTTGGTACTGGCCGGGGTGTGGGGGCTCGATTTTGCCCGGCTGGTGGTGCTCGCCTCTTCCTTCTTTGCCGTGCTCGGAGTGGCCATGGTGGCGCAGTGGTCGATCCTCTCCAACATCACCGCCAGCATTACCATCTTCTTCGCATTTCCCTACCGGATTGGCGATCGCATTCGCATCCTCGACAAGGATGACTCGGTGACCGGAGTGATCAGTGAAATTGGCCTGTTTTACGTGCGCTTACGCAGTGACAACGGCGACAGCGTGACCTACCCGGCCAACCTGTTTTTGCAAAAACCGGTGCGCAAGCTGGAAGGAATGGACTCGCATTTGTCGGAACAGTAAAAAGCGGCTCCCGAGGGAGCCGCACTGCTGTTTAGCGATCGTAAAAACGGTAGAGGTGATCTTCCTGAATGGCGCAGTCTGCCACTTGGTGGACTCGCTCACGGGCATCGGCCACGCAGTTAAAACTGACCGGACAGCCCAGCGTATCGGTTAACTCGAAGATGCGGCCACTCACGTCGCGAAATTCGATAAGCCAACCCGGCATGATGGAGTCGCGGATTATCTCAGCCTGATTGAGCGTTCCCTTGAGATAGAGTGCGTGCAGTTCGCTTGCCGTCATAATGACCTCCCTGGCGCATGACTCTCCCTTATGAGTGTAGCGGGACGCAACGCAGTACGACCACTGCCGTTCGGGTCAGCGCAGCTGCTCCCAGGCCCAGCGCAGGCGGATAAAGGTCTCGGCATCACCGCCCCGATCCGGATGATGGGTCAGTGCCAGCTCACGCCAGCGGCGGCGAATCGCCTGGCTGTCGGCATCGCTATCCAGTTCAAACAGGCGTAACGCCTCTTCTCGCTTGCTCTGGTCAGGCAGCCGCGCCAGCCGGCGCCAGAAGTCAGTGAGCAGCGCTTCAATCTCATCGCGATCGGTTTGCCAGAACACGTTCCAGTCCAGGTAATAATCCCGTAGCGGCGATGCCGCTGCTGGCACTGCCGAAGGCTGATAGGGCAACAGTGCGATATCCAGCGCCTCCAGTTGCAACCACCACCCATCGCCCTGTAACTCCTCCTGCAAACGATAGAGGGCGTTCATCATCAGAAAATTACAGCGAAACAGCTGCACCTCTGCATCATCCGACAGGCACGGCAGTAGCGCCGCTTTTTGCAACTCACTGTAAAGGTGATGCACCTTCCAGCGGCAGCCCGGTTGCTGCAACCGCTCCAGCAGTGGTGCCATCAGGGGGTTATCAGGTTGAGTGGGGAAGGTGGGCGACATGGCAAACCTGCGTTGAAGGACGCTAACAGCCTAGCGGGGAAGAGGTGGGTTGCCAAGGAAGGAGCGGGCAGCCTTGCTGCCCGCTGCAGAGATTACTTGTTGGTGATGGGATTACGCACAAACAGACCAAAGCTCAATGCGCCAAGCATCAGCAACGCAGCACCCAGCAAGAAGACGTTGGTGAACTTGCCCGTGGTGTCGAGAATGATACCGGTCACGATTGGCGCCGTTGCCGCACCAAGGAAACCACCAAAGTTTTGTATGGAGCCCAAAGAGGCAACCTGTGCCTTGGGAGCAATGTCGGTGGCCAGTGTCCAGATAGCGCCTTGCGGCATTTGTGAGAAGAAATAGCCGACCGTCAGCAAGGTGATAGCCATCGGAGTGCTGTTTACAAATGGAATCGGAGCGACGAAGCAAGCGGCCAGCGCAGCACCCAGGACGATGGGGATCTTGCGCGAAGTGATCGCTTTTACGCCACGACGGGTCAGTCGATCTGAAAGCATACCACCGACCAGCACACCCAGAATCCCGGCTAGGAATGGGATGGATGCAATCCAGCCTGTTGCCTTCAGGCTAAAGCCCAGACTCTTTTCCAGATAGCTCGGCAGCCAGGTCAAATATACCCAGATGGTGAACATGATGGAGAAATTGCCCAGAACCATGAACCAAGTGGTGGAGTGCTTGAACAGCGATCCCCAGTTGGCCTGCTGGCTTTCACTGCTGGAAGGAGTGTTGCGAATGCCCGCATGGATAAGCGCTTCTTCGCGAGCGGTCGGGTCGCGGTAGAATTTTATCCAGGCTAGCAGCAAAGGAAAACCGAGCAACCCGATGGCAGCAAACATGCCGCGCCAGCCAAACGAGAGTAACAGCACGGTTAGAATAGGAGGTGCGATAGCATTGGCGATCTGTGAGCCAGTATTGATGATGGACGTGGGCAATCCGCGCTCATTTTTGCCAAACCAGCGGTGAGTGATTTTAATCCCTGAGGTAAAGAATGGTGATTCAGAGATTCCGAGCATCATGCGCAGGCCATAGAAAAACGTATAGCTGTTGACAAACGCAGCCAACACGGTGAAGCCAGACCACAGCCCGAGTGCACACGAGAACATACGACGGGGGCCAAAACGGTCTACCAGCCAGCCCGCGGGCAGGTTAGCCAGTGCATAAGGCCACAGAAAGGCTGACAGGAGCATGCCCATTTCAGTTTGGGAGAAACCGAATTCTGCAGCAATAGTTGTATTTGCAATACTGAGGTTAGCCCGGTCCAGATAATTGACGACGGCCCCCAGCAGCAAGATCAGAATGATCCCCCATCGCAGGCGGCCGATATTCCCGGCAGGGATAACCGATTCATTCACCGAATCAGTGTAAGGCGAGGTTGCAGACTTCATGATGTTTATCCTTCAACAAAGAGATTTAAATGAATTTTTATAACTGCTTTGCGGATTTTTGCCGGACTAGAAAGGTGACAACACGGTCGATGAACATCATGCGGAAAGAACACAGCAAACATTCCGGGCTCAAGGGCAATCATCGATTCGTTTATAGTGGTGTTATAAAATACGATATCATTATCAGGGCGTCTGTCCTCAACGAGGATATGTTCTGGATTACTCCTTGCTACACCGATTACTTCTCTTCCACTTAATAAATACTGAATGTCTACATAGTCAAAATGGGATTCTGCACGCATATCATTCGGCGCAACGGTTTCCATTTCCTGTAATAGGCAAAACATTTTACCATCTGGCAAAATGTCGTACTTACCCAAGGTTAATTGAGCGAAGTCGGTGGTGGCTATCCACTCTATGGCTTGGTCAATGACCGGATGAAAAGCATAACGCTCCCTCGCCCAGTCATGGCGATCGCAAACAATCATGGTATGTCCTTATTCAGAAGGGGCAGAAGAGTATCTGCCCCAATATTTTTAGCGGGTCAGGCGAGCACTCCAGAGATCACTGCCAGCCTGAATTTGCTCCAGCAATACGCCCAGCCCCCAATATTTCTCAAGTACGTTATCGCGGGTGACACGGCAATGATCACTGGCAAAAGTTCCCAGACGCTGGTGGTAGACCTTGGCATTCTTCGGATAACCGAGCGTTTCAGTGACGGCAGCTAGTGACAGGAACAACGATAATTCGTGGGCCAATTGTGGGTGTGCGGCTCCGTGGTGATAGATCCAATGGTAGAGATTGGGATGGAAGTTGGTGAACACGCCACTGAATCCCTTCGAACCAGCTTGCATCGCGGGCCAAGCAATTGCAGCGTTGGCATTGATCACATGCAGCGGGGTGCCTTGAGCCAGTTTGACCCGACGCTCTACAGTTGGCAGATCGCAGCTGACATCCTTGAGCACGACAAATCGACCGCTATTGGCGCAGAAGCTGAATTCAGCATCACTCAGCAGACGGCGCCATGGCGCCGGACACTCATACAAGCCTAATGGCAGCTCAGCCGGCAAGGCATCCATCAATGTTTGCAGTGTTGACAGGAAGGTCTCGGTACCCTTGTTTTCCGGATCAAGGTGATTGGTCACCAGGACCAGCGCATCAATGCCAGTGGTTGCCATGGCAGTAAGCTCGGCAATTTGCTGGTCGAGCGGATCGCTGATATGCCCAGATGCGATAACAGGGATGCGTCCTGCGACGTGAGCGACCACAAAGCGAGCCAGTTCAACACGCTCTTCCAGAGTTAGGAAGAGCATTTCACTTGACTGGCAAACAGCAAACAGCGCATCCACACCTTGCTCCAGATACCAGTCTATCAGGCGGGCCAGCCCCGGATAATCAATCTGATTGTCACTTGTGAAGGGGGTCAGCATGACCGGTACGATACCCTCGATCGCTTTCATCTCTTACTCCTGTCAGCAGTGGCTGAACTCAATAAATTCATGGTGTTATCTTTGAGCAAGTCGTATGGCAACCTGCTCGTGGGTCGGCATGTTGGAAGCGCCTTCGCGCTCGACAGCCAGTGAAGCAAAGGCTGCTGCATAGGTCGCAGCCTGAATGATCGTTTTCCCGTTGGCGATAGCTGCAGCAAACGCGCCGTTAAATGCGTCTCCCGCACCAGTGGTGTCAATACTGACCGCAGGGAATGCAGGTATATGCTTATACTGGTCACTATCAGCAATAAGAGCACCACGCGAACCCATCGTAATGATCACGCGTTGGGCTCCACGCTCGATGATGGTGCGGGCTGCCTCGCGGGCGCTGGATATATCGATGATGTCTATTCCAGAAAGCAGTGAGGCTTCTGTCTCGTTGGGCGTTAATACATCGATATAGGGCAACAAATCGACGACTTCACTGGCGTAGGGAGCCGGGTTCATCACCACCTTTACTCCCAATGTATGGGCTAATTTAATCGCATTGAGAGTGGCGGGAAAATTGTTCTCCAGCTGAACCAGCAGCACATCTGCCTGCGAAAGCTCATGAGTCATCTCAGCAATCTCGTCATCACTCAGTGTTTTGTTGGCGCCGGGATAGATGGCAATCATGTTTTCGCCATCTTGTTGTGAGACGTAAATAATGGCGCTTCCTGTGGGGGCCACTTCTGATTGATAAAGCCTGAAGGAGTGAATATCCGAGGCCGACAAGTGGTCGAAGGCAAATTGACTGAATTGGTCTGTTCCAACTTTGGCAACAAAGTGGACGCGGGCTCCGGCCCGACTTGCAGCCATGGCTTGGTTAGCGCCTTTTCCACCAGGTCCCAGTGTGCTGGCAGTGGCCAGTAGTGACTCGCCCCCTTTTGGAAAACGATCCACTTTGGCGACGATATCTACGTTGAACGAACCGAGAATACAAACGTTGCCACGCATCTTTTTGCCTTGTGAACGATGTTGACGTTGTTGTTCCAGACGTTGTAGCAGGACTTCAAAATGACCGCCTGATTCACCGATCAATTTTGCCTGCATATTCCGGCGAACAATGATTGCTCCACCATGACAACGTTGTACCAATCCTTTTTTTGCCAAGGCGCCAAGGTCTGAACGAATAGTTTCCCTCGTCACGCTAAACAGACCAGATAAGGTATCAACCGTTGCTCGTTCATGCTCGTCCAGATAATTTAGAATTTGATTTCTTCTTTCTTCAAGAAACATAAACACCTCAGCCATGCAGAAAGATTATGTGAATCAGGTGGCTTGAAAAGTGACTAGATTCTCAGGCTTCGGGCAAAAACAAAAGCAAACAAAAACAAAGCGAGTGTCACAGAACGGTAGTTTGAAAAGCGTTTTCTATCATTAGTTCATATTATGTAAGCTGTCATTTGTTGGTGCGTTATCTTGAGTTCTTGATTATTTTTTACATCATGTTCCCACGTAAAAAACATGATTGTTATGTGGCCAAACACTGAATTTTAATGAAAGGTCGGTAATCATTGATATTTAATATATTGATTTTTCAAAGATATATCGATTTTGATATGTGGAAAACCGTGGTGTGATGATGTGCTGAGGTTGGTGTAGGGAACGAGGCTCAAATGAAAGTGCTTTCACTGTTCTATTCTCAAGTATAGGGCTGGAAGGTGGCACTCTTTCGTGTCGTCACTATGATAGTGAATCGTACTCTTACCTTTTTGGTATTGTGTTAAAAGTTAATTGTGTAAGGGCGTTATCTCGCATAAGATTGCACCCTTGGATACGAATAATTGATATATTTCATTTTTTAGAAAATGTGATCTGTGTTCAAACCCTCTTTGTAGGCAAAAAACAAAGTGCTCCGTTAATGCAACAGATGTTGCTTTACGTGGTCTAACCATCGCCTTAACTCATACAAGCGGTTCTCAAGGAATGTACGAAACAAACATGTCGCGCTGGAAACAGCGAATGGGCCCGTTGTGGCCGGTGGGGGTGTTCGCCCTGACCACCATGCTGGCTCTGTCACTGTTCCGGCTCGGCCTATCCGGCTGGCAAGCCGAGCGGGTGACTGCAGTGAATGGATGGCTGCCGGTGCTGCTGCAAGGGCTCCGGGTCGATGTGGCGACGGTCTGCTGGTTGTGGGGCATCCCCATGCTGCTGACGGTCGTGTTGGGTGGGGAGCATCTTATCGGCCGGTTGTGGCGAGCGGTGCTGCGGCTATGGCTGACATTGGGCTGGTGGCTGCTGCTGTTTCTTGAGATCTCGACCCCTTCATTTATTTCCGAATACGGGTTTCGTCCCAATCGCCTCTATGTGGAGTACCTCATCTATCCGAAAGAGGTGATCTCCATGCTCTGGAGTGGCCACAAGGGTGAGTTGCTGATCGCGGTGCTGGCTACGGTGGCTCTGCTGGGTAGTGGCTGGTGGTTGTCGGGTCGGGTCACCCGCTCTCTGGTTATGCCGCGCTGGTACTGGCGCCCGGTGCTGGCGGTGCTGGTGATTGCTCTGGCGGTGATGGGTGGGCGTTCGACACTGGGCCATCGCGCCCTCAATCCGGCACTGGTGGCGTTTTCCACCGATCCGCTGGTCAATACCCTGCCGCTTAACTCGGGTTATTCGGTGATGTTTGCCTTGAAGCAATTGGGTAATGAAGAAGATCCATCCCAGTATTATGGCAAGCTACCCTCGGAGCGAGTGATCGCGCTGATGCGTGAAGCCAGCGGCCGCCCTGCCGATGTCTTTGTCTCCCCTGAACTGCCTTCCATGAGTCGCAACCAAGCCACCTGGCAGGGTAAGCCGAAGAATCTGGTCATCATACTGCAAGAGAGTCTTGGCGCTCGTTTTGTCGGTAATCTGGGTGGCCTGCCGCTCACGCCCAATATTGATGCCCTGAGCCGTGAAGGGTGGAATTTCCGCCAGCTTTACGCCACCGGCACCCGTTCGGTGCGTGGGATTGAGGCGGTGGTTGCCGGCTTCACGCCGACCCCGGCGCAGGCCGTGGTCAAACTCGACAAGAGCCAGACCGGCTTCTTTACACTGGCCGGGTTGCTGCGTGAGCACGGCTATGACACCAGCTTCCTCTATGGCGGCGAGAGTCATTTTGACAACATGCGCAGCTTCTTCCTCGGCAACGGATTTGGCCGGGTGGTGGATCAGAAGGATTTTCGTAACGCAGCTTTTGTCGGCTCCTGGGGGGCCAGTGACGAAGATCTGATGAATAAGGCTAACGAGGAGTTCACTCGCCTGCATGACGAGGGCAAACCCTTCTTCAGTCTGGTGTTCAGCTCTAGCAACCACGATCCGTTCGAGTTCCCGGATGGTCGTATCGAGCTCTATGAGCAGCCCAAGGCGACCCGTAATAACGCCGCCAAGTATGCCGATTATGCCGTGGGTCAGTTCTTCAAGGCCGCCCGCGCCGCGCCTTACTGGAAAGATACCCTGTTTTTGGTGATTGCCGATCATGACAGTCGGGTTGGTGGCGCCGAACTGGTGCCAATCCCGCGTTTCCATATCCCGGGCGTGATTGTCGGTGATGGGGTGCCAGCGCGTCAGGACGAGCGGGTAGTGAGCCAGATTGATATGGCGCCGACGCTGCTCTCACTGATGGGGATCAGTGGTGAATATCCCATGCTGGGCCGGGATCTGACCCAGACTCCGGCCAACTGGCCGGGACGAGCCCTGATGCAGTACGACAAGAATTTTGCCCTGATGGAGGGCAATCAGGTCGTGATTCTGCAACCACAGCAGGCTGCGCAAGGGTTTACCTATGATCGCGTCGGCGAGCGGCTGGTTGCTGCCGAGCAGAGCAAGGATCTGCAGGAGCGTGCTCTGGGCTGGTCGCTCTGGAGCGGTATGGCATACCAGAAGGAGCTGTATCGGCTGGCGCAGTAGGCTGATGTGCGTCAGCTCACACTCTGCAGGTTGCGAGCTTGAGCCCGCCACCTGCACTGGATAAAGTCCAGCCATCGGATTGTTACTGCTACGGCAGGCAAAACCTGGCGGCCCATCGGGCGGCCGGGTTTTTTTGTTTTCGGGGCCAGCGTGAAGATAGCCAAGATCCTCAACAACAACGTTGTTGTCGTACTCGATGACCACCAGCGCGAGCAGGTGGTGATGGGGCGTGGCTTGGGTTTTCAAAGGCGGCCGGGGGACTGTCTGGACAGGGCCGCCATCGAGAAGGTGTTTGCCCTGCAGGATCAGGGGTTGGTCTCCCAGTTGGGCGAGTTGCTGTCGCGCATCCCCATCGAGGTGATGGCGGTGTGCGATCGGATCATCTCGCTGGCACGCACTACGCTGGGGCCGCTTAGCGACAGTCTCTATATCGGGCTCACCGATCACTGTCACTTTGCCATCGAACGGATGCGCAGCGGGGCGGTGATCCGCAATGCGCTGCTGTGGGAGATCCGTAACCTCTACCCGCGTGAGTTTGCGTTGGGGCAGCAGGCGCTGGCGCTGATCAGCGAGCGGCTGGGGGTGACCCTGCCAGAGGATGAGGCGGGCTTTATCGCCCTGCATCTGGTTAATGCCCAGCTCGGTGGCGAGATGCCCGAGGTGATGCACATTACCAAGGTGCTGCAGGATATTTTGCACATCGTCAAATATGACCTGCGCATCGAGTATCAGGAGCAGGGGCTGAGCTACAGTCGCTTTGTCACCCATCTCAAGTTTTTTGCCCAGCGTATGCTGTCGCGCAATGTGGTGGTGGATGACGATCCCGAGTTGCCGCAAACCATTCAGGCTAGCTATCCCAAGGCCTGGCAGTGTGCTGAAAAGATTGACCGGTTTCTGGCTGCCCAATATCAGCGGGCACTCAGCCAGGCCGAAATCATGTTTCTCGCCATTCATATCGAACGGGTGAGAAAAGAGAGCGAGGGCGCCGCCCGGGTATAAACCGGGCCGTCTAACGGGTTAATAACAAGGGCGATTCGCCCGCAGGATTGTGACTGCTGCGGCAGGCAAGACCTGATGTCTCTTCCTCCTTATTCGGGAGGCGGAGCATCAGGTTTTTTTATGCCCGCAGCGCACCGGTAAATCAGGAGAAGCAAGCATGGCAACAGAGAATCTGGCCAGCGCGATTGTCGAAGGGGTCGGCGGACGGGACAACATCGTCAGCCTGATGCACTGCGCCACCCGGCTGCGTTTCAAGCTGAAAGACAAAAGCAAAGCCAATGCCGCCAGTCTCAAGGCGCGTGAAGACATCATCATGGTGGTCGAAAGTGGCGGCCAGTTTCAGGTGGTGATCGGCAATCATGTGCACCAGGTCTATCAGGCGGTGCGCCAGCTGGTGCCAGATAGCCATGCGCAAGCGGTGGCAGAGGGCGAGCGTGGTCCGCTGCTCAATCGAATCATCGATGTCGTGTCCGGCATCTTCACCCCCTTTATCGGAGTGATGGCAGCCACCGGTATTCTGAAAGGGGCGCTGGCACTGGCGCTGGTCTGCCAATGGACCACGCCACAAAGCGGCACTTATCAGCTGCTGTTTGCCGCCAGTGATGCCCTGTTCTACTTCTTCCCCTTGATCCTCGGTTACACCGCCGGACAGAAGTTTGGCGGCAACCCGTTTACCACCATGATGATCGGTGGTGCGCTGGTGCATCCGAGTATGATCGCCGCGTTTCAGGCGGCAGGTCAGCCGGGGGCAGAAACCCTCTATTTCCTCGGTATTCCCATCACCTTTATCAACTACAGCTCGTCGGTGTTGCCGGTGATCTTCGCGGCCTGGGCCAGCTGCAAGCTCGAACCGCTCCTGATGAAGTGGCTGCCTTCGGCGCTGCGTAACTTCTTCACCCCGCTGTTTTGCATGGTGCTGGTGGTGCCGCTCACCTTCCTGCTGATTGGCCCGTTGGCCACCTCGATTGGCCATGGCCTGGCTAATGGTTATCAGGCGATCTATACCGTGGCGCCCGCCGTTGCCGGCGCAGTGATGGGCGCCTGCTGGCAGATATTCGTGATTTTCGGCCTGCACTGGGGGTTGGTGCCGCTGATGATCAACAACCTGAGCGTACTTGGCCATGACACCATGATGCCGATGCTGTTGCCCGCTATCATGGCCCAGGTCGCCGCGTGCGCCGGGGTGATGCTGAAAACCCGCGATGCCAAGCGTCGGACCCTGGCTGGCTCTGCCGCCGCAGCCGGCATCTTCGGTATCACCGAACCCATCATCTATGGCGTCAACCTGCCGCTGCGTCGTCCGTTTGCCTTCGGCTGTCTGGGCGGCGCCATCGGGGGGGCCATGGTCGGACTGAGCCATACTGCCGTCTACTCGTTTGGCTTCGTCAATATCTTCACCTTTACCCAGATTATTCCGCCGACCGGGATGGATGGCACGGTATGGGGCACGGTCGTCGGCACCCTGCTCGGCGCGGCCATTGCACTGGTGCTGACCTGGCTGTTTGGCGTGCCGGCCGATGCCACCAGCTCGGCCAAACCGGTCGACGCCAAGGTCACCACGCCGCAGGCCAGCACCGACGCCGTCACCCTGTTAGCACCGCAAGATGGCGCTGTGCTGCCGCTTGCCGAGATCAGCGATCCGAGTTTTGCCAGCGGCTTGCTCGGTCAGGGCATTGCCATTGTGCCGCGCAGCGGTCGGGTGGTGGCACCGGTCAGTGGCGAAGTCGCCTCTCTGTTTCGCACCCACCATGCCATCGGCATCACCACCGACAGCGGACTGGATGTGCTGATCCACGTCGGTCTCGATACGGTCAAACTCGACGGCCAGTTCTTTACCCCCAAGGTAAAACTGGGCGATCGGATCGAAGCCGGGGACCTGCTTATCGAATTTGATCTCGACGCGATCGTCGCCGCGGGGTATGACATCACCACGCCGATGGTCATCAATCAGAGCAGCGGTGCACCGGTCACGGTAACCGCCTCGGGTAGCGAGGCGCAGGCCGGTCTGCAACTGTTGACAGTCACCCTTTGAAACACCTGGAGTACGCAATGAATAGTCTGTTTCCGAAAGAGTTTTTGTGGGGCGGCGCCGTCGCGGCCAATCAGGTTGAAGGGGCCTATCTGACCGATGGCAAAGGGCTGACCACCTCCGATATCCAGCCGCAGGGCATCTTTGGCGGCAACGTCACGCGGGTGGCGGGGGATTTTAACGTCAAGGATCTCGCCATCGATTTTTATCATCGCTATGCCGAGGATATCGCCCTGTTTGCCGAAATGGGGTTTGGCTGCCTGCGTTTCTCTATCGCCTGGAGCCGCATCTTCCCGCAGGGGGACGAAGCCGAACCGAATGAAGCGGGTCTGGCCTTCTATGACAAGGTGCTCGATGAGCTGGAGAAGCACAACATCACGCCGCTGATCACCCTCTCTCACTATGAAATGCCGCTTGGCCTTATCGAGCACTACGGCGGTTGGGGCAGTCGCAAGGTGATCGAGTGCTTCGAGCGCTACGCCCGCGCCGTGTTCACCCGTTATGGTCAGCGCGTAAAGCTGTGGCTCACCTTTAACGAGATCAACATGTCGCTGCACGCGCCTTTCACCGGGGTGGGGCTGCCGCACCAGAGCAGCAAGCAGGCTATTTATCAGGCGATCCACCACCAGCTGGTGGCCAGTGCTCTGGCCGTCAAGGCCTGCCACGAGCTGCTGCCGGATGCGCAGATCGGCAACATGCTGCTCGGCGGCCTGCAATACCCGCTCACCTGCAAGCCCAACGACGTGCTGGAAGCGATGCAGAAGAACCGCGAATGGCTGTTCTTCGGTGACGTGCAAGTGCGTGGCCGCTATCCGGGCTACATGCTGCGCGCCTGGCGTGACGAGGGGATCAAGGTGGAATTTGCGCCGGGTGATGAGGCGATTTTGGCCAGCAACACCATGGATTTCATCTCGTTTAGCTACTACTTCACCGGCTGCGCCTCGGCTGATCCGCACGAATACAGCCGCGGCAATATTCTGAACATCATCACCAACCCGCACCTGCCGGCCTCGGAATGGGGTTGGCAGATCGATGCGGTGGGCCTGCGCACTCTGCTCAACCTGCTGTGGGATCGCTATCAAAAACCGCTGTTTATCGTCGAGAACGGTCTCGGTGCCAAGGACAAGCTGGAAGCCGACGGCAGCATCCGCGATCCGTACCGCATCCACTATCTGCGTGAGCACCTGCTGCAAGTGGCCGAGGCGATTGAAGATGGCGTCGAGGTGATGGGTTATACCAGCTGGGGCCCGATCGATCTGGTCAGCGCCTCCACCGCCCAGATGAGCAAGCGTTATGGTTACATCTACGTCGAACGTGACGACGAGGGGCGCGGTACGCTGGAGCGGCGCCGCAAGCAGAGCTTCTTCTGGTATCAGAAGGTGATCGCCACTCAGGGCGCCTCACTGGCAGAGCCGGTGCAGGAGTAACGCACAGCGGATGGTATGGCAAAGGAGCCCGTGGGCTCCTTTGTTGTATGTCAGGCTTGGGCGGCGGCCAGCCGCACTTCGCCCCGGCGGTAGTGGCAGACCAACATGGCCACCAGCGCCATCAGGATCAGCTCTAACAGCAGGCAGCCCAACATGGCGTATTGGTAGTGCTGGTCAGAACCGAGCAGGCGGGCAAACAGCGAGCCCATCAAGGCGGCACCCAGGCCAGAGGCAATCTGAATGACCGTATTGACCGTGGCGCTGGCGGCGCCAGCCTGAGCCGCTGAGATATTGGTCAGACAGATGCGATAGATACTGCCGACGATAAAGGACTGACCAAAGCCAATCAGCATGGTGGCGGGCGCCAGCAGCACAATGCCGACATGCTGCCAGCCCCAATACAGCGTCAGCATCAACAGCATCAGCCCCGGCATCTGGATGGCGCAGCCCCACAGCAGGAGTCGGGTGCGCGGGATCTGCCCGGCGTGGCGACTGCTCAGCATGGCGCCAGCAAAATAGCTGAGGCCAAGGGCGATAAAGGCGTTACCAGATTGCAGTGAGCTCAGCCCTACGCCACCTTGCAGGGTGAGCGCCAGCGTAAACATGAAACCGCTCCAGCAGGCAAAAAACAGAATGCTGACCAGCAGGCCCAGGCGCAGTGTCGGAATGCGCAGCAAAGAAGGGGGCAGCAGCGGCATCCGGCCGCGCTGCTCACGGGTGCGGCTCACGATCATCAGCAAGGTCAGGCAGATTGCTGCCAGCAGCAGGATCAGCAGATGTTGCCACAGCGGCATCTCCACGGTCAGTGGCAGCAGCAGGGAGAAGACAAAACCGGCCAGCAACATGGCGCCCGCCCAATCCACAGAATGCGAATGCTCACTGCGCGTTTCCGGGATGCAGCGCGGTACAATCAGCAACAAAATCACCGCCAGCGGCAGGTTGATAAGAAACACGCTGCGCCAGCCCAACCCGGCAATATCGGCCGACACCAGCAACCCACCGCTGACCTGGCCGATGACAAACGACAGACCGCCGATGGCGCTGTAGTAGCCAACCGCCCGCGAGTGATGCTCTCCGCTCAAAGTGACATGGATGGTGGCGAGCACCTGGGGAACGATCAGCGCTGCGGTGATCCCCTGAATAGCGCGAGCGACCAGCAGGGTCGTCAGTGTGCTGGCCAAGCCGCAGGCCAATGAGGCGAGGCCGAAGCCGGCGATACCCAGCATAAATATTTTGCGGCGACCGTAACGATCGCCGAGCAGACTTCCCGGTGCCAGGGCAATGGCAAAGCAGAGACCATAGACAGTGACCGTCAGCGCCAGCTGGACCGGGGTGATATGCAAAGAGAGCCCCATCGCATCGAGTGCCACGTTAACGATGGAGAAGTCGATCTGCGGCAGCAACATGCCGCATAACAATACCCAAAGGCCGGCTTTGCCAAGGGTGGGAGCAGGGGTGTGCATGGTTCAACTCCACAAAGAATCAGGAGTGCACTGTAGAAAGGGCTTGAGGGTGGTACAAGAATCTGACTAGCCTAGGATAAATTGTGACAGGAATCGCGAAATGGTCGCTTATCTCACGCCTTCCCCCTATCCCGATGACGTGTTGCCAGATGATGAAGCGTCACGCCGGCTGGCGCTGGGCGCTTTCTTGCGGGCGCGCCGCGAAAGCCTCGACCCTGTCCGGCTTGGCGTGATCAGCTCAGGCCGGCGCCGCACCCCCGGTCTGCGCCGTGACGATGTGGCGCAGATGGCCGATATCAGCGTGACCTGGTACACCCGCCTTGAGCAGGGGCAACCGATCCGCGTGTCACCCAAGGTCATGAGTGGCATTGCCTCGGCACTGCAGTGCAGTGATACCGAAACCCAGCACCTGTTTACGTTGGCAGGATTGGGGCAGATGTCGCCGCGTCAGCAGTACAGTTGCCAGCAAGCCACGTTTGCCATGCAGAGCATTCTCGATCACCTCGACCCTCTGCCCGCCCTGCTGCAGACGGCACGGTTTGATATCGTGGCGTGCAATCGCGCCTATGACCGGCTGCTGGGATTATCGGTGATGAGCCTGCCACCTGAAGAGCGCAACTGCCTGTTGCAAGCCCTGACCAATCCGGTATGGCGTGCCCGGCTGGTGGACTGGTCGCAGATGATTCCCCAATGGGCGGCGCTCTATCGCACTGCCATGGCCGAGCACCTCGACGAACCGGTGTGGCAGCAGCAGTTGCAACGCTATTTTGATGCCAGTCCCGAGTTTCAGCAGATCTGGCAGCGCCAGGAGGTGCTCGGGTTTGAAAACCGCATCAAGCGCTTCGATCTGCCCGGTATCGGCATCGTTGCGCTGCAGCAGACCAACTGGTGGTCTGCGCCGCGTAACGGCAACCGTATGCTGGTCTACTCCCCGGTGGATGCCGCGGGCGAGCTGGCTTTGCAGCAATTGGCAAGGCCGTCTGACGATTAGGATGGGTGCGGGAGGTTGTTTGCTGCCGCCCTTCCTTGCCATAATCGTTATGAGAAAAAATCATAACCGGAACTCTCATGACCAAGCGCCTCCCGCCTCTTAATGCCCTGCACGCTTTTGTGGTGACGGCCCGCCATCTGAATTTGACGCGGGCGGCCGAGGAGCTGTGCGTGACGCAAGGGGCGGTCAGTCGGCAGATCGCCACGCTGGAGGGGTTTCTCGGCTTTCCCCTGTTTCAGCGCCATGCCCGCGGCCTTAATCTGACCGAGCGCGGCAGTGATCTGCTGCCGGAGGTGGAAGGGGCGTTTGATCAACTGCTGCGCGCCACCCAGCGGGCCACGCTGGAAAACGGCACCCTGACGCTCAAGGCGCCCACCTGCGCCATGCGCTGGCTGGTACCGCAACTGCTGCATCTGGAGCAGTTGCACCCCGAACTGGAGGTGGCGTTGACCACCACCACCGGCCATGGCATCGATTTTAAGAGCGAACCGTTTGATGCGGCCGTAGTGTTTGTGGCCGATGGCCAGCCGCCGGCAGGTGGAATCCGGCTGTTTGATGAGCGCATCGCCCCGGTGCTGGCTCCATCTTTAAGCGAGCGACTGGGCCCTTTGACCGATGCTCACACTCTGCCTAATCAAACCTTCCTGCACCCGACTCGCGATCGCCGCGACTGGCTGTTGTGGCTCTCTGCGACTGGCCGGGACAGTGTGGAGATGCGCAAACACCAGCATTTCGACACCATGGATCTGGCCATCAGCGCTGCGATTCAAGGTTTTGGGATTGCCATGGCTGACGTGCTGCTGGTGGCCGAGGATGTACGGATGGGGCGCCTGGTGATGCCTTATGACGAGCCGGTAGCAACCGGGGCGGCCTACTATCTGTTGCACCGCCCCGCCAGCAGCAAGCAGGGCCTGCTAGAGACCCTGACCGGCTGGTTTACCGACGCTGTGCCAGCGCGCTGACCCGCTGCATGGCGGCGATCAGTGCCTCGGCGCTGACCGCGGCCGGCATATTGCCCATGTCTGGCGTCGCGCAGGCCGCATCGGCCACCACCTTCAATTCAGCGGCATCGAGCGATGCAATCTCATCGAGTGCGACCGGCACCTGACAATCGCGTGCCAGCGCAATCGCCTCGGCAATCTCGTCATCACTGCGCTGCTCCAGCGCCAACAGGCAGAGGTTGCCAAATCCCACCAACAAGCCGTGACCAAATTCGCGGGTTTTATCCAGCGCGGTAAAGCCGTCGAAGATGGCGTGCGCCGCCGCGACGTGATCGCCAACGCCCATGATCGAGGTAAATCCGGCGTAGAGGAAAATCGCGTCCATCACCTGCTCGAGAGCAAAGCCGGGTTGGCCAGTGGTCACTTCGGCGCAGGCCTCTTTACCGTGGCGGGCAATCAGCTGATAGCAGAGCTGACCGTTGAGATAGGCGGCCATATTGACGCTCAGGGTCGGCTGGCCGCCCGAGATGGCGCGGTACTCATAGAGCTTGGCCAGGGTATCGCCCAGACCCGCCGCCAGCCAGCGCACCGGCGCGGTGGCGATCAGTGCCGGGTCGAGGATCACTGCATCCGGCGCCTTGGCCAGCTTGTGCAGACCCACATAGTGGCCCTGCTCGTCATAGATGACCGACACCGCCGACACGGCGGCGCAGGTGGCGGCCAGCGTTGGCAGCATCACCACCGGCAGACCGGCCAGCTCGGCCACCACTTTGGCGGTGTCGAGCGCCTTGCCACCGCCCACCCCAAGTAGCACGTCAGCGCCGCTGGCCTTCACCTGCTCGGTCAGAGCGTGGATGGCGGCCCAGGTGACATCACGGCCATAGTGAGCACGCGCTACAACTTTTTCAGCCAGCTGCCCGCTTAACCAGGATTCGGCGGCGGCCAGCGCCTTCACGCCGCCCAGTACAAATACGCGCTCGCCCAAGCGGGCTACACAGCTGGCAATCTCGTTGCCGGCACCGGCGCCACGCACCAGATGGGCAGGGAAAGAGAGAGTATGCGGCATGAAAACTCCTTGGATAGTTAACGCCAACGGTTAACGCAAAACGGGGTGAAAACTGCGCAACCTGGCGCAGCTGTGGGCAAACGCCTGCTGTTCGCGCTCATCCAGCGGCAGCGGCAGGATCTCGACCACGCCGCGCCGTCCAATCAGGCAGGGCACGCTGGCATAGACCTGCTGCTCGCCATAGTGACCCTCGAGCGCCACCGAGCAGGGCAAAATGCGCTGCTCGTCGTGCAAGATCGCCAGTGCCAGCTCGGCGGTGGCGGCGCCAATACCAAACTCGGTGGCGCCTTTACCCAGCACAATCTGCCAGCCGGCGCCGATCACTTCACGCTCGATGGCGGCGCGATCGAGGTGGCCGAAGCGCTCGGGCAGACGCTGCACCAGCTCGGTCAGCGGCATGCCCATCAGGGTGACGCTGCTCCAGGCGATCAATTGGCTGTCGCCATGCTCGCCAAGGCAATAGGCCTGAATACTCTGCGGCGCTACGCCGGTTTCACGGGCCAGCGCCGCGCGCAGCCTCGCCGAGTCGAGCAAGGTGCCGGTGCCAAGCACGGTGCAGCCGCTGTGCTTGGCCAGATACCAGGCAATCACGTCGCATGGATTGGTGATCGCAATCAGCAGGCCACGATAATCGACCGACTTAAGCCCGGTGATGATGCTGTCCATCACCGCCAGATTGTCGTTGAGCTCTTCGAGGCGATCTTCGCGAAACAGCGGGCCGCTGGCACTGACCACCACGATGTCGGCATCGGCCAGATCCTGATAATCCCCCACCGTTACCTGCACTGGATGACGGTTGAAGGCGGCACTGTCGTTAAGATCCTGGGCGTGAGCTGCCACCTTGGTCGCATCGGTGTCGAGCAGGATCAGCTGGTCGCACACCTGACGGCTGATAAGTTGGCTGGCGACGTGTGCGCCGACGTGACCGACCCCGATCACGCCCATTTTGCGTGGAGTGCGCATTGCGATGTCCTTGTGGCGCGGCAGAGCGGTCTGCCGCGTCGGGGATGAAGTGAACCGGTATTACTTGAGCGAGCCGGAGAGAAACTGGCGCAGACGGTCGCTGCGCGGATCGCCAAACAGTTGCTCCGGGCTACCCTCTTCCTCAACCAGCCCCTGATGCAGAAACATCACGTGGTTGGATACATGGCGGGCAAAGCCCATTTCGTGGGTCACCACAATCATGGTGGTGCCCTCTTCGGCGAGTTGCTGCATGATCTTCAACACTTCGCCGACCAGCTCGGGATCGAGTGCCGAGGTGGGCTCGTCAAACAGCAGCACCTCGGGCTCCATGGCCAAAGCGCGGGCGATCGACACCCGCTGCTGCTGGCCACCCGAGAGGTGAGCCGGATAGGCTTGCCGGGCGCGAGCATCGATCCCCACTTTTTCCAGACAGCGCAGGGCACGGGCTTGTGCCTCTTCGCGGCTGATCCCCAGCACATGCACCGGCGCGGCGATCACGTTCTCCAGCACGTTCATGTGGCTCCACAGATTGAAGTGCTGGAACACCATGGTCAGCCGGGTACGCAGCAGTTGCAGCTGCTTGCGATCGAACACCCGCAACTGACCATCTGTCGGATCACGCACCATGCGGATCTCGTCGCCGTTCATGTAGATCGAGCCCTCGGTGGGCTTTTCCAGAAAGTTCATGCAGCGCAGGAAGGTGCTTTTGCCCGAGCCGGACGAGCCGATGATGCTGATCACATCGCCAGCATGAGCCGCCAGCGACACGCCTTTGAGAACCTCGTGCTGACCGTAATATTTGTGCAGCTCTTTGACTTCGAGTTTGGTATTGCTCATGAATTCAACCTGTTACGAATGGGCAGCGACGGGTTTAAGGTGCTTGAGCCAGCGCCGCTCGGCGTGTCTGAACAGCGCCACCAGCAAAAACGAGATCACCAGATAGAGCACGGCCGCAATGCCGAAAGCATGGAACGACAAATAGGTGGCGGCGTTGATATCGCGGGCAATCTTGAGAATGTCCGGCACCGTGGCGCTAAAGGCGAGCGAGGTGGCGTGCAGCATCAGGATCACCTCGTTGCTGTAGGCCGGCAGCGCCCGGCGCAGGGCCGACGGCAGAATGATGGTGCGATAGAGCTTCCAGCCGGAAAAGCCATAAGCCCGGGCCGCCTCCACCTCGCCATAGGCGGTGTCACGGATGGCGCCAGCGAAGATCTCGGTGGTGTAGGCACAGGTGTTGAGCACCAGCGCCAGCAGGGTGCAGTTGTAGCCGCTTTTGAAGAACCAGTTCAGAAAGTCGGTAGCGCGCACAAACTCCAGGGTGTAGACCCCGGTGTAGAACACCAGCAGCTGCACATAGAGCGGGGTGCCGCGAAACACATAGGAGAACAGCCACACCGGCCAGCGGTAGCGCTTCTTCGCAGAGACCCGCGCCATCGCCAGCGGGATAGAGAGGCAGAAGCCGATACCGATCGACGCGACCAGCAGCCACAAGGTGACCGCCACGCCGGTAAAGCGGTAGCCGTCGCTCCACAGCAATGACTTGCCGTACTCTTGCAAAATCTCGATCACAGGCCGGCCCTCCGCTGTCCCATGGCGTAGTGCCGCTCCAGCCAGAAGAAGACCAGGTTGGAGAGGGTGGTCAGCATCAGATAGATAGCCGCCGCGACGATGGTGAAAAAGAAGAAGTGATAGGTGCCTTTGCCGGCATCCTGAGTGACCTTCACCACATCGGCCAGACCGATGAGCGACACCAGCGCGGTCGATTTGAGCACCACCAGCCAGTTGTTGGACAGGGCGGGCAGGGCAAAGCGCATCATCTGCGGAAACAGGATCATGCGAAACACCTGCCACGGCGTGAAGCCATAGGCGACGCCAGCTTCCAGTTGTCCCTTGGGCACGGCCATAAAGGCGCCGCGAAAGGTCTCGGTGAAGTAGGCGCCATAGATAAAGCCGATGGTCACTACCCCGGCGATAAAGGGATCGATGTCCCACTGGGCCCAGCCGAAGTGTTCGGTGATGGCGTTCACGCCGATCTGCAGCCCGTAAAACAGCAGCAGCATCAGCACCAGATCGGGGACGCCGCGGATCAGCGCGGTGTAGCAGTCGCTCAGCAGCGCCAGCGGGCGCGAGCCGAACAGCTTGGCGGTGGCGCCAAGCAGGCCGAGCAAGATGGCCACGCCGACCGAACAGAGGGCCAGCTGAATGGTGATTTGTGAACCGAGCCAGATGATCTGGCCATATCCGTACAGCATATGTGCGTTCCTGAACTGACTATCCGTTGACGCCCGCCGCCTGCCACTGACTCGGTGGCGGTGTGCAGAGCCGGGCGCCTGCGCCGATGCAGAGAGCATGCCAGCGCCGACCGATTTTTAATGAATATAATCTTGAATTTGTTGCATATAAAATCGGATTTATGGTCACTCTACCAAAAAAGATTCAGGGCAACAACGCGACTGCCGCTGCGCTCCCTGCTCTGCCCGTTTTGCGGGCAATGGCGGCCAATTCGGTGCAATCAGGCCACTATTGGTCCACTGTCAAATAGGGAGCAAAGAGCGTGAGAACTGTCCATCTTCGGAATAACGGGGGAATAAAGATGTCCCGTTTTTCACTCTTTAGCGCGCTGATGGTCACGCGATAAATTCATCATTGCGGCGCTTCATAAAATAATCCGGCCGCACAATCCGGCGGCCGGCTGGATATTTTATGGCGTCGCGCCGATTTATTTCACGCTGACATCAAAGCCGGTGAAATATTTCTTGGCCAGGGTGGTCACGGTGCCGTCAGCCTTTACCTTTTCGATGGCGGCGTTGAGCTTGGTCTTCAAGGCTTCATCGCCCTTGCGCAGACCAAAACCGATGCCGCTGCCGAGGATGGAAGCGTCGTCTACCGGGTCACCGATAAAGGCAAAGCCCTTGCCTTCCGGCTTGGCCAGGAAGCCTTCCTGACCGGCGGCAGACATCACCAGCGTCCCGTCCAGACGGCCGCTGGCCATGTCGCTATAGACCTGGTTCTGATCCTTGTAGGAGGTGACGGTTACGCCCTTCGGCTCCCAGTGGGCCTTGGCATAGACCTCCTGGATAGAGCCTTGCAGCACACCGATATTCTTGCCTTGCAGGGCGTCGGCGGTCGGTGCCAGCTTGGCTTCCGGACGGGCGACCAGCTGGGTCGGGATCCGGTAGATCGGGTTGGTGAAGTCGATGGCTTGCTTACGCTTGTCGGTGATGTTCATGGCCGAGTTGATGGCATCGAACTTCTTGGCTTGCAGCGCCGGGATCAGGGTGTCGAAGCTGCTCTCTACCCAGCTGCACTTGAGCTCTGCCACTTTACAAATGGCGTTGCCCAGCTCGATGTCGAAGCCTTCCAGCTCACCCTTGGCGTTCTTGCTTTCAAACGGGGGGTATTCCGCTTCCAGACCAAAACGCATTTCCGCTGCCAGCGCGCTGGCAGACGACAACAGACCCAAAGAAATAAACAGCAGATTCATTTTCTTCATGACGAGTTCCCTCTCAGACAATAGTGACGATGCTCAATTAAAAATTCTGTTTTTCAGTGCCGGAAGTTGCTGGCGAATTTTCATCATATGGGAAAAATCGATCGCTGCAATCACTATTCCCTCACCCTCTTCACGGCAATCGAGAATATTTCCCCAAGGATCGACAATCATGCTGTGACCAAAGGTTCGTTTGCCACCCGGATGAATTCCGGTTTGGGCCGCAGCCACCACATAACACTGGTTTTCTACCGCGCGGCTGCGCAGCAGCAACTCCCAGTGCGCCTGACCCGTGGTGTAAGTAAAGGCGGCCGGTGCGGTGATCACGGCATAGCCGCTCTGCTGGCGATACAGCTCGGGAAAGCGCAGGTCATAGCAGACCGAGGCGCGCACCTCACCGACCAGGGTGGTCACCGTGGTGATGGTGCGACCCGCCGCCAGCGTGGCGGACTCCAGATAGGACTCCTGCCCGTTATCAAAACCGAACAGGTGGATCTTGTCGTAGCGCCCGACGCATTGGCCCTGATCGTCGAACCAGAGGTTGCTGTTAAACACCTTGCCAGGCTCGGAGCTGATGAGCGGCACGGTCCCGGCGGAGAGCCACACCTGTTCGCGCTTGGCCAGATCTGACAAAAAGCGCTGGATTGGGCCATCGCCAAACGGCTCGCCGATGGCAACCCGATCGCTGTCGTGCTCGCCCATCAGGCAGAAATACTCCGGCAGCAACACCAGACTGGCGCCAGCTTGCGCGGCCTCGGCCACCAGTTCGCCAGCACGGGCCAGGTTATTGGCCAGCACGGCGCCACTGTTCATCTGGATGGCGGCGACCTTGTGATGTGGCTGCATCATGCCGCTCCTTACACCTTGACCCGGCACAGCGCCTGGGCACCGGCGATGATGGTGGCATCGTCTTTGGCAAACGAGAGGCGGATCAGCCGGTTATCGGTGCCGTCGGTGTAAAACGCTGACATGGGGATGGTCGCCACCCGGTAATCGGTGATCAGCCGCTGCACGAACTGGCTGTCCGGCTCGCTGCTAAAGTGGCCATAGCTGGCGACCAGGAAGAATGAACCTTGGCTTGGCAGCAGCTTGAACGGACTGTCAGCAAGATGTTTCACCATCAGGTCGCGCTTGGCCTGATAGAGATCGGCCAGATGCAGATAGGTGGCCGGATCGCGCATGTATTCGGCAAAGCCGTACTGCATCGGGGTGTCGGCCGAGAACATCATGAACTGGTGCACTTTCAGGATCTCGTCCATCAGCGCGGCCGGTGCCACGCAATAGCCCACCCGCCAGCCCGTTACGTGGAAGGTCTTGCCAAATGACGAGACAATCACGCTGCGCTCGGCCAGTTCGGGATGGGTCGCCATGCCGTGGTGGCGCTGGCCGTCGAACACCATGTGCTCATACACCTCATCCGACAGCACCACGATATCGGTGCCGCGCAGCAGATCTGCCATCTGTTGCAGATCATCGGCGGTAAACACCTGACCGCTCGGGTTGTGCGGGGTGTTGACGATGATCATCCGGGTCTTGGGCGTGATGGCGGCGCGCACTTCGTCCCAGTTGATGGTGAACTCTGGCACCGACAATTTGAGCGCCACCGGATGGGCGCCTTGCAGTCGCACGATCGGCGCATAGCTATCAAACGACGGCTCGAAATAGATCACCTCGTCGCCCGGATGCACCAGTGCCGAGATGGCGGAATAGAGCCCCTCGCTGGCGCTGGCGGTGATGGTCACTTCGCTGCCGACGTCATAGTGACGGCCGTAGAGCTCGGCCACCTTGGCGGCAATCGCCTCTTTCAGTGCCGGCAAGCCGGTCATCGGCGCGTACTGGTTGCGGCCTTGCTCCATCGCCTGATTGACCAGCTGGACCAGCTTGGGATCACACGGGAAGTTGGGCGCGCCCTGCGAGAGGTTGATGGCCTGATACTGGTTCGACAGTTGGCCGATCACGGTGAAAATGGTGGTGCCCACATCGGGGAGTTTGGAGCGCAACTGGACCGGGGTTTGCATTGTTGGGTATCCGTTCTAAAGCGTCGTCACGGGGATAGTGGCATTGAACGCGAGAACGGGGTGACCCACTATCGATAATTTTTCATGGCAGGCATGAGTTTTTTGCATAACCATGCCGATTGGGCCGCTTTTTATTTAAATTCGGTGCTGCGCCAGAGCAAAACAGGGCGGCACAATGGCCGCCCTGTTGCACGCTGATTTGCACCTTAGTGGGTCAGACGATAAACCCCATAGCCCGGATTGGCCGTATCCTGCTCGGGCAGTGTATGCAAATAGTGCAGACGCTGGCCGGCCTCGGCGCGGGCCTCGGCACGCGGCGAGGAGTAGATGCGCACATCGGCCCCTTGTGGCAACGGCGCCATCTGCCAGTTGCCATCGGCGCGCGGCGCAAAGCCCTGCGGATGATCCTTGGCCAGCTTGACCAGATATTCCGAGATGATCTCGCGGGTCTCCTTGGGATCTTCGTGCACGATCACCTTGCCGTTGATGCCCGGGAAGTGACCGCCACCGCTGGCGCGGTAGTTGTTGGTGACCACATAGAACATCTGGGCCGGATCGACCGGTTTGCCCTGCCAGGTCAGCTGGCGGATACGCTGGCCGTCGCTCACCTTGGCGCCGTCCTTGTCATAGCGGGCCGGTTGGGTCACGTCGATCTGGTAGTGCACCCCGTCAATCACGTCGAAGTTGTAGGTGGGGAAGCCCTTGTTCACCAGATCCTGCGGCGCCTTGCTGGCCGTATCGATGCGGTTGAACTGACCGGCACTCATCTCCAGCCACTCCTTCACCGTCGCGCCGTTGATGGCGACCACCTGCAGGGTGTTGGGATAGATATAGAGATCCGATACGTTGCGCAGCGAAATGCTGCCGGCCGGCACCCAGGTGTAATCGGTGATGCCGTTGCGACCGCCACGGAACGGCGCGGCGGCCGAGAGCAGCGGCCACGACTCTTTGAGCAGACCGCTCTGGCGCAGACTTTGTGCGTGCCACAGCTGGGCATCGCTGACGATCTGCACCGACGGATCATCCTGTACCAGTGCAAAGAAGCTCTGTAGCGGCGTGGTGATGCGGCCGAGCGGCGAGTCGAGCCAGCGGTTGGTCGCCTCGTGGTCGGCCTGAACATTCTGCACTACCTGCTGATCGACCGGGCTGCCGGCGCTGCTGTCAATCTGGCGCAGCTGGGCATGGCTGCCCGCCACCTGCCAGCGGCCCTGCTGATAGGTCAGCTTGAGATCGATAATGCCGAGGTGGTTGCCCCAAAAGCCCGGCATCACGGTCGGCACCCCGGCAATGGTGCCCTTCTGGTTGTCGATGCCTGCGATATCCGGATAGTCGCCCGGGAAGTTTTTGTGGGCATGGCCCAGCATCAGGGCGTCGATGCCTTTCACCTGCGCCAGATAGTAAGCGGCGTTCTCCATCAGCTGCTCGCGGCTGTTGGCGTTAATGCCGGTGTGAGCGACCACCACCACCACATCAGCACCCTTGGCGCGCATCTCGGGGATGTAGTGCTCGGCGGTTTCCACCATATCGGCCACCACCACCTTGCCTTCGAGATGGCGCTTGTCCCACTGCATCACCTGCGGCGGCGTCAGCCCCAGCACCCCGACCTTGATGCTCTGTTCATGGCCCTGACTGTCGATCACCTTGCGATCGAGCAGCAGATATGGGGTGAAGTGCGCTTTGTTCCACGCGATCTGCCCCTTGCCGTCACGGCCAAAAGCGCCGGCATCAAAGACGTTGGCGTTCACATAGGGGAAGTTGGCCCCCTTGAGGGTCTGCGACAGATAGTTCAGGCCATAGTTGAACTCGTGGTTGCCGAGGTTACCGGCGTCATAACCGAGCGTATTCATCGCCTTGAATACCGGATGCGGCTGGCGGGCCAGATAACCGCTCTTCTCCTGCTGGGCAAACACATAGTCTGCCAGCGGCGAGCCCTGGATCAGGTCACCGTTGTCGAGCAGCACGCTGTTGGGGTTTTCGCTGCGCGCCTGACGGATCAGCAGGGCGGTGCGCGACAGACCGAACTTGGGGTTTTCCTTGTTCTGGTAGTAGTCAAAGCCGAGCAGGTTGGAGTGAATATCGGAGGTCTGCATCAGGCGCAGGGTGACATCGCCCGGTTGGGGTGTGGCCTGCTGACAGCCAGCGAGCAGCAGCACGGCCGCCACGGCGCCAAGGCGGGTGGAAAGAACCATCATATTGATTTCTCATCGTTATGTTGCCAGTCGGCGGATTGTAATTGGATTAACGATGAATTTTTGTGACAGTGCCAACAGGCTCCTGTATTGCGACCGAATGGGGATGTGCAACGGTGATGGTCATCCGCCGCCACTTCCGTATAATGACACGCTGTATAAATAAACAGGAGTGGTGATGGACGTTTCAAGCCTGCTCGATGGCCTTAACGACAAGCAACGGGATGCGGTGGCAGCACCGCGCGGCAACCTGCTGGTGCTGGCCGGAGCCGGCTCGGGCAAGACCCGGGTTCTGGTGCACCGCATCGCCTGGCTGATGCAGGTCGAGCAGTGCTCGCCCTTCTCCATTCTGTCGGTCACCTTTACCAACAAAGCGGCGGCAGAGATGCGTGGCCGGGTCGAGCGGGTGCTGGGCGGTGCGGTGCGCGGCATGTGGATTGGCACTTTCCACGGTATTGCCCACCGTTTGCTGCGCGCCCATCACCTCGACGCCAATTTGCCGCAGGATTTCCAGATCCTCGACTCGGACGATCAGCTGCGGCTGGTGCGCCGGGTGATCCGCGCCCTCAACCTCGACGAGAAGCACTGGGTGCCGCGCGAGGTGACCGGTTATATCAACCGCAAGAAAGACGAGGGGCTGCGCCCCGGCGATATCGATCTCTACGGCGATCCGGTGACCCGCACCTACCAGAAGATCTATCAGGCCTATCAGGAGACCTGTGATCGCGCTGGGCTGGTGGACTTTGCCGAACTGCTGCTGCGCGCCCACGAGCTGTGGCTCAACCGCCCGCATATCCTCGAGCACTACCGCGACCGCTTCCAGAACATTCTGGTGGACGAGTTTCAGGATACCAACGGCGTGCAGTACGCCTGGCTGCGCATGCTGGCCGGCGACAGCGGCAAGGTGATGATCGTCGGTGACGATGACCAGTCCATCTATGGCTGGCGCGGCGCCAAGATTGAGAACATCCACCGCTTCCTGAGCGACTATCCCGGCGCAGAGACCATCCGGCTGGAGCAGAACTACCGCTCCACCGCCACCATCCTCAAGGCCGCCAACCAGGTGATCGCCAACAACGCCGAGCGCCTGGGCAAAGAGCTGTGGACCGAAGGCGTCGAGGGCGAACCCATCTCTCTGTATGCCGCCTTTAACGAGGTGGACGAAGCGCGCTTCGTGGTCGGGCGCCTGAAAGAGTGGCGCGACAAGGGCGGCCTGCTGGCCGACTGCGCCATTCTTTACCGCTCTAACGCCCAGTCGCGGGTGCTGGAAGAAGCCCTGATGCAAGACGCCATGCCCTATCGCATTTATGGCGGTCTGCGCTTCTTCGAACGGCAGGAAATCAAGGACGCGCTCGCCTATCTGCGCCTGATTAACAACCGAGGCGACGACGCCAGCTTCGAGCGGGTGGTCAACACCCCGACCCGTGGCATTGGCGATCGCACTCTCGATATCATCCGTGGTCATGCCCGCGATCGCGCCCTTAACCTGTGGCAGGCGGCGCGTGAGCTGCTCAATGACAAGGTGCTGTCGGGCCGCGCCGGTAATGCCGTGGGTGGCTTTGTCGAGCTGATCGATGCCCTCGAACAGCAGATCAGCCTGCAACCTTTGCACCTGCAGGCCGATATCGCCATTCAGGCTTCCGGCCTCAAGGCCATGTATCTGGCCGAGAAGGGGGAGAAATCCCAGGCGCGGGTAGAAAACCTGGAGGAACTGGTGAGCGCCTGCCGCCAGTTCACCCGTCCGGAAGAGGCCGACGAGATGAGCGATCTCTCGGCGTTTCTCGCCAACGCCGCCCTCGAGGCCGGTGAAGGGCAGGCCGACGAACACGCCGATGCGGTGCAGCTGATGACGCTACACAGCGCCAAGGGGCTGGAGTTTCCCATGGTGTTTATGGTCGGGGTGGAGGAGGGGATGTTCCCCAGCCAACAGACCACCGAAGAGGCCGGCCGTCTCGAAGAGGAGCGCCGCCTCTGCTACGTCGGCATGACCCGCGCCATGGAGAAGCTCTATCTCTGCTATGCCGAGAGCCGCCGCATCTATGGCCGCGAGATGTTCCACAAGCCGAGCCGCTTTATCCGCGAAATGCCCGCCGAGTGCCTGGAGGAGATCCGCCTGCGCACCCAGGTCAGCCGCCCGACCCAGTACGGCCGCTTTAGCCAGAGCGAAGTGCAGCAGAGCTTTAGCCAGAGTGGTTTCAACCTCGGCCAGCGCGTGCGCCATCCCAAGTTTGGTGAAGGCACGGTTCTGAACTACGAAGGGGTGGGCCCACAAAGCCGGGTGCAGATCCACTTCGACGACTCCGGCGCTAAATGGCTGGTGGCGGCGTATGCGAGGTTGGAGGCGCTCTGAATAGAGTAGGATTTTTAATGAACCAACCCAGCTTAGGCTGGGTTTTTTATATCCATCACGTTTTAGCTTTAATGATGTGATGCAACAAACACGTTTAGATATTCTAATCCACGATGCTAGATTGTTCATGCAGTTTATTGGTAATCTTTGCTCATAAGGCTAAGGGATTCTCAACAGAAAGGCTAACCTCATGTCTAACTATTGTTTTTATTCTGATGACGCATTAGTTCTTGCTGAAAAGTCAGGTATCAAATCTGACATTGATTTGTTTGCCAAAACGAAGAAAAAGCAAACATATGTCCTCTGTCGTCCTCTTTCAAAGGATGATTCCAGTTATGATTACGAAAGTGCAATTGTGATTTTTTCTGCTGGCATAAGTCCATGCTTTGTTAATATTGATGGAGATGAGGAGGCTTTTGAAGAGTATGTTGATGATTTTCTTGAGGATGTCGCATATCTGTCGGAAAAGTTCAAATATCGGGACAAAATAGGTAGAAAAAAGAAGTGGGAAAGTCTTTTTAAATCAGTAGGGATAGAGGATTTTTCATTTAAGGATTTAAAACTAGATAAAAAAGAATCGAGGATAGTGGATTTGATCATATCATTAATAGTCGGAAGTATTAATGATATGTCTAAGATTAACTTGGATGCGGATAACATTTTGGATTCAGTTAAGTCAAAAATTATTCTTTTTGATACAGATCAGACTAGTTTTGTATTTAAAGCTGGGTTCGGAAAGAAATATGTTATTCAGGGGCTTGCTGGCTCTGGTAAGACAGAATTGTTGCTTCATAAACTAAAGGAGATATATTCAAAGAACTCTGAAGCTAAAATTGCCTTTACTTGCTTTAATAAAATCCTAGCATCTACAATGAAAACTAGAATACCTGATTTTTTTGATTTTATGAGGGTTGAGAGACAAATTGATTGGGGTAATAAACTCTTTTGCTTCCATTCTTGGGGAAGTGGCAGAGAACCAAATTCAGGTATGTATCGCTATATTTGCCATTACTATGATATCCCCTTTGGTACATTTTCATCCGGTTCCTTTGAATGGCTCTGTAAAAAAGCAATCGATGATATAAAAAGTAAAAAATGGGAAAAAGAAAAAGCCTTTGACTATGTCTTTGTTGATGAGAGCCAAGATTTTCCTCAAAGTTTTCTTGATCTGTGTGAATTGGTTACCGAAAAAAAGGTCTTTATTGCTGGTGATGTTTTCCAAAATATCTTTAGACCAATAGCTGATAATGTTAATCGCGCCGACATGGTGTTGAAGAAATGTTATAGAACTGACCCTAAAAACCTCATGTTTTCACATGCATTGGGTATGGGGTTGTATGAAAAACCGGTTCTTCGTTGGTTAAAAAATGCTGAATGGGATGCCTGTGGCTACAACCATAAAGAAACTAAAGGGAGAGTGCATCTCTCACGAGACCCACTTAGACGTTTTGAAGATATACCACAAAATTTTAAAAGCACATCACTACATGAAATAGATAACGATAGCGATTTGTCAAATTCAATAATAGATATTATAAGTGGCATGAAGCTCAGGCATCCCACGCTCACCCAAGGGGATGTGGCTGTTATATTTTTAGATACGGAGCGATATATCTATGATGAGGTTTCTAAGTTAGCTAGAACTGTTAAGGCAAACCTTGGGTGGGACTCCAATGTGTCTTTTGAGAGTAAATCAAGGGAGTCCAATAAATTTTTCATATCAAATATAAACAATGCTAAAGGATTGGAATTTCCCTTTGTAATCTGTTTTGCAAAGAATCTGACTAGAAGCTCTTCTTTCAGGAACGCATTGTATACAATGATGACTCGTTCTTTCTTAGAAAGTCATTTGATTCTTGGTAGTACAACAGATAAGGATGTTCTTAGGAATATCAATGAAGGGTTAGAGTTTTTGACGGAAAATAATTATATGGACATTCGTCTGCCGACTAAGGAAGAAATAGATAAGCAAAAAGATTTCATCGTGCTAGATGAAGAGATTTCACTGGACTCTCTTGTTAAACGATACTGTGCAGGGCGTAAATCAAGTCCGAGATTAATTGCGAAAATAATTAACAATGTATCAAAGATATTGTCAGAAATTGATGATTATGATACTGATTACGTTCAGGGTATAATCGAGCTGGAATATCAAAGGAATAAGGTGCTATGAGTGCGTATTTCTTTAATGAAATTCCCCATTCGCACATGGATAAATTTGTCGCCGTGAGAGATACTTACAGTAACTTAGAGAATCTACTCAATGTTGTCGAGGCATTAAATAGTTGTTCTTACTCTCGAGTTAACTACCCTGGTGCATTTGATCTTGCGATATTCACTGGAGATGTTAAGCGAGTGTTGGTAAAAAAAAGGGATGGTTTTTTTACTATGAGCTTGCCTTTTCAGCTGATTGATCATGGCTTAAATGTTGTTTTTAATTACGATGAGTTTGGGTTGGTGATAGATTCTGCGACAACTTACTATCTAAAAAATGCAATAAATACATGTCGAGAAGGAACATACTGTAATGATAATGTGGTGTTTTCACTGCATGAAAGTTTTGGCCTAGACTTCAATGAGGCTATTTTATATTCAGATATGTTATCATCTCTTTTACTAAAAGAACATGGATACTTTAGATTTGATGATGATATGGATAATGCGAACAAAAAAATTCATCCACGATATCATTTTGATTTTTTCTGTACGAATTCATCGGGCATTAAAATTGGCGTAGAAGAAAATGTGGAGGCACCTTTCTTTATTGATTTGTTTGATTTGCAAAAAGATAGGCCGTTTATTATTAAGTAGCAAATATACTCTTAGGTGTCTACGGAAATAAATTGTAACCTCACCTTTTTTACCGTGGCGTAGTGGGTGCTTTGGCTTAAGGCGTTGCGCCAAGGGGGGGGAGCAGGTGTAGGGTGCAATAAGCGCGGCGCATTGCACCGCTCGCTAATCGAGCTCCGCACGGGCTGCACCAACACGTAACGCTTTTGCGGGCCACCATTGGTGCAATTCACTGCGTTCATTGCACCCTACGTTCATACGTTCCGGCCGCTGCGGCGCAAGGTGGTGGAGGGGCTGCTATCTTTGGTGGGCGAGCGCGTTAAGCGCGTCCATCCATAGCAGCAGAAGGAACTGTAGCATGTTGAAAAATATCGCAATTGGCCTGACGTTGAGCCTGTGTTCAACCCTTAGCGCCTATGCCAATCCGGGGCAAGATGCCAAAGATTGCCTAACGGTCAGCAATGGCGAGGAGAAGGTTATATTCCACAACGCCTGTGATGAACAGATCTTTGTCTTGTGGTGTGGCAATTTGAAATACTCCAACCAACGCTGCGGCGATGGGCCGGATGGCGGCTTCTATACCCACTCCAACAATCTTGCGCCGGGGCAGGATTATGATATCGACGTGGTCGGTGAATATAATTACGCGACCTGCCGTGGCGGGATCGATTTTGGCCACAGCAAATACAAAGATTTCCCGGATGGCAGTTATCAGTGCCTGCAATAAGTGGCTCGCCAAGCGGACATGACAAGGGGTGACCAACTCACGCCAATCCCGTTTCTCGGAATTAAGTCCGTAATTTCCGATAAAAGTGGCTCCCGGTCGGGCGCCACTTTTTGTTATCAAGAGCCCGAGATCTCGCGGTGCTGATGCGTTATAGCGGCTTGCTCATATTGATGCCGGTGACCTGAAAACCGCTGACCTCATACAGATGGCGGGCGCGCTCATTATCACCGGCCACCCGCAGTTTGATTTGTGCAAAACCACGCGCCTTGAGGGCCTCCCCCAGCAGTTGCAGCGCCTGTTTGCCCAGCCCTTTCCCTTGATGGTCGGGGTGGATATAAAAATCGTAAATAAAGGCTTCACGCATCGCCGCGTCGGCCTTGTACCAGAGATAACCCAGTGCGTTATCCGGGTGCTTGGCCGAATCGACCAGGCAGAGCAGAACATGGCCGGCACTGTTGACCCCGTCGGGCAGGCTGACACTGATCTCCCGTCTGGCCTGCTCTCGCGCCTCGCTTTCGGATAACCGGTAGTTCGCTACAATCTCGGCGGCGTAGTCGGGGATAAAGTAGTCGAGATAGGCGGCAAACTCGTCGGCGCGCATCGGCCTTAATAGCATCATGGGGCAATCCTTTCTCGGGTGGTGCTTGCGCATTGCCCCAGCTTACTCGAAAGCGCGGCCGACTGTCCCGCTGGCCTGAGTGTGGATAAATGATGGGCGTTTAAAAAAACACCGGCTTATCGCCGGTGTCAGGTCTTTTGCGCGTCGTAACGACTGCTTGGCAATGTGATTGCTTATTGGGCCAGACCAATTTGCTTCATAAACGACTGGTTGTCGTACATCAGCCACTCTTCATCCATCACACCCGCTTTATTCCAGTGACCTATGGTCATCATGCCGATGCTGAAGGGCTTGCCGGTGGCGGCAATGGTCTTGCCATTACCAATCGGCATAGGCTTGGAGAAGGTGCCGGTAATGGTGCCGGAAACCGCCGTCCACTCACCTGAGGCGATGCGGATTGGATGCTCTTTGATGCGGGTATCCGGCGCAAACACAAACATGGGTTTCAGCTCTTCAATATGACTGGCCAGCCCTTTGGTAACCCGACCATCAGGGTAATGCACCGTGATGTTCTTGGCGTGGGATTTACCCAATTCATCCCACTTCTGACCGCTATAAACGTTGAAGTCGAGATCATCAAAGTTCTTCAAATTGGCCTGCTCGGTTGCCCTGGTTTTGGCAATTTCTGCGACTTGAGCTTTTAATGCGGCCAGCTCGGCTTTTTCTGCACTGGATAACTCTTTGGCAGAGACCTGAGTGGTGATGCTGCCGACCAACAGTGCCGAAGCGATATAAACCCATTTTGCGTTCATCATATATCCCTTATCAATGAAGATGACTCAACCCGATATCAGGGGTGGGTGAGCGGGCCGCCGCGTTATCGCAAGGCCGCCCGCCATATTGGTGTGCGTGATGTGAATTACAGGCCAGCCCAGACTGGTGCGATGGCGGTGCCCAGACCCGCGCCATAACCCAGGTAAATATTGAAACCGGCCACAGCTTCCAAATAACGGGCGTTTTTCAGACCGCCGGCATCCACCACCTTAAAGCCCATATCGGCAGCCACGCTGGTGACGCTGGCTTTCGCGGCGGCATCGTCACTGGCGACAAAGACTTGTACCTGTTCACCGGACGGCAGCTTGGCACCACCGGCCAACACTTGGGCAAAGACGGTATTAAATGCCTTCACCAGCCTGATGCCCGGCACGGCTTTAACGATCTCTTCGGCCGAGGAGGTGCTGTGGCCAATGGTCAGCCCCATGTAATCGGCAGTCAGCGGGTTGGTAATATCGATAACGGTCTTGCCGCTGATATCACCCAGTGATTGCAGCGCGGTGACGGCATCGCCCGCAGCGGTAGCCAGCACAATCAGGTCGGCACTGGCAGCGGTTTTGGCATCGACGGCGGTGGCGCCATGAGCCTTTGCCACCGCGGCGGCTTTCTCGCCGTCAATGGCGGTGACCAGAACGGTGTGGCCTGCCTGAGCAAATTGCTTAACGAAACCGGAACCCATGTTGCCTGCGCCAATTACGGATACTTTCATGATCGTTTCCCCTCGGTGAATGTGTCGTTGTCATCAGGTTGTTGATGACCTTGGTGCTAATACTACTTGCAATAATCGAACTAAAAAGCGCAGCATCGGCAATTGATTGTTACGTTTAATGTAATAGTGAGGTGAGGGGATGATTGATATCACCAAGGCCATGCAGGCGTTCGTTGCGGTGGTGGATAAGGGAAATTTTGTCTCGGCCGCTGAGATGCTGGATACATCGACGGCGGCGATTTCTCGCCAAATCAGTGGCTTGGAATCTCATCTTGGGGTGCGTCTGCTGCATCGCACCACCCGGCGCCTGTCGCTCACGGATATCGGGCAGGAGTTCTACTCCCGCTCGCAGTCGATCTTAAGTGATATTGCCGAAGCTGAATCGATGGCCGGGCAGGAGGTGCTGCAACCCAAAGGGATGCTACGGATCAGCGCGCCACACTCTTACGGGATTCATGAACTGGCCCCGTTGTTGACGGTGTTTCGGCGGCAATATCCCGATTTGCGTCTTGATATCGATCTGTCAGATCGGGTAGTTGATCTCGCCAACGAGGGCATTGATGTGGCGCTGCGTATCTCGCGCGCGCTCACCTCACAGCTGATTGCCAGAAGGTTGCACGAAATCAGCATGATTGTCTGCGCCACCCCGGCCTATCTGAAGCAGCATGGCTGCCCGCAGAGCCCGGACGATCTGAGCGAGCATGCCATTCTCAACTATTCATACCTTTCGACCGGTGAGAACTGGGCATTTACCCATCAGGATGGCAGTGAGGTGAGTATTCGCGTTCACCCGACGGTGCAGGCCACCAATGGCGAGCTGTTGACCACCCTGGCACTGGATGACGCCGGCATTATCGTGCAGCCCGACTTTATTCTGGCCCCCTATCTGGCGCGCGGTGAGCTGGTGCCCATCCTGCCGCAGTGGTCGATGGGGCGATTCTATCTCTACGCCCTCTATCTCAGTCGCAAGCACCTGTCTGCCAAGGTGCGGGCGTTTATCGACTTTATGGCCGAGCAAGCCGCGCAGCGTTAATTGGCTGGCGGCTATGATCCGTTAGAAAGGGGGGTTTGCTAAGGGCATCGAGAATGCGTCTGTTAACCCAGGCGGCCGATCCGCGAACCCGCTTCATCAATATGCCGGGACAGCGCGTCAAGGCATGGTGCGAAGTTGGCCGACAGACCATGATTTTTTGCTCGATGCACAGGGCGCATATGCAGTAGCAACGGCAATCAGGCAGTGGATTCGCGCGTTGCCACCGGTTCGTTAGGTTCCTGTTTTATTGATAAGCATCCCATCAGGCTAATCAGATCCTTCTCTGAAAAGCATCACGGCCACCCGAGGGTGGCCGTGATGTGATTACGCTATGGTGCGGGTTGCCAGCGCCGCGTTTAGGTCGATAGCACCACGCGGTTGCGGCCTTCGGCCTTGGCTCGATAGAGCGCCTTGTCGGCCCGGTTGATCACCAGACTGGCTTCGTTGTCGTGATACTCAGCCGCGCCGGCGCTCAACGTCACGCCAACACTGGCGCCGTTGACCTCAAAGCTCATCGCCGCCACCGCCTCGCGGATCTTGTTACCGATACTGGCGCAGGCCAGCCCGTCACAATCGACCAGCACCGCGATAAACTCCTCGCCGCCCCAGCGGCAGAGGATATCCGAGGCGCGCAAGGTTGAGCGGATCTCCTGGGCAACGCGGCGCAGCACCATATCGCCCACCTCATGGCCAAACTTGTCATTGATCTGTTTGAAGTGGTCGATGTCCATCAGCAGGATCGAGGTCACCTGCTGCTGACGCTGGGCTTGAGACAGGGCATGGTCAAAGGTCACCTGAAACACCTGCCGACTGAGGGTGCCGGTCAGCTTGTCGGTGCTGGCCATCTGCTCCAGGCGGCGTTGATAGCGGCCCAGCGTCAGGTTAGCCACCACCAGAATCGCCAGCGTGACCAGTGCACTGACCAGCAGGTTGCCAAGCAGCGTGGTCTGCAGCGTTGATTCCGATTCGTGCTCGGTCTGCTCAACCATCAGATACCACTTGAACTCCGGCACCAGCCGGCTGTTCAGATAGACGTCGCGGCCGTTGCGCTCGTACTGAAACGAGCTGCTTGGCGAGGTGAGGATGCGGGTTGCCAGCGGCGAGAGCGCCGGATCATCGTGCAGGTCTGCCGCCCCGTGGAACTGGCTGCCATGCAATGTGACCTTGCCGTTGCTATCGACGAAATAGACGGTGCGGTTATAGCGCTGCTGGTACTTTTCGATCAGCTGCTTGACCTTATCGACGCCCAGCCCCACACCGGTGACCCCAATCAGCCCTTTATCGAAGTCATAGACCCGGTAGTTGACGAACACATTGGTCTTGGTGCGATCCGCCGTGTCGGTATCGATGTTGATCTCATACTCCTCGCCGGGGGTGAGATCGCGCACGCGAAAATACCAGGCATCGGCCGGGTCGCGCTGACTGATGGTTTTCAGCAGGCCGGTGGAGTGGTAATAGCGGCGGGTTTTATCCGACACATAGAAGCTGGTGATGGTGCCGAAGCGATCCTGGATCTCTTTCAGATAGCGGATCATCGGCGCGGGGTTCTGTTCATCGGTCATCGCCCAGTCGCGCACAAAGGTGTCGTGCGACATCAGTGACGAGATAAAGATGGGCCGCAGCAAATCCTGCTGGATTTCCGAATAGATGTTGTCGCTGGTCAGCGGCAGGGTATTGGTTTCAATCTGTTCGCGTAGCGAGTTGTGAGCAACCCGATAGCTGCTCCAGCTGATCAAGAAAAAGGCCGACAACAGCAACAAGCTGAGTAGCCACACCAGCTTGCGTTTGTCCGTCCATAACCGGCTCGGCATTTGCACTCCCTGTTAAACGTTTGCCCTTCACAAGAGCGGGCGCCAGCGTAACGGAGAATGATCGAGCGATGCAACCGGGGGCTGAGTAAAAAGACGATAAAAAACAAGGTGTGGCCAAAGGCGTACCCAGATGATGCAGCGCAGAAGAGCAATCAGAAGCAGACCATCAAAAACCTGGCAGCAATCGTATTGCGCGTCTTACTGCCAGGTGAATTGTAAAGAGTAGGGTGACAGTCGTTATCAGCCTAGTCTAATCAACTCGATGGGCGCGAAGCGCTCTTCGGCGTGTTCCAGTTGCACACACTTCTCATGCTCCGCCTGATAGGCCGTCATATTGTCGGTGTGAGCTTCCTTGAGGTAATCCACGGTGCCGGTGGCGGCAATCATGACGCGCTGGCCGATGGTCAGTGCATTTCGGTTCCGGTCATAGATCTTCATTGCATCCTCCTTATCGTATGTCCAGAAAGCCCAGTCAGACTACGCCCCGCAAAAAGTGAGATTTATGTCACAGATCAAAAAAGGACCAGCAAGACCCCAAACGGTCCCCATTCTTCACCAGTTGGTGATGAGAGCGGCAGGAGGACGTGTTGTGCTTTTTGCGGTGATCCAGCAAGGGGATGGAGTATAGTGATGGCCGCTTGTAAACCAGCCTTTAACCAAACGAGAACGCACCATGAATCGTGATATCGCTGCCCAGTTTATCAAGATGCTGACCAACCTCGACCACTGCCTGGCCAAGGCGGCCGAGCATGCTGAGGCAAAGAAATTCAATGTGGACAACTTCTTTGGCGATCGCCTGATCGTCGATATGCTGCCGTTTAGCAAACAGGTGCTGATCTGCTGTGACGCCGCCCGTGCCGGCGTGGCAACTGCCAGCCACAGCGACGTACCGGTGCTGGGTGATGACCCCAAGACCATGGCGGATCTGCGTGCCCATGTAGAGAAGACCATCGCCTATCTGCAAAGCAAGCTCGACGCCGACTTCAGCCGGTTTGAAAGTGGCCGCTACGCCCCGCATTGGGCCGGTGGCAAAGCGATGGATGGCCACACCTGCGTGCACGAATACGCCATCCCCAACTTCTACTTCCACCTGACCATGGTGTATGCCCTGCTGCGCCGCGCCGGTGTGGATCTCGGCAAGCGCGATTATCTGGGCGCGCTGAACATGCAATAAGTTGCCTCTGCCCTGTCATTGCCAATGCAGGCAATGGCAGGGCGCTGCACTGTGGCGGTCGTTCTGACTGCCACACCTCACCGGCCGCAGGAGGCGATATGCTGGTGATCATTACGTGAGATCACCGCACTACCTCCCACAATACCCTCTCATTTCTGGCTGGATTTTTGCTGCGTCTATCGCCTCAGACATCTGTTATGCCAAACCCGCCGGTTAGCGATTGCGCCGCAGGGCTGATGGTGTCTGCCCGCGGGCGGTGCGATAGCAGTTGGAAAAGTGACTGGTTGAGCTAAACCCGCAGGCTAACGCAATCTCGGTGATAGAGAGTGCGCTGGCGGTGAGCAGGGTGTCGGCGCGTGCCAGCCGCCGTGCTTGCAGATATTGGTGTGGGCTTTGCCCCAGACTCTGTTTGAACATACGGGCGAAGTGGTATTCGCTCAATCCCGCCTCGGTTGCCAGCACGCTGAGCGGCAGCGGCTGATCCAGATGTTGTTCGATATACTCACACACCCGCCTTGCTACGTTAGGCGCCAGACCGCCACGCACCGCCGGCAGGCGCCAGTCAAACTCGCAATAGCGACTCAGCAGATGGTTAAGCAGCAGGTTGGCCGTGCTGGAGAGCAGCAGTCGGTTGCTCTTCTCCTGCCAAGCGTGGCCGAGTAGAAACTGGCGATAGAGGCTGGTGATCTGCGGGTCGTTGGCAAACACCCGTTTGTCGAGTCGCAGCGATGCCGGACTGCGATCGAAGGTCTGCTCGGCCAGCGTCATCAGGTGGTGATCAGTGCAGTAAAGATGAACAAAACTCACCGCGCCACGCACATCCCAGACCGATTCGCTCTCCTTGGGCATAAAGCAGAAACGATCCGGCGCACCGCCGTTGTGCCAGCCCACCCGTCCCTTGTGATAGCACTGGTAGCCATCGGCCACATAGAGGCTGAGGGTGTGATGATTGGCTTGCTGAGTGATGCGGTCGTTGCGGTTGGTCCAAGCGGCCAGTTGAACGCCGGAGTCGAGCTCCAGACTGTCGTGCAGCTCGGCGTGGTGCTGATGCAGCTGTGCGAAGGCCTGGTAGGTCATGGCTCATTCCTGATAATGCCGGAGAGCCAGTTTAGCGAGCGGGTGCGGCTCACAGCCAGCCGCTGGCATGAAAAAAGCGCAAGATTCTGCAAGTGGCGCAATCCCCTGACAGCGGACGGCCCGCGCACCCGATAGGGTAGTGGTTCATCCGTCACGCAGGGAGTCTGGCCATGAGCCTTCTGTTATACGTCACCGTGGTGCTGATCTGGGGCACCACCTGGATCGCCATCGTCATGCAACAAGGGGTGGTCGATCCCACCGTGTCGGTGTTCTACCGCTTTGTCTTGGCCGCCGGAGTGCTGATGGTGACGCTGCTGCTCAGTGGCCGCCTCAAGCCACTGCGCGGGCGCGACCATCTCTGGTGTCTGGCGCAAGGGGCGAGTGTGTTTTGCCTCAATTTTTACTGCTTCTATCACGCGGTCAGCTATATCAGCAGCGGCATGGAGGCGGTGATTTTTTCGATGGCGGTGCTGTTTAATGCCCTCAGCAGCGCGCTGTTTTTTCGGCAGCCGATCAAGCGCGGTTTCTGGTTGGCCGCTCTGCTCGGCCTGAGCGGTATGCTGACGTTGTTCTGGCCCGAACTTGCCAGCGCCAACCCCGAGCCGGGTCTGTTTATCGGCATCGGACTGAGCCTGCTTGGCACCTACTGTTTCTCGCTGGGCAATATGATCAGTGCCCGTCATCAGCGTCATGGGCTGGATCTGTGGACCACCAACGGCTGGGGCATGAGCTATGGCGCGCTGTTCACCGGATTGCTGGTGGTGGGGCAGGGTTTGCCACTGACGCTCGATACTCGCCCCTCCTATCTTGGCGCGCTCCTCTATCTGGCGCTGTTTGGCTCGATTGTCGCTTTTGCTGCCTACTTTCAGCTGCTCAAGCGGATTGGTGCCAGCCAGGCGGCCTACTCCACCCTACTGTTCCCGCTAGTGGCGCTGAGCGTATCGACCCTGTTTGAGGATTATCACTGGCAGCTGAGCAGCGTGCTCGGCATGGTGCTGATCCTGGTGGGTAATCTGGCGATGTTTCCACATCTGCTCCGTTGGCCATTGAGCAGGTTGACTCGTCCGGCACTGGACAGCGCCACGCGCTAACGGGTGGTGCTGAGTGGCGCCATCTCACACTTTATGCTGCGAGATATGCCCCGGCTCACAGTCTGATTAATAACTGCAATGTAACTGCTTCAAAATCGTCTAAATTTTGTTGGTTATGGGTAAAGAGACATTAAGCGAACAAACAACCGTCTCTCCCTGGCAGTGTGCGCTACAGACGGAGGATGCCCCACTATGACCACCCAACACGACGATCTCGAGCAGACGATGCTGAGTGAACCGGAAACGACAGAGGTCAGCGATGTTGTCGAACAACCGGCAGCGCTGGCCGAGGTAGTCAGCCAAGAGCGCTATCTCTATTACACCGAGAGCGATCTGGGACGCATCCTGAACAACCTGGAGCTGCTGCGCGGCTCTGTCTTTCCCTCCATGTCGCCAGCCAATGACTCGACCGAGCATGCCCACCCCCACTTCCCGGCGGTGTGCCTGGTGGGGCTGGGGCGCTGCGGTTCCAACATTGCGCTGGATGTGGCCTCGCTGGTGTATAACGCGCGCAGTTTCTACTTGGACGAATTCAAGAGCGAAGAGCAGAAGCGGCGCGAGAAAGAGTTTGGTCCGGTACGCTGGATCCGGCGTAATCTGCGGATGCAGAACAACTCGGCCAAGCCGGTGTTTCTGATTGAGCCGCTGGTGATGCTGGGGGATCTCGACAAAGACATCGATGGCCGTATCCGCCTGTCGCACCGTGCCGGACAGGGCGGTTTCCTGAACGACTACTCCAAGATGAAGGTGATGGATCTCTCCGAGATCCACGCAGGCGGTGCCGGTAACGCCCCGATCCTCGGCCAGTATCTGGCCAAGATCATCCTCAACAAGAACACCCAGTATTTCGCCAACTCCGACTGGCAGTATATCCACTCCTATCTGGTGGATTCGTGCGGCATCAAAGCCAACCAGTCGCGGCTCTACTTCTACATCTTCAGTGCCGGCGGCGGTACTGGCTCGGGGATGGCCTCGGAGTTCGGTCTGGCCCAGCAATACTCCTACATGAGCAAGACCTTCTCGCCGCCGAGTGAGGATGATGAGCTGTCGCTCGGTCAGCACTTCATGTTTGACCCCATCTTCACCAGCGGCATCTGCATCCTGCCCAACATCTGTGATCGCGGGGTCGAGATCTCCGAAGCGCTGCATATCAACGCCGGACGCCTGCTGTGTAAGTACCTGTCGGAAGAGTGGGATTTCTCTTACAACTTCGACAACGAGCAGACCAGCGACATCAGCATGATGAAGCGAATCCGCCCGTGGAACGCCATGATGCTGATCTCCAACGACATCATGCGTTATGCCGAGGAGAGCGATGACGGCGAGATCCAGCATATCGACGTCAACACCATGGAGAAGTACGCCAACCAGTACATCTCCCAGCAGATCTTCAACATCCTGACGGCTCAGGCGGTCACCACCGACTACGACGAAAACTACTTCCGCCGCGCCGGTATCGATATCAGCGAAACTATCCGTCTCGATGCCAACGATCTGTTTATGAGCCTGGCGGGCCCGGTGGCGGTGGCCTATGCCGAGTCGGTGATCCCGGATACCGGCGGTGCGCTGGCCGACAAGATAAAATTGTTCGACCGCAGTGGTGGACTGGATATCGACGATCTCTTCTCGCGCTCTATCGAGTTGCCGCACTTTAACAAGAACACCCAGGCTATCGAGGGGATCAGCCTGCTGCCCATCGAGGCCAACCACTACCGTGAAAGCCTCGACCGTTATGTGAAGAGCGGCTACAACCCGGATGAGTTGAGCGAGCTGCACTTCTTCAAGAACTGCTCGTCGGTGGTGTCGATCATTTCGTTGCCCAAAGAGTACAAGCTCTCCTACATGGATCTGAACCGGCTCAAATCACACCTCAACGGCCTGTTCCCCAACACCACCCTCAAGCGCTATGCTCTGGTGATTGGTGCGTCGGCCAACATTTCGCTGACCACCCTGATCGTCAAGAGCCCGTGCCTGAGCGACGATTTCCTCACTCTCATCGTCTCTTTTATCAAACGCTGCTTTGCCCGCGATCACTATCGCTTCGGCGAGCACCTCGATCAGGCGATCCTCGACATGATCCGTGCCGAGGAGTTTGATGAGTCGCTGATGGAAGAGATGCTCAACGAGTATGAGAATCCGGCCAAGATTCTGGATACCAACTGGTACGCCATCAAGCCGATGTATGAGAAGAAGTATCGTGAACTGATCCGCGACAAGGAGAAGTTCGTGTCGATCAACGACATCCGCCTGAGCCGTGAGTGTGTGAAAAAAGCGGTGCAGTACCTGCGTGAAATCTACCGTCACAAGGTCAGCAAGACTCGCATCGTCACCCTCAATCCGAAGGATTAGGTGCGTGCACAGGTGTGCTGGATATGAACGGGGGCGCAGCAGCGCCCCTTATTTTTTTGTGCTGTCAGATCAACTCACTCAGACGCCGGCCGCTTGCGGGTTGTACTTGGCATCAACCGGTACCGGCGTGCAGGGGCCGCTGCTCTCGCCACTCTTGAGGGTCCACTGACCGCTGAAGCGGCCATCACTCTCCTGTTTGATGTCCACCACGATCGCCTTGGCACTGGCCTGATAGTGGTCGGGACCTAACTGCTTGAGTGGCAATTTTTCATTATAAAAATGCAGAAAACCGTCGCCGTGGCTGATGGCGGGTTCGGCCATCTCACCGTCGCGGCAGAGCAGTTGAAAGGCTGGCAGGCGGGTGGGCGCAGTGGCTCGTGCCGCCAAGGATGAGGGGGCTGCCTGGGTCGCGGTTGCCAGGGTCATCAGCAGGGCACTGCCTGCCAGCAGTAAACAGGTACGCATAAGGGCGCCTCTCAGGAAATGGCAAAGGAGCCACTCTAGGCAGCGGCGATGGCGGCGACAATGGGGAGTGCACCGTTTTGGGTGCTGATGAAGAGGAAGGCAATACGCTCGGACAGAGCCTGTCCGAGCGCATGGGATTGTCTAAACCGAGAGACCGAAACGTGGCCGCAGGCGCAGGCCAATCAGGCTGCCAGCCAGAGCCATCAACATCCAGAGCCAGCCGTGCAGACTGCCTGACGCGGTGCCATCAAAATAACCCCCCAGGTTACACAGACTGTACATGGCGCCGACCCCCATCAGGATCCCGCCCAGCATGCCAGCCAGAATGGCGCCGTTGTGGGTCGGGCCTGCTTTGGGAGCGCCACTGAGGCAGTGCGCCAGCGCCGCACCGAGCACACCGAGAACAAACATGCCGATCATTGGGTTGGCCAGCAGGGGCTGCGCCAGCTTGGGGTTGCCGGCAAACAGGCCGAACAGGGAGCCAACGCGCAGGGAGAGATCATAGAGCGCGCCGGTGATGGTCCAGGCCGAACCATGCAGCGCCACTACGCTGGAGTTGAGCAGGGCAATGATGATCCCGCCGGTAAGCACAGTAAAGCGGCCGTCACGCCAGAAGGGATTGCCCTGACTCCATAAGGGCTGCAGCGTGCCGTGTCGGCGGAGTTCGACCTGACGGAAGATGAAATAGAGCAGTGCGATCAGCGCGAAGTTGAGCAGCATGCCGCTCCACAATCCGCCGGTCAGTTGCTTGAACAGGATCGGGTTACTGACAAAATGGCTGGCCATCCAGGGCTTGAGTGAGCCGCCGATCAGGGTGCCGATGCAGTAGCAGAGCAGCACTAGCCAGAAACGGGGTTGTCCTTCACCACAGCGATAGAGAGTGCCGGTGGCGCAGACGCCGGCCAGCTGCATGCCGATACCAAACAGGAACGCGCCGCCGACAAAGGGAATCCCGATGGGGACGATATTGCCGACCATGGGCTCGTCAAACAGGGAGTGGCCAAAGGAGAGTGCGGTGGTGAACAGCAGCAGTTCGATGGCGATGGTGAGCAGGTGAATGCGCACATAGTAACTGTTGCGACGGGCCAGCAGCTCACGCCAACCAAAAACAATGCCAAAGCGGCTGAAAGAGAGGGTAAATCCGAGACCAAGACCAATCAGTGCCATCCACACCCATTGGGCGCCCTGATGGATACCGAGATAATAAAGCGCTCCCCCCGCCAGAGCGGCGATGGGGAGCGACCATTGTCGGGACATGTTGAAACTCCGTGGTGCTAAAAAGTCGGAGCATCCTAGGCAGGTTGAGCCGGCCTCCCCATGACGGAGGTCAACTTGTCAGCGATTGGCGCCTCTTAACGCGACAGATTACGGATGGTCTGCGACACCGACTCGGCGCCCTCGATGATCTCCTCCATCACGCTGGCAATGCTATTGGCCTGCTCTTGGCCGGTCTCGGCCTTTTGGCTGACCGACGCCACGGTCTGGGTGATACCTGAGGTGATCTCGGAGTTTTTGCTGATCACGGTGGCAATCTCGCTGGTGGAGCTGGAGGTGCGGGCCGCCAGCTGGCGAACTTCGTCGGCTACCACGGCAAAGCCGCGTCCTTGATCCCCGGCGCGGGCGGCTTCGATGGCCGCGTTGAGTGCCAGCAGGTTGGTCTGATCGGCAATGCTGCTGATGGTCGAGATGATCGCCTCGATGTTGCGGGACTGGGCGTTGAGCTGCTCAATCTGCGCTGAGACCTGCTGCACCGTACCGTTGATATCGCGCGAGGTTGCGAGCACCTGATCGGTCAGCGTCTTGCCGCGATTGGCTGCCGTCAATGTGGTGGCGGTGACGGCGCCGGCTTGCTGCGACACTTCGCGGGCGGCATTGGCCTCTTCCACCCGGGCGGTGACATCACTGGCCAGTTTGACCACTTTTATCACCTTGTTGTCGTGATCGAGGATCGGGTTGTAGGTGGCCTCCAGCCAAACCGGCTGACCACCGCGACCGATGCGCATAAACAGCCCAGACTTAAGATCGCCGGCTGCCAGCTCTTGCCAGAAACGCGGGTTGTCGCGGTAGAAGGCGTCATCGCACAACATGCGGTGATGCTTGCCACTAATATCGGACAGGCTGTAGCCAAAGCAGCGCAAGAAGTTCTGGTTGGCGGTGATGATGCGACCATCGGGCTCAAACTCTATGGTGGCCAGTGACCGATCCAGCGCACTCAGCAGCGCTTGGGCACGCTCGGCGGCCTCCTGCCGGGCGGTCACATCGGCGGCAATTTTGGCCACACCGACCACTCGCCCCGCTTCGATGATGGGGAAATAGCTCGCCTCCAGCCAGACGGTGCGGCCATCTTTGGCCTTGCGGGCGAAGCGGCCATGCTGCTCCTGTCCGCTGCGCAGGTCACGCCAGAAGGCTTCATAACGGTTACTTTGCACCTCTTCGGAAAGACAGAGAGTGCGGTGGTGCTGGCCCATCACCTCTTCACGGCGATAGCCCATGATGGCGAGAAACTGCTCGTTGACGGCGGTGACCGTCCCTTCCGGGGTGAATTGAATAAAGGGTACCGATGACTCGATGGCGCGACGAAAGGCCTGTAGTGCCTGATTTTCTGCCTTCAGTTGCTCAGATTCCTGGGTCGTTCGATTCCAAAACATCTCATGTTCCTCGCGATAGCCTAAACATTTATTTTTAACTCTTGTTTGTGGGCATAGTGCCAGTTTGTGAAGCGTGTTGTCATCAGTGTGGTCAGGTTTTGAGCTGATCGACAGAACGGGCGCGCACAAAATCCTATAATGGCGGCCAAGTCGCTGAGGAAATGGAGTTTTTGTGCGAAGGCTGGTCTGGATGGCGTGCTGGTTTCTGTTCTCGCCGGGATGGGGCGCCGAGCTTGATCCACTGACCGGCTGGTTGACGGGCTCTTTTTCTACCCGCCAGCAGGCAGAGAGTGATGAGCGTTTTGCCGCCGTGGAACTGCACAGTCGCGAGATCTGGCAGGGAGAGGAGAGCGATCGCTGGATCTATCTCGAACAGACCTTGCAGCAAAAGGCGGCCCATCCTTTTCGTCAGCGTATCTTTCGCTTGCGCGCCGGCAGCTTCGGTGAGGTGCGCATGACCGAATACACCATGCCCAAAGCCAGCGATTTTCGTGGTGCCTGGCGCAATCCCGCCTTGCTGGCCAATCTCTCGGAAGCCCAACTGTCACGCCGCGAAGGGTGCGATATTGTGTTGCGTCGCCTGCCGACCGGCGATTATGAAGGGCGAAACCGGGTGGGTGAATGCCGCACCGACTTCGCCGGTGCCGACACGCTGGTGCAATATCTGTGGGTGGGACCGCTTTACCTGCGTATGCTCGATCGCGGCTATGATCAAGACGGCATGTTGCGCTGGGGCAGCCCCGGTGAGGGGTACTACTACCAGCGCCAGTGATGCCGCTGCGCCGTCACCCGAGCCACGCCTTGGCGCTCTCCCACAGGATGGAGACACTCACCAGCATAAACAGCATGCCAGTGACCAGGTTGAGCGGCCGTTGTAGCCGGCTCAGCAGACGCTGGGCGCGCGCTGTCGAAAGGGTCCAGGCCAGCACCCCGAACCAGAGCAGTGAGAGCACAAACAGCTCAAAGGCCAGTAGCAAACGGGTGGTCATGTCCACCTCGGGTGTCACCATGGCCGCCAGCAGGCCGATAAAAAAGATCAGCGCCTTGGGGTTGAGCAGATTGGTGGCAATCCCCTGACGCACACCCAGCAGCAGTGTGCCTTCACCACGGCCAGAGGCCTCCCAGCCTGCGTCTTGACCGCTGGCTGCGCGCAGGGCTCCCCAACCCAGTTTTCCCAGATAGATCGCCCCAACCAGCTTGACCGCCACAAACAGCAACGGCGCGCTGGCGATCAGCAGGCTGATGCCGGTGAGACTTAAGGTGGCGTGCAGCAGGATTGCCAGCGAAATACCGATGGCGGCGCCGAGGGCGCGTGGACGCTGCAGGCAGCTGCGCAGGATCAGCGCAAAATCAGGGCCGGGACTGGCCAGCGCAACCAGATGAATGGCGCCAAGGGTGAGAAACAGGGTGGTGTGCATGATGGGACGGCTCTCTTTTTAGCAGATAACCGTCCCAGTGTGACAAGGCGGGGATGCGCTGGCTTGTAAACTATTGCGCGTTGCCAATCAGCTCATGGCTTTGGCGGATCTCGGCCAGCGCCCCGAGCAGGGACAGCGAGCTTTGGTGCTCTTCTTGTGTGGCTGCGGCGCAGGCATCTTCCACCACGACCACCCGGTAGTCGCGGTCATGGGCTTCACGCACCGTGCTCTGCACGGTCCAGGCGGTGCTGACCCCGGCGACGATCAACCGTTCAATGCCGTTGGCGCGCAGTACCGCTTCCAGCCGGGTCGAGTAAAAGGCGCTGATGCGCGGTTTGTCGATGATGATGGCATGGGGTGGAATCACCAGATCCGGATGAAAATCGGTGCCGCGGGTACCAAGTTCCAGTGCGCCGGCGCTGCGGGCCCGGCCGAAGAAAGGGGAGTGGGCAGGATGATCCCCGTAACCAGGCTGAAAGCCAACCCGCACCAGAATCGGTAACCAGTCAGCCACGCTGGCGTGGGCCAGCAGCCGGTTGGCAACGGCAATCACGCCGCGCTCTTGGGCTTGGGGTGCCGAGCGGGCGACCTTGCCGTCCGGGTGCATGATGTCGATCTGATAGTCGATAGCGAGTAGCGCTGTTTTCATGTTGTCCTCCAAGGATTGCTCCCCAGTGTGGCACAGGAGGCATTCTCAGGTGCGCTCAACAATCCATCAGGACTTAGTCGGTAGCATTTGCTCCCGAAACTGGGCCGGAGTGAGGCCAAACGCCAGTCGAAAGCCATGGTGAAAATGGCTCTGGTCGAAAAAGCCCACCGCCAGCGCCACTTCACTTACTGACATGCCCTTGGTTAGCAGGCGCTTGGCCTGCTCGAGACGCAGCCGCTTGAGCCAGGCATAGGGGGTGAGACCGGTGCGTTTTTTGAACTGGCGCAGAAAGGCAAAGCGCTCCATCCCGATGTGAGCAGCCAGATCTTCCAGCGCGTGGCGAGCATCAAGGTTGGCCAGCAGCATATCGCGCAGGTAATGCAGTTGAGGATCGGCCAGCGCATGAGGAGCCGCCGGCAGAGCAAACAGGCGCTCGAGCAGTTCCAGCAGCATGCCTTCTGCTTGCAGCGGATCGCACGTCGGATGTTCCAGCGCCTGATGCAATCGGCCAAACCCTTGATAGAGATCCTGACGCTCGAGCAGTGGCGTGGTGAAAAAGCGCTCCTCACCTAGCCAGCCAAGCATCTGCGCCGGGTTGATGGAAAATACCCGCACCGTATAGCCTTCCGGCATCAGGCTCAGGCCATCGTGCATCTCATCCGGATTGACCACCGACAAGCGGCCGCTCACCAGTTCGTGGCTGCCGCCTTTGTGGATAAACTTCTGCCCACCCTGTTGCACCAGCCCGATGTGGTAATCGAGGTGCACATGGCGGCCATAGCTGAACTCCCGATGATGGGCACGGCAGAGCTCCACCCCGGGAAGGTGGGGCGTCTGCCAGTAACGGATGGAAGGGTTGGCGCTTTGCATCTTCCATTCATAGCCCAGTTGTTGGCCGGCGGCTTGTAAATTATTGCGCCGGTTGCTCGCGGCGCCCGCTGCGAATGCCATCAAGACTGAACAGCACCAGCGCGCTCCAGATGCAGGCGAAGGTAATCACCTTGTCGTGGCTGAGGTGTTCGCCATATTGGGTGACGGCCAGCAAGAAGGTGAGGCTGGGGCTGATGTACTGGAAAAAGCCCAAGGTCGAGAAGCGCAAGCGGGTGGCGGCTGCGGTGAAGCAGAGCAGCGGCGCCGTGGTAATCAGGCCCGCGGCGATCAGCAGCAGATTGAGGCTCAGCGCATTGTCGCCCATGTGGCTGGTGGCGCTGTCGGCAATGCCCCACAAATAGATGGCCGCAGCCGGCAGTAGCACGAGCGTCTCCATCAGCAGACCGGTCAAGGCATCGAGGGCCAGTTTTTTGCGGATCAGGCCATAGCAGGCAAACGACACCGCCAGCACCAGCGCAATCCACGGCAGGGAGCCAAAGGCAATCAGCTGCACACCAACCCCGATGGCCGCCATCGCAACGGCCGCCCACTGCAGGCGGCGCAGTCGTTCGCCGAGAAACAACATCCCCAGCACCACGTTGAGCAGCGGGTTGATGTAATAGCCCAGGCTGGTGTCGAGCATATGGCCATTGTTAACGGCCCAGATAAACAGCAGCCAGTTGGCGCCGATCAGCAGCGAGGTGAGGGTCAATAACAGCAGCAGACGCGGCCGGCCCAGCACCATCTGTACCTTGTGCCACTGGCGTTTAGCCAGCACCAGAACGAGCAGCAGGACGAACGACCAGATGATGCGGTGGGTGAGGATTTCACCGGCAGGCACTTCGGTTAGATGTTTGAAGTAGATGGGGGCCAGACCCCACAGGGTATAGGCGCTCAGAGCGAATATAACGCCCTGGCGCTGGATGGCAGGTTGCATGAAACGACGCCTTGGTGATGAAGATCACAAAGGGGTACTGTAACCGCAAGCCGGTATCGAGTTAAAGCATTGTTAGCGGCCGCCGCGCCGGATGCTGGCCACATCCTTAAGCAGCCACAACATCAGGGCTATCCCCGATATCCAGGGGCCCCAGGTAATGTAGGCTTCGCCCTGACCGAGCGCATAAAACAGCAGCGGCAGGCCGATCACCAGAAACAGCACACTTCCCATAAAGAACAGCATGGTTTTTTAATTTTTCGTTTAGATTTAATGGTTTGCTTCGACGTCGATTATATCGAACAGGTCCGATGAGGGAAGGGCCAGAAATGGAAAAAGGGGAATTGCATCCCTTTTTGCTGACAGATAGCAGAAATGACCTTAACCGAGCTGGATCCAGGTACTTTTTAACTCGGTGTACTTCTCCAGGGCGTGAATAGACTTGTCGCGACCATTACCGGATTGCTTGTAACCGCCAAACGGCATGGTCATGTCGCCACCGTCCCAGTTGTTGACGAAGACGGTGCCGGCGCGCAGGGCGCGCGAAACCTTCACCGCGTTATCGAGGTTGCTGGTCCAGACTCCGGCTGCCAGCCCATAACAGGTGTCGTTGCCCAGACGGATGGCGTCATCCAGCGTATCGAAACCGGTGATCACCAGTACCGGGCCGAAGATCTCCTCGCGAAAGATGCGCATATCCGGGGTGACGTTATCAAACAGGGTTGGGCTGATGTAGTAACCGCCGCTCTCAACGCGGGTTCGCTCCCCGCCGAGCAGCAGCGTCGCGCCCTGCTCCTTGCCCGATTCGATGTAGCGCAGCACCTGATTCATCTGCACCTCATCAACCATGGCGCCGATGCGGGTGGCTGGATCGAGCGGATTGCTGCTGACCCACTCGCGGGCGTAGTGCACCACCTTGGCCACAAATTCGGCCTTGATGCTGTTTTGCACCAGCAGGCGCGAGGCCGCCGTACACACTTCACCCTGGTTGTAGAAGATGGCACCGACGGCGCTGCGGGCTGCCTGATCGAGATCGGCGGCATCGGCCAGCACGATATTGGGGCTCTTGCCGCCACACTCCATAAAGGCGCGCTTGAGGTTGGATTTGCCGGCGCACTCCATCAGATGCTTGCCGACCTTGGTCGAGCCGGTGAAGGTGATGCAGTCGATGTCCATGTGCATGGCGAGCGCTTCGCCCACGCTGTGGCCAAAGCCCGGCAGCACGTTGAACACCCCATCGGGGATGCCGGCCTCTTTAGCCAGCGCCGCGATACGGATGGCGGTAAGCGGGGATTTTTCCGACGGCTTGAGGATCACCGAGTTACCGGTCGCCAGCGCCGGACCGAGCTTCCAGCAGGCCATCACCAGTGGGAAGTTCCACGGTACGATGGCGGTGACGATACCGAGCGGCTCACGGGTGACCAGCGCCAGCGCCGACTCTTCCACCGGCGCCACCTGGTCATAAATCTTGTCGATTGCCTCGCCATTCCAGGCGATGCAGTTGGCCGAGGCCGGGGCGTCATAGCCCATGGCATCGCCGATCGGCTTGCCCATATCAAGAGATTCAAGCAGTGCCAGCTCTTCCAGATGATCGTGCATCAGCGCCGCAAAACGCTGCATCACCAGCTTGCGCTGCTTGGGGGATTGGCCGGCCCAGGTGCGGGCCTCGAAGGCGCGACGGGCGGCCTGTACCGCCAGCTCGGCATCGGCAGCATCGCATGAGGCCACCTTGGCCAGCAGTTGGCCATTGGCCGGGTTGATGCAATCAAACGTCGCGCCCGAGCGGGCTGCAACATAGGCGCCATCAATAAAGGCGCGGCCTTCGATGGCGAGATCGGCGGCGCGTCGTTGCCAGTCGGCCAGCGTCAGAGTGGTCATGTTCGCTCCTTGAACAATAGGCTCATGATTGCATCACTATGCTAAACATTCCGCCCCTTGTAAATCCGGATTGTAACAATTCGGTAAACAGGGTCAGAAGGTCGCCGGGGTATTGGCCGAGATCAGCACGCACTCCTGCTCGCCGACGTTGCGAAAACGGTGCGGCGTTCGGCTGTCGAAGTAGTAGCCATCGCCCGGCTGCAGCAGATAGACATGCTCACCCACCGTCACCTCGGCGTGGCCGGCGATGATGATGCCGCACTCTTCACCGTCGTGCGTCAGCATCTCGGCCCCGGTATCGGCGCCCGGTGGCAGCACTTCCTTGAGCATTCCGATGGCGCGATTGGCCCGGCTGTGGCCGACCAGGCGGTAGCTGATGGGGTGCGAGCCCAGGTCAGGCATATCCTCGGCGCGGAAGATGACCTCGGTATCCATCTCGGTCTCTTCGGTAAAGAAACTGGCGAGGGTCATGGGGATGCCTTCCAGCACTTTGCGCAGTGAGGCCACCGAGGGGCTCACCTGGTTCTTTTCAATTTGCGAGATGAATCCGTTGGTCACCCCGGAGCGTTTCGCCAGCTCGCGCTGGGAAAGTCCGGCACGGGTACGTACCGCCTTGAGGCGGTTGCCGATATCCATCAATAGAGACTCCGTCTGTCTGTTACTTGCTTGTTTACTATTATTTGAAATGTGTTAATTATCGTATAACACCGTGACCGGTTGGACCAACCAAACAGGGGGCAGGACGGCCCCCTTATACCGCCATCCGGTGTTTAATTTAATAGTCGAAATCACAAAAATTACTAAACACCTTAGGATGAGGTGAGTATGAGACCTGTCAACGAGATCACCACCCCTGCCGACTTGTCTGCCTTCTGGATGCCGTTTACGGCCAACCAGCAGTTCAAGGCGGCACCACGCATCCTCGCCTCGGCAGAGGGGATGCATTATTACTCAGAGGACGGCCGCAAGATACTGGATGGTACGGCCGGGCTCTGGTGCTGCAACGCCGGCCACGGTCGGCGCGAGATCGCGCAAGCGGTGTCGCAGCAGATTTCCCGTCTCGACTTTGCGCCAACCTTTCAGATGGGGCACCCGCTCCCGTTTGAGCTGGCCGACCGGTTGGTCGATATCGCGCCACCCGGCTTCAAACACGTTTTCTATACCAACTCGGGCTCCGAGTCGGTCGATACCGCCCTCAAGATCGCGCTGGCCTGGCAGCGGGCGCGTGGACAGGGAACCCGCACCCGTCTGATTGGCCGCGAGCGCGGTTATCACGGGGTCGGCTTTGGCGGCATCTCGGTCGGCGGCATTGTGACCAACCGCAAACACTTCGGAACCCTGCTGACCGGGGTGGACCATCTGCCGCACACCCTCGATATTGCCCGCAATGCCTTTACCCGTGGTCTGCCCAACGAGAACGATGCGCTGGCCGATGAGCTGGAGTGTATCGTGGCGCTGCACGATGCCAGCAATATTGCCGCGGTGATCGTCGAGCCGATTGCCGGCAGCACGGGGGTGATTTTGCCGCCCAAGGGTTACCTCAAGCGGCTGCGCGAGATCTGCACCAAGCACGGCATCCTGCTGATTTTTGACGAGGTGATCACCGGCTTTGGTCGCCTTGGTGCTGCATTTGCGGCCCAGGAGTTTGCGGTACAGCCCGATCTCATTACCTGCGCCAAGGGGCTGACTAACGGCGCCATCCCGATGGGGGCGGTGCTGGTGCAAGATTGGCTCTATCAGGATCTGATGCAGGCTGGGCAAGGGGGCATTGAGCTGTTCCATGGCTACACCTACTCCGGCCATCCGGTGGCCGCTGCCGCTGCACTCGCCACCCTCGATATCTATGCGCGTGAGCAGCTGCTGACCCGTGCCCATGAGATGGCCGGCTACTGGGAAGAGGCGGTGCACAGCCTGCGCGGCTGCAAGCATGTGAAGGATATCCGCAACTACGGACTGGTCGCGGGCATCGAGCTCGAGTCCATGACCGGAGCGCCCGGACGGCGTGCCTATGAGGTGTTTGTCCGCTGCTTCCAGATGGGGGCGCTGATCCGCGTCACTGGCGACATCATTGCCCTGTCACCGCCGCTCATTATCGAGCGCGAGCATATCGATCAACTGTTCAGCCTGCTGCAGGATGCCTTGCAGGCACAAGCCTAACCACTTAGGGAGGAGACATGAGCACTCTGGGACACTTTATCGGGGGCCAGCGGGTTGCCGGTCATAGCGAGCGCAGCAGCGCTATTTTCAATCCGGCGAGCGGCGAGGAGATTGGCCGGGTTGCGCTGGCATCGGTGCAGGAGTGCCAGAGTGCCATCGCGGCCGCCGAGCAAGCTTTTGCCGGCTGGGCGCAGACCCCGCCGCTGCAGCGGGCGCGGGTGATGTTTCGCTTCAAGGCGCTGCTTGAGCAGCAGCGCGGCGAGCTGGCCGCCCTGATCACCCGTGAGCACGGCAAGGTGCAAAGTGACGCCCAGGGCGAGCTGACCCGCGGTCTCGAAGTGGTCGAATTTGCCTGCGGGATTCCCCACCTGCAGAAGGGGGAGTTTTCCCAGAATGTGGGCAGCGGCGTCGATAGCTGGTCGCTGATGCAGCCGGTTGGGGTGTGCGCCGGCATCACCCCCTTCAATTTCCCGGCCATGGTGCCGCTGTGGATGTTCCCGGTGGCGCTGGCCTGCGGTAATACCTTTGTGCTCAAGCCTTCCGAGAAAGACCCCAGCCTGGCTCTGCGTATGGCGGAGTTACTCAAGGAGGCGGGGCTGCCGGACGGCGTGTTCAACGTCATCAACGGCGACAAAGAGGCGGTCGATGTGCTGCTGACCGACCCGCGGGTGCAGGCGGTGTCGTTTGTCGGCTCGACGCCGATTGCGCAATACATCTATGCCACCGCCTCAGCCCATGGCAAACGGGTGCAGGCGCTGGGCGGAGCCAAGAATCACCTGCTGGTGATGCCCGATGCCGATCTCGATGCCGTGGTCAGTGCATTGATGGGGGCGGCCTATGGCGCGGCAGGCGAGCGCTGCATGGCGGTGTCCGTGGCCGTCGCCGTGGGGGATGAGGTGGCCGATGCGTTGGTGGCGCGCCTTGGTGACAAGGTGCGCGCCTTGCGGGTTGGGCCGGGCGCTGGTGTCACCCCGGAAAACGAGATGGGGCCGCTGATTAGCCGCGAGCATCTGGCCAAGGTGCGTGGTTATGTGGATCAGGGCGTGGCTGAAGGGGCTGCGCTGGTGGTCGATGGCCGGATGTTGGCAAGCGAAGGTGGCTATTTTATCGGGGGTTGCCTGTTTGACCGGGTGACCCCCGCGATGCGTATTTACCGCGAAGAGATCTTCGGGCCGGTGCTGTGCGTGGTGCGGGTTGCGGACTATGAAACGGCCTTGCAACTGGTCAATGAACACGAGTATGGCAACGGCACCGCTATCTTTACTCGTGACGGCGGGTGTGCGCGGGACTTCACCCAACGCGTTCAGGTCGGTATGGTAGGGGTCAATGTGCCGATCCCGGTGCCGATGGCCTTTCACAGCTTTGGTGGCTGGAAGCGCTCCCTGTTTGGGGCACTTCACATGCACGGGCCGGACGGGGTACGTTTCTACACACGGATGAAGACGGTGACCGCCCGCTGGCCGGAAGGTGATGCAGGGGGCGCCAGTTTTATCATGCCGACCATGAAGTAACTGCATGACAAGGAGTGTTATCGATGCGTTTGGGTATCCTCGACTGTGACCGGCTGGATGCCGACTTGGCCGAACGGTTCGGCCGGGTCTATTCCGAGATGTTTATTAGCGGGTTTCAGGCGCTGCAACCGCAGCTGGAGTTCGAGGTATGGGTCGCCTGTGATGGCCAGTTACCGCAGGATTTTCAGGCCTGTGATGCCTGGCTGATTACCGGCTCCCGGCACGATGCCTACAGCGATGTGCCCTGGGTTGTGGCGCTGCGCGACTGGATCGTGCGCGCCGATGCGGCCGGTGTGCCGCTGGCGGGCGTCTGCTTTGGTCATCAGGCGATTGCCCAGGCGCTGGGCGGTCAGGTGAACAAGTCAGCCAAGGGGTGGGGACTGGGAGTGGCGACCAATCCGGTGCTGACCGAGCAGCCCTGGATGGTGCCATCCCGCGAGCAGATCCGCATTCTGGCCAGCCATCAGGATCAGGTCGAATCGCTGCCGCCTGACGCGGTGCGCCTTGCCGGTAATGACTTTTGCCCCAACTTTATGTTCCAGCGTGGCGACAATGTGGTGGCGATTCAGGGGCATCCGGAGTTTTCCGTCGATTATGACCGCGCCCTGATCGAGCGGCGCCGCGCCACCATCGGTGAAGCGCGTTACCAGTTCTGCTTGGAGACCCTTGAACAGGGAGTTGACTCGACCCTGGTCCTGTCATGGATCCTTAAGTTTCTTGGATTGTTGCCAGTCGAGCAGGGCCAGCCTGCCTGACGCCATTTGTCAGAGCCCTTTCGTAACTGCTAGATTTTCTGGCAATTTAAGCGAACGTTAGACGCCCGGGATGAGGTCGGTGATACACTGGCTCATCTCGGGTGGCCTTTTTTTGCGATCGCCTGCCCGCCCTGTCAGTCTGTGAGGATGCCGCCTTGAAACTACAACAGTTGAAGTATCTGATCGCGATTCGTGACCACAATCTCAACGTGTCGGCGGCGTCGGAAGCGCTCTATACCAGTCAGCCCGGGGTGAGCAAACAGATTGGCCTGCTCGAAAGTGAGCTGGGTGTGCGTATCTTCGAGCGGCGCGGCAAGCACCTGCACCGCATCACGCCGGTCGGGGAGGAGATCATCCGCTGCGCCGAGTCGATGCTCAATATCGAGAGCAAGATCAAGGCGATATCCCGCGAATACCTCGACCCGACCGTGGGCACCCTGAACATACACACCACGCACACCATCGCGCGCTATCTGCTGCCCAAAAGTGTCACCTACTTCACCAAGAAGTACCCCAAGATTTCGTTCCACCTGCATCCGGTGATGTCGGCCAATCGCGAGTCGATCAGCAAGGGGTATTCGGATTTCTCCATCGTCGCCCACGAGATTGGCTTCGATAAGGATCTCATCGTGCTGCCCGCCTACCTGTGGACCCTGTCGCTGGTGGTGCCGGAAGATCACCCGCTGGCCAGCAGTAAACGGCCGACGCTGGAGCAGCTGTGCCAATACCCGATCCTGAGCTACGAGAGCGGGGCCACTGGCCGCCGGGCACAGGATGAGGCGTTTCAGGCGGCGGGGCTCACCCCCAACTACTACATGACCGTGATGGATGCCGGGGTAATCAAGCGCTACGTGGAGTTGGGTTTTGGCATCGGGATCGTCTCGTCGCTGGTGGCCAACGATCGGGAAGGTTCCAATCTGGTGTCGATCAACCTCGAGCACCTGTTCAAGCCCTGCCCGGCCCAGCTCTGCTTTAGCAAGAGTATTCTGCTGCAAAACTACATGTATGACTTTATCAGCTCGTTCTCGCCGCACCTGACCAAAGAGGTGATCCAGAATGTGATGCAGCAACCGACCCAAGCCCGTATTGATGAGTTGCTCAAAGGTGTGGAGCTGCCGGTATACTGATGCCGGCACTTGCCTGATCCATGCCTCGAGGTACCCATGTCCCGTCTTCTGCTGCTTGCTCATCTCAACTGTGACCATGTGCTGACCTTAAGCGATCCGCTCAAGGCTGGCTCGCGGCTGCACTACCGTGACCACGGGCGACGCCTGGGCGGCGGAGCGGCTAATACCGGACTTGGTCTGGTGTGGGCCGGTCATGAGGTGATGGTGGCAACCCGCTTGGGTCGTGATGACGTGGGCGACTGGCTGTTGGCCCAGGCGCAGGCGATTGGCCTGGATTGCCATTGGGTGCAGCGCTGCGACGAGCCAGCTGGTGAAGTGTTGTTGCTGGTGGATAGTCAGGGCGAGCGCACCATTTTGCGCCAGCCTCGGGATGAACAACCAATGAGCCCGTTGCCGCAGCGCGGCTTTGACTGTCTCTACGTTAATCATCCCGGCATGGATGTGGTGCCTTACATGCAATCCCTGCTGGCCGAGACGCTGGTGGTGGCGCAATACCCCAAGGGCGGTGCCTGGCAGCGCCCATGTCATGTGATGATCGCCTCGCACAGCGATCTCGCGGCGAGCGGCAACCTGTGGCAGCACGCCCGCGATCTGGCTGGTGAGAGCCTGCTTTGGCTGGTGCTGACTGAAGGGCGCGACGGCGCACTGGCGATTCGCCGCGACGGTGAAACGGTGCGTGTGGCGGCCGAGCCGGTCGAGGTGGTCGATAGCACCGGTGCCGGCGATGCATTTGCCGCCGGATTACTGGATGGGTTGATGCGTGGCATTCCCATGGCGCAGGCACTGCAAGAGGCCGTGAGTTGGGGTGCGCTGGCAGTGGCAGCCGACAGCTCATTACCGCCCGATACCCTCAAAAAGTGGCTGGAACAGCGGGGCTAACGGCCACTCCCCGGCATTTTTGCGATCAATCAAAGAAAGTGTCGATTTATTTCTATCTTTATCGACACCCCATCGCTCACCTCTTAACCTTGCCTGATACCTCTGTATATCGCCTCCATGTGGAGCCGTTGCAGCAGGTTTGGCGTAGCTACGAGGCAAGCATGATATGCAATTGACGCGTTTTACCGATTACGCTCTGCGAACCCTCACCTTTTTGGCAGTGCAACCTGTCGATCGCCTGTCGACCATTACCGAAGTGGCCGAAACGTTCGATATTTCCCGCAATCATGTGGTGAAAATCGTTCATCAGCTGGGGGTCAAGGGGTACATCGAGACGGTTCGTGGCAAGCATGGTGGCATCCGTCTTGGGCGGGCGACCGTCTCCATTAATTTGCGCGATGTGGTGGTGGATATGGAGAACATTCTCTGTCCCGCCTACTGCAAGAGCGACAACTGCCGACTGGCCGGAGGGTGCCGGATTCAGGGTATCCTGCGCAAGGCGATGAACGCCTTTCTCGACGTGCTGGGTGAGTACACCCTGGCCGATGTCGTGCGCGATCCTGAGCGTCTCTGTCACCTGCTGGGGATGGAACACGACGACAAGTTGATCGCCATCGCCGGTTGAGAGCATGAGTGTGCAGACATGAGGCGGAGCCCGATATGGCTCCGCTTCTTCATTCAGGGCACCGGCACCAGCGCGATCGCGCCATGCAGGCAGGCGATGGCGCAGGCACCGCAGCCATCGCAGGCTTCACGATTTATCTGCACACCGTCCGACGTGAGGGTGATGGCAAACTGCGGGCAGGCATCCTCGCACAAAAGGCAGTAGAAACCGAGGCGGGCCTGACAGCTCTCTTCGACTTTAACTCTGGCCTGGATCTGCCGTCCGAGCGTCAGATCGAGCGCCCCGGTCGGGCAACTGCGGGCGCAAGTACCGCAGAAGTTGCAGCGACCGCAGGAGAGATCCAGCACCGGTGTTCCCTCCAGCGGAGTACCCAGATAGGTTTCACGGCTCGCTATTCGGATCACGCCCTGCGGACAGGCGTTGGCGCACTCGCCGCAGTGGCTGCAGAGGGCGAGAAACTGGGACTCCTCAATGGCCCAGGGCGGTCTGGGATCCTGGCGCTGGGGCGTCGTTTTGGCATGGACCAGCGACTGCTGCAGCCACTGATAGAGCGTTTGATCCATACAGACTCACTTTTACCTAATTAGGGGTAATTGTAGGCGACTGTGAGTGGCTAATCCAGAACCAAACGAGCCCTCATTCGCCAGTTTCCCCCCGCTTGATGTAAGCTAGCAGCGTCATTCCTAGCTGAATCTGAAATCCTATGCTGCTATTTTTCTGGCGTGCCTCTTTGCTGCTGGTGTTTCCCCTCATCATCCTGCTCTACATGCGGGTGGCTGATCTCCCTTTCAGCACCGTGGACGACGGCGTAAATCACCACAAGTGGGTGATTATCGCGGCCTATTTGGTCTATGTGGTGTTCTGGGTGATCGTGAACCGTACCTTGAGTCGTCTGCTGCGGCGGCGGGGTCGGCGATGAGCCTCGAGCTGTGGGCCTTGCTGCTGGCCGGCGTGGTGCTCAGTGCCGTGGGCGGGTGGCTGGCCGGACGGCGTGAACAGCGTCTTTTAAGTGACGAGCTGGCCCAGCTGCAAGGCAAAAACGAGGCGCTACTGCTGCGCCAGGATGAGCTAAGTGACGAGCGCCAGCATCTGCTCGACAAGCAGGAGGAGCACCGTGAGCTGATCACCCGCCTGACCGCCCGGGTCAAGGAGGGCGAAGCGCAGCTACGCAGCGAGCGCCAAGCCATGGCCGAGAAACTGCAACTGCAGCAGCAGGCTGAAGCCCGTTTGGTGCAGCAGTTCGAGAACCTTTCCCACCGCCTGCTCGAGCAGAACTCATCCCAGTTTCGCGATCTAAACCAACACAGTCTGGATCGGGTGCTGACACCGCTGCGCGAGCAGATTGATGCCTTTCGCCGCCAGATTGGCGAGACCCACGCCCAGGAGAGCGAGCAGCGCCACAACCTGCGATTCGAGCTGGAACGTTTGGCCGAGCTTAACGCCCGTATGACTGAAGAGGCGGCAGCCCTGACCCGGGCGCTCAAGGGCGACAGCAAGCAACAAGGCAACTGGGGTGAAGTGGTGCTGGCGCGTATTCTGAGCGAATGCGGCCTGCGCGAAGGGCACGAATACGACACCCAGGTCAGCCTCACCTCCGACAAGGGGCAACGCTATCAGCCGGATGTGATAGTGCATCTGCCGCAGGGCAAGGACATCATCGTCGATGCCAAGGTCTCGCTGACCGCCTATGAGCGCTGGTTCAACAGCGATGACGAGCTGGAAAAAGCGGTCGCGCTCAAAGAGCACGTAGCGTCGGTGCGCGGTCACATCCGCGAGTTGGGCCGCAAGGATTACCAGCAGTTGCCTGGCGTGCGAACCCTCGACTATGTACTGATGTTTGTGGCGGTCGAGCCCGCATTTCTGGTGGCACTGGACGCTGACCCTTCACTGGTGCGTTACGGGCTGGAGAACAACATTCTGCTGGTTAGCCCGACCAACCTGATGGTGGCGCTGCGCACCATCGAGAACCTGTGGCGGGTGGATCGGCAGAATCAGAATGCCCGCCTGATTGCCGAGCGTGCCGGGCGGCTCTACGAAAAACTGCGGCTGTTTGTCGAGGAGATGCAGAGCCTGGGCGGTAGTTTGCAGCGCGCCAACGAGAGCTATGACAAGGCGATGGGGCGGCTCGCCTCAGGGCGCGGCAATCTGTTGATGCAGGCCGAGCGGCTGCGTGAGTTGGGCGTTGAGGTGCCCAAACCGCTCCCTGAAGCGCTGGTCGAGCAGGCGTTGGAGCAGGCGGATGAGCAGACGCCCCCGGCGCTCAACAGTTGAATGACAAAGAGGCAGCCGATGGGCTGCCTCTTTGGTTCTGGCTCCGTTGCTACTGACGCCAGAAGGAGGGGAAGAACAGTACCGCCACCGTCAGGATTTCGAGGCGCCCCAGCATCATGCCAAAGGACAGGATCCACTTGGCCGATTCGGGCAAGCTGGCAAAGTTGGTGCTTGGCCCCACTATCGGTCCCATGCCCGGGCCAACGTTAGCCACCGCCGTAATGGAGCTGGAAATCGAGGTCAGCGGATCGAGCCCGATAAAAGCCAGCAGCGCAGCGATAAACAGGATCACCGCCACGTAGGAGAGAACAAACGCTATCATCGAGCGGATGATGCTTTCGTTGACCGGGCGGCCGTTGAATTTCTGCGGGAACACGCCGGAGGGGTGCATCAGTTGCAGCATCTGCTTGCGAAACAGCGCAAACGAGAGCTGGATCCGAAAGATCTTGAGGCCACCGGCCGTTGAGCCGGAGCAGGCGCCGATCCCTAACAGGCATAAAAACAGAATAAAGGAGAGCGGGCCCCAGGTACCGAAGTCACCCAGCCCGTAACCGGTGGTAGTCAGCACCGACACGATGTTAAAGCAGCTGATCCGCAGCGCATCCCAGAAACCGAAAATATTCCGGTGCCACAGATAGAGGGTCAGCACCGCAGTTGTTGCCAGCACCAACCAGAAGAAACCCCGCACCTGCGCATCATGAAACAAGCTGGCATCACGGCGCGAGAGGCTCTGCACATAGAGCAGGAACGGCAGGCCACCAAGGAACATAAACAGGGTTCCGACCCAGTGCGCCGCATTGGAGAAGTGCGACATGGATTGATCCGAGGTGGAGTAACCGCCGGTGCTGAGGGTGGTCATCGAGTGGTTGATGGCTTCGAAGATGGTCATGCCACTGGCCCAGTAGGCCAGCACGCAGAGCATCGACAACACCAGATAGACCAGCACGATATGGTTGGCCACCGTCTTGGCGCGCGGAGCACTTTTATCCGACCAGTCCGAGCTTTCGGTCTGGAACAGCTTCATGCCGCCCACGTTCAGATAAGGCAGCACCGCCACCGCCATCACGATAAAACCAACCCCACCCAGCCACTGCAGGATGGAGCGCCACAACAGAATGCTGTGGGCCATGGTGTCGAGGCCGGAGAGCACGGTCGAGCCGGTGGTGGTCACGCCCGACATGGTCTCGAAGTAGGCGTCGGTAAAGTTGATGTGGTTGATAAACACAAACGGCAGGGCGCCGAAAATGCAGACCACCGCCCACACCAAGGTGGTCAGCAGGAACATCTCGCGCACCCCGAGCCGGAATGTCGCCTTGCGCCCGTAGTGCAGGCAGAGGAAGGCCGCGGCGTGAGTGATCAGCACCGACTTGAGAAACTCGGCCACCCCTTCCGTGCCGGTGACTAGCGCCAACAGGGTGGGCAGCCACATGAAGAGGGCCAGCTTGGAGAGCACCAGTCCAAGGGTGAACAGGATGGGACGCAGCTTGATCATGAGTGGCAGCCTGGTCGTTGATTAACACAAGGCCCGGCGCTCTCCCTAAAGAGAGCTGACCGGGCCTGATGCGGGATGCGCTGAGTCATGGTCGCGTTACAGGAAGAAGGGGCTGGGTTGGAACAGCCTTTCTACTTCGGGAATGTACTTCTTGTCGACCAGGAACATCACCACATGGTCATCCTGTTGGATAACGGTGCGGTCATGGGCGATCAGCACCTCTTCGCCACGCACAATGGCGCCAATGGTGGTGCCGGGCGGCAGTTTGAGCTCGCCTACTGTGCGACCCACCACCTTGGAGTTGTTCTCGTCGCCGTGGGCTACCGCTTCAATCGCTTCGGCCGCGCCGCGGCGCAGGCTGTAAACGTTGGCGATGTCGGCACGCCGCACGTGGGTGAGCAGGGCAGAAATGGTGGCCTGTTGCGGTGAGATGGCGATATCGATGGAGCCGCCTTGTACCAGATCCACATAAGCACCGCGCTGGATCAGCACCATGGTCTTCTTGGCGCCCATCTTCTTGGCGAGCAGGGCCGACATGATATTGGCCTCATCCTCATTGGTCACGGCAATGAAGACGTCGGTCTGGTCGATATGCTCTTCGGCCAGCAGCTCCTGATCGGCGGCATCACCACAGAAGACGATGGTGTTCTCAAGCAGCTCGGAGAGCTGCTCGGCCCGTTTGGGGCTGCGTTCGATCAACTTGACGCTGTAGCGCTTCTCGAGCTGACGCGCCAGACCGGCACCGATGTTGCCGCCACCGACGATCATGATGCGGCGATAGGGGCTCTCGAGGCGTTGCAGCTCCGACATCACGGCGCGGATATGGCCGGAGGCGGCCACGAAGAAGACTTCGTCATCGGCCTCGATGATGGTGGTCCCTTGCGGGCGGATCGGACGGCCCTGACGGAAAATCGCCGCCACCCGTGTTTCGATGTTGGGCATGTGCTCGCGCAAGGTTGAAAGCGCATTACCGACCAGCGGACCGCCGTAGTAGGCCTTGACCGCGACCAGACCTACCCGGCCACCGGCAAAGTCGACCACTTGCAGGGCGCCGGGGTATTCGATCAGGCGGCGGATATAGTCTGTCACCAACTGCTCGGGGGCGATCAGGTGATCGACCGGCACCGCCTCGGGCAAGAACAGGCGATCGCGTTCGGCCAGATAGGCCGGAGAGCGGATCCGCGCCACCTTGTTGGGGGTGTTGAACAGGGAGTAGGCCACCTGACAGGCGATCATGTTGGTTTCATCGCTGTTGGTCACGGCAACCAGCATGTCGGCATCCTGAGCGCCGGCTTCGCGCAGCACCTTGGGATGAGCACCGTGGCCGTTCACCACCCGCAGGTCGAAGCGATCCTGCAGCTCGCGCAGCCGTTCGCTGTCGGTGTCGACCAGCGTGATATCGTTGTTCTCACCGGCCAGATTCTCTGCCAGCGTGCCGCCGACTTGGCCGGCGCCCAGAATGATGATCTTCATCGTTGGCTCACTGCTTCTTCAACTTGGCGTAATAGAAGCCGTCCATCTCACCCTCTCCCGGCAGGAACTGGCGCCCCGGCATCTGCGGCGTATCGCCAGCGTGCAGCGGAACCAGCGTGGCATCGGGAGTGGCAGCGAGAAAGGCGCGGATCTGATCGCGATTCTCGTCCGGCAGCACCGAACAGGTGGCATACAAAAGCGTACCGCCGCTTTTGAGTTTCGACCACAAGGCGCCCAGAATCTGGCGTTGCAGCTGGGCCAGCTCGCGGATGTCCTGATCGCGGCGCAGCCACTTGATATCGGGGTGGCGGCGGATAACGCCGGTGGCCGAGCAGGGGGCATCAAGCAGAATGCGATCAAATTGCGGCCCTTGCCACCATTGGTCCGGCGCGCTGGCATCACCGTGGATAAGCTGAGCCTGCAGGCCGATACGATCCAGATTTTGCTGCACCCGCTTGAGGCGCTCGCCATCGGCATCCACCGCGACCACACCGGCCAGCGCCGGCTGGCGCTCCAGCAGATGTGCGGTCTTGCCGCCCGGGGCGGCGCAGGCGTCGAGCACCCACTCGCCCGGCTGCGGGTCGAGCAGTGCGGCGGCTTGCTGCGCAGCGCCGTCCTGTACCGAGCAGTCGCCGGTCTCAAAGCCGGGCAGCTTGGCCACATCGCAGGGGCGAGTCAGCAGAATGGATTGGTCCCCTTCGCTGCCGGCTGTGGCTTCCAGGCCAGTGTCGGCCATCCGCGCCAGCATGGCATCGCGGCTTTGGCGGCTGCCGTTGTTGCGGATCCACATGGGCGGGCGCTGGTTGTTGGCATCGAGAATTGCTTCCCACTGCTCTGGATAGGCTTGGCGCAGGCGTTTGGTTAACCACTCCGGATGGCCAAGGCGGACGCTGGGATTGCGATCCACCCGCATCAGAATCACTTCGGCACTGCGCTGGAAATTGCGCAGCACACCATTGATCAGGCCACGCAGCGCTTGTCCTTTCAGCAGCTTGGTGGCGTTGACGGTCTCGGCCACGGCCGCATGGGGCGGAATGCGGGTATAGATGAGCTGGTAGAGACCGACCAGCAGCAGATAGTGAAAGACGCGGCTCTTGTTTTTGAGCGGCTTGTCCATCATCTCGCCGACTGCGGCGTCAAGACGCGGCAACCAGCGCAGGGTGCCGTAGCAAAGCTCCTGCAGCAGGGCGCGGTCACGGGGCGCAACCAGATCCTGAGCCGGGGGCAACGCCGCGGAGAGAGAGTGACCGTGATCCAGCACCTGTTGCATGACCAAAGCGGCCTGAGCACGAGTTTTCATACGCTTACCTTGATTGAAACCTTGCCGGTGACGGGCGGCGGGCGCCCATCATCCTTACGCCAGTACAGTGCCGACGGTGAACCAGTCGCGCCGGGAGTTAAGCAGATCCTGCACGCTCATCGGCTTCTTGCCGGGCGGTTGCAGGGTCAGCAGGCGCAATACACCGTTGCCGGTGGCCACGTCGATGCCATCGCGATCGGCCTTGAGCAGGGTGCCGGGTGCCTTGCCATGATCGTCGGCAATGACTTGGGCAGACCACACCTTGATGGTCTGCTCAGCCACATCAAACCAGCTGATAGGCCAGGGATTGAAAGCGCGGGTGCAGCGCTCGATGGCGGCGGCATCCAGTGTCCAGTCGATGCGTGCTTCCTCTTTGGAGAGCTTCTGGGCGTAGTTGGCCAGGGCATCATCCTGCACCTCGGCACTGATGGTGCCGGCAGCGAGCATGTCGAGAGTCTCGACCAGCGCATGCGGACCGAGCTCAGCCAGCTTGTCATACAGGCTGGTGGAGGTTTCGTCGGCAGCGATCGGGCAGCTCACTTTGCGCAGCATGGCGCCGGTATCAAGGCCCACGTCCATCTGCATGATGGTGACACCGGTTTCGGCATCACCGGCCCAGATGGAGCGCTGGATTGGCGCGGCACCACGCCAGCGCGGCAACAGGGAGCCGTGTACGTTGATGCAGCCCAGACGCGGGGTATCGAGCACGGCCTTGGGCAGGATCAGGCCATATGCCACCACCACCATCAGGTCGGCACCAAGCGCCGCCAGTTCAGCTTGCGCCTCTTCATTGCGCAGGCTAACCGGTTGATAGACCGGCAGATTGTGGGCTAAGGCGAGCTCTTTGACCGGGCTGGCTGTGAGCTTTTGACCGCGACCGGCGGGTTTATCCGGCTGGGTATAGACGGCCACAACCTCGTGGCCGGAAGACAACAACGCCGCCAGATGACGGGCGGCGAAGTCGGGAGTACCGGCAAAAATCAGTTTGAGTTTGCTCAAGCGGGGTATCCTCAGGCGTTCTTGCGATCTTCTCGTGCCATCTTTTCCAGCTTCTGACGAAAACGCTGGCGTTTGAGCGGAGAGAGATAATCGACAAACAGCTTGCCGATCAGATGGTCCATTTCGTGCTGAATGCAGATGGCCAGCAGATCGTCGGCTTCCAGTTCAAAGAACTCACCCTTGGCATTTTGGGCGCGGATTTTGACCCATTCGGCGCGAGGCACCAGTGCGCGGCAAGTCGGTACCGACAGGCAGCCCTCTTCGATGCCGGTGCTACCGGACTGCTCGAGCATCACCGGGTTGATCAGCACCAGTCGCTCATTGCGCTCCTCAGAGACGTCGATGACGATGATACGCTGGTGGATATCGACCTGGGTTGCCGCCAGACCGATGCCCTCTTCGGCGTACATGGTCTCAAACATATCATCTACAATGTTCTGTAGTTCGGGAGTAAAGGCCTCGACTGAGGCAGCGACAGTTCTGAGTCGCTCATCGGGGAAGCGCAATACGTCTAGAATGGCCATAAATAATCTGTTGAGCCTTATGCAAAAAAAGGGTTGAAGCTGGCGTAATTCTAGTCATTTACGCCGCCAAAAAACAGTCACTCACCCTGTGTTACACACAAGGAGTGCCATGAAGCTGAAACCAATCATCCCCCTGCTGCTCTGGCTGGGGTGCTCGCCACTGACACTGGCAAACGAATCCCCATTGCTGCAGCCGGATTACCCGGCCACCTATGTGGTGCAGCAGGGCGATACATTGTGGGATATAGCCGCACATTATCTACAGAAACCGTGGCAATGGCCAATCTTGTGGCAATCGAACCCACAGATTGCCAATCCGCATCGCATCTATCCTGGCGATCAACTGGCCCTGCAGTGGCAAAACGGTGTTCCCCGACTGGTACGCAGTGGCGCGTTTGCCAAGCCGGTGATAACCCTGTCACCCAAGGTGCGGCGCGAAGCTGCCAATGATGCTATCCCCGCCTTGCCGCTTGCGGCTATTGAGCCCTTTTTGACCCAGGACCTGCTGTTTGCCAGCCAGGTGCAGCGCGATGGCGCGCCGATGGTCTTGGGCAATAACTCCGGTCAGCGAGCCTTGTTGGCGCCAGCCATCCTCTATGTGCGAGGGGTTCTGCAAACCGGGCAGCGCTATGGCGTCTATCGTGTGGGCAGTGAATTTCACGATCCTCACAGCGGTGAGTGGTTGGGTCAGGTGGCCAACCTCACTGGCGTGGTGCGCGCCGATAGTGTGGCAGGCGAGGGGATGAGCCGGGTGACGCTGCTCTCCAACCGGGAAGAGGTGCGTGAGGGCGATCGCTTGCTGCCGCTTCCGGCCGACCCCACATTGCAGGCGCAGTTCGATCCACGGCCTGCCGCTTCGCTTCAAGGGGGCGAGATTATCGGGCTGCCCGGGCAGCGGGTTACCGGCAGCCGGTTAGATGTGGTGCTGATCAACCGCGGAGCACGTGAAGCGCTGACACCGGGCATGTTGTTGCACGCTTGGCGTCCCGGTGCGCTGCTTAATCATGCGACGGTCGAGCGTTTTGCCGAGGCGAAAGCGGCACCGGCGAAAAATCCACGCCTGCCGGCTGAGGTGATCGCCACCATCATGCTGTTCAAGGTGTATCCCACCCTGAGTTACGGCCTGATTATGCACAGCCAGGATCTGGTGCGGGTGGGCTATGCCGTTACCGCCCCCTGAGGCACGCGCAGCGCAGTGGCTGACTCTGGCCGGGTTGCCGGGGATTGGGCCGGTGCGTGCCTGGCGATTACTCGAACAGGTTGAGGACGACATCGATGCGCTGCTGGCCATGCCGGATGCGGCGCTGCGCGAATGGGGGCTTAACAGTCAGCAGTTGCAAGCTCTGCGCCGCCCCTTGGCCGAACAGTCGGATGGGCTTTCTTGGTGCCAGACCGAGGATTGTCATCTGTTAACCCCCGATCACCCCGACTATCCGGCGCTGCTGCGGGCCATCCCTGCGGCGCCGCTGCTACTTTGGTGCCGTGGCCAGCCAGCGCGCCTATCAGACAGCCAACTGGCCATGGTGGGTACCCGCCATCCGACCTATGCTGGCCGCGACAATGCCCGGCAACTGGCCAGTGACCTTGCTGCCACGGGTCTCACCATCACCTCCGGGCTGGCGTTGGGAATCGATGCCATCTGTCATCAGGCGGTGCTCGATGGTGGTGGCCAGACCGTGGCTGTGCTCGGCTCGGGACTGGATATGGTCTATCCGGCTCGTAACAAGGGGCTGGCCGAGCAGATTCTGGCGCGAGGCGGCGCGCTGGTTTCCGAGTGTTTTCCGGCGCAAGGGCCGCTGCCGGAGCACTTTCCGCGGCGTAACCGCATCATCAGTGGATTGTCGCTCGGGGTGGTGGTGGTTGAGGCGGCCGAGCAGAGCGGGTCGCTCATTACGGCCCGTTTTGCCCTTGAGCAAGGGCGTGATGTGTTTGCGGTGCCGGGCGCCCGGCAAAACGCTCAGGCGCTCGGTTGCAACAAATTGATCCAGCAGGGCGCGAAACTTGTGCTCGAGGCAGCCGATATAGTGGAAGAGCTGGGATGGTCATCAGGTTGTCATTCATCGGTCGCGACAATGGATGGTGAGGTGAGCTGTCGATTGCCATTACCCGGTTTGTTGGATAACGTAGGTTATGAGGCCACAAGTGTGGATGTCGTTGCCGCCAGAGCCGGTCTCCCGGTCGATGTTGTTCTCGGACAGCTGGTCGAACTGGAGCTGGAAGGGTTGGTGGAGGCGGTCGCCGGTGGATATGTCAGAAGGGGAGGGTGAATCATGTTTGATGTATTGATGTACCTTTTCGAGACCTACATCCACAGCGATGCAGAGGTCATGATCGATCAGGACCAACTGACCGACGAGCTGACACGCGCCGGTTTTCATCAGGATGAAATTTACAAAGCACTGGGATGGCTGGAGCGTTTGGCCAGTCTGCATGACAGCGAACGTGAAACCTACGTCACCTGCAGTGCCCCCAGTTCAATGCGCATCTATGCCCCGCAGGAGCTGGCCCGGCTCAGTGTCGAGTGCCGTGGCTTTTTGATGTTCCTCGAGCAGGCTAATGTGCTCAACGCTGAAACCCGCGAGATTGTCATCGAACGTCTGTTGGAGCTCGACAGCCCCGAGATTGAGCTCGATGACCTCAAGTGGGTGGTGATGATGGTGCTATTCAACGTTCCCGGCAGCGAAAACGCCTACCAGCAGATGGAAGAGCTGGTGTTTGACGAGTCGGATGGCGTGATTCACTGACACCATGGCGCCGCGCTGCTAGAATCCGGCCATTCCGGATTCGGCAAGCGCGGTGACTCATGTCCAAAATTGATCCCAACCTGTTCTCTGCGCACGAGCACGCTCTCGAGCGTGACCCCTGCCCGCAATGTGGCGCCGAGCTGGTGATCCGCCAGGGCAAGCATGGTCCCTTCCTGGGTTGCAGTGCCTATCCGGCCTGTGACTTCATTCGTTCCCTGAGCCCTTCTGGACGTGATATCGAAAAGGTGCTGGAAGGCTCTCAATGCCCGGCGTGTGGTCAGCCGCTGGCCATCAAGAAGGGGCGTTACGGCCTGTTTGTCGGTTGCACCCAATATCCCCTCTGCCAGCACATCGAATCGCTGCAGGAGAAAGATGATACCCAGATTGCCTGTCCCAGTTGTGGCCAAGGGCATCTGGAGAGCCGCACCTCGCGCTATGGCAAGCAGTTTTATGCCTGCAGCTGCTATCCCGAGTGCAAATACGTGGTCAATGACAAGCCGGTTGCGATGAGCTGTCCCGATTGCGGCTGGAGCATCATGGTGGAAAAACGGGTGCGTGGCACCCTGCGCTGGGTCTGTCCGCAAAAAGCATGCGGCAGACAAGTGGAGCGGTTATAATCGCCACGCCGCGCCGGTAAACGTTTGCGGCAAGGTTTAGCCCCCACTTGGAGTAAGGATTTTCCGCTATGACCAAACCCTTTGTTGCAGTCCTGATGGGCTCTGATTCCGACTTCCCCGTGATGCAGACGACCCTGGACGTGCTCAATTCGTTTGATATCCAGGTCGAGGTGAAGGTGACTTCCGCCCACCGGACCCCTGCTGCCACCCACGCCTATGTAACCGACGCCGAAGCGCGCGGTTGCCGCGTCTTTATCTGCGCGGCAGGTCTCGCAGCTCACCTGGCGGGTGCCGTTGCCGGCATCACTACCCGTCCGGTGATCGGTGTGCCGATCGATGGTGGCCCGCTCAAGGGACTGGATGCGCTGCTCTCTACCGTGCAGATGCCTGGCGGTGTGCCGGTTGCCACCGTGGCTATCGGCAAAGCCGGTGCCAAGAATGCTGCGTATCTGGCGGCCCAGATGCTGGCGGTGGGCGATGACGAGCTGGCGGCTCGTGTGCGTGCCGAGCGTCAGAAGAACGCCGAAGAGGTCATGGCCAAAGACGCCGCCTTGCAAGCACAATTGAAAAAGTAATCAGAACGTGTCACAACAACGGCGGCTTTCGGGCCGCCGTTTTTTTATCTGGGCGGGCTCGGCGCGACGGATTCGTCGTGACAATAAAAAATTGAGCGTGAGCAATATGAACATGAATGAACTTGAACAAGCGGTCAGCGTCCTTCGCAAGGAAGGGGTGATCGCCTATGCAACGGAAGCCGTGTTTGGCGTCGGCTGTGATCCTGACTCCGAAGCCGCGGTCCACAAATTGCTGGCTATCAAACAGCGCCCGGTCGAAAAGGGGCTGATCCTGATCGCCGCCGATCTCGAGCAACTGCTGCCCTACATCGCCATCGATCAACTGACCGAGCAGCAGCGCGCCCACGTTGAGGCCAGCTGGCCCGGCCCGTTTACCTGGGTGATGCCGGCACGCGCCACCACGCCCAACTGGCTGACCGGCCAGTTTGATACCCTGGCCGTGCGGGTTACGGCGCATCCCCAGGTGCAGGCACTGTGCCGCGCCTTCGGCAAACCGCTGGTCTCTACCAGTGCTAATCTGAGCGGTGAAGAGCCGGGGCGCACGACGGCCGATGTGGCGGCTGCTTTGAGCGACCGGCTCGATTTCATTCTGCCCGGCCAGGTTGGCGGGCGGACCAATCCTTCCGAAATCCGCGATGCCCGCACCGGTGCACTGCTGCGAGCATCCTAGGAGGCGCCATGAACCGACCCGATGTGAGCGGGGTGAAGGCGTATCTGCTGGCGCTGCAAGACCAGATCTGTGCGGCGCTGGAGCAGGCCGATGGTACGGGCCGTTTTGTCGAGGATGCCTGGCAGCGGGAGGGTGGCGGCGGTGGTCGCACCCGGGTGCTGCGCGAAGGGGCAATCATCGAGCAGGGGGGCGTTAACTTCTCCCACGTATTCGGTGATGCCATGCCCGCCTCTGCCACCGCCCACCGGCCCGAGTTGGCCGGCCGCCGCTTTGAGGCGATGGGGGTGTCACTGGTGATCCATCCGCGCAATCCCCATGTGCCGACCAGTCACGCCAACGTGCGCTTTTTCATTGCCGAGAAAGAGGGCGAGGCGCCCATCTGGTGGTTTGGCGGTGGTTTCGATCTGACGCCGTTTTACCCGGTTGAGGAAGATTGCCGCCACTGGCATCAGGTGGCGCGTGACCTGTGTGCCCCCTTTGGTGAGCAGGTCTATCCCGAATACAAGGCCTGGTGCGATCGCTATTTCTATCTCAAGCATCGCGGCGAGACCCGCGGTGTCGGTGGACTCTTCTTCGATGACCTCAACCGCTGGCCGTTCGAGCAATGCTTTGACTTTATGCAGGCGGTGGGCGAGGGCTACCTGGCCGCCTATTTGCCGATCATCGAGCGGCGCAAAGAGGTGCCCTACGGTGAGCGCGAGCGGCAGTTCCAGCTCTATCGCCGTGGCCGCTATGTGGAGTTCAATCTGGTCTACGATCGCGGCACGCTGTTTGGTCTGCAGACCGGTGGTCGCACCGAGTCGATCCTGATGTCGATGCCACCGCTGGCACGCTGGGAGTATGACTGGCAGGCCGAGCCCGGCAGCGCCGAGGCGCGCTTGAATGACTATCTGACGGCACGCGAATGGTGACGCAGGCGGCCCCGCGCTGGGGCCGTTTTGCTTGTGGCAGCCGGCAAAAAGCCGTTAAATCGGACCATCAGCCGTAACAGGATATTTCCGATGGACCGCTATCTCGTATTTGGCCACCCGATTCGCCACAGCAAATCACCCTTCATCCACACCTTGTTTGCCCGCCAGACCATGCAGCAGATGGAGTACTCCCTGTGCGAGCCGCCGCTGGACGGTTTTGCCGATGCGCTGCATCTGTTTTTTGTCCGCGGTGGTAAGGGCTGTAACGTCACGGTGCCGTTTAAGGAACAGGCCTTTGCGCTGGCCGGTTCGCTCACCCCGCGCGCGCGCCGCGCCGGCGCGGTCAACACCCTCAAGATGACCGATGACGGTGTTCTGATCGGTGATAACACTGATGGTGCCGGTCTGGTGGCTGACCTCAAGCAACAATCGGTCGAGCTGGAAGGGGCGCGCATTCTGCTGCTGGGGGCTGGTGGTGCGGCGCGTGGCGCACTGGCGCCGCTGCTGGCCGAGCGTCCCCGCCAACTGGTGATTGCCAATCGCACCCAGGCCAAGGCCGAACAACTGGCCAGCGAGTTTGCCGATCTGGGTGCTGTGCAGGCGTCGGCTTATGCGGCGCTAGAAGGGCCATTTGATCTTATTATCAACTCCACCTCGGCCAGCCTGGCGGGTGAGTTGCCGCCGTTAGCCGCTGACCTGATCCATTCACGCCTGACCGTCTACGATATGATGTATGGCGCCGGTGATACCGCCTTTAACGGTTGGGCGCGTCAACTGGGGGCGGAGCGGGTGATCGACGGACTGGGCATGCTGGTGGAGCAGGCGGCCGAGGCCTTCACCCTGTGGCGCGGTATTCGCCCGGGCACTCGTCAGGTGCTGCGCGAGCTGCGTCGTAATCTGGGTTAAGCCAGAGTCGTTGCGAGGAACACCATGAACCAAGACATTCTGTTTCCCGACCTGCAGGAGTGGCATGGCAGCAGCCAGCTGGTGAGCTTTCCTGCCCAGCAGTGCGGAGCCCTGATCCAGTGCTATATCAGCAAATCCCAGCTGGAACATATGACCGGCCTGCCTCTGTTGGCCGAGGCGGATGTGATGCGGGCGTTTGATTCTCTGCGCTTTGATATCGAAGAGATGGCTAGCTCCGCTATCGAGGAGCAGAACTTTGCTGCCGATGGCGGTATTTATATTGGTCAACACAGCGCTCATTATCGGGGAACGCCGTGAAAAGGTAGATTTCTTACCTGTTTGCTGTAGGAAATTGCCTTTTCAGTGGTCTGACAACGTTTTCTTTTTGAATCCATTTGCTGCAACAAGCCTTTGTTTTTCAATGCTCTGAGGCTTTTTATGGTTTTTATGATGTTTAATCATTGGTAAAGGTCGTTGAGCCCGCTTTTGTCTAATGTATATTAGTCAGTGAGAGCACCTCGTCGCCTTGGTCCTTCCGGTACCGCGACGCTCGCATCAAGGGAGTGGTGCCCTTTCAAGAAGAGAGGTCAAGGCATGACGCCGCCTTCCCGGGCCGCAGGCAGGAGCCAGCAGGCCAGGTAAAAAAGAAGCAAGCACACGCAAATCATACAAACACAATAAATTATGTTACGAGTCAGGGAGACTCTCTGTACCTCACCGCAGTGTGAATGAGGCGCGGACGATGCATCGGGCATCAGGATCTCAAGGGGCAGCGCGCGCTGCCTTTTTTCTGTCTGGCGATTAACCGCTGACCCCTTTTTGTGTCAAAATAGTCACCATCAAACCCAGTCTGTGCCTTTTCCCGGCCGGTGTACCGTTGTAAAGCAAGGCAGAATCCGCGCCGGATCCCAATCCCGCGCCTCTCTCCTGTACCCTCTTTCCACGTCCCGTTAAGATGCCCTTCCATGGCATCTTCAGTCTGGTTCCGTTGTCTTTTTTTGGAGTGAAGTCATGTCGGCCAAACAACCTGTTCGCAAGCCCAAGAGCGGCGGCAAGAAAGAGTCCCAAGAGAGCGCCCTGGCCGGGCGTCAGCGCAAGCGTATCGCCAAGCGTAAAGGGCTGAAGGCGGGCTCCCGCCACTCGGTTGCCGATAACGGCGGCAAGTCTGGCAAGAAGGAGAAGAAGGATCCGCGTATCGGTTCCCGTACTCCGGTAGCACTGATTGTTGAAGCGCCCAAGCCGCAGCCTGCCAAGAGCAAGCCGGTCAAAGAAGAGAAGAAGCCGCTGCCGCTCACTCCCGAGCAGGAGCTGGCCATGATCGAGAACGATGATCGTCTCAATGCGCTGATGGATCGCCTTGATGAGGGCGAGACCCTGAGCCCGGCGGATCAAGCCTGGGTCGAGCAGCAGGTCACCCGTCACCAGCAACTGATGGAAGAGCTGGGTCTGGTGGAAGAGGACGATGAAGACGAAGATGACGCCGAGCCCGCCAGCGATGACGAGCTGTGGGATCGCTTCCTCGACTCTGACTACAAGCCCGAGCCCAAGCCGTGATGTTGACGGCTCTGGCACTGAGCGGGGCGGTGATTTTGCTAGGTCTGGCGGCATATGCCGCCAGTCTGCTGCGCCAGCTGCGGCGTCAGAGTCAGGCCCGCAACACGGCCATTCGGGAGCGCAATACGCGCATTCTGGACAGCGTTCAACTGATCGCCCGTGCCGTGAGTGAGGGGCAATGCGAGTTGTCGGAAGGGGCGATTCGTCTCACCAATCTGCTCGATGCTCTGCAATGGACACCGCCACAGCCGCTGGCCGTGATGTATCCCGGTCTGTACGGGCTGTATGACAAGATCAAAGATCTGCCGACCCATGCGGCGCGCCGTGAGCTGACCAAGCAGGAGCGGATGCGCCAGGATGTGCGGCGACTTGGCCATGAAGCCGACTATAACGATCAGATCCACGATGATCTGGCAAAACTGGCCCGTCTCACGCTGCCGGGATGAGGCCATCATGAGGAGCGTGATGTGCAAGCAGAGAAGATTGTCTGGGATCAGGCGCTGATCGAGAAATACAACTACAGCGGCCCCCGTTATACCTCCTATCCGACGGCGCTCGAATTTGATGAGGCGTTCGGCTTTGATCAGTTTGTGACTGCTGCCGGTCAATATCCTGCCCGTCCACTCTCCCTGTATGTGCATATCCCGTTCTGCCACAAGCTCTGTTACTACTGTGGCTGCAACAAGGTGATCACCCGTCACCAGCACAAAGCCGACCACTATCTCGATTATCTGGAGCGCGAAATTCGCGCCTTGGCGCCGCGCTTTGCCGATCGCACCGTGACCCAGCTGCACTGGGGTGGCGGCACACCGACTTATCTGACCGAAACCCAGACTCGCCGCCTGATGAGTATGCTGCGCGAGCACTTCCACTTTGCCGAGGTGGGCGAAATCAGCATCGAGGTCGATCCGCGGGAGATCGAGCTCTCCATGCTCGATGTGCTGCGTGACGTCGGCTTTAACCGCATCAGCTTAGGGGTGCAGGATTTCAACAAGTCGGTGCAAGAGGCGGTCAACCGCGAGCAGGACAACGACTTTATCCATGCCATGCTGGCGCGCGCCCGTGCGCTGGGATTTAGCTCAACCAACCTCGATCTCATCTACGGTCTGCCACGCCAGACCCGTGAGAGCTTCCGCCATACGCTCGAAGAGGTGCTGGGCACCGAGCCGGCGCGGTTGTCGATCTTCAACTATGCCCACCTGCCAAGCCGCTTTGCCGCCCAGCGCAAGCTCAAAGAAGAAGAGATGCCAGCGCCGCGCGAGAAGCTCGCCATGCTGCAGGAGACCATCGAATTTCTCACCGGCCGTGGCTATCAGTTTATCGGTATGGATCACTTTGCCAGACCCGATGACGAGCTGGCGGTGGCCCAGCGTGAGGGCAAGCTGCATCGCAACTTTCAGGGGTACACCACCCAGGGCGAGTGCGATCTGCTTGGGCTCGGAGTCTCCTCGATCAGCATGCTGGGGGATGCCTATTCCCAGAACCAGAAAGATCTCAAAGAGTATTACGCCCAGATCGATACGCTCGGCCATGCCCAGTGGAAGGGGTGCGCCCTTAACCGGGATGACCTGATCCGCCGGGATGTTATCAAGGGACTTATCTGCAATTTTCGTCTCGACTTTGCCGAGATTGAGCAGCGCTACGATCTGCGCTTTGCCGATTACTTTGCCGAGGATCTGGCCCTGCTCAAGACCTTCGTCGACGATGGTCTGGTCATGCTGGATGAGGGGCGTATCGAGGTGGCGCCAACTGGTCACCTGCTTATTCGCAACATCTGCATGTGCTTTGATGTGTACCTGCGACGCAAGGCGCGGCAGCAGCAATTCTCCCGGGTCATCTGATGGCCCGTCTCACATAGGGACCGCCAAGCGGTCCTTATTTATTTTTGAGATAAGCAAAGCGCAACTTATTCGTTCTCATATATAAGCTCTCACGGCATGCTGCTCCCATTAACCGATAAGGAGCGTCACCATGAAAGCGTCTGTTGTCACCCTCTCCCTGCTTGCAGCCTTGGCCTGGAGTCCGCTGCAGGCTGCCGAACGCCAACTGCTCAACGTCTCTTACGATCCGACCCGTGAGCTCTATCAGGATTACAACAGCGCGTTTGCCAGCTATTGGCAGGGCAAAACCGGTGACAGCGTCACCGTCAAACAGTCTCATGGTGGCTCGGGTAAACAGGCGCGTGCGGTGACCGATGGTCTGGAGGCCGACGTGGTCTCCCTCGCCCTGGGTTACGACATCAATGCCATCGCCAAGGCGGGCTTGCTGCCGGAGAACTGGCAATCGGCGCTGCCGCACAACGCATCGCCGTATACCTCCACCATCGTATTCCTGGTGCGCAAGGGCAACCCCAAAGCCATTAAGGACTGGAACGATCTGGTGCGTGATGACGTCTCCATCGTGACCCCCAATCCCAAGACCTCGGGCGGTGCCCGTTGGAACTATCTGGCCGCTTGGGGTTACGCCAAGCAGCAGGGGGGTGAAGAGAAGGCCAAGCAGTTCATCACCGATCTCTACAAGCATGTGAAGGTACTCGATTCCGGCGCCCGTGGCGCGACCACCAGCTTTGTCGAGCGTGGAATTGGCGATGTGTTGCTGGCGTGGGAGAACGAGGCATTGTTAGTGCTGTCGCAACCGCAGACTGCCGACAAGTTTGAGCTGGTGGTGCCGTCGGTATCGATTCTGGCCGAGCCGCCGGTTGCCGTGGTCGACAAGGTTGCCAAAAAGCACGGCACCGAAGAGTTGGCCAAGGCGTATCTGGCCTACCTCTATTCGGAAGAGGGCCAACGCATCGCCGCCAAACACTTCTATCGACCGACCGATCCCAAGGTTGCTGCCGAGGTGAAGGATCGCTTCCCGGCGCTGAAACTGTTCACCCTGAAAGATATTGAAGGGGATTGGGATCAGGCGCAGAAGCATCACTTTGCCAATGGCGGTCTGTTCGATCAGCTCTACCAACCGGGTCGCTGACCCGCTTCTCTGGAGGCACACCATGCATCGCGTCCTTCTGGTTCCCGGTCTGCATAACAGCGGTCCGGAACACTGGCAGAGCCAGTGGCATCAGCGTTTTCCCACTTGGCAACGTTTAGACGGCCTGCCGTGGGATCAGCCCAATCTCACCATCTGGAGCGAGCGGCTGGCTGATGTGTTGGCGCAGAGTCCGGAGCCGGTGCATCTGGTAGCCCACTCCTTTGGCACGTTGACTGCGGTCGCCGCCAGTCGGTTGCAGCCGGACAAGGTGGCCTCCCTGTTTCTGGCGGCACCGGCCGATCCGGAGCGCTTTGGTATTGTGGAGCGGCGCTTAAGTGGTTCGCTGCCCGCGCCGGCGCTGTTGGTGGCCAGCCGCAGCGACCCCTGGATGTCCTTCGAGCGAGCCAGTCGCTGGAGTCGGCTGTGGCAGACGCCCCTGTTTGATGCAGGAGCCGTTGGCCATATCAACGTCGAATCGGGTCACGGTGAGTGGGGAGATGGATTGGCGCTGCTTGCCGATCTGCATGGTCGGCAGCAGCGTTATCGCTATTTTTCCCATCACCGCCAGCAGCGTAGCTGGAGAGCCAGTCTGACGGGTTAAGAGAAGTGATTGGAGAAAAGAGCAGGTCGCTGACCTGCTTTTTTTATGTCCGCACTGCGTTAGCAGAAAAGTGGAATAGCAAAGCTGGAATCGATCTTTGTCATCGCACCTGCCGCGCCGCAAAATTAGTGTTAACTTTTATAACGAATGGAGTCGTTATGCGATCCAGTTCTTATTCAGTACTTCCGGGACTGGGTCCCACCCTCGGTTTCACGCTGGCCTATCTGGGATTGCTGGTGCTGCTGCCGATCTCGGCACTGGTGCTCTATTCGGTCAATCACTTAAGCGCGGCCGAGTTCTGGCAGGCCGTGAGCCAGCCACGGGTGGTTGCCTCGTTTCGTCTGAGTTTTGTCGCCGCCCTTATCGGGGCCACCCTCAATGCCCTGTTTGGGTTAATCCTCTCTTGGGTGCTGGTGCGTTACACCTTCCCCGGCCGCCGTCTGGTCGATGCTTTGATCGATCTGCCGTTTGCCATGCCAACCGCCGTATCAGGCATCGCCCTGTGCGCCATCTTTGCCCCCAACGGCTGGATTGGCAAGCTGGTGGCGCCGCTGGGCATTGAGATGGCTTACAACCCGGTCGGGGTGGTGATTGCACTGACCTTTATCGGATTGCCGTTTGTGGTGCGCACCCTGCAACCGGTGCTGCGCGAGTTGGAGACCGAGCAGGAAGAGGCGGCGGCCTGCCTTGGCGCCAACCGCTGGCAAACCTTCAGCCGAGTGCTGTGGCCGACCTTGCTGCCGGCACTGCTGACTGGTTTTGCGCTGGCGTTTGCCCGCGCTGTCGGTGAATACGGCTCGGTCATCTTCATTGCCGGAAACTTACCGATGGTGTCGGAGATCGCCCCCCTGATGATCATGAGTCACCTGGAGGAGTACGACTATGCCGGTGCTTCGGCCATCGCGGTGGTGATGCTCTCCCTGTCGTTTTTGTTGCTGCTGCTGATTAACCAACTGCAGGCCTGGAGCTGGCAGCGTATTGGAGGAAGCCGGGTATGAGTGAGATAACACTGACGGTCACGGCTGCCGCAACTCCGGTGGCGCAGGCTCCGGTGGTGACCCGCGAGCCACGCTGGGTCAAGGTACTGCTGATCATGCTGGGTCTGGGCTGGTTTGCAGCGCTGCTGCTGTTGCCACTGGCGACGGTCTTTATACAGGCGCTCACGCCGGGGCTGCGTTTTTTCTGGGAGGCCATCAGCGAGCCCGACGCCATCAGCGCGCTCGGCCTGACCGCATTGGTGACCCTCTGCTCGGTGCCGCTCAACGTGCTGTTTGGGCTGGCGGCTGCTTGGGCGATTGCCCGCTTTCGTTTCCCCGGCCGGCAACTGTTGATCACTGTGATTGACCTGCCGTTTTCGGTCTCACCGGTGATCGCCGGATTGATGTTCGTACTGCTGTTTGGCAGTCGCGGCTGGTTTGGGGATTGGTTGAGCGCGCATGACATCAAGATCATCTTCGCCACACCGGGGATCATTTTGGCCACCACCTTTATCACTGTGCCGTTTGTGGTGCGTGAGCTGCTGCCGCAGATGGAGGCGCGTGGCCCGGAAGAGGAGGAGGCCGCCATGATGCTGGGAGCCAGCGCTTTGCAGATGTTCTGGCGGGTGACCCTGCCCGGCATCCGCTGGAGCCTGATGTATGGCGTGCTGCTCTCCACGGCCCGAGCGGTGGGCGAGTTTGGCGCGGTGTCGGTCGTATCCGGTCATATTCGCGGCGAGACCAACACCCTGCCTCTGCACATCGAGATTCTCTACAACGAGTACCAGACCGGGGCTGCCTTTGCGGTGGCGAGCCTGCTCGCCCTGTTCGGCATAGTGACCCTGATCGGTGAAACCCTGCTCTCGCGCCTGCGTGGCGCCGGGCAGAAACAGTGATATTCCTGCGGACGTGAAGGGGACCCCATGAGCATCCAGGTTCAGCAACTTAACAAGCATTTCAATCAGTACGCCGCCCTGCAGGATATCAATCTCGACTTCCATGACGGGGAGCTGGTGGCCCTGCTGGGGCCCTCGGGCTGCGGCAAAACCACCCTGCTGCGCATCATTGCCGGTCTCGAGCAGGCCGATAGCGGGCGCGTCATTATTCGCGGCGAAGATGCCTCGGATTTGCATGTGCGTGAGCGCAACGTCGGCTTTGTATTCCAGCACTACGCCCTGTTTCGCCATATGACGGTGTTTGAAAACGTGGCCTTTGGTCTGCGGGTCAAACCCCGTGGTCAGCGGCCGGATGAGCGCACCATCAGCAGCCGGGTCAATGAGCTGCTCGAACTGGTGCAACTGGGTCATGTGGCGGGTCGTTATCCGGCCCAGCTCTCCGGTGGACAACGCCAGCGGGTGGCTCTGGCCCGTGCACTGGCGGTGCAACCCAAGGTATTACTGCTCGACGAGCCGTTTGGTGCGCTCGATGCCCAAGTGCGCAAAGAGCTACGCCGCTGGCTGCGTGAGCTGCACGACGAGCTGCACGTCACCAGTCTGTTTGTCACCCACGATCAGGAAGAGGCGCTCGAAGTGGCCGACCGGGTGGTGCTGATGAACGCCGGTCGCGTCGAGCAGATTGGCTCGCCGGCCGAGGTGTATGAGCAGCCGGCCAGCCCCTTTGTGCACAGTTTCCTCGGCAGTGTGAACCTGTTCCATGGCCGCGTGGCTGAGTTGGGGCTGGGGATCGACGATCAGCTGATCCGTGGCGCTGTGCCGCAAACCTTGGCGCCAGGCAGTGCGGCGGTCGCCTATGTGCGTCCGCACGAGCTGGAGATTGCGCCGGGCAGTGCAGGGGAAGGCGTGCCGGCGGTGATTGCTCGTCTGCTGCCGGTCGGTGCCCGAATTCGCGTCGAGCTACGCGGACAGGGTGCTCAGGCCGCCCGCCTGTATGAAGCGGAGATCGGCAAGGAGCAAGCCGCCACCCTGCAACCGGGGCAGGCAGTGCGTCTGGTCGCCAGACAGGCCCAGTTCTATCCGGACTATCAGATCTAGGGAGAGATCATGAATTTTCAACAGCTGCGCATCATCCGCGAGGCCGCACGTCGCGACTGCAACCTGACCGAGGTGGCCAATGCGCTCTACACCTCACAGTCCGGCGTTAGCCGCCATATTCGCGAGCTGGAAGAGGAGCTTGGCATTGCGCTGTTTGTGCGTCACGGCAAGCGATTGCTCGGAATGACCGAGCCGGGTAAGGAGTTGCTGGTGCTGGCCGAGCGCATCCTGAGTGATGCCCACAACATCCGCAAACTGGCCAGCTCGTTTGCCAACCGCGAGTCGGGGCGGCTGCTGGTGGCGACAACCCATACTCAGGCGCGCTATGCCCTGCCGCGCGTCATTCAGGCATTTCGCGAGCAGTTTCCACAGGTGCAGCTGGAGTTGCATCAGGGCGGACCGGACGAGATCGTGCGGCTGTTGCAGGCCGGTGCAGTGGATATCGGGATCAGTAGCGAGCGACTCGATCACAGTGACGGCGTGGTGGCGTTTCCCTACTATCGTTGGCACCACAATGTGGTGGTGCCGGCCGGCCATCCGCTGACCGGGCAACCGGATCTGACGTTGGCGCAGTTGGCGCAGTGGCCGATCATCACCTATCAGTCTGGCTTGACCGGGCGTGCCCGGGTCGATGAGGCGTTTGCCAACGCCGGGATCGAGCCGGAAATCCTGCTGACGGCGCAAGATTCCGACGTTATCAAAACCTACGTCGAGCTCGATATGGGGGTCGGCATCTTGGCCGACATGGCGTTTGATGCCAATCGTGACAGCGGTCTGGTACAGCTCGATGGCAGTCACCTGTTTGCACCGCATACCGCCTGGTTGGGCCTCAAGCAGGGACAGTTCCAACACAATTTTGTCTGGCAGTTCATTCAGTTGTGTAATCCTGCCCTTTCGCTGACCGATATTCAGTCGCGGGTGATGGGAGCGGTCGAAAACTCGCTCGATTATCAAATCTGAGTCCGCTTATCCCCTCTCAAGCGTGGCGCCAAGGACGGTATACGGGTTACATTAGTGACCATGATGACCGGACTCCCAGTGGCAAACGTCGCTTTTGGGTGCTGATGATGCCCAGCCAAGCCGCGCTACCCCGTTACCTCTCCCTGCGTGATGCAACGCCAGACGATCTGGCGGCGATCGTCCGCCTCGAGCGTTACATGTTCAGCCCTGAAATTGCCTTCGGCCTCGAGCGTTGGCGCTATCTGCTGGCTCGCTCCAGTGGCCGCACCTGGCTGCTGCTCGATGCCAGTGGCGAGCTGCTCGGCTATCTCTGCATGCTTGAGCACAAGGGGTGGCGGCGGGTGGTGGTGCAGACGCTGGCCATTCACTGGCGCATTCGCGGTGTGGGTTGGGCGCGCTGGCTGCTTGAGCAGTTGATCCGTGAGGCGCGCAGCCAGGGGTGGCGCAGCATCCGGCTGGAAGTGAGCGATCGCAATCCGGAGGGGCTGGCGCTTTACGACAAGCTCGGCTTTGCCTGCGTCACTGTGCTGCCGGATTACTACGGCGAGGGCCATCATGGTCAGCGCAGGGTGTTGACGCTATGAGCTGCGATGACTGCCTGTTAGACGGGATCAAGGCCAAGCTCGGCCGCTGCCGAACCTGCGCCATGCTCACGTTTTTCATTGGTCTGGCGGGGACGTTGGTCTGGTGGTGGCAGGGGGCGAACACCTCGGTTAATGCACTCGTCGGCGCGCTGTTTGCCCTGTCCGGTTGGGGATTATTCCTCATGCATCTGCTGGTGTTTGTCTGGCGTCGCCTGACCGGGCGGGAGCTGGATTAGCACCCCATTCTCAAGCGAAGGAGGCTTGTCATGATTGCATTGGTAACCGGCGCCAGCGCCGGCTTCGGGATGGCCATCAGCCGACTGCTGGTGGCAAACGGCTGGAAGGTGATCGGTAGCGGCCGCCGTGCCGAGCGGCTACAGACGCTGCAAAACGAGCTGGGCGACGCCTTTTTGCCACTGGTGTTTGATGTGCAGGATCGCGCGGCGACGGAAGCTGCCATCGCCGCTCTGCCCGCCGACTGGCAGGCGGTCGATCTGCTGGTCAACAATGCCGGATTGGCGCTTGGCCTCGAGCCGGCCCACAAGGCCAGCATGGAAGACTGGGAACAGATGATTGCCACCAACGTCATGGGGCTGGCCCGTGTGACCCGCCTGCTGCTGCCCGGCATGGTCGAGCGCGGCCGTGGCCATGTGATCAACATCGGCTCTATCGCCGGCACCTATCCCTATCCGGGCGGTAATGTGTATGGCGCGACCAAGGCCTTTGTGAAGCAGTTCAGCCTCAACCTGCGCGCCGATCTGGCCGGTACCCCGATCCGGGTGACCAACGTGGAGCCAGGTATGTGCGGCGGCACCGAGTTTTCCAACGTGCGCTTTCACGGCGATGATGCCAAGGCGGCCGCCGTGTATCAGGGCGTGGAGTTTATCCAGCCGGAAGATATCGCCAATACCGTGCTGTGGATCAGCCAGCAGCCGGCCCACTTCAACGTCAACAGCATCGAAGTGATGCCCGTCGCCCAAAGTTTCGGCCCGCTGGTGGTCAAGCGTCAGTAATCCTCTCTTGCTGCATCGCGGTACGGCCATGTGCCGTACCGTGCTCTGCCTCCCGGTATGCGACCGACAATTGAGTTATAACTCACTGTTTTGAGGCCCCGAGTGCGCTGTCGCACAATGCCCGGGAGCCGCAAACAGGGGATGGTTATGCACAATTTCCAGTTTCACAATCCAACCCGTATCTGCTTTGGCCGGGGAGAGATCGCCACGATTGCCGATCAGATCCCGCAAACTGCCCGTGTTCTGGTGCTTTATGGTGGCGGCAGCATCAGGCAGAACGGTGTCTATGAACAACTCCAGCAGGCGCTGGCAAACCATCAATGGCAAGCCATGCCTGGCGTCTCTCCCAATCCGCAATATGAACAGCTGATGCAAGCGGTGGAGCTGGTGCGCCGTGAGCAGCTCGATTTTGTGCTGGCGGTGGGTGGCGGCTCCGTGATCGACGGTGGCAAATTTGTGGCTGCCGCCGCCTGCTATGAGGGGAGCGATCCCTGGGATCTGCTGGCCAAGGGGGAGCCGGTGCTGTCGGCGCTGCCGCTTGGCTGTGTGCTGACACTGCCAGCGACCGGCTCGGAGAGCAATCCGGTGTCGGTCATCAGTCGTGGCAAGGCCAAGCTCTCGTTTCGCTCGCCCAAGGTTCAACCGCGTTTTGCCGTGCTCGATCCGAGCGTCACCTTCAGCCTGCCGCCTCGCCAGATTGGGAACGGGGTGGTCGATGCGTTTGTGCATGTGCTCGAGCAGTATCTGACCTATCCGGTGGGCGGTGACGTGCAGGACCGGCTCGCCGAAGGGCTGTTGATGGTGCTGCGTGACAATGGTCCACGCGCCCTGAAAGAGCCTGATAATTATGAGGTGCGCGCCAATATCATGTGGGCCGCCAGCCTGGCACTGAACGGCCTGATTGGCCGGGGTGTGCCGCAGGATTGGTCGTGCCATGCCATCGGCCATCAGCTGACCGCCCTGTATGGGCTGGATCACGCCCAGAGTCTGGCCGTGGTACTGCCGTCACTGCTGCGCGAGATGGCCGATGCCAAGCAGGATAAACTCTGCCAGCTGGCGCGCCGGGTGTGGGGGAATGCCCGTGAGGATCGCGCCCTGCAGGTGGAGGAGGCGATTTTGCGTATCGACAACTTCTTCCGTCAGATGGGGGTGGCCACTCGCCTCACCGACTACGGTTTGCACGAAGGGTGTATCGCTGCGGTGTGCTCCAACCTCAAGCGGTTTGGCCTGACCGCATTAGGTGAACACAAGGATATCGACCCCGAGCGAGTTGCCCGCATCCTGCAGCAGGCGTTGTAGCGGTGCTGCCAAAGGAAAGGCCGGCTAGATGCCGGCCTTGGTCTTTTTGGTGGATTATATCTGAAAGCGCTCGACCAGCAGGTTGAGCTGCGAGCCGGAGCTGGCCAGTTCGTCACAGGTTTTACGGGTCTCTTCGGCACCCGAATTGAGGGTGTGAACGATCTGCTGAATGGCGACCAGGTTGCGGTTAATCTCTTCGGTCACCGCATTTTGCTGCTCGGCTGCGCTGGCGATCTGCAGGTTCATGTCATTGATGGTGGTAATGGCAGCGCCCATGTTATCGAGATTGTTCACTAGCGCCTCGGTCTCGGCTAGCGTAGCGCCGTGGCGCGATTGGCTGCTTTCCATCATTTCGCCCGCCTGATGCACGATCGCCTGCAGGTTTTGCAGCATGTTGCCAATCTCTACCGTGCTCTGCTGAGTACGTGAAGCGAGCTGGCGCACCTCATCGGCCACCACCGCAAAACCGCGGCCCTGTTCACCAGCTCGAGCCGCTTCGATGGCGGCGTTGAGTGCCAACAGGTTGGTCTGCGAAGCAATCCCGGCAATGACGCTCACCACATCCTGAATGCGGTCGGTCTCTCGGGTCAGGGTGCCAATCTGATCGTGGATGCCGTTGAGATCGCTCACCAGCATATGGATGCCATCGGTGGCGCGCACTACGACGGAACGGGTCTGGCGCGACACGTTATCGGCGCTGCTGGTGGCTTGTGCGGCATCGCCGGCGTTAGCGGCGACGCTCTGGGCGGTAGCGCTCATTTCGGTCATCGCCGTCACGACCTGCTCGGTCTCGCTGTGGTGTGACTGCATCTGCTGCAGGTAGTAGCGAGTTTGGGATTGCAGAGCCTCGACCGACTGGTAGACCCGGTGAGAGGCCTGGCTCACCTGTTCGACCAGATGGTGGATCTTGTCGATAAAGTCGTTGAACCCTTTAGCCAGTTGGCCGAGTTCATCGTGCTGGTTCAGATTTATGCGGCGTGTCAGATCGCCCTCACCGTGGGAGAGATCATGAAAGCTGCTGACCAAGGTGTGGATCGGCCGGGTGATCTGCCGCGAAACCCACAGGCCGAGTAGAATCGCCAGCAGTGTCAGCGCCAGTGAGGTGAGCAGAGTGGTCTGCATCATGTGGTGTAGCTGCGTTTCGCCCTCTTCACGGGCGGCGATCACCGCATCGTCAATATCATCGATATAAAAGCCGGTGCCGATGATCCAGTTCCACTGTGGCACCACGACGCCGTAGCCCAGCTTGGGCTGATCGCTGCCCTTGGAAGGCTTGTTCCAGACAAAGCGCGAGTAGCCATCGCCAGAGCGGGCGGCACTGATGATGTCCTGAATCACCTTGTTGCCGGCGCTATCGGTCATGCCAGACAAGTCTTTGCCTTCCAGTTCCGGTTTGATGCCGTGGGCAATGTTGATGCCACGAGTATCGTAGACATAGAAGTACCCATCCTTGGCATAACGCAGAGCACGCAGAATCTGCTTGGCTTCGGACTGCGCCTCGGGTGTGTTGCTCTGGGTGAGATGGGCGATGGCGGTCTGCGCCATCAACACGTGTTCGGCCAGCTCGGTCTTCTTCTGTGCCAGCGCTTGGTCACGAAACGCGATCAGTTGCTGTTCCAGTGCGCTCTGCTGGCGCAACCAGAGGCTGATATTGAGTGTCAGGGTCATCAGAAGGAGGGGAATGATGGCGAGAATGAGGGTCTTGGTCCGGATGGAGAGGTTCTTTATCTGCATGTGACTTACCTTGCTGCCGTGGTGGTGCTCTCCCCATATTACGAACCGGCGTTTTAGATTAATGTTAGCCAGATCAAACGGTTGCTAGTGATTTATTTCATTATTTGATTAGTTGTGGGTTCCTATGGGGCCTTAATAAAACAGGCGCCCGCAGGCGCCTTGCTATGCGTTGTTCGCTCAGGCTTCGAGCGCCTGATCCAAATCAGCCAACAGATCGCGGATATCCTCGATTCCTATCGACAGGCGAATCATCTCCGGCTTGACCCCGGCCTTGGCCTGCTCCTGTTCGCTCAGTTGGCGGTGGGTGGTGGATGCCGGGTGGCAGGCCAGCGACTTGGCATCACCTATGTTAACCAGTCGCTTGAAGATCTTCAGTGCATCGTAAAAGCGCACGCCGGCCTCATAACCCTCTTTGAGACCAAACGAGAGCAGTGCCGACGGACGTCCGCCCATATAGCGTTCGGCCAGTGCGTGGTGCGGGTGCTCCGGCAGGCCGGCATAGCTGACCCAGGCCACCTTGGGGTGCTGCTTGAGGTGGGTCGCCACCTTGAGGGCATTCTCCACATGTCGCTCCATGCGCAGGCTCAGGGTCTCCAGGCCTTGCAGGATCAGGAAGGCGTTGAACGGCGAGAGCGCGGCGCCAGTGTTGCGCAGCGGCACGGTACGCACCCGGCCGATAAAGGCCGCCGGACCAAACGCCTCGGTGTAGACCACTCCGTGATAAGAGGGTTCGGGCTGGGTCAGCTGCGGGAAGCGTTCGGCATGCTCGGCCCAGGGGAAAGTGCCGCCATCGACGATGATGCCACCCAGGGAGTTACCGTGGCCGCCAACGTATTTGGTCAGGCTGTGCACCACGATGTCGGCACCGTGGGCGATCGGTTTGCACAGCACCGGTGAGGCGACGGTGTTATCGACGATCAGCGGAACCCCCTTGGCATGGGCGGCGTTGGCCAGTGCGGTCAGATCGACGATGTTGCCAGCCGGGTTGCCGATGCTCTCGCAATAAACCGCCTTGGTACGTTCGTCGATCAGCTCGCTGATCGCCTCGGCGCTGTCATCGCGGGCAAAACGCACCTCAATGCCCTGGCTTGGCAGCATGTGGGCAAACAGGGTGTAGGTGCCGCCATAGAGCTGCGGGGTGGAGACAATGTTGTCACCCACCGCCGCCAGCGCTTGAATGGCATAGGTGATGGCGGCCGAGCCGGCGGAGACAGCCAGTGCAGCGACGCCACCTTCCAGTGCAGCCAGACGCTGCTCCAGCACATCGTTGGTCGGATTCATGATCCGGGTATAAATGTTGCCGGGCACGGCCAGGTTGAAGAGGTCGGCTCCGTGCTGGGCACTGTCAAATTCGTAGGCAACGGTCTGATAAATGGGGACGGCCACCGCCTTGGTGGTCGGATCGTTGCTAAAACCATGGTGCAGGGCCAGGGTCGCGTCTTGCATGGAATATTCCTTATTCTCTGGACGGATAGACGTCCACTCTATGCTGCCACGCGGCCGCTGTAAACTGCACAGATTGGCAATGCAATTACGTTCTGCGTCGATACGTCTGCTCATCGATAAAAGAGAGATCCCACTGCATTAACTGGGTCAGGTAGTGCGCAGGATCGGATTGGCAGGCCGGCAGGTAGGCCTTGATGCGGCGATAGTAGCTGCGCCAGAAAGGCAGGGCGTAGGTCGGTAACATGGTGTTTTCTCCTCTTGGCTGGCGACAGTATTGTCATAAAATAGGAAGACAAAAACTGACCATGTTAAATCATTAATTTCCCCAATTATGCCCACCACACGCCTCTACCAGCAGTTTGAACGGCTGGCTGCCCAGCTTCCGGAACGCAGCCGCCAGATGACACTCACCCAGGTGGCCGACCTGCTTTGCTGCACGCCGCGTAATGCCAGAGTGCTGCTTGGCCGCATGCAGGAACAAGGCTGGTTGAGCTGGCAAGCGAGCGCCGGACGTGGCCGCCGCGCCACCTTGACCCTGCATGATATTCCCCAGGCCTTTCGTCAACAGCAGCTGCTGCAGCTGATCCGCCAAGGCAAATTGGAGCAGGCGATGCAGTGGGTGGAGGGACGGGCCGAGCGTCTGATCCCCTGGTTGCAGGTTGGTACCGGCATGACGGCTGAGGGGCGGCAAATCCTGCGGGTGCCCTACTATCGCCCTTTGCCGCATCTGTTACCGGGACCCGCTTTGCGCCGCTCCGAGATCCATTTGGTGCGGCAGATCTTCAGCGGCCTGGTGCGGCGAAATGAGGAAAATGGGGAAGTCGAACCGGATCTGGCACATCACTGGGAAGCGCTGACTCCCCGGCACTGGCGCTTCTATCTAAGGCCAGTGGTGCGCTTTCATCATGGCCGCCTGCTCACCGCCGAGGATGTGGTGGCGTCGCTCGAAGCACTGCGCTGCGAGCCGCTGTTTGACCATCTGCAGCACTGCGAGGTGATCAACCCGAGAACGGTCGATCTGCATCTTGGTGATGCAGATGCCTGGTTGCCACAACTGCTATGCGAACCACAGGCGGTTATTCTGCCGCATGAGTGGCCTGGTCTGGCTGGCTTCTCGCTCAATCCCATCGGCTGCGGCCCTTACCGGGTGGTCACCAACGATGCAAGGCGACTGCGCTTGCAGGCCTTTGACGACTATTTCGGTTTGCGCGCCCTGCTCGATGAGATCGATATCTGGATGATGCCCGAGTTGGCCGAGCGCCTCACTTATCAACTGACGGTGGGACAAGATCGCCCCGAACTGGGCCAGATGCGTGCGGAGTCGGAGCTGGAGTCAGGTTGCTACTTCCTGCTGGCGGATGGCCGTTCGCCGGCGCTGAGGGATCCGGTGTTGCGCCGCTGGTTGGCTTATCGGCTCAATGGTGCCGAGTTGCTGGGGCGGGTTGATCGCCAGATGCAGCAGATGCTGACGCCGGCACGTGGTCTGTTGCCTCACTGGCGCGATGGCGGTGAGCTTGCCGTGCCTCCCATGCCCGAGGCGCTGCCGGGCCGGTTGGTGATCGCCTGCTTTAACCAGCATCTCGAGTTCGAGGAGCTGGCTCGGGCGATGGTGACCTGCCTGGGCCAGTTTGATATTGCCCTTGAGCTGCGTGAGCTGGATTACGCCGAATGGGCCAGCGGGCAGGCTGAGGATGTCGATCTTTGGCTCGGCACCGTCAACATGGAGCACGAGCGCGATTTTGCTGCTTATGCCTGGCTGCAGGGGATTCCGCTGTTGCATCGGATCTGGTCGGCTGAGCCTTGGCTGTGGCGCGGGTTAACCGACTGGCGCAGCTTGTCTGATGAAGAACATTCGCCGCGCAGACTGCTACTTCGTCTACAGAATGAGGGCTGGTTTATGCCGCTGTTTCATCACTGGTTGTCGATGGAGAGTCGGGTGGGCGTGCATGGTGTGCGCATGACAGCGCTGGGGTGGTTTGATTTTCAGCGTGCCTGGATCAAGCCGGAGGTTTAATCGCTGACAAAGGCAAAACGGCTTGTTTCATGTTGCGAATTAACATGGCGCTGTCGGGCGTCACGTTTTCCGGCTGGATGGTCGGTTTCGCTCCAGAATTACCATACTGTAATAAAATTTCAAAAAAATCTGGAATAAAAAAAAGCCGGTCACCTGTTTGGCACCGGCCCATGACGATCAAATTTAATAGGGAAGAAGCTAAATCTTGAGAACTCGACGATTGAATTTCCTCAAGAAACCCCTGAATTATACCAGAATAGCAACAGCTTTAAAGTATTTGCTCTAAATTGCAGGCAAAAAAACGCCCCGAAGAGGTCAAACTCTACGGGGCTGCTATTCAGCCACATTCAATTACGTGAAATAAAAGGTCTGAAAGATAGAACATCTTACCTCTGTACCCTACGCGTTCAACTTTACTGCAAGGATGTGGAAAATGAAAGTAATTTTTGTAAGTTACTTTCACAAACTGTGACTGAAAATATTTTCTTTATAAATCATTATGATAAAAAAAGCCCCGAAAGAATTCGGGGCGTATTCAAAAGGTGACTTATTAGCACTTCCTCAACTATACAGTTAGTCAGCGGTTTTCACGGGAGGTTCCATTCAAACATGAAAAAAGTTCACCAGACGGCGCGCCATGCCCGAGATACATCATTAATTATTTGAATTTATTGGCTTTCCTTACCAAGTAAATCCAGCAACTCTTGTGGGTCCTGAGTCTTTGCCAGCCCGTCACGCAGCCGGTTGAAGGCGTTGCAGGCTTCCTGAGGGTATTTGCCAAACGATACAACCCCGGTGTGACTCCAGCCAGCGGCCAGCATGACCTTCTTCTTGAATGCTGTGCCTTCGGTTCCGCCACCGCCAAGTTGCATCAAGAGCTGTTCCATCTGGAGATGGGGCGGAGGAACGCGGGAAAACGTGGTGAAATCTTCGGGTTTTACTTCATTAAAGTTCATGTAGGCCTCGCTATGACGGGTGGACCGATCTTCAAGATAGATCATAGCGACAGAAAGTGGTGGATTCCTAAGCAGTCAGATCGACGGCGCTGGAGGAAGCAGGGGTGACAGCGCTCTGATAACGGTTGGCTATCACCTGATTGCGATTGATCAGATAGGTGTCGAGGGTCCCGCCAGAAAAGGCCTGGATCTGGCGCTGGCGCAGCATGCCACGGGCCTTGGCCTCTTTCTCGGCAGCCAGACGTGCGACCGAATAGTCCTGGGAAGAGGGTTGCTCGGGCGCCAGGGCGGCGGCCTGAACAATTTGCATCTTGTCGATGGTGCCATGAGGGTTGTGCGGCACCTCGGAAATATCGATCTCAACTTCACCCGAGGTGGCATATCGCTGGCGATCCGGCCCACTGGTATAGCTGTAGACCGGCGAGCCAGCATATTGGCCGCCGACACGTTGATGAGCCTGTTCGTGGTCACGAACGTCCTGATCAGTCTCCTGCAGCTGTTGCAGCTCTTCCTGTTGTTGGGGCGTGTATTGATCATCGCGCTGTTGCTGCGACGACTGCTGCTGGCCTTGTTGGCGGCCGGCATCAGGATCGATGGCATCAGCCAGATAGCGGGATTGGAGCAGGGATTCATTGCGGTTGTCACGCAGGGTGACGACCGTATCGGCGTTATTGGCAGTGCTTCTGGTTTTCTCTTTTTGCTGGTCGCTGCCGGTTTCACCACTCGGCGAACCGGCACGTGAATTGGCCGGCTGGGGGATAAACTCAGCTTTACGATTGTCTGCTCGCGCCGATTCCGTCTGTGGATACAGATGATTGGGAATCAGGTTGGGCAGGGTGACATTGACGTTCATGTCACACCCGGATGTCGATCAGGGTCCCCATCATGTCACTGGCGGTCTTGATGACCTTGGCATTGGCTTCACCTTGCAGCTCACCGCTTTTCAGGTTGACCAACTCGTCGGTGACATTGACCTTGTCGCCGCTCGGGGTGTTAAGCCGGGCAATGGCATCAGATGCCTTGTCGACGGTCTGCTCGGCGCGCTGATAGCCGAGCACACCGCTGCTCATGGCGGAATCAATACGCATGGTGTTTCTCCTTATCCGGATAGATCAATTATCCGTCAGCGATGCCGAGAAATGAAGCGCGATGGTGTTTTTTTAGACGATCTCGGTCAGTAGACGCTGACAAAACTCATCCGGATGGGAAATAAAGGGCGCATGTGACGCCTTCTCGAACAGAATGCTGCGGCTGGCCGGATAGCGCTGATCGAGCAGGGGGATCGTGGCCTTAGGCACCAACGAGTCCAGTCGGCCATAGATGCGCAGCCAAGGGCCTTGCCAGCGCAGCATCTCATCACGCAAATCGGCGTCGGCCAGAATCTCGAGCCCGGCCGCCAGTGCCCGTGGATGGGGAGCAGGGCGCTGCGCCAGCCACTCTTTGAGTTGGCGAATATCATCGCGGGCATGTTCACTGCCAAGCGCCTGAATCGCCAGAAAGCGCTCGATGGTGAGGCTGAAATCATGGCCGAGCATGGCCTGGAAGTTATCGAGCACCTTGGGGGCAATGCCCGGCCATTCGTCACGGGCAACAAAGCAAGGAGAGCTGGCGAGGGTGACCAGTTGCGCTACTTGGGTCGGGCGGTCGAGAGCAATTTGGCTGGCGACCAGGCCACCAAGCGACCAACCCAGCACAGTGGCGTGCTCAGGCATGACTTCGCCAACGCGCTCGGCCAGCCACGGCAGGGTGTAGTCACTGTCCTCTGCGAGCGGTGAGTGGCCAAACCCAGGCAGATCCACCAGATGCAGCCGAAAGTGTTTTGCCAGCGTTGGGGCAATGCCCTGCCAAACGGCGCTGTTCATTCCCCACCCGTGCAGCAGGACCAGATCCGGGCCCGCTCCCATCTGTTCGACGCTAATGCTCATCTACACTCATGTCCTGTTGCTGCAAATTCTGGTGCTGCATGGTAAAGGGCTGGATTGACAAAGCAAAGGGTTGGCTGGGCTCATCGGTCGATTGGACGGGTCATTGTTTGCTCTGTAACCTGCCCAGCCACTGGCCGCTACTGTGTGATGACTGCCGGCTGGCGCTGCAGCAATCCCAATCGCGCTGTCAGGGATGCGCCGCGCCTCTGCCGCCATGGCTGCCGGATGAGCAGCGGCTCTGTGGTCGCTGTCAGCGGCGCCCACCGCCTTGGCAGCGATTGCAGGTGGTCGGGGATTACCAAGCGCCTTGGCCCGTGCTGGTGCCGCGCTTTAAATATGCCAGGCAGACTATGCTGGCCCCGGTTCTGGCCAGGTTGTTGGCCGATCATCTGGATCTGGCTGCGCCACCCGAGGTGATTGTGCCGGTACCTCTGCACTGGTGGCGCCGGCTGCGACGCGGCTTTAACCAGTCACAGCTATTGGCGGTAGAGCTCAGTGCCCTGACCGGCATCCCGGTGGATGGCCGTTTGCTCAGGCGAATTCGTCATACTCCGCAGCAGGCCAGCCTCACGGCTGGCGCGCGGCGACGCAACCTGAAAGGTGCATTTGAGGTGGCAGCCCATCGCTATCGTCATGTGGCGCTGCTCGATGACGTGGTCACCACCGGTGCCACGGCCGGACAGTTGACCCGTCTGTTACTAAAAAGCGGAGTCGAGCGAGTAGACGTGTGGGCGCTGTGCCGCACCCAGCGCCATCTGAGCTGAGGGTCACGCTGTGTGATTGCGTTGCTACCCATCACGCAGCAACCGGAGTATCATAAATACCCTAGTCGTTCACTCAGGTTTATGAGGACAGTAATGATTACCATCTCCGAAGCCGCACAGGCTCATTTTCGCAAGCTGCTGGAGAAACAACCGGACGGGACCAATATCCGGGTGTTTGTCGTCAACCCCGGTACGCCCAACGCCGAATGCGGTGTCTCCTACTGCCCGCCTGATGCCGTGGATCCGGATGATCAGCATCTGCCGTTCAGTGGCTTCGATGCCATGATCGACGCGCTGAGCGCTCCGTTTCTGGAAGAGGCCAGCATCGATTTCGTCACTGACCAGATGGGTTCCCAGCTGACCCTGAAGGCGCCCAACGCCAAGATGCGCAAGGTGAGTGATGATGCGCCGCTGATCGAGCGTATCGAGTACGTGCTGCTCTCCGAGGTCAACCCCATGCTGGCAGGTCACGGCGGCAAGGTCACCCTGACCGAGCTGACCGATGATGGCTTTGCCATCCTGCAGTTTGGTGGTGGTTGCAACGGGTGCTCCATGGTCGATTACACCCTTAAAGAAGGGATCGAGAAGCAGTTGCTTGAGAAATTCCCGGGCGAGCTCAAGGGTGTCAAGGATGCCACTGAGCACTCGCGTGGCGAACACTCCTACTACTGATCGGCGATTCAAACAAAAGGCCCCGCCAGTTGGTGGGGCCTTTTACATGGTGCAGAAAGACTTTATTCGTCTTTCTTGTCGCGCGAGAGCAGGGCGATAGCGGCCTCTTTCGGGTTTTTACCCTCATACAGCACCTTGTAGATCTGCTCGCAGATCGGCATCTCGACGCCACAGCGGGCCGCCAGCAGATGTACTTCCTTGGTGTTGCGATAGCCTTCCACCACCTGACCAATCTCGTCCATTGCCTGCTGGGTGCCTTTGCCAGCGCCCAGCGCCAGGCCGAAACGGCGGTTGCGTGACTGGTTGTCGGTACAGGTGAGCACCAGATCGCCCAGTCCGGCCATTCCCATAAAGGTCTTGGCATCGGCGCCGAGCGCGACGCCAAGGCGTTGCATCTCGACCAGACCACGGGTGATCAGAGCCGTACGGGCGTTGGCACCAAAACCCAGACCATCGGAGAGACCAGCACCGATGGCGATGACGTTCTTCACCGCGCCGCCTAACTGCAGCCCGACAAAATCCGGGTTGGTATAGACGCGGAACGAGCGGCCGCAGTGCAGCAGATGTGACAGATCTTCGGCAAATGCCGGATCGGTCGATGCGACGGAAATAGCCGTTGGCATACCGGCAGCCAGCTCGCGGGCGAAGGTCGGACCGGAGATGACCGCCAGCGGCATTGCCTCACCCAGCACTTCTCTGGCGACCTCTTGCAGCAGGCGGCCACTGTCAGGCTCGAGCCCCTTGGTGGCCCAGGCAATCCGGCTGTCGGGGCGCAAGAATGGCTTGACCCGGGTCAGCACGTCGCCAAATACATGGCTCGGTACGACCAGCAGCAGCACGGGGGCGGCTTGTACGGCCTCGTGCAGATCGGCTGTCAGCAGCAGTGAGTCAGGGAAGGGGACATCCGGCAGGAATGCCTTGTTGCAGTGGTCTTGTGTCAGCTCTGCCACGTGGGCGGCATCGTGGCCCCAAAGCAGGGTTGGATGGCCGTTACGGGCCAGAGAAATGGCAAGGGCGGAGCCATAAGACCCCGCCCCCAAGACCGAAATCGCAGCCTTGTCACTCATTTCAGGCTTCCGCGGTGGCCTGTTGTGCCTGCAGTTGAGCCACGTGTTGAGCGAACAGCGCGTCAAAGTTGACCGGCGCCAGGTTCAGCTGCGGGAAGGAACCACGGTTAACCAGCGCAGCCACGGTTTCGCGGGCATACGGGAACAGGATGTTCGGGCAGAAGGCGGCCAGGCAGTGAGCCAGTTGGGCTTCCGGCATGTTGCCGATGGTGAAGATACCGGCCTGATGCACTTCGCACAGGAAGGCGGTGTCTTCACCCAGCTTGCAGGTGACAGTCACGGTCAGCACGACTTCATAGATGCTTTCAGCCAGCAGGTTAGTCTTGGTGTCCATGTCCAGGCTGATTTCCGGCTGCCACTCCCGCTGGAACACGTGCGGGGTGTTCGGTGCTTCGAAGGAGACGTCCTTGATGTAGACGCGCTGGATGTTGAATTCGGGTTGGACTTCCTGATTGTTGATTGCTTCAGCCATTTACTTGATTCCTTTGATGAGCGATACGGGGCGACAGCCCTGTCTTCGTATTTAGCGCTTCTTGGTGACCGGCAGATTGTCGGCGCGCCACTGGGCCATGCCGCCAGCCAGAATGTATACCTGCTTGAAGCCGTGCTTGTTCAGGGTACGCGCAGCCGCACCTGCTCTCATGCCGGTTTCGCAGACCACGATGATGGGGTCTTCCTTGTGCTTGTCGACCTGACCGAGATTGTTGCTGTCGATGTCGCTCTGGATGATGTTGTGGGCGCCAGCCAGATGGCCACGACCAAATTCATCCAGGGTACGGACATCAACGACAACAGCATTTTCGCGGTTGATCAGCATGGTAGCGCCGTGGTTGTTGACGCTCTTGATGGGGGAGAAAGCCGAGCGCACCGTGGTGTAGATCAGGGTGCCGGCAAGACCGAACCAGGCTGCAGTCAGCAGCGGGTTGCGGGTCGCAAAATCCAGATACTCTTGCATCTTTCCTACAATCCAAAACCAAATTCGTGACAAGGGCCCGAGTATACATGGGGCAGTTGAGAAGATCAGCCTTCATTCTGGCAAAGCGGGAGCGGGCTCTCAGCGCGCTGTGCCGGGGGCTGGCGGATCAGGTGACTATTTCGGCGGATGTAGTAATATTACGCTAGTTTCGTTTCCCCATAATTGATATCAATCCGAGAGGACATAGTCTTATGTCAACAGCCAAGAAACCCCTGGTCCTGATCATCATGGACGGCTGGGGTTACAGCGAAAAGACCGAGTTCAACGCTGTGGCCGCCGCCAAGAAGCCGAACCTCGAGCGTCTTGCCCGTGACTACACCAGCACCCTGATCTCCGGCTCCGGCCTGGATGTGGGTCTGCCCGACGGTCAGATGGGTAACTCCGAAGTGGGTCACGTCAACATCGGTGCCGGTCGCATCGTGTATCAAGAGCTGACCCGCATCTCCAAGGACATCCAAGACGGTCCTTTCTTTGAGAACGTCGAGCTGGCCAAGGCTGTTGATTCTGCCGTGACCAACGGCAAGGCCGTGCACATCATGGGCCTGATGTCTCCGGGTGGCGTACACAGCCACGAAGAGCACATCATGGGCATGATCGAGATGGCTGCCAAGCGTGGCGCCGAGAAGATCTACTTCCACGCCTTCCTGGATGGCCGTGACGTACCGCCGCGCTCTGCCCAAGGCTCCATCGAGCTGTTCGATGCCCTGTTTGCCAAACTTGGCAAGGGTCGCTTCGCCTCCATGATTGGCCGTTACTACTCCATGGACCGTGACAACCGCTGGGATCGCGTACAACAGGCTTATGACCTGATGACCCAGGGTAAGGCCGAGTTCACCGCCGAAAGCGCCACCGAAGCGCTGGCTGCTGCCTATGCGCGTGACGAGAACGACGAGTTCGTCAAAGCCACCCGTATCGGTGAAGCCGCCCCTATGGTTGATGGCGATGCCCTGATTTTCATGAACTTCCGTGCCGACCGCGCCCGTGAAATCACCCGCGCCTTCGTCGATACCGACTTCACCGGTTTCGCCCGCGAAGCGACTCCGGCCCTGAACTTCGTGATGCTCACCGAGTACGCCGCCGACATCAAGACCGCCTGTGCCTACCCGCCGACTGCTCTGGTTAACACCCTGGGCGAGTGGCTGGCCAAGCAGGGCAAGACCCAGCTGCGCATCTCCGAAACCGAGAAGTATGCTCACGTCACCTTCTTCTTCAACGGTGGTGAAGAGTCCTGCTTCGTGGGTGAAGATCGCGAAATCGTGGCCAGCCCGAAGGTTGCTACTTACGATCTGCAGCCGGAAATGAGCTCTGGCGAGCTGACCGACAAGCTGGTTGCTGCCATCAAGAGCGGCAAGTACGACGTCATCATCTGTAACTACCCGAACGGCGACATGGTTGGCCACACCGGTGTGTTCGATGCGGCCGTCAAGGCGTGTGAAGCGGTTGACCACTGCATCGGTCGCGTCACTGACGCGCTGGCCGAAGTGGGTGGCGAGTGCCTGATCACTGCCGACCACGGTAACGCCGAGAAGATGATGGATGAAGAGACCGGTCAAGCGCACACCGCTCACACCAATCTGCCGGTTCCGCTCATCTACTTCGGTCGCAAGGCTGAAATGGCTGAAGGTGGCAAGCTCTCTGATCTGGCTCCGACCATGCTGACCCTGATGGGTCTGCCGGTACCGCCGGAAATGACTGGTAAGCCCCTGGTGAATTTGAAATAATTCCGCCCCATGCGGGGACGGACACTGATTTCAAGATACCTCTGTCGCGTCGGCCTCTTGGCCGGCGCGCTGTTTTATTGCCTCACTACCACGGCTGCGCCAGCCCCCACCGCCGACCTTGGCAAGGTGCAAGGGCAGATCAAAGAGCAGCAGAAAACCGTCAAACTGGGTAAGCAGGAGCTGGCCAAACTGGCCGAACAGCTGCGCAGTGATGAGCAGGCGGTCTCCAGTGCTGCCGCCAAACTCAGTGATACCCAAACCCAGCTCAAACAAAGTGAAGCCCGCATCCAGACCCTCACCCGTGAAAAGCAGGAGCTGGAGCGTCAGGCCACGCGCCAGAAGGCGATGCTGGCCAGACAGGCCCAAAGTGCCTTTATATCGGGTGAACACGATTACCTTAAAATGCTGCTAAATCAGCAAGATCCCAACCGTATCAGCCGTACTCTCGATTTTTACGCCTACTTCAACAAGGCGCGTATTGAATCCATCGAAGCCCTGCGCACGACCCAGCAGAAGATCACCGCTAACCAGAAGGCGAGTGAAGAGATGCTCGCCCGGCAGCAGGCGCTGCTCGATGACCAGAAACAGCAGCACCAAAGCCTGCTGGCCAGTCAGCAATCCCGCGAGAAGACCCGTCAGCAGTTGCAGCAGGATGTGCAGAGCGACGAAGCCAAGCTGGGCAGGCTGCTTAAGGCCGAGCAGAAGCTGAAAGCGCGTCTCGAAGAGTTGCGTCGCCAGCAGGAAGAGGCTGAGCGCCGCGAACAGGAGCGTCTGGCCAGGATCAAGGCCGAGAAGGAGCGGCTGCGCAAACAGGCCGAGCATGCCAAGCAGGATGAGGCGCGCGAGCTGGCCCGCCAGCAGAAACAACTGGATCAGGAAGAGACCGCCACCCGCCGTTACAGCTCGGGGCTAAGCACCAGTGCCCGTCTCAATTGGCCGGTGCAAGGGCCCATTCTTATCTCTTATGGCACCCGCCGCACTGCCGAGCTCAAGTGGAAGGGCACGCTGATCGGTGCCGCTGAAGGGGCTCAGGTCAAGGCGGTTGCGCCCGGCAAGGTGGTCTATGCCGACTGGCTGGATGGTTTTGGCATGTTGCTGGTCATCGATCACGGCAAGGGCTACATGAGCCTGTATGGCCACAACCAGTCGTTGCTGCGTAAGGTGGGTCAGAAGGTTGAACAGGGTGAGCCGGTGGCACTGGTCGGTAACAGCGGTGGCCAGGATCAGACCGGACTTTACTTCGAGATTCGCTATCAGGGTGAAGCCATCAATCCGGCCAAGTGGCTGGCGCGCGGCGGTTAGTTGCCCGATCTTGGTGCTTCGCCTTCTAGTGGGGCACCAAAATGACTCAATGCTTTCTACTGGGGCCCATTTTAGGGCCCTTTTCCATGGCACGACTCCTGCTGTGCTGGCCCCTTGCCGTTGCTGCTCACCTCGATGTGGGTAGCAGATAACAACAAATGGAATGAGGGACACACAGTGCAGGATAACAACGCCATCGCCACGCTGGCCCAGAGCGCGGACACCTTGTTCGTGCTCGGCGGTGCCATCATGGTGCTCGCCATGCATTCGGGCTTTGCTTTTCTCGAGCTAGGCACAGTGCGCAGCAAAAACCAGGTCAACGCTCTGGTCAAAATCATCACCGATTTTGGTATCTCGACCCTGGCTTACTTCTTTATCGGCTACTGGATCGCTTATGGCCGCACCTTCTTTGCCGATGCGCCGACGCTGGCGGTGGGACAGGGCTATGAACTGGTCAAATTCTTCTTCCTGCTGACCTTTGCTGCCGCGATTCCGGCCATCGTCAGTGGCGGCGTGGCCGAGCGGGCCCGCTTCTATCCCATGCTGCTCTGCTCGGGTCTGACCGTTGGCTTGGTCTATCCGGTATTTGAGGGGATTGCCTGGAACGGCAACTATGGCATTCAAGCCTGGCTGGAGCAGCAATTTGGTCACCCCTTCCATGATTTCGCCGGCTCGGTGGTGGTGCATGCCGTGGGTGGCTGGATTGGTCTGGTGGCCGTGGCGCTGCTTGGGATGCGGCGTGGTCGCATCCGTGGTGGTCAGCCGGTCGGTTTTGCTCCCTCCAACATTCCGATGCTGGCGCTGGGCGCCTGGGTGCTGACGGTTGGCTGGTTCGGTTTTAACGTGATGTCGGCCCAGAAACTGGCCGGGATCAGCGGGCTGGTGGCGCTCAATTCGCTGATGGCGATGGTCGGCGGTACGCTGGTTGCCATGCTGCTTGGTCGCAATGACCCCGGCTTTATCCATAACGGCCCGCTGGCTGGTCTGGTGGCGGTCTGCGCCGGCTCCGACCTGATGCACCCGATCAGCGCGCTGCTGGTGGGTGGCGTGGCTGGCGGTATCTTTATCGGTGCGTTTACCTGGCTGCAGCGCAAGGTGCCGCGGGTCGATGACGTGCTCGGTGTGTGGCCGCTGCATGGTCTGTGTGGGGCCTGGGGGGGCTTGGCCGCCGGTATCTTCGGTCATCCTTATCTGGGTGGCATGGGCGGCGTCAGCTTCGCCAGTCAGCTGCTCGGCACCCTGATGGGGATCGCGGTCGCCCTGATTGGCGGCGCGCTGGTCTATGGCCTGATGAAAAAGCTGGTGGGTCTGCGTTTGAGCGAAGAGGAAGAGTTTATCGGTGCCGACCTCGCCATCCACCATATCGCCGCCACCAATCAGGAGAAGGCGCCGCTCTGACGGCTGACTTTGGGTCCGGGAACGGGTATGTTACACGTAACATTTTCCGCCGGACCTGCCATGAACGAAAATCGCAAACGCCGCCCGACCCTGCAAGATATTGCCGAGTTGGTCGGCGTGACCAAGATGACGGTCAGCCGTTACCTGCGTGACCCCGCCTCGGTCGCCGAGGCGACACGTCTGCGCATCGCTGAGGCCGTGGAGTCCCTCGGCTATATCCCGAATCGGGCGCCAGATATTCTCTCCAACGCCACCAGTCGCGCCATCGGCATTCTGTTGCCCTCTCTCTCCAACCAGGTTTTTGCCGCCGTCGTGCAGGGGATCGAGTCGGTCACCCGGCCAGCCGGCTACCAGACCTTGCTGGCTCACTATGGCTACAGTCCCGAGCGGGAAGAGGAGCAGATTGCCTCTCTGCTCTCCTATCACGTGGATGGCTTGATCCTCTCCGACAGCCAGCATACCGAGCGCACGCGCAAGATGATTGCCACGGCCGGGATCCCGGTGGTGGAGACCATGGATTTCCCCAGCGATCCCATCGACATGGTGGTGGGGATGGATCACCGCGCCGCCGCCCGTGGCATGACCAATCTGCTGTTGGCGCGTGGGCGTACCCGCACCGTCTATCTCGGGGCGCGGCTCGATGTGCGTACCCGGCTACGGATGGAAGGCTATTACGATGCCATGCAGGCAGCTGGGCTGGAGGGTCGTCACCTGCTGACTGGCAACTCGTCCACCTTTACCCTCGGCGGCGAATTGCTGGAGCAGGCGCTGGAGCGCTGGCCCGATCTGGACGGCCTGTTTTGCACCAATGATGACCTGGCGGTCGGTGCCATCATGCGGGCTCAGGCACGTGGCATCGCGGTACCGCAGCAGATTGCGATCGCAGGCTCGAACTCCTTGAACATCGGTCGCGCCATCTCTCCCCGCTTGGCCAGTATCGTCACGCCGCGTGAAGCGATTGGGCGTGAGGCGGCCACCCTGCTGCTTGCCCGCCTCGGCGGGCAGCCGATTGACCAACCAGTGCGTGATCTTGGCTTCACCCTGTTTGAAGGGGAAAGTCTGGGCTAGCCACCCGATGTCATAACCAAACAGGCCACCCCGCGGTGGCCTGCGTCATTGCTACAGATGGGGCGCTTAGCGCTGGGTCAGAGCAACCGCCTCACGGGTGAGGCGGGTGATCTCCTGCCAGTTGCCTGCTTTAATCGCCTCGGCTGGCAGCATCCAGGAGCCGCCAACGGTGGCGACGCATTTCAGGGCCAGATAGTTGGCCACGTTGTTCGGGCCAACACCGCCGGTCGGGCAGAAACGAACCTGCGCCAGCGGCGCCGAGATGGCAGCCAGTGCCTTGGCGCCGCCATTGGCTTCGGCGGGGAAGAACTTGAGATGATCATACCCGGCCTCAAGCGCCTGCATCACTTCGGAAGGCGTGGCAACGCCCGGGATCAGCGGCACGCTGCCCTTGGCGGCGTGGGCCAGCAGGGAAGGGGTCATGCCGGGGGAGATGACGAAGCGTGAGCCCGCCGCAACCGCCGCATCGTATTGATCGGCATTGATAACGGTGCCGGCACCCACCATCGCTTCGGGCATTGCCTTGGCGATGCGTTCGATGGCCGCCAGTGCCACCGGGGTGCGCAGGGTGATTTCGAACACCGCAATGCCACCTGCAAGCAGCGCTTCTGCCATTGGCAAGGCCTGATCCAGCTCGTTGATGACCATCACCGGTACCAGCGGCGAGGCGGCAAAGACGGCGGCAGGGGAGAGGTTCCAATTCTGCATCATGATTTCCTTGGTTACGCTTACTCGAAAATGGTGGCGCCGCACTCGGCACTGGAGACGGCGCGGCGCATCACACCAAACAGCTCGCGTCCCCAACCATCCTGCTCGGCACTCAAATCAATGGCGGCCGGTTCACGACCGCCGAGATCGCTCAGGCAGGTCAGGCTGCCCCGCTCGGCGTCCAGCTGCAGCAGATCGCCGTCACGCAGCAGCGCGATGGCGCCACCGTGCAGTGCTTCCGGGGTGACGTGGATCGCGGCCGGGATCTTGCCCGAGGCGCCGGAGAGGCGACCATCGGTGACCAGCGCGACCTTGTGACCGGCTTTTTGCAGGTTGCCGAGAATCGGCATTAATTTGTGCAGTTCGGGCATCCCGTTGGCTGCCGGGCCGTTGTGGCGCACCACGATCACTGCATCCTGATTGAGCTCGCCTGCCTTGTAAGCTGCTTCTACCGCGTGCTGTGATGAGAACACCCGCGCGGGTGCCTCGATCAGGCGATGTTCGGCGGCGACCGCCGATACCTTGATCACGGCGCGTCCCAGATTGCCATCGAGCACCTTGAGACCGCCGATCGACTGAAACTGCTGACCACTGGCGGCCAGCACGTCCGGATGACGGCTCTCTCCGGCCTCTTTCCACACCAGCTGGTCCTGCTCAAGCTCCGGGTTTTTCAGGTAATCAGCCATGGATCCAAACACCGGCGTGGCATCGAGATGCAGCAGGTTCAGCTCAGCCAACCGGTGCAGCAGGCCCGGTACCGCGCCCGCTTCCTGGAAGGCGTTGATGTCGGCCGGACCGTTGGGGTACATCCGCACCAGCAGCGGCACCGCATCGGAGAGATCGCTTAAATCATCCCAGGTCATGAGCAGGCCAGCCTGACGGGCAATCGCGACCATGTGGATACTGTGGTTGGTGCTGCCGCCAGAGGCGAGCAGGGCCACCAGACCGTTGACCAGACTGCGCTCGTCGAGCACTTCGGCCAGCGGACGGAACTGACCCGAGCCCCCGGTCATGGCGCTGATACGCTGGGCCGCCTCGCGGGTCAGGGCATGGCGCAGCTCGCTGTGCGGATGCACAAACGCTGAGCCCGGCAGCATCAGCCCCATCGCTTCAAACACCAGTTGGTTGGTGTTGGCGGTGCCGTAGAAGGTACAGGTGCCGGCCGAGTGGTAGGCGTTGCACTCCATTTTCAGCAGGGCATCGCGTCCCACTTGCCCGGCCGCGTAGTGCTGGCGAATTTTTACCTTCTCGTCGTTACTGATGCCGGTGGCCATCGGGCCGGCTGGTACAAACGCGGTGGGCAGATGGCCATAGGAGAGCGCGCCCATCAACTGACCCGGGGCGATTTTGTCGCACACACCGAGCAGCAGGGTGGCATCAAAGGTGTTGTGCGACAGGGAAAGCGCCGTGGCCTGGGCAATCAAATCGCGGGAGAAGAGGGACATGTCCATCCCCGGCTGACCCTGGGTGACGCCGTCACACATGGCTGGTACGCCGCCGGCGACCTGGGCGCTGTGGCCCAGCTCGGCCAGCGCCGCCTTGATGATGTCCGGGTACGCCTGGTAGGGCTGGTGGGCGCTCAGCATGTCGTTATAGGCCGTCACGATGCCGATGTTGGCCCGGGTCATATCGAGGATGCGGGCTTTCTCGTCACTGTCACAGGCGGCAACGGCGTGGGCCAGATTGCCGCAGGCCAGGCCGGCGCGCACCTTGCCCTTGCTGGCCATCTGCTGCATGCGGGCCAAATAGGCGGCGCGGCGGCTCTGGCTGCGTTCGCGAATGCGGTCGGTGACTCGCGCGATAACGGGATGAATCATGACTCTGCCTCCAGGGCATGAACGGCACGCTCCACAACCTGATCGAAGCTGCCTTCAATGTTGATACAAATGACGCCGGGTTCGCCTTGTGGCCGCTCCAGTGCATCAAACTGACTTTGCAACATGGCCTCTTTCATAAAGTGACCCTGGCGCCCTTTCATGCGCTCGAGAATCAGGCTGAACTCGCCATCGAGGAACAGAAAGCGCACCGAACTGTTGCCGTCGCGGATAAGGTCGCGGTATTGGCGTTTGAGGGCCGAGCAGACGATCACACCCACTTCATTTTTGTGCTCCAGACTGTAAGCCGCATCGCGGATTCGCTCGAGCCAGGGAATGCGGTCGTTATCGTCAAGGGGATTGCCGCTGGCCATCTTCTGGATATTGGCGCGCGGGTGCAGATCATCGCCATCAATAAACTTGGCTCCGATACATTGCGCCACCTTGGCTCCTACCGAGGATTTGCCGCTGCCGGACACTCCCATCACGATAATGCTTTTTCCCGCCATAATTTGACCTCTATCTCACTTCTTAAAAATCACGTGTCGGATGGGTTCTAAGTTACCACGTTACCGGTAACATGTTACCGGTAACGTTACGCAGTGTGAAGTGGAGCACATAAAAGTGCAGAGTAACAACAAGAACCAATTGAGGACATAAATATGGATGGAGCGGTGAACACACCCGATGTGGCATATCTGCTATCCGTTGCGGGTGGTGCCATCGTCTTGCTGCTTGTGCTGATCATGCGATTCAAGGTGCACGCCTTTGTCGCCTTGACGCTGGTCAGCCTGATCACTGCGTTGGCGACTGGAGTGACCTATGACCAGGTCATCCCGACACTGCTGAGCGGCTTTGGGGCCACGCTGGCCTCGGTTGCCTTGCTGGTGGGTCTCGGCGCCATGATTGGCCGGATCCTCGAGATGACCGGTGGCGCCAAAGTGCTGGCCGATACCCTGATTAACCGTTTCGGACCGCACCGTGCACCGATGGCGTTGGGTGTGGCTTCCCTGATGTTCGGGTTCCCCATCTTCTTTGATGCGGGCCTAATCGTGATGCTGCCGATCATCTTTAGTGTGGCAAAACAGTTCGGTGGCTCGGTGCTCAAATATGCCCTGCCATCGGCCGGTGCCTTTGCGGTGATGCATGCCTTTTTGCCGCCCCATCCGGGCCCGGTTGCCGCCAGTGAACTGCTGGGTGCCAACATTGGTTTGCTGACTGTCGTTGGGCTGCTGGTTGCCATCCCGACCTGGTATATCGGTGCCTATCTGTTTGGTCTGTGGGCCGGTAAAAAGTTCGAGATCCCGCTGCCAGCGACCTATGTAGCCGACGAGCAGGTCAAGCACACCAATGCGCCGAGTTTTGGTCAGGTTATCTCGGTGCTCTTGTTGCCGCTGGTGCTGATCTTCATGGATACCGGGCTTAACACCCTCGGCGCCATGGGCATTGTCGACAAGAGTGCCCACTGGGTGAACATACTTCGAATGGTGGGTAAAACCCCGGTGGCGCTGCTGATCACCGTGATGTACTCCCTTTGGATGTTCCGCCTGACCCAGGGCAAGGTTCAGCTCGAGAAGTTCTGTAACGACGCACTCGGTCCGGTTTGTGCGGTGATTCTGGTGACCGGTGCCGGTGGTATGTTTGGCGGTGTGCTGCGTGCCAGTGGCATTGGTGCTGCCTTGGCGGATGTACTCTCCGATACCGGCATGCCGGTCATTCTGGCCGCCTTCCTGGTTGCCACTGCACTGCGGGTGGCGCAAGGCTCTGCGACCGTGGCGTTGACCACTACGGCAGCCCTGATGGCGCCAACCGTGGCAGCTACTGCCGGGCTCAGTGAACTGGATCTGACCTTTATCGTGATCGCCATTGCCGGCGGCTCGACTGTGCTGTCGCACTTTAATGATTCCGGCTTCTGGCTGGTGGGGCGCTTCCTTGGCATGGACGAGAAAACCACCCTTAAAACCTGGACTGTAATGGAAACCCTTTTAGGAACGGTGTCGTTCACGATTGTGGCACTGGCCAGCATCGTGTTCTAACCAGAGAACGACAGGGTCGGGTCCAAACCGGCCCTGTTGTTCTGTTGTCTGTATCGACTTTTTATCGATTCTTGCTTGGGAGCAGAGCCACACGTTGCTAGAATTGCCCATTCCTCGTTTCGAGTGGAACGTGTAACGCAGTGATTTCAGGTCTTTCTATGCATTTTCCGGCTCATTACCGACAGCTGCTTGAACAGCTTCCCAAGATCGCCGTAGCGGCTGATCGTGTTGACGTGCTCTACAGCGCCAAAGATTTCAAGCAGCGCATTCTCTCCCTGATTGAGCAGGCGACCGTGCGCATCTATCTGGTGGCGCTCTATCTGCAAGATGACGCTGCCGGGCGTGAAATCCTGGCTGCCCTGTATGCCGCCAAGGCGCGCAATCCGGCGCTGGATGTGAAGGTGTTCGTCGATTTCCACCGTGCCCAGCGCGGCCTGATTGGCAAAGGTGCCCAAGGCGGCAATCATCTGCTTTATCAGGCGCAGGCTGCCGAGCACAAAGAACACATCGAGATTTACGGCGTACCGGTTAAAGGGCGCGAGCTGCTGGGGGTGCTGCACCTCAAGGGCTTTATCTTCGATGACAGCGTGCTCTATTCGGGCGCCAGTCTCAACGATGTCTACCTGCATCAGCAGGATCGCTACCGTTTCGACCGCTATCACCAGATTCAGAGTGCTGAACTGGCTGGCGCCATGGTGCGCTACGTGAACGATTATTTTCTCACCAGCGAGGCGGTGCAGCGACTGGATCGTCCGGCTGTGCCCACCGCCAAGCAGCTCAAGGGCGCGATCCGCCGCTTCAAGGGGATGTTGGCCAGCAGTCACTATCACTTTAACTCCGGCCTGGCCGGTGAGGGCGAAGTGGCGGTGACGCCGTTGGTCGGTCTTGGCAAACGCCGCAACGAGCTCAACTGGATGATCCGCAATCTGGTGCGCAGCTGCGAGCGCGAGATCTTTATCTGCACGCCTTATTTCAACCTGCCCAAAGAGCTGGCCCGTGATATCGAGCGGCTGCTGCGTTATGGCAAGCGGGTCACCATAGTGGTGGGTGACAAGACCGCGAACGATTTCTACATTCCGCCGGAAGAGAAGTTTTCGACCATCGGTGGTTTGCCTTATCTGTATGAGGCGAACCTGCGCAAGTTTGCCCAGCGTAATCAGCGCTTTATCGACAACGGTCTGCTCAATATGCAGCTCTGGTGTCACGAGCGTCACTCCTATCACCTGAAGGGCATGTTCGTCGATGGTGAATGGGCGCTGTTGACCGGTAACAACCTCAACCCGCGCGCCTGGGCACTGGATCTGGAAAACGGCATTCTGGTGCAGGATAGCCAGCGTCTGCTCGGCGAACGCTTTGGCCGTGAGAAAGAGAATATCCTGCAGCATACCCGCCGGGTGGCCCACTTCGATGACGTGGAGCAGATCAGTGATTATCCGGAGCAGGTGCGTCGCCTGCTGGCGCGTATCCACCGGGTCAAGGCTCACCTGTTGCTCAAGCGCATCATCTGATTTGGCCCGTCAGGGCACCCCGACCACATTCCAAAGGCCTCCCGTTTTCGGCAGGCCTTTGTTATTCTCTGGACATATTTACAGTATCGTCGGGCATCTGGTTGATGAAATTGGATAAAATCCCGCTGGACAGCCTCAAGGGGGTGGGCGGCAAGATGCAGGAGAAGCTGGAGCGGCTGGGATTGGCCACGGTCCAGGATCTGCTGTTTCATCTGCCGCACCGCTATGAGGATCGCACCCGGGTCTGGCCGATCGGCGATCTGCTGCCCGGCTCGACCTGTGCGGTCGAGGGGGAGATCCAGGACAACCAGTTGGTGATGGGACGCAAGCGCATGCTGGTGTGCCGCGTCAGCGATGGCTCTGGCACCGTCACTCTGCGCTTTTTCAATTTCACCGCCGCCCAGAAAAACAGCCTTACTGCCGGACGCCTGATCCGCTGCTTTGGCGAAATCCGTCCCGGCAAGTTTGGCCTCGAAATTATCCACCCCGAATACAAGCTGCTCGACGAGACCCAGGCTGGCCAGATCGAAGAGGCGCTCACCCCTGTTTATCCCACCACCGAAGGGTTGCGTCAGCAGACCTTGCGCAGTCTCACCGATCAGGCGCTGGCTCTGCTCGATGAGTTTGGTGTGGAGGAGCTGCTGCCTGCCGGACTCTATCCGACCCAGATCTCGCTTGGCGCAGCGCTGCGTCTGCTGCACCGTCCGCCGCCTGATGTGGCACTTGATCAGCTCGAGAGTGGTCGCCATCCAGCCCAGTCGCGACTGGTGATGGAAGAGCTGCTGGCGCACAACCTCTCGGTGCTCAAGGTGCGCGCCAAGGCGCAGACCCAGCGTTCGGTCTCGCTGCCGCCAGCACCGGATCTGGTCAATCAGCTGCTTGCCGCCTTGCCGTTCACCCCAACCGGTGCTCAGCAACGGGTGGTGGCCGAGATCAGTGTCGATCTGCAGCGCTCCCATCCCATGATGCGGCTGGTGCAGGGGGATGTTGGCTCGGGCAAGACGCTGGTGGCTGCATTGGCGGCGTTGCAGGCGATTGGCAACGGTTATCAGGTCGGGATGATGGCGCCGACTGAACTATTGGCCGAGCAGCATGCCATCAACTTTGCCCGCTGGCTCGAGCCGCTCGGCATTCAGGTCGGCTGGCTGGCGGGCAAGCAGAAGGGAAAGGCGCGCGAGAGTGCTCTGGCCGCCATTGCCGATGGCTCGGCCGCCATGGTGGTGGGCACTCACGCCATCTTTCAGGAGCAGGTCAACTTTCAGCGTCTGGGGCTGGTCATCATCGACGAGCAGCACCGCTTTGGGGTGCATCAACGGCTGGCGCTGCGTGAGAAAGGCGAGCGTGATGGCGTGCATCCGCACCAGCTGATCATGACCGCGACGCCGATCCCGCGGACGTTGGCGATGACCGCGTATGCCGATCTCGATACCTCGATCATCGACGAGCTGCCGCCGGGCCGTACGCCCATCACCACGGTCGCGGTGCCGGACACCCGCCGCAGCGATGTGATAGAGCGGGTGAAATTGGCCTGCAGCGAGGGCAAACAGGCCTATTGGGTCTGCACCCTGATCGAAGAGTCTGAGGTGCTGGAGTGTCAGGCAGCCGAAGACACGGCCGCCGAATTGCAGCGCCTGCTGCCCGGACTGCATATCGGGCTGGTGCATGGCCGCATGCGGCCGGTCGAGAAGCAGCGGGTCATGGAGGAGTTCAAGGCCGGTATCCTGCAACTGCTGGTGGCGACCACCGTGATTGAAGTCGGGGTGGACGTGCCCAATGCCAGCCTGATGATCATCGAAAACCCCGAGCGGCTTGGTCTGGCGCAATTGCACCAGCTGCGTGGCCGGGTCGGTCGGGGGGCGGTCGCCTCCCACTGCGTACTGCTCTACCACGCCCCCTTGTCAAAAACGGCGCAGAGCCGGCTTGGTGTGCTGCGTGAAACCAACGATGGCTTTGTGATTGCCCAGCGCGACCTTGAGCTGCGTGGCCCCGGCGAGTTGCTGGGGACCCGCCAGACCGGGCTGGCTGATTTGAAAATTGCCGATCTGGTGCGTGACCAGCCGCTGATACCCCAGGTGCAGAAGCTGGCCCGTTACCTGATGGATCACCATGCCAGTCAGGTCGATCCCCTGATCCGCCGCTGGCTCGGGGTGCGTGAACACTATTCGGCGGTCTGATTGCGACCAGAATCCCGGGAGGAGAAGCGATGAAGTCCTGGCTACGAGCCCTCATGTACACCTTTGCCTTCCTGATGCTGCTCATCTGGGTTGCCTTAGGGCTGTTTGATGCCGATCGCGCCAAGGAGCCGCTGGCCCGCTGGTTATCGACCCAAAGCGGAGAGCCGGTCACCATCGGCAAGTTGATGTTCAATCCACTGCACCCCTACACCCTGCTTGCCGAGCAGGTGAAGGTGGGCAATGCCCTGACACTCGACAAGCTCTATGTGGAAGTGGAGTCGGTGGACTGGCTGCAGCGCGATGTGCGACTGGCACACCTTGATTTGATTCGCCCACAAATCACCCTGCCCTTGCCGGAAGGGCTGCCGACGCTACCGATCAATCGCCTCAGCGTGGCCGATGGCCGTATCGATCGCCTCTCCTTGAGTGGGCCGCTGGGCAAGGTGACGGGCCTTTCAGCCGGGATCCGCGACTGGCAGCTGATCGATCAGGGTCACCCTCCGCAGGCTAATCTCACTCTTTCTATCAATGCGCTGGAAACGCCCTGGCTGGCCCTGTCACGACTCTCTTTGACCGGCCGGTTGGAGGGGCAGAAGCTGTCGGTAGACAAGCTGGTGGCCAACGCCTTTGATGGCATGCTCGAAACCGACATGGTGCTCGACTGGGGGGCGCGCAGCCTGCAGCTCGATCGCTTCAAGGCCACTGGCATGAACATCGAGCTGGGCGATCTCAACAAATTGCAGTTTCCGCTCGATCAGGTCTCCATCAGCCACGGTGAGCTGGTGCAGGTCAGCCTCAATGCGCTGACCCAGTCCATTGGCCTTAACGACATCAATGTGAGCCTTGGCGGCATTGAGTGGCAGCGTGGCCAGAGCCCAACCGGTTTTATCCATGGCTCGCTTGGCGAAATCGGCAGTGGCTTGTTTCAGCTCGAAGGGATCAATGCAGACTTTGCCATGTATCCGGATCGCATCGATGCCGAGCTCAAGGGCAAGGCCTATGATGGCGATTTCAACCTTGAGCTAAGCGCCGCACCGGCTCGCTCGGAATGGACCATCAAGGATCTCACCCTGAGCGGCATGGAAGTCTCGCTGCCCGAGGGGTGGTGGCAGTCATGGCAGAGCTGGCGCCCGTCGCGCCTCGATGTGCGCCGCATTGCGCTGGATCGGATGCGGGTGCTCTCGTTTGACGACGCGGTGCCGCTGTCGCTGATCAACTGGCAGCTGTTTCTTAACGATGCTCGTCTGCAGGACAACCAAGTGGTGCCGCTGATTGGCCGCGCCCGTCTCGAAAGTCACTGGGAAGAGCTGGTGTGGGACGGCCTGTCGAGCCGCAAGGGTGAGCTGCTGCTCGAACTCACTCCCGAGCAGTGGCAGCTGCGCAATCTGGAAAGTGGCCTGCCTGATGATGGGCATCTCAAGCTGGCCGGTAACTGGGGAGTTGTGGCTGGCCAGACCGGGCGCATCACCCTTGATGGAAAAAAACTGGATCTGGAGCAGTGGGGCAAGATTACCCACTCGCCGGTATCGTGGGCTGGCAAGGGCGATCTGGCGCTGGATCTGCAAAGCAGTGACAGCAGCCGCTGGCGCGAGAACCTGACCGGTCCGTTCAGTCTCACTCTTGATGAGCCCTTCTGGGAGGGAGTCAAGATTGATCCTCTGCTCGATCAATGGTTTAGCCAAAAGGCAGCACCATCACTCGATGTGGCTGCCCTGTGGAAAGCGATGCAGCAGGGGGATACCCCGTTCTACCGGATTGCCCTCAAAGGACAGGCTAGTGCTGGCAAGCTGACTCTCGATGGCGGGGCGGGGACGACCATCACCCACCTGATTGCCGCGCGGGGTCAGGTTGATTTGACGACCCAGCAGTGGGGCATCGATCTCGGCGTGTTGAACCGTCAGGGCTGCGCCGAGCTGGTCAGCGAGTGGCGTGGCCCCTGGCGCGAACCAACCGTCGCCTGGCGTTTCCCGGCCGAGAAGAGTGAATGCAGCTGGAACCGGTTGGGCGTGCCTTTCCCGGATCAGGGCCGTGCCGGCAGATTGCGTCAGGTTGACGACGAGACGGCCGCGGCGGCGCCGTCAGCCGAGCTGGCCAGTCAGCCGACCCCTGCCAGTAAGGTGGCAGAGGCCGTCAGTGCCGCCAGCAGCGTGCAATAAGGATAATCAGATCTTGCGAACCGGCTGCACCACGTAGTGGCCGGTAAACTCGGCAGCCAGCTTGTCACCGCTGTAGAGCTGAATCGCCAACCCGAAGCGGGCTGCTTCGCCACCGCGCAGTGGCATCAGCACTGCCGGTAATCCTTCCCGGGCGACCCGGGCTTCCGGGTATTCGTCTATTTGGCGGTAGTAGCGGATATTGCCCTCTTCCAGCACGGTATCGCCAACCAGCCCGACCTCTTTGAGCTGCAGCCAGATCAGGCCCCAGCCGGCCAGCACGCACATACCATAGGCGCTGCCAGCGAACATGGTATCGTGCACGTTCTGGTTAGCGGCCAGGTTGGCAGTGAGGTGGAAGGTCTGGCCGTCATAATGGGTGATGTTGATGCCCATTCGGTCGCACATGGGAATACCACGGGACCAGCGGGTGGCCAGATCCTGGCACCACTCGGAGCGATAGCGGATAGTCTGTAGCGGGGTCAGTGATTTGATCATCTGACGATGGGGGATGTGGCCGAGGGTCATCGGGCCACCACCCACTTCAAGGAAGCCGCACTTGCGGTAGAATTCCACCGCTTCCTGGCGGGCGTTCATCACCAGACGTTTGACATTTTCCTGGCGCGCCAGCTCTTCGAGATCCTCGACCATAAGGCTGCCCAGCCCCAGTCCACGGAACTCGGGCTGAATCGCCATAAAGCGGATCTGTGCCTCGTCACCACCGATAAACAGGCGACCGACCGCGACGGGGCGACCTTCAGGGGTCAGCATCATGCGGTGCAGCGACACCGTGTCATATTCGTCACGTTCGGAGCCAAGCGGCAGGTTGAAAGGCTTGCGCAGCAGTTCCCAGCGCAGCAGATAGTAGGCGTCGAGCTCGGCGTCGGTTTGCGGGGTGACCACCCGGTACATGAACCATTCCTTGGATTAAACTGGAGGGAAACCCATCTTGCCGTGCAATGCCATGAACTTCAATCTGGAAGGGCGCCACGCCGACACTATGCTGCATCTCTCCTGCCGGCTGGGGCGGCGCCTCTGCGTCCTTGAAAACGAGCAGCATCGCTGGCTCGAAATCGACGGAGTGGTGCAGTCGGTACGCAGTCATGGTGACCCATCCCGCTTGTGCCTGCCGCATCAGGATCTGCTGGTGCAGTGGTTACCCGAGCAAGCAAGCCGGATCCTTGAGCTGGGGCTGGGCGGTGGTGACATGATTCGCCACTTGGCCGGGCGTTGGCCGGCGGCCGAGCTGCACTGCGTCGATTTAGATGACGAGGTGATTGAGCTCTATCGCCACTATTTTCAGGGGGAGGAGCGCCCGGCGCTGCATCTGCAGGAGGCTCACGCCTTCTTGCTGCAGGCTGATGGTCGGTTCGATCTGATCTTGCTCGATCTGTTCAGCCAGGATGGCAACCCGCCCCTGCTGTTTCAGCCGGGGATCTACCAGATATTGCGTGAACGGCTGGCTGGGCGACTGCTGATTAACTTGCTGCCGCGCACCGGGCTTGAGCTGGAGCGGGTGCTCTCGCTGTGTGAACGCTGGTTGAGCCCGGCGCGGGTGTGGCCACTGCCCGGCTATCGCAACTGCATCCTAATGCTCGACTATCCGGGCCAGATGTCATAGCGGGTATCAGACCTGCAGCCAGAAGGTGGTCGGCCCCACATTATTGAGCGATACCTGCATGTCAGCAGCAAAGCGGCCGGTTTCGGTCGGCATGCCTGACAGGCGTGACTGCTCGACAAAGTAGTCATACAACCGCTCGGCGTCGCTCGGGTGAGCGCCGGTGGAGAAGCCCGGACGCATTCCCTTACGGGTATCGGCGGCCAGCGTGAATTGAGAGACGATCAGCAGGCTGCCGCCGGTCTGCTCCACATTCAGATTCATCTTGCCGTCCGCATCGGGGAAGATCCGGTAACCGCGCACCTTGTGCAGCAGCTTGTCGGCATGGGTTTCGGTATCGCCCTGCTCGACGCCGAGCAGCACCAGCAAACCGGGGCCGATGGCGCCTGCTACTTGGTTGTCGATGGTGACGCTCGCTTCGCTCACCCGCTGAATCAGTGCAATCACAGTTAACGCTCCCGCAATCAAACAAAACGCCGAGCATAACAGCCCGGCGTCGTTGGGTCTGCCCTTGGCGTTTAGTTCTTGTTGCCGTAGGTAAACACCTTGCCGATGTCTTCCAGCCGATAGCTGGTGAGCTGGTAGACGTAGTAGTTGAGCCAGTTGGTAAACAGCAGATGGCCGTGGCTGCGCCAGCTGGCGCGCGGCGGCTGCGCCGGATCGTTGCCGGGGTAGTAGTTGACCGGAATCTTGGGGTTGATACCGGCAGCCAGATCGCGTTGATACTCCTGATCCAGAGTCAAGGCGTCATATTCGGGGTGACCGGTGACAAACACCTGACGGCAATCCTGAGTGGCTGCCAGATAAACACCGGCCTCGTCCGATTCGGCAAAAATCTGGAGATCGGTGTGAGTGCGGATCAGCTCGCCATCGAAGGCGGCATAGCGCGAGTGGGGTGCCAGGAATTCATCGTCAAAGCCGCGCAGCAGCGGTTCGTGATCGACCAGTCGGCGATGGTTGTAGACCCCGGACAGCTTCTCGCTGCGGGTCTGTTTTTCCATGCCGTACAGAACCTTGAGAGCGGCCTGTACCGCCCAACAAAGAAACAGGGTCGAGGTGGCGTGTTCGTGCGACCAGCGGATGATCTCATCGATGCGCTCCCAATAGACCACATCTTCAAACTCCACCAGACCGAGCGGTGCGCCGGTGATGATCATGCCGTCATAGTTGTTGTGCCGAACCTGCTCGAAGTCGTGATAGAAGTTCTCGAGGTGAGCTTGCGGCGTATTGCGTGATTCACGGTCATCGATGCGCAGCAGATCCACATCCACCTGCAGGGGAGTATTGGAGAGCATGCGTAGCAGCTGAATTTCGGTTTCAATCTTCTTGGGCATGAGGTTGAGGATCAGCACCCGCAGCGGACGAATGTTCTGGGTGACGGCGCGCGATTCGGTCATCACGAAGATGTTCTCTTCGCTTAGAACGGTGGCGGCCGGCAGCTGATCCGAAATCTTGATTGGCATGCTCACTCCCTGTACTACATCAGTAAATATGTCTGGACATCCAGAAGCCTATTACAAACTAACCCGAGTGTCATCTATACCGTTGTCGCAAAAACGGGCTTTATCTAGCATTAGCGGTAACGGGGCTGATATTCTCTTGGTATGGCGGGCATCAAGATCTCTGTTGACCGATTACAGGTGGGTAATTATGTCTCGCTTCCTCTTGGCTGGCGGGAGCACCCCTTTCTGTTCTCCAGCTTTCTGATCAAAGAGCAGGAGCAGATCGAACTGATTCGCCGGCTCGGCCTCAAACAGGTCGTTATCATCCCCGACAAGAGTGACAAGCCGCCGCTGCCCTTGCAGGAAGCGCAGACTCACACTGTTGATAAGGAAGATGAATCAGCCCTGGCTGAACGTCAGGCAGCCATGCTGGCCGAGAAAGATCGCCGTATCGAGCAGCTGCAGCAGTACCGGCGCAGCCTGCAGCACTGTGAAAAGCAGTTCCAGCAATCGCTGGCGCAGGTGCGAGCACTGATGGGCAAGATCCAGAGCCGTCCGCTCAACGCTATCAGTGATGCTGAAGAGTTGGTGGTCAGCATGACCGAGCAGCTGCTCTCGGCCGATGAAATGGTGCTGCACCTGGTCTCCGACGGCGATGACGGTAACAACTTCTTCTTCCACTCCCTCAACGTCTGCGTGCTTAGCATGATGTTGGCGCGCGAGAGTGGCATGGAGGCCGAACAGATCAATCTGGTCGGGCTTGGCGCCCTGTTCCACGACATCGGCAAGCTGAAAATTCCCAGCCAGATCCTGCGCAAGACCGAGCCGCTGACCATGCCCGAAATCAACTTGATGGCGCAGCATCCGCGCTATGGGCTGGAGCTACTCTCGCTGACCAAGAATTTCCCCGACGAGGCGCGTGGAATCGTGCTGCGCCACCATGAATACCTCGATGGCAGCGGCTATCCGGACGGGCTGAAAGGCAACCAGATTGACCCACTCTCCCAGCTGGTATCGCTGGTTAACGAGTACGACAATCTGTGTCATGTGAAGTCGCGGGTGCCCTATTCGGCCCTCAGTAGCCTCTACAAACAGCGGCGCAGTCAGTTCAACGATCACTATTTGTCCAAACTGGTCCGCTTACTCGGACTCTATCCACCGGGTAGCGTGGTGCAGCTCTCCGATGGCCGGGTCGGGCTAGTGATGTCGATCAATGCCTCGCGGCTGCTCTATCCCTCTGTGCTAGTCTACGATGCACGGGTGCCGCGCCACGAAGCCGCCATCATCGATCTGGAGCAGGTGGGGCTAACCATTGCCAAGGTGATTCATCCCAAACGATTGCCGCCGGCCATTTTTGAATACCTCAACCCGCGAACCCGCATCAGTTATTACTTCGAACACGCCACCACGTGAGGACGTCCATGCATATTGAAGTGATCAGCACCGGCGACGAGATTGTCACCGGTCTGGTAGTCGATACCAATGCCGCTTGGTTGTCAGCCCTCCTGCTGGAAAGAGGGTGGCAGGTACGCCGCCGCCATACGGTCGGTGACGAGATGAATGACCTGATCGCAGTGCTGAGTGACGCAGCCAGCCGCAGCGATGTGGTGATTGTCTGTGGCGGGCTGGGGCCCACCACGGATGATCTCACCGCCGAAGCGGCGGCGCGGGCATTTGCCGCGCCGCTGGAGCTGCGCTCCGACTGGCTGGAAAATATCCGCGAGCGCTTTGCCCGCCGTGGCCGCCCCATGTCAGCGAGCAATGAAAAGCAGGCCTGGTTGCCCCGTGGCAGTGTGCTGCTCGACAATCCGGTTGGCACGGCCTGCGGCTTTATGGTGACGCAGGCCGCCTGCCGCTTGTTCTTCACACCAGGTGTGCCGTTTGAGTTTCGCCAGATGGTCGAGGAGCAGATCTTGCCACGGTTGCAAGATGATTCCGGTATCCAGACTCGGTTACGGCGTTTCTATACGTTCGGGTTGCCGGAATCGACGCTGGGTGATCGACTCTCGTCGCTGCCGTGGCCACAGGGCATCGTGGTGGGCTATCGCTCCAGCATGCCGCTGATTGAGCTCAAGCTGATCGGCCATGGCGTCACGGACGCCGACATGGAGCAAGCCGAAGCCCTGCTGCTGGAGCAGGTGCAGGAGGTGTTGGTGGGTTGTGGTGATACGCCGCCTTGGCAGAGCATTCTCTCCCGGCTGGCGGGCACGCCTCTTTACGTGCAAGAGTGCGCCAGCGGTGGTGCCCTGCAGCGGCTTTGCCGCGATTATCCCCAATTAACCGCCCGCTTCGAGAGCCAGTTGCCAGCTGAACCGGGCGCGCTGCAGGCAGAATCGTGCGGGGTGACCTTGGTGGTGGGCGCTGAACAGGACGACGCGGTGGCGCTGCTGCTTCACATCAATGGCCAGCGCTTCGAGCAGAAGGTGCAGGTGCGTCATCCGGATCGAGCCAGCCGCGAGCGGATTTTGGCTTTTTGCGCGCTCGATATGCTGCGCCGCCATCTCGATGGGCTGTCGCCGTTTGGGGAGTATCAGACCTTACGTCGTTTGGAGAGCCGGCTGCGGTAAGCGGGCAGGGGCGGGTGCCGCCTGCCCCGAGGGATCAGTGCAGACCTGCCACGTATTGGGAGAGGATGCGGATATCGTCGTCGGTCAGCTTGTTGGACACATCGCGCATCATGCTGTTGGGATCGTTATCCCGGGTGCCAGAGCGGAAGGCTTCCAGTTGCGCCTTGATATAGGCCGGATGCTGGCCTGACAGGGCGGGATATTTGGCTTGTGCCAACCCTTCACCACGCGGTCCGTGACAACCAATACACGCTGGCAGGTTGCGCTCGGGGTTACCTCCCATGTAAAGTGCGCGACCTTGCACCACCACTTCGTCAGGAACGGCGACCGGAGTGGGCTGCTGACTGGCAAAGTAAGCGGCCAGATCGTCCATATCCTTGTCGGAGAGTGGCATCGCCATCGGCCCCATGATGGGGTTGGCGCGGCCCGGTTTTCCTGACACTGCGGCCTTTAATTCAACAAGTTGCTTCTTGAGGTAGTCGGGGTGCTGGCCAGCCAGCTTGGGATAAATGTTGGCCGGGCTGTTGCCATCCGGTCCATGGCAGGCAGCGCAGACCATCGACTTAGCCTGTCCGGCTGTTGCGTCACCGGCGGCGTGGACCGTGCCTGTCATGCCAACCAGTACGAGAAGGGTAAAGGCAAGGTGCTTCATGGCGCTCCCTTTTCTTGTTGTGCGGCTTCCAGATCCCATGCCGTGGAAGGCATGTTAAAATAAGCAATTTGCGGCATCAGTTTACACTAATTTACAAGAAAGTAACGAATTAGCCCGCTCAATTTATGGGGATATAACCTTGGATAAACCCGTGTTTAACTTTAGAAAAGTGCATTTTGTGACCAGTGCACCGGATATCCGCCATCTCCCCAATGACGGCGGGATTGAAATCGCATTTGCCGGTCGCTCCAATGCTGGCAAGTCATCGGCGCTTAACACCCTGACCCAGCAGAGGAACCTGGCACGCACCAGTAAAACGCCGGGCCGTACCCAGCTTATCAACCTGTTTGAGCTGGAGCCGGGTAAGCGTTTGGTGGACTTGCCCGGTTACGGCTATGCCCAGGTGCCGCTCGAAATGAAGCTCAAGTGGCAAAAACACCTGGCTGAATACCTGCAGCGCCGCGAATCTCTGAAAGGCTTGGTGATCCTGATGGATATTCGCCACCCGCTCAAAGACACCGACCAGAACATGCTGGAGTGGAGTCGTCACCGTAATCTGCCGGTACTGCTGCTGCTGACCAAGGCCGACAAACTGAGTCCGGGCCCGCGCAAGACCCAGGTGATCAAGGTGCGTAAAGACGCAGCCGCCTTTGGCGAGCATATCCGCGTCGAGCCCTTCTCTTCGCTCAACAACATCGGGGTTGAAACCTTGGCTGAAGTGCTGACCGGCTGGTATATCGATGGCGAAAGCCAGGATATCCCGGCCGATATGGCCACCGATGAGACACTGCCAGATAACGACTAACTCGTTGTCAAACATAAAAAAAGGAGCCAATGGCTCCTTTTTTTATGTTCGCTTGTCAGCACGATCACATTTCTCGGTTTCCGTTGGTCAAATAATTGTTGGGTCAATGTTTAATATTGCTGCAATTGTGCGCTCTCCCTGATTCATGTGCAGGAAAAGAAACCTATGAGAAAAACAACGTTGGCAGTGGTACTGGGTGGTTTGCTGGCAGGTGGTGCTAGTCAGGCTGCTGCGCCGGATAACAGCTGGTATCTGGGTGGCAAGGCGGGTTGGTCGAAGTTTTACAGCGTAGAGATTAACTCAGACGCCTCTGAGCTTCTGGATAACCTTACAACCCGCAAAAACGATGCGTCTGATTTTGGATTCGGGGCTTTTGTTGGCTACCAGCTCAATCCTCATGTCGGGTTTGAAGTGGGCTATGACTGGCTGGGGGAATACCGCATTAAGGGAAGCTACGGGGGCATTAATCTGGATGCCAAGGCCCCCGCACAACTGGTGCAGGCCTCGGTTCGCTTGATTGCCCCGCTCGAAAATGGCGTTGATCTCTATGGCCGGCTTGGTGGGGCTTATACCAGAGTGGAGAGCAAAATTCAGGCGGCAGGGGTGAGCGATAGTTCTGACGATACAGGCGCTGCATTTGTTGGCGCTGTTGGTGCTGAATATGAGTTCGAGCCCAACTGGGCTCTGCGTTTGGAATACCAATACACCACTCCACTGGGTGATAAGGCGCTCGATAAAAGTGGAATCGAGATGAATAACGGCCTGCTGTCGCTCGGGATGATCTACCGCTTTGGTAGCCGTGTTCAGCCAGCGCCCGAACCGGTGGTGGCACCGCAACCGGTGCAACCGGCGCCGGCTTTGGTGCCGACGCCCCATCGCTTTAGCCTGAGTTCGGACGTTTTGTTCGAATTTGATAGCGCCCGCCTGCGCCCGGTTGCCCATCAGGAGCTCGATACCCTGTTTGGTCAGCTGGTCGCGGCTAATCCGCACGATGGCACTGCGCGGATCATCGGGCACACCGACCGTCTGGGCAGTGAGGCGTACAACCTGCGCCTGTCGCAGCAGCGGGCGCAAGTGGTGGCGGATTACCTGATTGGCAAAGGGCTGGTGGCTGGCAAGGTGGAAGTGGTCGGGATGGGTGAGCGTTCACCGGTCACCGGCGATCGCTGCCATCAGAGCACGCACGCTGCGCTAGTCTCCTGTCTGGCTGAAGATCGCCGGGTGGATATCACTCTTGACGGTGTTGCACAGAAATAGACGCCGCAAAAAGAAAAGGCGGTGGAAGCTCCACCGCCTTTTGCATGTCTGTCTTTAGCGCGGTTATTCCCGCTCTTTGACGTAAGGGGTACCGAGTGCTTTTGGTGCTACGGCCTTGCCGATAAAGCCAGCCAGCAGGAAGACGGTCAGCACATACGGGATCACTTCGATCAGCTGTACCGGCATTTCGAAGCCACCGATGGTGACGCCTTGCAGGCGGATGGCCACCGCATCGAGGAAGCCGAACAGCAGGCAGGCTGCCAGCGCGTTCCACGGACGCCACTTACCAAACACCAGTGCTGCCAGCGCCATAAAACCCTTACCCGCACTCATGTTGGGGATGAACTGGGCGGTTTGGGCCACTGACAGATAGGTGCCGCCGATACCGGCCAGGATGCCGCCGATCAGCAGAGCCGTGTAGCGCATCCGCACCACCGAGATACCGGCAGTATCGACCGCCGCCGGGGCTTCACCCACGGCACGCAGACGCAGGCCGAAGCGGGTACGAAACAGCACCCACCAGGCCAGCGGCACGATGGCAAACGCCACGTATTCCAGCAGGGAGTGTCCGCTCAGCAGCTCGCTGTAGAGCTGGCCGATCACCGGCACGTCATACAGCTCTTTGGCATACGGAAAGTCGATGGGGGCGAAGCGGGCCGCACCAGACAGAGCCGGAGTCTGGCCACCTTGGTCGAACCAGAAACGGCCCAGAGTGACGGTCAGACCGGCTGCCAGGATGTTGATAGCCATACCGCTCACTACCTGATCACCGCGGTGGGTGATGGTGGCAAAGCCGTGCAGCAGGGCAAACAGCACCGAGACGCCAACGCCGACCAGCAGACCCATCCAGGCTGAACCGGTTACCGCAGCCGCGGCGGCACTGGCGAAGGCGGCTGCCAGCAGCTTCCCTTCCAGCGCGATGTTGACCACGCCAGAGCGCTCGCAGAACATGCCGGCCATGGCGGCCAGGATCAACGGCGGTGCGGTTCGCACCGTGGCGTCGAGCATCAGGATCAAAGTTTCATACATGGCTTAGGCCCCCTTTTTCGCGGCCAGAGAGAGGTAGAACTGCTCGACACGCGGACGCAGCATGTGCTCCAACGCGCCGCAGAACAGGATCACCAGACCTTGCAGCACCACCACGATGTTACGGTCGATTCCGTACTCGAAGCTCAGCTCGGCGCCGCCCTGATAGAGGAAGCCAAACAGCAGGCTGGCCAGAATCACGCCGACCGGATGGTTACGCCCCATCAGTGCCACCGCGATACCGGTAAAGCCAAAGCCTTCCACGAAGTTGAGCTTGATTTGGTGCAGCTCGCCCTGCAGTACGTTGAGGGCAAAGAAGCCCGCCAGCATACCGGAGATGAGCATGGTGACCATGACCACCTTGGGATAGCTGATACCGGCATAGGCCGACGCACTTTGGCTGGCGCCTACCGAGCGCAGCTCGTAGCCCCAGCGGGTGTGCCAGATAAACAGCCAGACCAGTACGGCGCAGATCAACGCCCAGATAAAGCTGATGTTGAGCGGGCTGGTCGGGATGGTCATACCCATCATGGCACCGATATCGCTCAGCTTGGGCAGCCAGCTCGCTTCGGCAAACACCCGGCTTTCAGTCGCCATGGTGCCGGCCGGCTTGAACACGTTCACCAGCAGGTAGGCCATCAGCGCCGAGGCGATGAAGTTAAACATGATGGTGGTGATAACGATGTGGCTACCGCGCTTGGCTTGCAGCCAGGCCGGGATAAAGGCCCAGGCTGCACCAAACAGACCGCCGACAATGATGGCAAGTGGCAACAGCAGGGCGAACGGCAATACGTCACCCAGCAGCAGACAGACCAGACCGACACCCAGACCGCCGATATAGGCCTGACCTTCACCACCGATATTGAACAGACCAGCGTGGAAGGCGACCGCAACGGCCAGACCGGTAAAGATAAAGCCGGTGGCGTAGTAGAGGGTAAAGCCAAGGCCTTCACCCGATTCAAAGGCGCCAGCCCACATGGTCTGGGCCGCTTCGAGTGGGCTGATATCGAGATAGGCGAACAGGATGGCCGACACCAGGAAGGCCATCAGAATGTTCAGGGCCGGCATGAGACCGACCGAAATCCAGGCCGGGACGCGCGCTTGGCTCATGAATGTGCCTCCTGGGCAATGTCATCAGGAACAATGTTGGCCATCATCAGGCCAAGGGTCTTCTCGTCGGCGCGGGCTGCATCGAGCTCGCCGACTACGCGGCCGTCCGCCATCACCAGGATGCGATCGGAGAGGCTCATGATTTCGTCCAGTTCCACCGAGACCAGCAGGACAGCCTTACCCTGATCGCGCATGGCGATGATCTGCTGGTGGATGTATTCGATAGCGCCGATATCGACACCACGGGTCGGCTGACCGACCAGCAATACTTCCGGGTCCTGCTCCACTTCACGGGCGATGACCAGCTTTTGCTGGTTACCACCGGAGAAGTTGGCGGTCTTCAGCGTCGGGATGGGCGGGCGCACGTCCCACTTCTCCATTTTCTCCTGGCAGTCGCTTAGGATGGCGGTTTTGTCCTGCAGCAGCCCCTTGTTGTAGGCCGGCAGGTGGTGATAACCGAGGATAAATGCTTCCTGGGCTTCAAACCGGTTGATAAGGCCCATTTTGTGACGGTCTTCCGGCACATGGCCAAGCCCCATGGCGCGCACTTGGCGTGGGTCGGCGCTGTGCTGGGCATTAACCTCGTGACCGGCGATGGAGAAACCACCCTTGCTCGGTTTGAGGATGCCGCCAAGCAAGCTAAGCAGTTCGGATTGGCCGTTGCCGGAGACGCCGGCAATACCGACCACTTCACCGGCTCGCACCGAGAAGCTGACCGATTTGACCCGCTCGACACCGGTTGCATCGACATAACTCAGATCCTGCACATGCAGCAGGGGAGTTCCGGGGTTGGCCGGTTGCTTATCAACCTTGAGGCGAACCTTGCGGCCCACCATCAGTTCGGCCAGTTGCTCCTTGTCGGTGTCGCAGGTCGGTACGTGGTGCACCATTTCGCCGCGACGCATGATGGAGACCTGATCGGTGATGGCCAGAATTTCACGCAGCTTGTGGGTGATCAGAATAATGGTGGTGCCCTGGTCACGCAGCTTCTTGAGCACCTCGAACAGGTGGTCAGCTTCCTGCGGTGTGAGCACGCCGGTCGGCTCATCCAGGATCAGAATACGGGCACCACGGTAGAGCGCCTTGAGGATCTCGACCCGTTGCTGCAGCCCCACCGGCAGATCTTCGACCTTCTCGTGCAGCGGCACATCAAGGCCATAATCACGCGCCAGTTGGGCAAGAATCTTTTCGGCTTCGGCCTGGCTTTTGCCAAGGTGCCAGCCATTTTCCGCCCCGAGAATGACGTTCTCGAGCACGGTGAAGTTGTTCACCAACATGAAGTGCTGGTGCACCATACCGATACCGGACTTGATGGCATCCTGGGAGCCGTGCGGACGGAACGGCTGGCCAAAGACCCGCATCTCACCGTTGTCGGCGTGGTAGAAACCATAAATGATGCTCATCAGGGTGGATTTGCCAGCCCCGTTCTCACCCACTATGCCGTGGATCGAGCCCCGGCGAACCTGCAGGTCGATATGCTTGTTGGCGTGCACTTCGCCGAACCGCTTATCGATACCACTCAATTCGATGGCATAACGATCTGTTTGGTCCATGATGCAAATCCTTGCTGGTCATGAAGAAAAAGTTAGGCCGGCCCCGCAAGGAGCCGGCCGGTCTTTGCGGATCAGTACTTGCAGCTGTTGTCAGCCATGTAGTCGTGAACCTTGATCTTGCCGGCAATGAGATCGGCCTTGATGGTGTCCATCTTGGTCTTCATGTCGGCAGTCACCAGCGACTTGTTGTTGTCATCCAGTGCCCAGTCCACGCCGCCTTCAGCCAGACCCATGCTCTTCACGCCGGCTTTCCAGGTGCCCTTGGATGCGTCATCCCAGGTTTGGTAAGCAGCCAGACCCACAGCCTTGACCATGGAGGTCAGCATGGTGCCCGGTTGCAGGTGGTTTTGGTTGGAGTCTACGCCGATGGCCAGTTTGCCTTCGTCCTTAGCGGCTTGGTAAACACCGATACCGGTACCGCCAGCAGCGGCGTATACCACGTCAGCGCCCTTGGCGAACTGGGACTTGGCAAGCTCGGCACCCTTGGCCGGGTCAGCAAAGGCAGCCGGGGTAGAACCGGTCATGTTCTGGAATACGTCCATCTTCGGATTGACGTACTTGGCACCTTGCTCGAAACCGCACTGGAACTTGCGGATCAGCGGGATGTCCATGCCGCCGATGAAGCCGACCTTGCCGGTCTTGGAAGCCATGGCAGCCAGGGCACCAACCAGGAAGGAGCCTTCATGTTCCTTGAACACGACGGACTGTACGTTCGGCTTGTCGATGACAGAGTCGATGATGGTGAATTGAACCTTCGGGAACTCGGTGGCGACCTTTTCAACCGCAGATTGCATGTTGAAGCCAACAGCTACGATCGGGCTGTTGCCACGGCTGGCCAGACGGCGCAGACCCTGCTCACGTTGAGCTTCGTTCTGCGGTTCGAATTCCTTGACCTTGACGCCCTTGTCCTTGTTGTAGAGCTCAACGCCATTACGGAACACGGCTTCGTTGAAGGATTTGTCAAACTTGCCAGCGGTGTCATAGATGACGGCAGGCTCGGTTGCAGCCTGAGCGGACAGGGCAGCGAGAGTGAAGGCGGCCACTGTGGCCAGCTTAAGTACTTTAGTCACGATCGTATCCTTGATTGTTATGAGAGCCGCAGCCTGCCTGGGCAGGCGACATGTTTGCGCGTTAACTTTAAGGGAGAAGCGCAGCGCCTCCAAGGATATCATGATAGAAAAACGTTTTCGGTAACGGTTTGAAAAACCAGCAAATAATGGAGAAAGCTGTTGCTTTTGAACCACTAAGCAAGATTTTATGCTGTTGCTTTTGATTGTAATTTGGCAATAGTGTTAACAATCATAAGGTTATAGATAGATGATAATAATGGGTCGGTGATTATTTATTTTTTATGACGAAGCTCAAAAGTGTCGCAAAAGAGGCCGGACAAACGGTTTTTAGCCGTGCCAGGTCAGGATGACAACGTTTGTTCGCCGCATTTTCCCTGCTGTTTTTCCAGCGCCTCGACCCGCCGTTTCAGTGTATCGATCTCGGCCTGTTGCTGTGCCAGATGTTCCCGTTGTTTGCGCTGCAATCCCTGCTGCCGCAGCCGTCGGTTCAGATAGTTAAACAGCAGGCTGATGAGCACGATCGCCACCAGGGCACTCCAGATATCCATGACTGTCTCGCTTTGCAGATTATTCGACCTGGAATAGCCGCTCATCACGCGGGTCTTGTGCGGTCAGTTGACGGATCACCCGGGCCGGATTGCCCACTGCCAGAGAGTCGGCGGGAATATCGCGGGTCACCACGGCGCCGGCACCGATCACCGAGCGTGGGCCGATGCTGACACCGGGGCAGATAATCACCCCGCCGCCAATCCAGCAGTCATCACCGATATGCACTGGTTTGCCAAAGGACTCCCAACGCCGGCGACTGCGGTAATCCAGCGAATGAGTGGCGGTGTAGATCTGAACGTTGGGCGCCAGCAGTACATGGCTGCCGATATGCACCTCGTTCACATCGAGAATGGTGACATTGAAGTTGAAGAAGGTCTTCTCGCCGATATGGATATTGCGACCAAACTCGCAGGTAAATGGCGTGCTGATCCAGCAGGAGTCGGGACAGTGGCCAAACAGCTCACGACACAGTGCCTGCCGCTGTGCCTCGTCACCGGCTGGAATGCTGTTGAGCTGGCGCAGCAGCGCCTGACCACGGATGCGATCTTGCGCCACTTCGTCACTTTGCCCCAACATGCCGCCTGCCAGAATGCGGTCCCATTCACTTGCCATCTGCGTTCCCCCTGTTGCGTGGGGCCATTATGAAACAGGCCGGTGTCATTGGGCTACAGCAGTGGCAACGCCAACAGGGCCGAGAGCGACAGCGGCAGCAGTACCCGCCAGCCGAGACCGCGCCCACCAATCACCAGCGCCAGCATCCCCTTGACCAGCGAATTGACCACCCCGGCCAGCAAAATGGCCTGAGAGGCGACCGTCAGCGCCAGATCCTGATTGGCCAGGTGCGAGAGCGACAGGGTGATGGCGTCCACGTCGGCAATCCCCGATGCGGCGGCCAGCAGATAAACCCCTGAGTTCCCCACCGTCTGCTGCAATTGGGTGGCCAGAAAACCGATCAGTGCCAGCAACAGGCCGAACTTGATGGCGGTGACCATATCGAGCGGGTTGCGGGTTTGCGGCTGCACCGGCTCGGGCGCCGTCTCGCGGCGATACCAGAACCAGAAGGCAAAGCCATAGATGACCGCTGCCAGCACCAGCAGTGGCCACATCAAGATGCGCGCCAGTGGCGGCGCAATCACCAGCGCCAGTGCGCCCACCCGCAGCCACATGGTGGCGCAGGCGAGCAGAATGCCGGTCGCCAGCAACCGCTCCAGCCCGGCCAGTTCGCGGTTGAGACGGGCAAACTGCAAGGTCAGCGCAGTGGAGGAGGCAAAGCCGGCCAGAATGCTGGTCAGCACCAGCCCGTTGCGGGTGCCAATCAGACGAATGGCAAAGTGGCCGCAAAACGAAATCCCGGCGATCACCACCACCATCAGCCAGATCTTGAAGGGATTGAAGGCGTTAAGCGGCCCCATCTCGTGGTTGGGCAGCACCGGCAGCAGCACCAGCGTGATCAGCAAAAATCGTAAGGTGGCGTGAAACTCCGCTTCGCTCAGAAACAGCATCCCTTTCTGGATCTCGCCCTTGAGCCCCATCAGCAGCGCCGCCAGCACGGCGCAGGCCACCGCCTCGGTCGGGCCGAGCAGCACCGCCATCAGTCCCAGCAGATAGGTGAGCACCATGGCCACCGAGCTGGTGAGTCCAAACTCCCCCTGCCAGCGTTGCGCCAGCCAGATGGAGAGCACGGTGCCGCCCAGAATCGCCAACAGCCCGAGCAACGCGATGCTCGGGCCGAGGCTTGGTAGCAGCAGCCCGCAGGCGCCACCGAGCAGACCGATCAGGCCGTAGGTTCGCATCCCGGCAATGCGCTGGTTATCGCCGAGCAGGCGGATCTGCCAGCCTCGCTCCAACCCGATAATCAGGCCGATGGCCAGCGACACCAATGCCCCGTAGAGCGGTTCACTGTTGAGATCCATGGCGCCTCCTTGTGCAAGGGATGGCTTGAGCATGGCACAGGGCGCGGTGGGAAATCGCGCAGCCGATCACGTCCGACGCGACACCTGACAGATCTTGCAACGCAGTTGGCATCGGACGGCAAATCTATCGCGGCCGACCATGCTTTAACTCCCGTGCAAACTCTCTGAATACGGCAAGGAGGCCAAGGTCATGGCGTGCAGATCCGGGTTGCAAACCGCTGGCTGGCTAGCGCTCTCGTTGTGGGCCGGATTGGCAGCGGCTGACGAGTTGTGGTTAGTCGAGCTGGAAGAGGATGATGGTGTCGAGCTGATCTTCAAAGGTGCGGGCGTGGTGCGTGGCAATGCGCCGGTCTGGCAGCAGGGTGCGCCGCGTCATGAGCGGCTCAAACCCGGTGAACGGTTGGCATTGTGGGTGAAAAACGGGGCGGCCACCCGCATCGAGGTGTTGCAGGCGCAGGGGGCTAAACTTCCCGCCGACTGGCAGCGCGGGCAGGATCAACTGGTGCGGCTCGAATCCGGCAAGCTGTGGCTACGCCAGCTTGGCACTGTGCCGCTGGCAGCGTCGGTGCGCTGGGTCAACGGCTCGGTGGCCGACCTGCAGCCGGGGCGGGAAGTGGTGCTGCGGCGCAACCTGCAGGGGGAGGCGATCGCCGTGCTGATCCCCAATCCCGAGGATGATGACGTTGACCGGTCCGATCAGTGAGCGGGAGTTTCCCGCTTGTGCGACGCCGCGACTGGCATATACTGGTGCCCATCTTGTCGGAGTGCCGACCGTCGAACGACGCGAGGCTGAGACCGTTTATTCGGGATCCGTGGAACCTGATCAGGTTAATACCTGCGAAGGGAACAAGGGTAACCAGTGGGTTGCCGCGCCAGGGAAGAGATAACTTCCCACACCGCCGAAGTGCCACCTTCGGCCGGGGCGCACGGGAGAGATCCAGCTAGCGCAGTCGCTGCGAGTGGATCTCTCCCGCTAGCACATCCTGCCCACAGGTTCATCTTCTCCTCGAACTCCAGACAAGCAAACACCCATAACTTCAATCAGTTAATGAGAGTTTTGCTATGTCTACGCCAGCACAGTCCAACCCGGCTCCGAGCCGCCGCGAACAGCGCGCCGCTGCCCAGCACTTTATCGATAGCCTCAAGGGGATGGCGCACCCCAACTCGCGCCGCATCTTTATCGAAGGTTCACGCCCCGATATCCGGGTTCCGCTGCGTGAAATTCAGCTGGCCGACACCTTGGTCGGTGGCAGCAAGGACGCTCCCCAGTTCGAGCCCAACGAGCCGGTGCCGATCTACGACACCTCGGGTCGTTACGGCGAGGAGGGGGTCGCCATCGACGTGCGCCGTGGCCTGCCACGTCTGCGGGAAAACTGGGTATTGGAGCGGGGTGACACCGACGAACTGCCGGGGCTCAGCTCCACCTTCACTCAGGAGCGGCTGGCCGACGAGGGGCTCGATCACCTGCGCTTCGAGCATCTGCCGAAGCCGCGCCGCGCCAAGCCGGGGCGGCGGGTCACCCAGCTGCACTACGCCCGCGCTGGCATCATTACCCCCGAGATGGAATTTATCGCCCTGCGCGAGAACATGGGCCGCGAGCGGGTGCGCTCTGAACTGTTGCGTACCCAGCATCCGGGCCGCGATTTTGGTGCCCGTCTGCCCCAGAACATCACCCCCGAATTTGTGCGCGATGAGGTGGCCGCCGGCCGCGCCATCATCCCCAGCAATATCAACCATCCGGAAGCGGAGCCGATGATCATCGGCCGCAATTTTCTGGTGAAGATCAACGCCAACATCGGCAACTCGGCGGTCACCTCCAGCATTGAAGAGGAGGTGGAAAAGCTGGTCTGGTCCACCCGCTGGGGCGCCGACACCGTCATGGATCTCTCCACCGGCCGCTATATCCACGAGACCCGCGAGTGGATTTTGCGCAATAGCCCGGTGCCCATCGGCACCGTGCCCATCTATCAGGCGCTGGAGAAGACGGGCGGTATCGCCGAGGATCTGACCTGGGCGCTGTTTCGCGACACGCTGCTCGAACAAGCCGAGCAAGGGGTGGATTATTTCACCATCCACGCCGGCGTCTTGCTGCGCTTTGTGCCGATGACGGCCAAGCGCCTCACCGGTATCGTGTCGCGCGGCGGCAGCATCATGGCCAAGTGGTGCCTGTCGCATCACAAAGAGAACTTCCTCTACCAGCATTTTCGTGAAATTTGCGAGATCTGCGCCGCCTATGACGTAGCCCTGTCGCTCGGCGACGGTCTGCGCCCGGGCTCGATTTATGACGCCAACGACGAGGCGCAATTCGCCGAGCTGCGCACCCTGGGTGAGCTCACCAAGATCGCCTGGGAGTACGACGTGCAGGTGATGATCGAGGGGCCTGGCCATGTGCCGATGCACATGATTGAGCGCAACATGACCGAGCAGCTGGAGCACTGCCACGAGGCGCCCTTCTACACCCTCGGCCCGCTCACTACCGATATTGCGCCGGGGTACGATCACTTCACCTCCGGCATCGGTGCGGCGCTGATCGGCTGGTACGGCTGCGCCATGCTCTGCTACGTCACCCCCAAGGAACATCTGGGCCTGCCCAACAAGGAGGATGTGAAACAGGGGCTGATTACCTACAAGATTGCCGCCCACGCCGCCGACTTGGCCAAAGGGCATCCGGGCGCCCAGATCCGCGACAACGCCATGTCCAAGGCGCGCTTCGAGTTCCGCTGGGAAGATCAGTTCAATCTGGCGCTGGATCCCGACACCGCCCGTGCCTACCACGACGAGACCCTGCCGCAAGAGTCGGGCAAGGTGGCCCATTTTTGCTCCATGTGCGGCCCCAAGTTCTGCTCCATGAAGATCACGCAGGATGTGCGCGCCTACACCGCCGAACTGGAAGCCGTAGAGATCACGCTGGTCGGTATGGATGGCCGACAGGAGCAGATGCTGGCCGAGGCCGGGATGGCGCAAATGGCCGACACGTTCCGCGAGAAGGGTGGCGAGCTCTATCATCAGGTCAGTGTTAGCCACGAGGCGCAGTCATGAGCGAGCAGACCCCACCCATTGTCTGGACCATTGCCGGCTCCGACTCCGGCGGCGGAGCGGGCATTCAGGCCGACTTGCACACATTGCACGATCTTGGCGTACACGGCTGCTCGGTCATCTCGGCCATCACGGCGCAAAACTCGGTAGCGGTGCAGATGGTTGACCCGGTCTTGATGCAGACCTTCACCGCCCAGCTCGATGCCCTTGCGGTGGATTTGCCACCTGCCGCCATCAAGATCGGCCTGCTGCCGACCCGGCTGCATGTGGAGGTGCTGGCCCGCCGGCTCGATACCATCGCCGCCCCTTGGGTGATCTATGACCCGGTGGCCATCGCCAGCAGTGGCACCCCCATGGCAGAGCCTGCCATGCTGAGTGCGGTGCGTGAGCACTTGCTAGCGCGTCTTTCCCTGATTACACCCAACGGCCCCGAGTTGGAAGCCCTGACCGGCTTGCCGGTCAGCAGCCCCGAGCTGGTGCGCCTCGCCGCCCGCCGTCTGCGCGAACTCGGCGCTCGCGCCGTGCTGGTCAAGGGCGGCCATCTGGGCTGGAGCGGCGATCTCTGCCTCGATTACTACCAAGACGCGCAGCGCGAATTCTGGCTGGCGGCGCCGCGCCTTGATACCCGCCACGGTCACGGCACCGGCTGCTGTTATGCCAGCGCCATTGCAGCCGTGTGCGCGCAGGATTATCCGCTGGAAGACGCCATCACGCTCGCTCGCGCCTATTTGCAGCAAGGGCTGGCGGCGGCGCAAGGGGTGGGGGCGGGCCCCGGCCCCATCGCCCATCTAGGCTGGCCTGCCAGTCTTGCCCACTTTCCCCGCGTTGTGTTGGCGGGTTCAACGCTCGATCGCCGTTTTGGGCTTTATAAAGCGAGTGCCACCCGCCTGCCAGAGGGCCCTTTTGCCGCCACCGAACACAACCTCGGCCTCTATCCGGTGGTCGATTCGGTCACATGGCTGCGCCGTCTGCTGGGGCTGGGGGTCAAGACCATTCAGCTGCGCATTAAAAACCTGCCTGATGCTGACGTGGCGCCGGTGATTGCCGAGGCGGTGGCGTTGGGGCGTCGCTTCGGGGCGCGCCTTTTTATCAATGACTACTGGCAGCAGGCGATTGAAGCGGGCGCCTATGGCGTGCATCTGGGGCAGGAGGATATGCAGAGCGCCGATCTCGCTGCCATTGAGGCGGCGGGCTTGCGCCTTGGGATCTCCACCCACGGCTATGTTGAGCTGATGCGGGCGTGTGAACTTAACCCCTCTTACATCGCGCTCGGCCATATCTTCCCAACCAACACCAAGGCGATGCCTTCCCGCCCGCAGGGGCTGGTGCGGCTGCACCGCTACCGCGCCCTGATGGCGGACTGGCCGACGGTGGCGATTGGCGGCATCAGCGAAGCGCGGGTGGCAGCGGTCAAGGCGAGCGGGGTGGGCAGCATCGCGCTGGTCTCGGCCATTACTGGCAGCCGAGATTGGCAGGGGGCGACCGAGCGGCTGCTCGCTGCCGTGGGGGCGGGGGATGAGCCACACTCGGCCACTGCCATGAGGGAGGCAGAGCATGCTCTCTGATGCTGAATATTTGCGATACGGGCGCCAGCTGATGCTGGCCGAGGTAGGGGAGGCGGGACAGGCGCGACTGGGCAATGCCTCGGTGCTGATCGTCGGCCTCGGCGGGCTCGGCTCGCCGCTCGCCCTCTATCTGGCTGGAGCCGGGGTCGGCACCTTGTGGCTGGCCGATGGTGACACGGTCGATTCGAGCAACCTGCCGCGCCAGATCCTGTTTGATAGCGAGGCGATCAACCGCTCCAAGGCGGAGCTGGCCCGCGAGCGGTTAGCCGCCCACAACCCGCTGGTGGAGCTGATTGCCATCAATCAGCGACTCGATGCCGCCAGCTTGCCGGAGTTTGTGGCCGAGGTGGATCTGGTCATCGACTGCTGTGACAACCTGGAAACCCGCCAGGCGATCAACGCCGCCTGCGTGGCGCAGCACAAACCCTGGATCTCGGCCGCAGCCGCAGGTTGGCAGGGGCAGCTGATGGTGCGCGAGCGCGCCGGTCAGGCTTGTTATGCCTGCCTCTACCCGCCGGATACTCGCAGCGCCGAGAGCTGTGCGAGCAGCGGCATTATCGGCCCGCTGGTGGGAGTAATGGGCTCTTTGCAGGCGCTGGAGGCCGTTCGCCTGCTGCTCGGCAAACCCAGCCCGGTGGCCGGTACCGTGCGCCGCTTCGATGCGCTGGCCCAGCAATGGCAACACTTCACGCTACCCGCCAATCCAGACTGCCCGGTGTGTGGCAGCCAACACAGGACGCGATCATGAGAATTCGCTTTAACGACATGGAGATAGCCTTGCCCGCCGGGCAGAGCGTGGCGAGTCTGCTCGCTGCGCAAGGGGTCAGGGAGCAAGGGGTGGCGGTGGCGCTCAACGGCGTGGTGCTGGCGCGCAGTCGCTGGGCTGACACCCTGCTCAACGATGGGGATGAACTGCATCTTTTTACTGCGATTGCCGGAGGCTGACATGCTGACCATTGCCGATCACACCTTCTCCTCGCGCTTGTTTACCGGCACCGGCAAGTTTGCCAGTGCCGAGCTGATGGCTTCCGCCATTGAGGCGAGCGGCTCCCAGCTGGTGACCCTGGCCATCAAGCGGCTTGAACCGGGCAAGGCGCACGACGATATCCTGAGCCCGCTTTTGACGCTCGGGGTCAAGCTGCTGCCCAATACCTCGGGCGCCAAAACCGCCGCCGAGGCGCTGTTTGCCGCGCGGCTGGCGCGTGAAGCGCTCGGAACGAACTGGCTGAAGCTCGAGATCCACCCCGATCCCAAATACCTGCTGCCCGATCCCATCGAAACGCTCAAAGCCGCCGAGCAACTGGTGCAAGAGGGCTTTGTGGTGCTGCCCTACTGCGGCGCCGATCCGGTGCTGTGCAAGCGACTTGAAGAGGTGGGCTGCGCCGCCGTGATGCCGCTTGGTGCCCCCATTGGTTCGAATCAGGGGCTGGTGACCCGCGATTTTCTTTCCATCATCGTCGAGCAGGCCAATGTACCTGTGGTGGTGGATGCTGGCATCGGCGCGCCGAGTCATGCGGCGGCCGCTCTGGAGCTCGGTGCCGATGCCGTGCTGGTTAATACCGCCATCGCCGTGAGCGGTGATCCGGTGGCGATGGCCCGCGCCTTTGCGCTGGCCTGCTCGGCCGGTCGCAGCGCCTTTGACGCCGGGCTCGGTGCCCGCGCCCTGCAGGCGCAAGCGTCCAGCCCGCTCACCGCGTTTCTGGAGGCCCTATGAAACATGCCGACCCGCAGCGCGAAGCGAGTTTTGTTTCCCGCTGGCGCCAGCTCGATTGGGATGATGTGGGGATGCAGATCCGCGCCTGCAGCGCGCGGGATGTGGCGCGGGCGCTCGCCAGCGGCCAGCGCACCTTGCAGGATTTTATGGCGCTGATTTCGCCTGCCGCCGAGCCGTTTCTAAGCGACATGGCCGCTGCCGCCGAACGGCTGACCCGCCAGCGCTTTGGTAACACTATCGGCTTTTATGTGCCGCTCTATCTGTCGAACCTCTGCAGCAACGATTGCACCTACTGCGGCTTTTCCATGAGCAACCGCTTAAAGCGCAAGACATTGAATCTAGAGGAGATTGAGCGCGAGTGTCTTGCCATCAAGGCGCGCGGTTTTAACAGCGTGCTGCTGGTGACCGGCGAGCATGAAACCAAGGTGGGGATCGACTACTTTCGCCGCGTGATGCCGCTGATCCGCCGTCATTTCAGTTCGGTGGGAATGGAGGTGCAGCCGCTCTCGCAAGATGAATACACCGAGCTAAAAACCTTGGGGCTCGACTCGGTGATGGTCTATCAGGAGACCTATCACGCCCCCACCTATGCCCGTCACCATCTGCGCGGTAACAAGCAGGACATGGCATGGCGCCTTGCCACGCCGGACCGGCTCGGCCGCGCCGGGATCGACAAGATTGGGCTGGGGGCGCTGATTGGTCTATCAAGGGATTGGCGCGCCGACAGCTACTTTGTTGCCGAGCATCTCAGTTGGTTAGAGCGCCACCACTGGCAGAGCCGCTACTCGCTCTCCTTCCCGCGCCTGCGCCCCTGCACCGGCGGGCTGGAGCCTAGCGTCATCATGTCGGATCGCCAGCTGGCCCAGCTGATCTGCGCCTGGCGCCTCTTCTCGCCTACGCTGGATTTGTCGCTCTCGACCCGCGAGTCGCCGGCCTTTCGCAATGGCGCAATGCGTCTTGGCATCACCCAACTCTCCGCCGAGTCGCGCACCCAACCCGGCGGCTATGCCGAGGGGGATAGCGATGAGCTGGAGCAGTTCGCCATCCACGACGACCGCCGCGTTGATGTGGTCGCCGCCGCCGTGCGGCAAGCCGGGTTGCAGCCGGTTTTTAAAGATTGGGAGCCGTTCCTCGGGAGGTAAATGATGCAACGTAGGGTGCAATAAGCGCAGCGTATTGCACCTCTCTTTTGAGTGGTGCAATTCACGATGTTCATTGCACCCTACGTGATCCTGCCATATGAGCCACATTTATCTGCATGGCAGCGAGGAGATTGGCACCGGATGGCAAACTATGTGCGAATGTGGCAACCGGGAGGCACTTGGTTTTTTACGGTGGTGTTGGCTGATAGACATAACAGCCATCTGCTGGTTGAACAGATTGATTTGCTAAGGTCAGTTGTCCGTGAGGTCAAGGCCCATCATCCATTTCGGATTCATGGTTGGGTCGTCTTGCCCGACCATCTCCACGCTTTACTGGAGTTACCGGAAGGAGATACAGATTTCCCGTTACGCTGGCGTCAAATTAAGAGTCAATTTTCCAGAGCCATTGCTAATGAAGAAGCTCGCAGTGAATCTCGCTGGAAGCGAGGCGAGCGAGGAATTTGGCAGCGACGTTATTGGGAGCATCTGATCCGCGATCAGGAAGATTTCGTTCGCCACCTCGATTACATCCACCGCAATCCCGTCAAACATGGTTTGGTGACAGCCCCGGGTGATTGGCCTTACTCGACATTTCACCGCTGGGTCGCTTCTGGTCATTACCCTCCATCATGGGGAAATCTCATTGCCTCCGACGAGCCGGGTATTACGTAGGGTGCAATAAGCGAAGCGCATTGCACCGTTTGGGGTGAAGATAGCGGTGCAATTCACGTTGTTCATTGCGCCCTACGGTACCGGGTTGCTTCTGGTCATTACCCTCCATCGTGGGGAAATATCATTGCCCCCAACGAGCCGGGTATTACGTAGGGTGCAATAAGCGAAGCGCATTGCACCGTTTGGGGTGAAGATAGCGGTGCAATTCACGTTGTTCATTGCGCCCTACGGTACCGGGTTGCTTCTGGTCATTACCCTCCATCGTGGGGAAATATCATTGCCCCCAACGAGCCGGGTATTACGTAGGGTGCAATAAGCGAAGCGCATTGCACCGTTTGGGGTGAAGATAGCGGTGCAATTCACGTTGTTCATTGCGCCCTACGGTACCGGGTTGCTTCTGGTCATTACCCTCCATCATGGGGAAATCTCATTGCCTCCGACGAGTCGGGTATTACGTAGGGTGCAATAAGCGAAGCGCATTGCACCGTTTGGGGTGAAGATAGAGGTGCAATTCACGTTGTTCATTGCACCCTACGGTAACGGGTTGCTTCTGGTCATTACCCTCCATCATGGGGAAATCTCATTGCCTCCGACGAGCCGGGTATTACGTAGGGTGCAATAAGCGAAGCGCATTGCACCGTTTGGGGTGAAGATAGCGGTGCAATTCACGTTGTTCATTGCACCCTACGGTACTGACAACCCCATAGTGGACTATTGGCCGTTATTGTTCGTTTGCATCATCCGTTGCCAATCCCTGTATCGGCGTTAGCGGTTTTTCATAGCAGTGCTGGGTCTTGGTGTGGATAAAGCCAATACCTTGATAAAACGGGTGTGATTCGCTGCGGGTGATATTGGAGCGAACCCGAATGGCGGGAAGGCCAAGCTGGGTGGCCCAGCGTTCGGCGGCCGCGACCAGTGCACGGCCGACTCCGAGGCGGCGGGCGGAGTGGGAGACGACCAAGCCGGTGATCTCGATGCCTGCATCCGATTCCAGCCACAGACGGCGCTCGGCAACCAGCCAGCCCAGTAACGGGCCAGACGGTTGGCTACGGGCAACCACCACCCGATAGCGCGTTGAGGCTAACAGCCCACTCAAATTGGCGCGGGTGCGCTCGATATCGGTGGCATAACCCAACTCCAGCGACAGGCGGGCGATCTCGGCGGCATCTTCTAGTGTGGCGGCAACAATCTCGATGGGGGCGGCGGCAAGCATAGGCTCTCTCTGATAGCGGACTGGGCGGCGCTGGGCCGCCTGATAGCCAGACTGTAACCCCGATATGCGGCGGGCAGAAGGGGGGCTACGTGGCGCACCGGAATGGGCGCGATAACAAGGCTCGGCGCATCATCTCGCTGGGCCAATCCCTGTCGTATGGCGGTGGGCGCTGCATCGCGCGGTGGCGGCTTTGTCTCTAGCATCAGAGTGTTACGGAGAACAGGCTCCGGGACCACGGTGATATTGGGGAGAAAAGACAATGAAAATGCGTTCCCTGCTGATGTTAAGCGCCCTGCTGCTGGGCGGTTGTAGCATTATTCCTTATGAGAGCTCGCCAGCGCCGGCGGGCAAGCCCGGCAAGGCGACCACGGCGCCGGTCAGCAAGCCCGAAACCGGGGCGCCGGTGCCCAAGCCGGTGGCGCCGACTGCGTTGGCGCTGGCCATGGCCGATGCCTTTGTGCAGGCTCCGGCGGTGAAGGCGGCAGCGCAAAGTGGCCAGCCGGTGCTGTTGCTTACCCCGCCACAAAATGGCACTGCAGAGCCGGTCGATACCCGCGCCATGGCCGCAGCCATGAGCAAGCGCATCCAGTCGCACAGTGCATTTCGCTTTGTCGATCCGGCCCAGGTGGCTGCCATTACCGGCCAGCTCGAGTATCAGCAGGCAGGCATGAACCCGGCCTCGCTGGTGCGCCTCGGCCGTCAGACCGGCGCAGGCTATATGCTGTATGGGGATCTGGCGCCCAAGGGGAGCCGTTACACGCTCTCCATGAGCCTGATGGATCTGCAAAGTGGCGAGCTATTGTGGAGCGGCAGTCGCACCGGTAGTCGCTAACGTCCTGATTATCGAGCGAGATCGCCCGATCTCGCTCGATGTTCTCTGCTCACTGCCGCTGGAAAACATCGGCTGATCGCCACGAAAACTGCGCGTTTTCGCGCCACTTCTGCTATGCTCCGGCCCCTTGTTTTTGGCTCAGCGAGATCCAACCGTGAATCACACCGACTTTTCCCAACTGGGGTTGCCTGCCGCCCTGCAAGACAACCTCGATAGCCTCGGCTACAAGGAGATGACGCCGATTCAGGCCCAGAGCCTGCCGCTGGTGCTGGCGGGCAAGGATCTTATCGCCAAGGCCAAGACCGGTAGCGGCAAAACCGCCGCCTTTGGTCTGGGTCTGCTGGCGGCGCTGGACGTGAGCAATCTGTCGGTGCAGGCGCTGGTGCTCTGCCCGACCCGTGAGCTGGCCGATCAGGTCGCCACCGAAATCCGCCGACTGGCGCGCAACCTGCCGAACGTCAAGCTGGTGACCCTGTGCGGCGGGGTGCCGACCGCGCCGCAATCGGCATCGCTGAGCTTTGGTGCCCACATCGCCGTGGGCACGCCGGGCCGGGTGCTCAAGCACCTCGAGCAGGGGACGCTGCGCCTTGAGTCGCTCACCACGCTGGTGCTCGACGAGGCGGATCGCATGCTCGATATGGGCTTTGGCGAAGACATTCACAAGGTTATCCGCTTTGCCCCGCGTGATCGCCAAACCCTGCTGTTCTCGGCGACCTACCCGGAAGGGATCGCCAACATGAGCCGCGGTGTGCAGCGCAATCCGGTCGAGGTGAGCGTTGAGGCGATTCATCAGGAAAATGCCATCGCCCAGCAGCTGTTTGAAGTGGCGCCCGGGACGCGACTCGACGCGCTGGCGCGGCTGCTCAGTCACTATCAACCGGCCTCTTGCGTGGTGTTCTGCAACACCAAGCGCGCCTGCGGCGAAGTGACCGACTATCTGGCTGGTCGCGGCTTCTCGGCGTTGGCGCTCAACGGCGATCTGGAGCAGCGTGAGCGCGATCAGGTGCTGGTGCGCTTTGCCAACGGTAGTGCCGCCATTCTGGTGGCCACCGACGTGGCGGCGCGCGGGCTCGATATCAAGGAGCTGGGCGCCGTCATCAACTACGAGCTGACCTATGACCCCGAGGTGCATGTGCACCGTATCGGCCGCACCGGCCGCGCCGGTCAGCAAGGGTTGGCGCTGTCGCTCTATCAGCCCAATGAGGCGCAGCGCGTCACCCTGATTGAAGAGTATCTGGGCAGTGCCCTGCCGCAGGCGGATCTCTCGACCCTTGGCAGCGAGATCCGTCCAGTGGCGCCCGAGTTTGCCACTCTCTCCATCGGCGGTGGTCGTAAAGACAAGCTGCGTCCGGGTGATATCCTCGGTGCCTTGACTGGTGAAACCGGCCTGGCTGGCGATCAGGTGGGTAAGATCCAGGTGCAGGATCAGTTTTCGTACGTGGCGGTGCGCCGCGGCCAGGCCAAGGCCGCGCTCAAGCGCCTGAGCGATGGCAAGATCAAGGGCCGCAGTTATCGGGTGCGTATGCTCGGTTAATGCTAAACGCCTTGAACAGACAGCCCCGCATGCCGGGGCTGTTTGCTTGGTGGGCGGAAGTGACTGCGCCACCGAGGTTGAGAAGAGGTTCATCACCAGCACGATGTCGACTCCGGATCAGACGGCGTAAGCGATCCCGACCGGTATAGTGCGAAGGGTCAGCGAGAGGCAGTAAAAGACCACCAGATACCCCACCTCTAGCACAACCCGATGACAGCCAAGGGACACCGCTGGGCTAGCTTACCTCACTGGCAGCGAAGCCGGCGTGCAGGCGCTCAAGCGGCAGATAACGGCCGATGATCACCAGCCGTGAGCTCGGCGGCGTCTCGCCCCAGGGCGAGCCGTAGTCAAAGCCCACCACCTTATGTACCCCTTGCACGATCAGCCGGCGCGGTTCACCGGCGATGGCCAGCACCCCTTTGTAGCGCAGCATGTCGTTGCCATGCTGGTCGATGCACTGCTCCATAAAGGCGCCGATACGCTTGAGATCCAGCTCTCCCCCTTCCAGCAGATGAGCCTGAATGGCGTCGTGCCAGGAGCGGGCCTGTCCCGACAACGGCGCAAAAACATTGCCGCTGGCGCGCACCAGGCGCACCCCGCGATTGAGGGCCAACTCGTCATTTAAGGTAAAGGCATCCAGGCCAAGCCACAGCGCTGGTGGGCAGACACCTTGCTGCACATCGAGGATCTCCGCTTTCTGGTTGATGCGGTGAATGCGGGCGATAGCGGCCTCGCGAGTGGCCTCATCAACCTGGTCACATTTACTCAGCAAGATGCGATCGGCAAATCCGAGCTGGGCTGCCGCGACCGGATGCTCGTCGAGTTGACGGGCGATGTGCTGGCAATCGGCCAGCGTGATGACAGCATCGAGGCGCAGCGCATCGCGTAGCGTCTCTTCGATAAAGAAGGTCTGAATAATGGGGCCGGGATCGGCCAGACCGGTGGTTTCGACAATGAGCTGCTCGAAGGCGATTTCACCGCGTTCACGGCGAGCCAGCAGATCGCCGAGGGCTGCGGCAAATTCGCCGCGCACGCTGCAGCAGACGCAGCCGTTGCTAAGCTCGACCACACTGACACCTGCGCCGCCTTCGAGCAGGGCACCATCAATGTTGGCCGCGCCAAATTCATTCTCAAGGATGGCCACCGGCAGGCCTTGATGGTGGCGTAGGAAATGGTTGAGCAGCGTGGTTTTGCCGGCGCCGAGAAAACCGGTCAGCAGGGTGACCGCAATCGCCTGAGTCATGGCTGTTCCTGTCTAGCAGCAGCGTCCGCCATTCTTGCCACCGTAGCGGGCATCCTGACGTTCGCGAAAAAACTCTTCGTAGCTCATGGGGGTCTGCTCCGGGTGGGTCAGACGCATGTGCTGCACATAGTTGTCATAGTCGGGGACGCCGACCATCAGCTTGGCGGCCTGTCCCAGATATTTGCCGGCCTTGGCCAGGGCATCGAACATGGGTCCTCCGTACAGGGCCCCGGCACGCCGGGGCCCTGGCAACGATCAATGAGAGCGGGTCTGGGCCACATCACCCGGCATCGCTTGATACGGGGTCTCTCTGGCGGTGGACTCGCCACTTTGCAATGCCTTGAGCGCAGTCTTCAGCGAGAAGAGGGCCAGCACCACGACCACCACCATAAAGAACAGGGTCAGCCCGGCATCCAGACGGTTGTTAAATACCAGCTGTGCCAGTTGCGACTCGGTGTACTGCGGCGGAACAGTGCCACTGTCTAGCATGGTCTGGAACTTGTTGGCAATCGCCAGGAACCCGAGTTTCGGGTTGTCGCTAAACACCTTCTGCCAACCGGCGGTCATGGTGCAGATCAGCAACCAGCTGGTCGGCAGCAGCGCCACCCAGGCATAGGCATGACGCTTCATCTTGAACAGCACCACGGCGCACAGCATCAGTGCCATGCCGGCCAGCATCTGGTTGGCGATACCAAACAGCGGCCACAGGGTGTTGATACCGCCGAGCGGATCGACCACGCCCTGGTGCAGGAAGTAACCCCAGGCCAGTACACACAGACCGGTGGCAAGCAGGTTGGCCGGCAGCGACTCGGTACGCTTGAGGGATGGGGAGATCACCCCCAGCAGATCCTGCAGCATAAAGCGGGCGGCGCGGGTTCCGGCATCCACGGCGGTAAGGATAAACAGCGCCTCGAACAGGATGGCGAAGTGATACCAGAAGGCGACATTCATCAGGCCACCGAGGGCGTCGTGCAGAATGTACGCCATCCCGACTGCCAGGGTCGGAGCGCCGCCGGCACGGGCGATGATGGTCTGTTCACCGACTTCCGAGGCGATGCGAGTCAGGGTATCGGGAGTGATCTGAAAACCCCAGCTACTGACCACGGTGGCAGCCGACGCCACCACATCCGCCGTTCCGGCCGGCGCCAGCACTGCCATCGGGCTGTTCATGGCAAAGTAGACGCCCGGATCGATCACGCAGGCGGCGACCAGCGCCATGATGGCGACGAAGGACTCCATCAGCATGCCGCCGTAACCGATAAAGCAGGCCTGATTTTCATTAGCCAGCATCTTGGGTGTGGTGCCGGAGGAGATCAGCGCATGGAAGCCCGACACGGCGCCACAGGCGATGGTGATAAAGAGGAAGGGGAACAGATCGCCCGCCCACACCGGGCCGGTGCCATCGATGAACTTGGTCAGTGACGGCATCTGCAGGGTTGGCTGGGTGATCAGAATCCCGATGGCCAGCCCGACGATGGTGCCGATTTTCAGGAAAGTCGACAGATAGTCGCGCGGCGCCAACAACAACCAGACGGGCAGCACCGAGGCGACAAAACCATAACCGACCAGCATCCAGGTCAGTTGTACCCCGTCAAAGTCAAAATAGGGGGCCCAGGTAGGGCTCGCTGCCACCCAGCCGCCAGAGACGATGGCAAACACCAGCAAGATCAGGCCAATTACCGACACCTCGCCGATGCGACCGGGGCGGATATAACGGGTGTAGATCCCCATAAACAGGGCCAGCGGGATGGTAAAGGCGACGGTATAGGTTCCCCAAGGGCTGTGGGTCAGCGCTTTGACCACAATCATCGCCAGCACTGCCAGGATGATCACCATGATCATAAAGGTGGCAACCAGCGCAATCACGCCGGCGACAGGGCCCATCTCTGCCTTGACCAGCTCGCCGAGGGAGCGGCCATCACGGCGAGTCGAGACAAACAGCACCATAAAGTCCTGCACTGCACCGGCCAGCACCACCCCAGCCAGCAGCCAGAGCATACCGGGCAGGTAGCCCATCTGGGCTGCCAGAACAGGGCCAACCAGAGGACCGGCGCCGGCGATGGCGGCGAAGTGGTGGCCGAACAGGACCTTCTTGTCAGTCGGCACATAGTCCAGACCGTCGTTGTAGCGCACCGCCGGGGTCATGCGGGTGGCATCGACGCCCAGTACCTTGTGGGCGATATAGAGGCCGTAGTAGCGATAGGCGATGAGATAGACACACACCGCCGCCACTACGATCCAGAGGGCATTGATCTGTTCACCGCGATTGAGAGCAATATAGCCGAGGGCGAAGGCACCGAGCAGTGCCAGCAACACCCAGCCAAGGTGTTTCCCGAGCTTGTCCATAAGTCACGTCCGTTAGTGGTTTGTTGCATATGTTAGTTATTTGCATTTTTATCTTTATAACAACCGGTTGCGAGCTTCAATCGGATTCTCAGGTTAACGGGCGTAACGGGGTGATTTCTTTCCAGAATGTCGAGGGGATCACGAAGTAGCAAACCAAAGAAAATCCCTGAATTTACAATGGTTTTAGTTAATAGCCTTGGTGTGGCGCTGACATTGTGGTGGCCAGTGGGCGACCAATCCTACCCGAAGAAGTGAGTCGCAAAGGGGAGGGCTGTACAGGCTGTGCAGGTGTGGGTGGCGGCAATAAAAAAACGACCCGCCGGGGCGGGTCGTAAAAAAGCGAGACAGAGTATGAACTGGGATATCAGTACCAGCAGGAGGAGCCGTTGTCGGCTTGGGAGCCGCCTACGTCTTCACAACGCGGCAGACGCTTGCCGGACTTGGTCAGGTAGTGAACCTTGGGCTTGGCGCTCTTGACGACTTTCTTGCTGCTCTTGCCGATAGTGCAGAGGCCTTGAGCTTCATCAACCTGGGTGCAGCTGCTGGCTGCCAGCGTCTTGCTGTGGGCGTGGTTGATAGCAAATGCCGGGGCGGCGGTGATGGTAGAGAGCAGAGCGGCAGCAGCCAGGGCGATCATGTGCTTTTTCACGGTAAAACCTTCCAACGACAGGGAGAATACACGGGCAGTCCGAAGGAACGCCCTATCTGCCGCCATCAAAAAGCCTTATGCCGGCACAGTCAATCGAGCCTGCCCGTGCTTTGCGACAAGTGTTGGCGTTTTATTGTCTAAGCATTAAATAACAACAAGTTATCTAAAGCTGGTTCAGTGCTGGCAGGTTTAATTCGCGTCAGTGTTTGTCGGTATGGGCCGTTTCGTTACCTAGCTTTGGCGCAGAAAATCAAACTGCTCGCAGGTCTTGGTCGGCACAAATTCGGTGATATCGTAGCTGGCGAGGTTGTGCTGGTGGAACGGGTCCTGGGTCAGCAACTGCTCCAGTTCGGCACGGGTCATGTGGTGGGCCAGTATGATGCCACCAGTGCGCGGGACCTTACGGCCGGAGGCGAGAAACAGGCCGGCGCTGTAGCAGCGTTCCAGAAAGTCGATATGGCCGGGCAGATGGGCATCGATTTCGTGCAGCTCGCACTGATAGGTCAATGAGACCACAAACATGGCATCCTCACAGAGATAGCAAGAATAACGGGACGAGGTGACGACCGGGTCGTCGCAGCCTACTTTCCTCTTGTCGCTGCGAAAAGGAAAACGCTTTTATTATCCGCCCATGAGTTAATGTGCTCTGCAATGCCTTGGTGTGATGACAAAAAGATCCGTAGCAGCAGATCAGACTCAGGTTTTTTTAGCTGGCTGTCGCCACCTGGGCACGCCCAGCCAGTTTGGCCTGATAGAGGCCGACATCGGCCCGTTGCAGCAAGGCGCTGCTCTCTTCCCCCGGTCGCAACGTGGCCAGCCCCATGCTGAGGCTAATGTCCAGATGCTGCTGGCAGAGTTGATTGATCCGCTCGGCGATAAGCCGGGCTTCGTCGCTCAGGCAGCCCGGCAGCAGCACGATAAACTCATCCCCACCGTAGCGGCCGACTTGGTCCTGCTCGCGGCTGTGCTCTTGCAGCAGACGCGAGAGCTTGATAAGCAGCTGATCACCCGCCTGATGGCCCTGGTTGTCGTTGATCTGCTTGAAATAATCCAGATCAAACAGCAGCAGTGAGAAGGGGTTTTTCCGCCGGTTTGCCAGGTTTATGGCCTCATCCAGATGGTGCAGGATCATGCGGCGGTTCAATAGGCCAGTCAGGCTGTCATATTCGGCGTGTTGGCGCAGGGTCTCTATCAGTTGATGACGGCGGGTGATATCGCGCAGCAGCAGTGAGTAACCGAGCGGATGCTCGCTGTGGTTGCACAGCGGTTGCAGCTTGAGCTCGTAGTGGCGGTCCGCCAGCCACAACTGGCCGGGCTGCTTCTCTTGCTGCAACGCAGCTTCCAGTTGCGGCAGTTCGACCAATAAGGGTTGGCCGAGGGAGTGGGTGTCGAGGGTCTCGAACAGCTCATCTGCCGTACGGTTGAAATCGACGATGCGCAGGCTGTTATCCACCACCAGAACCGCTTCGGAGATCTGGTTAAACACCAGATCCCGGGCGATCGGCGCCAGCGTGGTGACGCGGTGGTGGAAGAGTCCGAAGAAATAGAGCAGGGCCGACACCATAAAACCAGCTGGACTCAAGTCCAGCTGGTAGGGGGTCGCACCAAACAGAAAGAACAGATAAGGAACCCAAGGTGCCAGCAGGCCAGCGATGATCAGCAAAACCTGGCGCCGGTGTTGTGGATGCGCCATCCGCCAGCAATGAATGTAGATAGAGAAGGTCACAATGGCGGCCACATTGAGGTAAGCCATGTATAGGTAGTACCAGGGACCCAGGGTGAGCTGGCTGATGGAGAGCGAACCGACCCGTAACACATCGTCGACACGCAGATTCAGGTGGTGATAGCTGTTGCTCAGTGCCACGGCCAGGGTAATAAACGATGGGGCGAGCAAAGCGAGCACCATGCCGTCAGAAGGGCGGCCATGCTGTCGATAGCTAAGTGCCATCAAAATGGCAAAGGCGGGAATAAAGGAGGCGCCGATATATTCGATGCTGATCCAGGCATCCGCTTCCCGTGGTGTGGCACAGGCCAATTCAAAGGCATAGGCACCGGTATAAATGCCCATACTGAGCATCAACCAAGAGAGCCAATATGCTACGGGATAGTGACGTTGACGCGCGGCGTAAAAGGCCAGCGCAAATATTAGCAGAGCGCCGCACAGGAGCAGCCAACTGACCCCACCGAGAGGGTAGCCCGGCAACACCAGTTCCATCATGGCGACTTACATCCCTTTTACGAAAGGGCACTATTTTTTATTGTTAATGAGTGGTTGTCAAATGAATATATCACAAAGGAATCAGAGTGATATCTAACTCGCAGTTTTATTCCATGAAGAAAATGAATCCACTTATGGATATTCTCATTAAACGTCGTAAAACAATCCTGTGATTTTATATCCAAGGGTAAAAGTTATTTCGATGATAGTTTTGTCATTATTATGTGGCGGGTGAGCCGTTATTTCAGAATAGTTTTCGGCTGAGATATTCCATAATTGCATCTATTCTCGGGTTTCTTTTGCGATCTTTTTGCTACGGCTAACCATTGGTGGAGTTATCCCTGCCGTTTGCAGGTGTTATCCAGCCAGCGCACGGCCTATACTGGCCGACGTACACAACAACAAATCCACAAGGATTGAACATGAGCAAAACCATCACACTGCAAGGCAACCCGGTCTCGGTTGCTGGCGAATTCCCGGTCAAGGGCGAGCAAGCTCGTCCGTTTAGCCTGGTTGGCAAGGATCTGGCCGACGTGACCCTGGCCAGCTTTGCCGGTCAGCGCAAAGTGCTGAACATCTTCCCGAGTGTGGACACCCCGGTGTGCGCTGCGTCGGTACGCAAGTTTAACGGCGAAGCCAGCGCGCTCGCCAATACAGTGGTGCTGTGCATCTCTGCGGATCTGCCGTTTGCCCAGGCTCGTTTCTGCGGCGCCGAAGGGCTGGACAAGGTGGTGACTCTTTCCACCCTGCGTAGCGGTAATTTCATGCAGGATTACGGTGTCGCCATCTCCTCCGGCCCGCTGGTTGGCTTGACCGCCCGTGCCATCGTGGTGCTCGATGAGCAAGACCACGTGCTGCACAGCGAACTGGTGCCGGAAGTGGCGCAGGAGCCGGATTACGCGGCCGCACTGGCAGCGCTGGTCTGATCGTTGCCCGGTTAAAGCAAACCCGCCATTCGGCGGGTTTTTTCATACCTGTTGCAGGGTGACTTCAGGGGCGTCGAGGTGGTGCATCCACTCGCGCAAAATCAGCAGTTCGGCCACAAAGGCAGGCTCCAGTGGAAAGTGGCCGGCCGCCAGCGGGTCCCCTTCCAGTTGAGCTGCCAGTTGGCCAAAGGCCCGTTCGATGTCGGCCCGTTGCAGTGCGTGGGCGCCAAGAATGGCGGCCAGCGGTTGTTGGCTGGTCAGATGCAACGAAGCGCCGTGCGGTAGGGGCGGATTTTCATACATCAGCACGTCTTCTATCTCGGCGATAGCCAGCTCCAACTCATAAGGGGTGGGCGGTGTGCGGCGCAGAGGCAGTGAGGTTGAGCCGAGCGGCAAGCTGATCTGGCGTGGCGGTTGACCCGGCAGGGTCACGTCGCACTGCTCGGGGCCAATTTGCAGGTGAATCAATGTGGGCATGGCGTGAACTCCGTAACGGCACTCTTTTACTAATACGTCATACACTTGCCCTTGCCTACCCCACAATGGACCCTTGAGTTTTATTTTGGTTTTGGCATTCTAGATGTCTGGAAATCCATAATGAAAAACGAGTCAATAACAAGGAGCTGACATGACCCCACGTATTTTGGCGCGCACCGTGGCGCTGACCCTGCTGCTGGGCAGCACGCTCGCCTCGGCCAACGAAGCCCTGGTGCTGCAAACCGACTTTGGTCTCAAGGATGGCGCCGTCTCGGCCATGAAGGGGGTTGCGTTCGGTGTAGACCGTACCCTGCCGCTGTATGACTTGACCCATGAAATTCCGGCTTACAACATCTGGGAAGCCTCCTATCGTCTCTATCAGACCCTGCAATACTGGCCGAAGGGCACGGTGTTCGTCAGCGTGGTTGATCCGGGCGTCGGTACTGACCGCAAGTCGGTAGTGCTCAAGACCAAGAGCGGCCACTATGTGGTGTCGCCGGATAACGGCACCCTGACGCTGGTGGCCGAGCACTTCGGTATCGAAGCCGTGCGCCAGATTGACGAGAAGGTGAACCGTCTCAAGGGTTCCGAGAAGTCTTATACCTTCCACGGTCGTGATGTCTACGCCTACACCGGCGCCCGTCTGGCCTCCGGTGCTATCAGCTTCGAGCAGGTGGGTCCGCTGCTACCAAACAAGGTCGTCGAGATTCCCTATCAGAAGGCCAGCCTCGACAAAGACGGCACCCTCAAGGGCACCATCCCGATCCTGGATATCCAGTACGGTAACGTCTGGACCAACATCGGGGACGATCTGCTGGCCAAGTCCGGTGTGAAGAAGGGCGATACCCTCTGCATCCGCGTGACGCATCAGGACAAGCTGGCCTGGCAAGGCAAGGCCCCTTATGTCAGCAGTTTTGGTGATGTGCCGGACGGTCAGCCGCTGGTTTATCTCAATAGCCTGCTGCAGGTGTCGGTTGCGCTGAATATGGACAGCTTCTCCGAGAAGAAGCAGGTGTTCTCCGGCTCCGAATGGCACATAAATCTCAAGAAGTGTGATTGACCGCTAAGGGGAGAGGTTCATCTGCGGCCCGTGAGCGCTTATGATGCACGCATCAAGGCGCTCGAACCGTGAGGTAGCATGCATCTTCCCCCATTTCTGGCCCGCCTGCTGGCGGGCCTGCTCATCACCCTGCCGTTGGCGGCGCCGTTGCAGGCCAAGGATCAACAGGGCAATTTCGATTTTTACGTCCTCTCCCTCTCCTGGTCACCGGATCACTGTGCCAGCAAAGCCGATGCCGAGCAGTGCGGTCGTGGCTACGGGTTCGTGCTGCATGGCCTGTGGCCGCAATATCAGCGCGGTTTCCCGACCGATTGCAGCAATGAGAGTTGGGACGAGCGGACACTCAAACGTTACGCCGGGCTCTATCCCAGCAGCTTTCTTGCCCGCCACGAATGGAAAAAACACGGCACCTGCTCAGGACTGAGTCAGCCGGCGTACCACGAGTTGGCGCAAACCCTGAAAAACCGGCTGGTGATTCCAGAGAGCTATCGGGCGCCGGACCAACCGCTGCGCCGTAGCAGTGATGCCCTGCGCCGCGAGTTTGTGGCTGCCAACCCCGACCTGCCGGCCGAGAGCATTACCCTGTCGTGCAGTGTTGGCGGACGCTTTCTCAAGGAGATGTATGTCTGCTTTGACCGCTTGGGCACGCAACCACAAGCCTGCTCCATCGAGATGCGCCAGCGCGAAGATCGCCTCTGCGGCCAGCTCGATTTTGTGGTGCGCAGCGTGCGTTAACGGGTCAGCAGCATGATGGCGTTGCGGGTCGAGGGGAAGGCAAAGCGCTCAAGCTCCAGCTCGCTGCGCTTGACCCAATAGAGAGCGGCCACGTCATCGGCGGCTTGCAGCGCCGGCTTGTCGCTGAGCGTTACGACAAAGACCGTGTCGCAGGTTTTGTAGGTGATGTTGTCGTAGCGATAGGTATTGGGAAACGAGCCAAGATAACGCACTGACTCGGGGGGCGGCTGCCAGCCGAGCTCCTCGTGCAGTTCACGTTGCACCGCCTGCTCCAGCGACTCGTCGGGATCGACAAAACCGCCCGGCAGATCCCACATCCCCTGGCCCGGCTCACGGGCGCGAACGGCGACCAGCACCTCATCTTGCCAGCACAGCGCCACCATCACGGCCGCCGCCACATTGTGGAAATAGTGAAAGCCACACGGGCAGCGCAGCTCGTGCGTACCGATCAGGGCAAGGGTGGGTTGGGCGCAGGATGGGCAGTGCAGCATGTTGGGCTCCCGAAAGCAGTAGGGAGCCCAGTGTGCCATAAGGTGGGGGACGGATCAGCGGGAGAGGTGTCCCGGCAGCATCCGTTTGACCAGATTACTGCGCTGGCGCCAGGAGGTGTAAACCACCGCCGACAGGTGCAGGGCGATCAATCCCTGCAGTGCCCAGGTACACCATTCGTGCCAGTCGTCAGCACTCCAGTCGATGCCCTGCTCGGTGGTTTGCAGCCAGCCGGTGCCAGCTGTCGCCAGTATGGTGAGCCACAAGGCCCACACCGCCAGCTTGCCGGTGCCGTGATGGCCAGGCGCCGGTGGCAGCCGTTCGCTCATCTCCTTGCGTTGCTGCACCAGCTCTGCCCGTGTCGGCCAGAGGCTGGCCAGACGGGCATACTTGTCAGCAAAACTCAGACCCCACAACCAGCGCACCGCGATCAGTGCGATCACCAGGTAGCCGAGCTGTTCGTGCAGATCCTCACCGGCCTCGTCAAACCAGAGGTTGGCGGCGCAGCAAAACACTACGCCCCAGTGCGTAATCCGTACCAGCGGGTCCCAGCGAAAGGTATCAGCCTTTCTGCTTGGCATATTTGTGGTACTCCTTCTTCAGGTCATTGACCTTGTCGAGGTGAGCACGGGCGGTCGCCTCATCACCGGCCTTAAGGGCCGTCAGGCTGGCATCCAGTTCGGTTTCCACTTCGCCCAGCCCTTCGAGGAACTTCTCTTTCTTGGCGGCAGGCATATCACTTTTCTTGGCTTTCTCCACTTCGGCTTTCATCTGCTCGATGTATTTGGTCATGCTGGCAGCATCATCTGCCTTGGTGGCCTGCTTGTAGTTAAAGCCCATCTTCTTCATCGGCTGTTCCAGATCGGCGGCAACGGCAGGCAGTGCCAGTGCACCCAGCATCAGGGAGAGGAGAACGGGACGAAATGATTTCACCATGGGGTTTTTCCTTATGATTTTGACGACATGCCCAAGAATCCTTCATGGACCCGTGCCGCGTTATCATGCCATGACAAAAGGTGAACCGGTTGTGAAGAGAGACAACTTTTTTGTGACACAGTGTGTCAGCGATGGAAGGGGTCGCCGTGAGTTGCGACCCAAGCCAGGGATCAGAGATCGATGATGGCGAATTCGCCCTGCCAGCCCTGATTGTTGATGGCGTAGCCGCCATACAGGCCGGTGCTGAACTGAATCAGGTAATCCTGTTCGGGAAGGGTTTCCAGCATGGGCAGATCGAGCGGTTTGCAGCGACGTAATGGCTTGTGTAGACGAGACTTTTTCATAATAACCTCAATAATTTTCCAGTTCGTAGTTAACTCCTTAGCAAGGCGGATGTGGCCGGGTGGCGGTTCGGCATGGCATCAGCAGTGACACGGGATTGATGGGACTTTCCACCTCGGTGCGAGCTGGTTGCGGTGGGCACCAGTCTCGAGACCGGCGCGCATTCTGACGGCTCGCTGCACAAAAAGCAACCACGCTGACCTCTTTTTGTTCGTGCGGCGCTCAAGCTGGCAGAGCGCCGCACGGCGTTATCAGGCGTTGTCGGCGACCAGTTCGCCTTCTTGCTCATCCGCGTCTTTTGGGGCGCGGGTCATCAGACCGAGCACGATAGCCACCGCCAGCAGGACGGCCGAAATGGTGTAGGCCAGCGAGTAAGTGCCGGTGGTATCGACCGCCCAACCGGCCAGCAGCGGACCTACAAAACCGGAGACGCCCCAGGCGGTGTAGAGCACGCCGTAGTTGGCCCCGTAGTTCTTCAGACCATAGAAATCGGCGGTGGTGGAGGGGAATACCGACATCAGGGCGCCATAGGCGATTCCGGCGACCACGGTCCCGACGATGATCATCGCTTCCGTTTGGTAAGAGGCAAACAGCACCATGTTCACGGCTTGCAGGGCAAAGGCCAGCAGCATGGTGTTGGTCCGGCCGATCTTGTCCGACAGCATGCCGCCGCCGACCCGGCCGCTGGCGTTGCAGATGGCGAGCAGTGAGACCAGGAAGGCGGGGTTAGCGATCGCGGCCTGATCGCTGGCGATAGACGCCAGATTGCCGATGATCATCACGCCAGCTGAGGAGGAGAACACGAACATCAGCCACAGGAAATAGAACTGACGGGTACGCACCATCTGGCGCCAGGAAAACTCGCGCTGGGATTGCGGTTTGGCGGCAGCAGCCGGCAAGTTGGCCGGCGCGGCGGGTACATAACCGGCGGGCGGATTGCTGATGATGCGGGTGAGTGGCAGGCCAATCAGCAGCACGGCACTACCGAGGATCAGTAGCGCCTGGGAGATGCCAAAGTGGCTGATAAGCGTGCTGCACAGCGGCGCCAGATAGACGGCAGCCAGACCAAATCCCCCGACTGTGATACCGGAGATCATCCCCTTCTTGCTGGCATGGAACCACTTCATGGCGGCTGGCGTCACGCAGGCATACGCAAAGCCGATACCAGTGCCGACGATGCCACCAAAGGTGATGGTCAGTCCCAATACGCTGTCTTGCGGCATCTGGCTCGAGAGCAGCATGCCGCTACCGACCAGAAACACCCCCAGGGTGATCACCTTCTTCGGACCGATGCGGTCTTGCATGATGCCGGCGGCGAGCAGCGCCACCGCCCATACCACGATGGCCACGTTGTAGGGCATGGAGGCGTCGGTGTGGGTCCAGCCCCAGTCGCTGACCAGCGCCTTCTTGATAACACTCCAGGCGTAGAGCACGCCAATGGTGAGGTTGATACAGGTGCCGGCCACCAGAACGGCCACACTCTTGTTGATGATACTCATGAGGTCCTCCTGCGCGCGTAGCGGGCAGTGCTCGGGGTAGGGGTACAGAGGCGCGCCCCTCTTTATGGTGGCCCGCAGGCACTGAGGGGTCATGACGCCGGGTTAAGGGGTTCAGACGCGGCGATTCTAGGGAGTCACACGCAGGGCGACAAATCGGGATCGCGATTTCATGATATTCATCGATGATTGCAAAAAAGCCGTTTTTTCACTGTTATTCATGGGTTTATCCACGCCATTCAGCGCGATTGTTACGATCAGGCGCACCGCCGCCAGAGTGCACGCCGGACGATGCGCAAACATGCAGTTAAAACGGCGGAACTATCACGGATTTTGCATAATTCAGGCATTGAGTGATTAGACATGCAAAATCCGGCAAATAGAGGGGATTGGCGCCGGAATAAGAGTGTGCTAGCACCGGTTTGGCGCAGCCAAGTCGCCCGTGAGTAAAGCGATACCGGGGGCGGCTCACCGGACAGGAGATGACGCGCGAGGCGCCCATTAGCAGCATTGGCGTGGTTAAAAGGTAGTCGGCAGAGTCGCTCGCGCCTATCCTTGCCCGCCAGTAATGAGTGAGAGGGCAAGACGATGCGGATGGATGATCGGCGCGAGAGCGACAATGTAGAGGATCGCCGGGGTGAGGATGGCGGTAATGGTGCTGGCCGAATCGGTCTGCCCCTGCGCGGTAAAGGGGGGTTGGGCGTACTGATTTTGGTGCTGGTGGCCGGCTATTACGGCATTGATCTCACCCCGCTACTCGGTGGTGAGGGTGCACTGCCAACTCAAAGCCACAGCCAGAGCCACCAAAGTCGGGCGGCGTCGCCAGAGGAAGAGTCACTGGCACACTTTAGCTCCAAGGTGCTCGCCTCGACCGAAGATAGCTGGTCTGCGATTTTCGCCAAGGCTGGCAAGCAATATCAGCCGCCCAAACTGGTGCTCTACCGGGGTGCTACCCGCACCGGTTGCGGTCAGGGCCAGTCGGTGATGGGGCCGTTTTACTGCCCGGTTGATCGCAGTGTCTATATCGATCTCTCGTTTTATCAGCAGTTGCGTGATCAGCTGGGCGCAGCCGGTGATTTTGCCCAAGGCTATGTGGTCGCGCACGAAGTGGGTCACCATGTGCAGAACCTGCTGGGCATCGAGCGTCAGGTGCGCGAGCAGCAGCGCGGTCTGGATCAGGCGGCGCAGAATCGCCTGTCGGTGAAGCTGGAGTTGCAGGCCGATTGTTTTGCCGGGGTTTGGGGGCACTACATGCAGGGTGAGCAGGCGCTCGACCCGGATGATCTGCAGGAGGCGCTCAACGCCGCCGAAGCGATCGGTGATGACAAGTTGCAGCAGCAATCCAGTGGTCGCGTTGTGCCCGACAGCTTTACCCACGGTACCTCGGCCCAGCGCTATAGCTGGTTTAAGCGCGGTTTCGATCAGGGCGATCCGGCCGCCTGCAACACCTTTGCCGCAGCGCGTTAAAACCAGAAGGGAGGCCAGTGGCCTCCCTTCTGCATAGTGCGGGGTCGATCAGGCGTGCACCGGATTGCGGCGCGGCAGCAACAGGTTAAGCAGCATGGCGGTGATGCCACCGGTGGCCACACCGAAGGAGAGCACGCTCTTGAGCAGCTCCGGCAGGTGTTGCAGCACTTCCGGCACCTGGGCCACGCCAAGCCCCATGGCCAGCGACACGGCCAGAATCATCAGGGCGCGGCGATCCAGGGTCTCGCGGGAGATGATACGCACCCCGGCGGCGGCGATGGTGCCGAACATGACGATGGTGGCACCGCCGAGCACCGGCTCGGGGATCTGCTGGATCAGCGCCGCGACGCCCGGCAGCAAGCCAAGCAGCACCAGCATGCCGGCGATAAAGAAGCCGACATAGCGGCTGGCGACGCCAGTTAGCTGGATCACGCCGTTATTCTGGGCAAATACCGACATCGGGAAGGTGCCGACCAGAGCGGCCAGAATGGAGTTGATGCCGTCTGACAGCACACCGCCTTTGATCCGCGCCATATAGACCGGCCCTTCAACCGGCTCGCCGGAGATATCGGAGGTGGCAGTCATGTCGCCGATCGCCTCCAGCGAGGTGACCACGAAAATCACGGTAAGCGGGATAAACAGATACCAGTCAAAGCCGAGGCCGTTGTGCAGGATGCGCGGCAGGGTGATCCACTCGTTTGGCAGGGTCGGCACGGTGACACGACCGATCAGGAAGGCCACCAGATAGCCGATGCCCATGGCGAGCACGATGGCTGACAGGCGCAGCCAAGGGTTTTGGCTGCGTTGCAGCACCACGATAATAAGCAGCACCAGCAGTGACAGGCCGAGGTTTTGCAGGCTGCCGAAGCTGCCATCCTGCATGGCGGCAAAACCGCCACCCATGCTCACCAGACCGACTTTGATCAGGGTCAGACCGATCAACAGCACCACGATACCGGTCACCAGCGGGGTGATCACCTGACGAATCAGGTGCAGGCAGCGGCTGACAATCACCATGCTCAAGGCGGCAACCAGCGTGGTACCAAACAGTGTGGCCAGCATCTGCGGCTCCGGATAGGCAGCCTGCTTGAGAGCCAGCCCCGAGGCGATGATCGGGCCAAGGAAGTTAAAGCTGGTACCTTGCACCGACAGCAGTCCCGAGCCGACCGGGCCGAAGCGGCGGGTCTGGATAAAGGAGGCGATGCCGGACATCAGCAGTGACATGGAGACGATGTAGCGCCCCTCTTCGGCACTGAGGCCAAGGGAGGAGGAGATGATCAGCGGCGGCGTGATGATACCGACAAACATGGCCAGCATGTGTTGCAGGGCGGCAAACAGGGTTTGCGGCAGGGGCGGGCGACTCTCCAGTCCATAGATGAGATCGCCATGACGGTGTGTGGGGGTGGTGCTCATGGTGTCGTTCTGTCCATACAAGTTGTGAATAAAAACGTTTGCGGCCCAATTGGCAACGTTGGCCAGGCCATAAGCACAAGGGCCCGCATCGCTGCGGGCCCTTGGCCGGGGTGGGCGTTATTGGCCCTGTTGTTCGCGTTCGATGGCGCGCCAGCCGATATCCTTGCGGTAGAAGACGCCATCCCACTGGATGCGAGCCGCCAGCTGATAGGCCTGCTTCTGGGCCTGCTCGACGGTGTGGCCGAGCGCGGTGGCGCACAGTACACGGCCGCCGTTGGTCACGACGTCGCTGCCTTCTACACGGGTGCCAGCGTGGAAGACCTTCTCACCGCTGGCCTCTTCGACCGGCAGACCGCTGATCACCTTGCCATTCTCGTAGTCACCCGGATAGCCGCCTGCGGCCAGCACCACGCCAATCGCAGCGCGGGGGTCGTAGTTAGCTTCCATGCGATCCAGCTTGCCGGCGCAGGCAGCCTGGCACAGCTCAACCAGATCCGAGCGCATACGCAGCATGATCGGTTGGGTCTCTGGATCGCCAAAGCGGCAGTTAAACTCGATGACCTTGGGGTTGCCGTCGGCATCGATCATCAAACCGGCGTAGAGGAAACCGGTGTAGACGTTGCCTTCGGCCGCCATGCCGCGCACGGTCGGCAGAATGACCCGCTCCATCACCTTCTGGTGCACGTCGGGGGTGACCACCGGAGCCGGGGAGTAGGCCCCCATACCGCCGGTGTTGGGGCCGGTATCGCCGTCACCCACCCGCTTGTGATCCTGGCTGGTCGCCATCGGCAGCACGTGCTCGCCATCGACCATGACGATAAAGCTGGCCTCTTCACCGGTGAGGAACTCCTCGATCACCACGCGGGCACCGGCATCACCGAAGGCGTTGCCCGACAGCATGTCACGCACCGCTTCTTCCGCTTCGCTCAGGGTCATGGCGACAATTACGCCCTTACCGGCAGCCAGACCGTCGGCCTTGACCACGATGGGGGCGCCCTTCTCGCGCAGGTAAGCCAGTGCCGGCTCCACCTCGGTGAAGTTCTGGTATTCCGCGGTCGGGATGGCGTGACGCGCCAGGAAGTCTTTGGCAAATGCCTTGGAGCCTTCCAGTTGGGCAGCGGCAGCGGTCGGACCGAAGATGGCCAGACCCTCGGCGCGGAAGGTGTCTACCACCCCCTTCACCAGCGGCGCTTCCGGGCCGACGATGGTCAGGCCAATCTGCTGCGACTTGGCAAAGGCGAGCAGAGCCGGAATATCGGTGGCTGAAATGTTGACGTTCTCAAGGCCAGGCTCGTGTGCTGTGCCGGCATTGCCCGGCGCCACAAAGACCCGGGTCACCAGGGGGGATTGCTTGGCCTTCCATGCCAGGGCGTGCTCGCGGCCGCCGTTACCGATCACCAGTACTTTCATGGTCTGTTTCTGCTCTGTGTTCGTCGTTGTGCTTGTGATAACAGGCAGGGCGATGCCCTGCCAAAAGGATCAGTGGCGGAAGTGGCGCATGTTGGTGAACACCATGGCCATGCCGTGCTCGTCGGCGGCATCGATCACCTCCTGATCGCGCATCGAGCCACCCGGCTGGATCACGCAGGAGATGCCGGCCGCAGCGGCAGCATCGATGCCATCACGGAACGGGAAGAAGGCGTCGGACGCCATCACCGAACCGGCCACGGTCAGGCCTTCGTCAGCTGCCTTGATGCCGGCGATCTTGGCCGAGTAAACGCGGCTCATCTGGCCGGCACCGACACCGATGGTCTGGCCATCTTTGGCGTAGACGATGGCATTGGATTTGACGAACTTGGCGACCTTCCAGCAGAACAGCAGGTCGTTGAGCTCCTGCTCGGTCGGTTGGCGTTTGCTGACCACCTTGAGGTCAGCCAGCGTCACCATGCCGAGATCGCGATCTTGCACCAGCAGGCCACCGTTGACCCGCTTCATGTCAAAGCCGCTGGCAGCATCGCTCCACTGACCGCACTCGAGCAGACGCACGTTCTGCTTGGCGGCCACGGCGGCGCGGGCCTCAGCACTGACGGTCGGGGCGATGATCACTTCGACAAACTGGCGATCGACGATGGCCTTGGCGGTGGCGCCGTCCAGCTCGCGGTTGAAGGCGATGATGCCGCCAAACGCAGAGGTCGGATCGGTCTGCCAGGCGCGCTCATAAGCGCTGAGCAGGTCATCACCGATGGCTACGCCGCAGGGGTTGGCGTGTTTGACGATGACGCAAGCCGGCTCGGCAAACTCTTTGACGCACTCGAGCGCGGCATCGGTATCGGCGATGTTGTTGTAAGAGAGAGCCTTGCCCTGCAGCTGGGTGCTGCTGGAGACGCTGCCGGCAGCGGCACGCTCTTCCACATAGAAGGCCGCGCCCTGATGGCTGTTCTCGCCGTAGCGCATGTCCTGTTTCTTGATGAACTGGCTGTTGAAGGTGCGTGGGAACGTCGACTCTTCGTCACCTTCTTTGTTGTCACCGTAAGAGGGAACCATGGTGCCGAAGTAGTTGGCGATCATGCCGTCATAGGCCGCGGTGTGTTCGAAGGCGGCAATCGCCAGATCGAAACGGGTGGCCAGACGCAGGCTGTTGCCGTTGGCATCCATCTCGCTGATGACGCGGTCATAGTCGGCAGCCTTGACCACGATGGCGACATCTTTGTGGTTCTTGGCGGCTGAGCGGACCATGGTCGGGCCGCCGATGTCGATGTTTTCCACCGCATCTTCCAGAGTGCAGCCGGGCTTGGCCACGGTCGCGGCGAACGGATAGAGGTTGACCACCACCATGTCGATGGGGGTGATACCGTGCTGGCTCATGATGGCGTCATCACGGTCGCGGCGACCGAGAATGCCGCCATGTACCTTGGGGTGCAGAGTCTTGACGCGGCCGTCCATCATTTCGGGAAAGCCGGTGTAATCGGAGACTTCGGTGACCGGCAGTCCGGCTTCGGCCAGCAGCTTGGCGGTTCCACCGGTAGAGAGCAGATCAACGCCACGGGCGCTCAGGGCGCGGGCGAACTCAACGATACCGGTTTTGTCCGAGACACTCAGCAGGGCGCGGCGGATGGGCCTGGCTTGTTCCATTACTCTATCGTCCTCAAGGTGATGGGGACTCGGGCACGCGCGCGCAACTGGAGTCCCCTGACTGTGGTATTGGGGGGATTTCATAAAGCCGACTTCGGCAGTCAGCTTTAGGAAATGCCCGTAAGCGGGTGGTGCTCAGTTGTCGGCGCGCATTCTACACAAAAAATGTGAGCCTTGCTGGATTTTTTCTGGCGAAAGCCCTTGTCTGGCGCGGCAGTAAACGTTTGTCATTGATTTTGAAGCAAACGATTTCCACCGCACTGCATTCTGTGTGGCAGGATTGGGGGAATGGCGGCTGCGGTGTAAAGTGGTGGAGTACAGCTTGGGAGAGCAATCATGTACCGGATTGGTGAATTGGCCAAAGCTTGTGGTGTCAAAGCCGATACCCTGCGTTTTTACGAGAAGAACAGTCTTATCGCGCCAAGCATTCGCAGCGATGCCGGTTATCGTCTTTATAGCGAAGAGGATCGGCGGCGGCTGGAGTTCATCCTGCGCGCCAAGTCGGTCGGTTTTTCGCTGGCCGATATCGGCGAGTTATTGGATCTGGACCGTAACAAGGCGCGGGTGACCTGCCAGGAGGTCAAGGCGGTGGCGGACACCAAACTGGAACAGGTGGAAGAGAAGATTCGTGAACTGACCCGGTTTCGCGAGAACCTGCGCGAGCTCTCCAACATCTGCTGCGGCGGGCCGCGCTCAGCCGAGCACTGCGCCATTCTCGAAACGCTGGAGTCGGGTACGCCGGCAGGCCATGAACATCACGACCATTGCGCCTGAGTGCTGGCTGCCACGGGCAGCTGGCGCTACAATCGCGCACGTTTTCGCCAAGTGAGTGCGATTAACGCAACAACTTTTATCGTTTATCAGCAAAGGAGCCAGCCATGGCCAAGAAAAAGCAGCAGGCAGCGATGACCGCCGAGCATGAACATCAACGCGGCACCATTAACGACAACCACCTCAAGGCACTGGTCACGTCGCCGCTGTTTCAGGTGCGGGTCGAAAAGAGCGGCAAGGGCAAGGGAAGCTTCCAGCGTACCCCGAAACACCGCAAAGGGTGGGAGTGCGGTCAGCAGCCGATGACGGTCGTCGTTTGCTGAGCGCACTTCCCCGCGTTTATTCGTCCATAAACAGTTCGAGCAGTACATTGAGGTAGCGATGGCCCAGCGTGGTCAGCTGCCAACTCTCCCCGTGATCCACGATGAGCTCCTTGGTTTGCGCCATGGCGAGCACGCTTTCAACCCGTTCCAGCTCAAGGCCGGTGTAGGCGGTGAACTCAGCCTTGGGCACCGGTTCAAACAGGCGGAAGCGGTTCATGAAATATTCGAGCGGCAGGTCATCCTGCTCAACCTGCCACACCTGATCGCGAAAACCGCGGCCCGGCTCCAGATAGCCCTTGGGGTGTTTTATCTTGGCGCTACGGATGATGGTCTGCTCGCCAGCCAGGGTCAGCTTGCCGTGGGCGCCACAGCCAATCCCCAGATAGTCGCCAAAGCGCCAGTAGTTGAGGTTGTGCTGGCACTGATAGCCCTCTTTGGCGTAGGCAGAAATCTCGTACTGGCGGTAGCCGTTGGCGGTCAGCAGGGCATGGCCGCGCTCATAGATATCCCACAGCACCTCGTCTTCCGGCAACCGTGGCGGCTTGGAGGCAAACGCCGTGTTGGGCTCGATGGTCAGTTGATACCAGGAGAGGTGGGGCGGAGCGCAGGCGATCGCCTGTTCCAGATCGTAGAGGGCATCATCAAGACTCTGATCCGGCAGACCGTGCATCAAATCCAGATTGAAGGTGGGCAGCGCGATGGCATGTGCCAGCGCTGCCGCGTTTTGCGCCTCTTCGGGGCCGTGAATGCGGCCAAGGCGGGTGAGTTTTTCTTGCTGAAAACTCTGTACCCCGATGGAGATTCGGTTGATGCCGGCTGCGCGGAACCCGGCAAATTTCTCGGCCTCGACCGTGCCGGGGTTGGCTTCCATGGTGATCTCGCACTCTGCAGCCAACGGGATGCGGGCGCGCACGCCATCGAGCAGCGTTTGCATGGCCGTCACGCTGAGCAGGCTCGGCGTACCACCCCCAATGAAAATGGAGCGTAACGCCCGGTCCTGGGCCCATGGCAGGTCCTGCTCCAGATCGGCAAGCAGCGCTGCGACATATTCTTGTTGGGGCAGCTCTCCTTTCTGGGCGTGGGAGTTGAAGTCGCAGTAGGGGCACTTCTGCACACACCAGGGAATATGGATGTAAAGAGAGAGCGGTGGCAGTTGCAGCATGGACGTTTCCATCAATGAAAATGGGGGCTGATAGCCCCCAGTTTATCTCAAGGTGAGTGAGTTGCCGTTAGTCGGCAGCCAGCGCGAGTTTGAGCTTGGCCAGCGCCTGGGCGCGGTGGCTCAACTGGTTCTTGCGCTCGGCCGGCAGCTCGGCGCTGGTGCACTCTTCGCTTGGCACGAAGAACACCGGATCGTAACCAAAGCCATTCTGACCGCGCAGATCACTGGTAATCAGCCCTTCCCAGCTGGCCTGGCAGATAACCGGCGTCGGATCATCGGCATGGCGCATATAGACCAGCACACACCAGAAGCGGGCGGTACGCAGATCGCTCGGTGCTCCGTTCAACTCGCCCAGCAGTTTGTCGATGTTGTCGCGATCGCTGGCGTCTTCACCGGCGAAGCGGGCCGAATAGACGCCGGGGCGTCCTTGCAGCAGATCCACTTCGAGGCCTGAGTCATCGGCCACAGCCGGTAGACCGGTGGCACGGGCGGCATGGCGCGCCTTGATGATGGCGTTCTCGACGAAGGTGGTGCCGGTTTCGGCGACTTCGCTGACGGCAAACTCGCTCTGGGGGACCACCTCGATAGCGAGATCGGCCAACATGGCGGCCAGTTCCTTGACCTTTTTCTGGTTGCCGGTTGCCAGTACGAGTTTGTTCATCGGAGCCTCCTTGAAAATGAAGCTCGCATTCTATGCGTGGTCGGGCCTTTGGCAAAGCAGGAATGTATCACCCGGCACGACCAAGGTCGGCCGGGCGATAGTTATACCCGGAAATGGGAAAGGTGTTGGCGGATCTCTTCGGCCTGCTGGGTGACGGCGCGCGCCGATTGGGCGGTGCCACGGGCTGATTCCCAACTGGCCGAGACGGCGCTGGTCAGTGCCTGCATCCGTCGTGCGGCCTGCTCGGTGGTGTCCGATTGCTGGTTGCTGGCCTGATTGACCTGCTGCACCCGCTCGCCAATCTCTTGTACCAGACGGTGAGTATCGCTGACCGAGGCGCTCATCGAGTGCATCTGGGCCAGACTGGCTGTGGCTTGCTGCTGGCTCTGCTGCATCTTCTCCTGCGCGGCATTGGCGCCGCTGATTAAAGATTGCAGCAGATCGTTGATGTGACTGGTCGACTCCTGGGTCTTCATCGCCAGCGTGCGCACCTCGTCGGCTACCACCGCAAAGCCACGCCCCTGATCGCCAGCGCGAGCGGCCTCAATGGCGGCGTTGAGCGCCAGCAGATTGGTCTGCTCGGCGATGCCACGGATCACGTCGAGCACCTGGGTCGCATTCTGGCTGTCCTGAGCCAGCTGCTGCATGGTGTGGGCGGTATCTTCAATCTGGCTGGTGAGCGCCGTAATGGTCTGCTCGGTCTGGCGTACCCGCAGGTGGCCTTCATCGGAGGCCTGGCCGATGGCATCGGCCGATTGCGCGGTCTGCTGCATGTTGTCAGCTACCACGGCAAAGCTGCTCGAGAGATGGTCAATCTGCTCGCGCAGATGGCCGAACTCGCTGCGTTGATGGTCGGCTTGTTGCTCCGACTGGCTGGCCAGTCCGGTCAAGGTCGAGGCAGATTGGTTGAGGCTGGTGACGTTGCGATGAATGGTCTGCACCGTCTCTTGCAAACGGGCCACAAAGCGGTTGAAGGCGCCTGCCATCTGGCCCAGTTCGTCGCGGGCATCCACGTCGAGGCGGCGGGTCAGGTCCCCTTCACCTTCGGCAATGTCCTCCATGGCATGCACCATCTGGTTGATGGGCTGGCGGATCAATCCCAGGATCACCCAATAACTGAGCAGCGATAACCCGACCACAAACAGACCGAACAGCAGGCTGGTGGTCTGGATCTGTCCGAGATCCTCGACAATGGCCTGACTTTCGCTGTTAAGGCGTTGCCACATTCCCTGCTGGGAATCAGTCGAGAGGCTGACAATCTGCTGGGTGGTGGGGGCAACCTGCTCGGTGAGCAGACGGTGCAACTCGGCATCGCGCGTAAACAGGGCCTGGCCCTGTTCGTGATAGGTCTTGAGCTGGCTGGCAATCTGGCCGAGCAGCGCCTGCTGATCCTCTTTGTGGATGTTGTGCTGCAGATCTAACAGTGCATTTTCAGCGCCATACAGCTCCATCAAGAAACGGTCCAGCTGGGTGGCCGACGGAGTATTGAGGTTTCCGAGCAGGGCAATCAGGGACGCCTGCAGGTGATTCATAAAGGCGACGGTGACGGTGGGCAGCGCACCGGCAGTGCTGGCATCGAGACTGGCTAACAAATCTGAGGCGCCGGCCAGTGCCTGGGGCACCAATTGGTTGAGGATCCGATCCTCATCCTGGGCGAGTGTCTGCTGCATCGGCACTAGCTGCTTGAGGAACAGATCATCGAGCTGGCGGCTCGAACTCTCCAGTTGGCTGCGAGTGGGCAACTGGCTGCTTTCGGGGCGGGCCAGCAAGGCTTGGTTAGCCTTGGCCAGCGCCTGATAGGCGGCCAGATCGTCGGCTGAATGGGTCTCGACGTAAGCGCGCAGGCTGACCTGGCGCTCCAGCGCATTGTTGGCCAGCTCGCCGGACAGTCGCGCGACCGGGGCAATTTCACTGGTAAAGGCGCGAGCCTTGTTGCCAATCAGTTGTTGCCAATAGCCGCTAAAACCGAGCAGTAGCCCCATCAGCAGCAGAATGACCAACGGGATGAGGCCGATTTTCTTGCTCAGGGAAAGGTGTTTGAACATGACGCCTCCTTACAGCAGAGCAAGCAGCGTGGCACGCAGCTGACCCAGTTGGGCATAGATCTGGTTGTCATCGGCCTGATGTGGCGCAGCCGCAGGCAGCGCATCGGTGATACCTAGTGAGGCGCGAGCCTTTTGCACTTCGGCCAACAGATTGAGGGCCGAGTCGTAGACCTGCTGATGGCTGATGCTCCCCACCGGGAAGTGGCTGGGCGCGGTCGGCTCGATATTGAGCTGGCGCAGCAGCCGGCCCATCAAGTGCAAGCACTGATAAGCCACCAGATTGTTATCGAGCGGAGTCTTGTCACTCGCCGCCTCGGCAGACGGGGTGGGCAGGGTTTTGCCAAGCTGTTTAGCCAGCGGTGCCAATCCGCTTTGTACCTGAGTCAGGGCTGCGATGATTTGCGCGTTTCCTGCGGCGGGGACCAGGCCATCAAAGCCGTTGGCCAGTTGCCACAGGGCGCGGTAGACATCGTTGGTGCTCTTGCCAAGTGGCATCTCGGGCTCATCGCTGGGAAGCGGAATCTGACTGGCGGTCAGTAGTGAGTCGAGTTGCTGCTCAATCTGCTGCAGCGGGTCCATCACCATGTTGGGGCGCACGGAGGCATCGGGTAGTGGCAACGGGGCAGAGGGAGTGAGGCCGCGGGCCTGTTGCAGGGCGGCGGCGTAATCATGCACTTCACCGGCCTTGATATAGAGATGGATGGGAAGCTTGTTGTCCTGAATGCCGGGTTGGGGGATCTCGGCGGGTAATCCGGCCTTTTGCCGTAGCAGTGCGAGGCGTTGCTGCAGGCGTTCGGTCTCTTGGTACAGGTGGTTGGGATTGACGATCGCAGCATGCAGAGGCAGTGCCAAAAACCAGACCAGTAATGCCCATCCGGGCCAATGACATCCTTTCATCGGGTCCTTCCTAAATGGTAATACGCGCACTCAAAATAGATCAGCCGACTTCCTGTGACTGATGACCGATTTATACAGCACTGCCTATAAATCGGCAAATTTGTTTATATTTCATTCATTTGCGCCATCAAATGGCTCCTTGTCAGGCGCCGCTTCGCAGTAAGCAGTCAACAGGCTGTGCTGTTAATAATAGGTATCGGCGCGGCAAAACGGCCACTTTAGGATAAAAGAAGGAAAGGGTTGCCCGGGCAGAAATATAAGAATGGGGTGCAGCGTTAACCCGCCGCAGATTATGTGAAAGGTTGGCTTGCCAGTAGCTCCTCATCGCACAGTAAAGTCAGATGGCCGTGATAGGTAGCGCCGGTATCGAGCCAGCACAGATTTCCCTGCTGCAACCAGTCGCCGCGCATCGGCGTGTGGCCGAGCACCACCCGATCGATGCCGCTGATCACCGAATTGCAACGGCCGCCGAGCAATAGTTCCATGATGCGGTTGCGCTCCCAGAGCAGGGTGCGCCGATGCTGCTGGCAAAATGTGTCATCGAGTTCTCGCCAGTCGTGGGTGGCGGGATCGGCATGCACCACACCGATGCGCCCGGCCGGGGTCTCCACGGTCAGCACCAGCGGCAGGGTGGCCATCTTGGGCAGCAGGTCACGCACCTGCTGACGCTCGTCGGCCGCCAGTCGATAAAACCAGCCGCCCCCGTTGCGCTGCCACAGCAGTTTGGCGTCAGGATCGTCACTTTGCAGGGCATCGAGCATCATATCTTCATGATTGCCGAGCACAGTGTGAAACCAGCTATGTTGTAGCAGGTTGAGACAAGCCAGATTATCCGGCCCACGGTCAATAAGATCGCCGACGCCGATCAGCACATCGCCGCGACCGGGGTTGAAACCCACCTCGAACAACTGCTCGCGCAGCTGGCCAAAGCAACCGTGCAAATCGCCCATAAACCAGGCACGACCTTGAATCCTGAGCGTCTGGTGCAGCATCTGTTTTCACCCCTTGTGCCGATGTCGCCACTATAAACGCAAAGCACAATAGGTTGCAGGGGGTGTTTCCTTCCAGGAATTACCGTAATGACAAAAGACCATTTCAGCTCACACTTTTTAACCATTACACTGCCCGGTTTCCGGTTCGGCTAGTTGAGGAGCATTGCCGTGCACTTATTGAGTCTGCTTGTTTTGCTGGTACTGTTCAGTCCCCTGGCCATCGACATCTATCTGCCGGCAATCCCGCAGATGGCAGAGGCGCTGCATGCGCCGGTGCAACAGATGCAGGGAACCATCACCGGCTTTCTGTTTAGTATGGGGCTTGGGCAACTGCTCTCGGGCCCGCTGGCCGATCGTTATGGCCGCCGTCCGGTGGCGCTGACCGGTATCCTGCTCTATGGCATCAGTGCTCTGCTGGCCGCGCTTGCCAGCTCGTTTGGCGAATTGATGGTTGCCCGCATCCTGCAAGGATTGGGCGCTTGCGCGACCTCGGTGGCGGCCTTTGCGGTGGTGCGTGACCACTATGGTCCCAAGCGCAGCGGCCAGATGATCTCCTATCTCAATGGCGCGATCTGCTTTATCCCCGCGCTGGCGCCCCTGCTGGGCGGTTGGCTGACCGCCCACTTTGGCTGGCCGTCGAGCTTCTGGATGATGGCCGGTTATGCGCTACTGGTCGGTGCCTGGCTGGCCCTGCGCATGCCGGAGACCCGACCGGCTGACACGCTTAGCGACGGGGCACTGATCAGCTGGCAGCGCTACCGCCCTGTGCTGGTTGACCCGCGTTTTCTGTTTAATGCGCTGCTCTGTATGCTGGCTATGGCGGTGATCCTGGCTTATGTCACCGTGGCGCCGCTGCAATTGATGGTGCGTCTGGGGCTGGATATGGCAGGGTTTACTCACTGGTTTACCGGCAACGCCGTGCTCAACATACTGGCCTGCTTTCTGGCGCCGCGCCTGATTGGCCGCTTCGGTGCCCGCCGCACATTGCGCGCCGGCTTGCTGGTGCTGTGCAGTTCGGCGCTGCTGCTGACCCTGCTCAAAGGGATGCAGACTCCGCTGGCGATGATGGGGCCGGTGTTTATCTCCAGCATCGGGTTTGCCATGGTGCTCGGTTCGGCTGCGGGGATGGCGTTGGCACCCTTCGGGCATTGTGCTGGGACCGCATCGGCTTTGCTGGGATTGCTACAGATGAGCGGTGCCGGCGCACTGGTCTCGCTCACCGCCATCGTGTCGGGCGCGACGATTGAGCAACTGGAGCTGCATATGTGGCTGCTGGTGCCGGCATTTGTTCTGTCATTGACCCGGTTCGGGCGACGTTTGTCTGTTGCAGAAGCCTAACCGGTGGTCAGTGAGGTCAGATTCTGTCTTTGATGTTGTCAGCAGACACTAATAACAATAGAGTTAGAAAGAGTGTTTTTTGTTAATTTGGTCAACGTTAATGGTGATTTATTGTGACTTTTGCGCGATAAATCGACGTTAGTTGTTAAAGAATACTCAATCAGCTCTATTTTTTATCCAGCGCAGCAAAAAATCTCATTGAAAGACACGTTTTACTCTTTTTTTCATAGAGATATATTGCACGGGTGCTAAGCCGGATGTGATCCGGACCACAGAGAGGGTGGTTTCCCCCTTCTCTCAACCAAGTTTGAGGAATGAGTAATGAACAAAGTACTGGTAGCCGGTATCCTGGGTTTGATGTTGACTGCATGTGGCCAGAAAGAAGAAGCCAAGGCTCCGGCCGCTGAGCCGGCTCCGGCTGCAACTCAAACCGCTCCTGCCGCTGATGCTGCTAAGACTGAAGCCGCTGCTCCTGCCGCTGACGCCGCCAAGACCGAAGCTGCTCCGGCTGCTGACGCGGCTCCTGCAGCCAGCGATGCTGCCAAGACCGAAGAAGCCAAGAAGTAATCAGGCGATTCTGTCGATAGAAACGGGCCCGCAGGGCCCGTTTCTATTTGCGCTGACGGCTGGCGGGGTTGATCAGCGCCGTCATCACATGATCTTCCCAGCGGCCATTGATCATCAGATAGTCGCGCGCCAGACCCTCTTTCTCGAATCCCAGTTTTTCCAGCAAGCGGCCGCTGCGTTCATTGCGCGGCATATAGCTGGCCATGATCCGGTGTAACTGCTGGTCGGTGAACATATAGTCGATGGCGCTGGTCAGCAGCTCTTGCATCAACCCCTTGCCCTGATAGCGCTGATCGATGGAATAGCCCAGATAACAGGCCTGGAATACCCCGTGGATGATGTTGGTGAAGTTGCAGCTGGCAATCATGTTGCCTGAGCCATCAAGGGCCGCCAGATTGATGGCCGAACCATTGAAGCACTGCTGATAGCTGTCACGCAGCCGGTGGTTCCAGTAGGTCAGGGTATAGAAACCGGCTGGGCGCAGTGGCTCCCAGGGCTCCAGATGATCGCGATTGCGCAGGTAATAGTCGAGTACCAGTTCGGCCCGCTCGGGAGGTAGCACCGTCAACTCGGCGTGCGGGGTAACAAGATGAGGCAGCCGTTGCATCAGAACTCCCTCTCTCTGGTCCATTCGCAGCGCAATAGCCCGTAACAGGCGTGATCCACTACGCCTTGGGCTAGTTTTTCACTGCGCCGGATGATGCCTTCGAGCGGCATGCCAAGGCGCTCGCAGACGGCGCGGCTCGCATCATTTTCGACGGCGGCATGTATCTCGACTTTCTCCATGCCCATCTCTTCAAAGGCGTGATGGATCAGGGCGCGGCAAGCGCGGGTGACGATGCCGTTACCCTGCCAGCGCTCTGCCAGCCAGTAGCCAATCTTGACCAGACCCAGCTGGCGGTCGATCTGGTTGTATCCGATGATGCCAACCATTTCTCCCTGATATTCCATGGCACAGGCCATGCTTTCGCCGCGGGCAAATCCCTCGACAGCGCGGCGAATAAAGAGTGCCGTGTCATCGCTGCTACGAATAAAGGGCGGCCAGGGCAGCCACTGACTGAGATAGTCACGGTTGTCATGACACAGATTGAACAGCTCACTGGTCATGTCGGGTTGCAGGAACAGCAATGCCAGCTCGTCATCGAGTTGCCAGGTGAACATCCTCTCTCCTTGTTCCTCGCGAGGTCGTCTTTCGAGTCACTTTAGCCAATCCGGAATCGTGGCTGCAAGCACTATGGGGTGGTTGCTGTGGCGCTGCGCAGGGGATCGTTACGCCAACGCTCGGCCATTTTGCGGGCGATGGTCAGCACTGTCTCTTTGGCTGGATTGGGGCGTTTGCCGCCGCGCCAGGCCATCATCACGTCCCAGTGATCCTGCGGTAAGCCCTCCACATCGAGGCGTACCAGCCGGCCCAGCTCAAGGTCGCGCGCCACTGCCAGCGCCGGCATCAGGGTGATAAAGCCGTGTTCGAGCGCCAACTCACGGGCCGCACTGGCGGGCTGAATGGCGTGCAGCGGGCTGGTGGCGCGGCGCAAGCGTCGCAACTGCTGGATAAATACATCACAAGCCACGCCCCACTGCTGCGGCGCAAGACGCTGGTCCGCCAGGTGGTGCAGGGTGAGATTGCGGCACCCGGCCAGCTCATGCAGCGGTGATGCCACCACGATGATCGGCGAGCGACAGAGTAACTCCATCTGGATGCCGGCGACCGGTGGGCATTTGAGCACGAAGCCAATGTCGCAGCCGCCATTGAGCAGCGCCTGCATAATGCCGCCCGAGTGGTCGCTATCGCAGCGGATCTCGAACGGTCCATCGACCAGTTCCATCAATAACGGGCTAAATACCACCGAGGTGAGCGAAGGCAGGCTGGCTAACTGGATACGCGGCATGGCCGGCGCACCCTGCATGGCCAAGCGCCCTTCAGACAGGGCGGTGAGGGCGGTTCGAGCGGCCGGCAGAAACTGCTCGCAGGCCGGTGTTGGCGTCACGCCACGGCGATGGCGACGAAACAGCGGCGAGCCCAGCTGATGCTCCAGCAGAGCAATGCGCTGACTGACGACAGGCTGTGACCAACCGCGAATCGCTGCGGCCTGACTGAAACTGCCAAGCTGAGCCACGTCCAGCAACAGCTGCAGGTCATCGAGATCCATAGACATAAGATTGTCCTATAGGAAATATAACCAGTTCCTGGCTACCACTATATCTGATGATACTCGAGAATAACCCCTCTAATGTGAGGTGGATCATGGTTGAGCGGGCAAGGTATTGGGGGCGCTGGTTTCTGGCATTGGACACAACTCTGGTGATTCTGGGGTTCTGTGTGGTGATGCCGATGATCAGTTTGCGGTTTGTTGACCAACTCGGTTGGGCGGCAGGCCTGGTCGGTCTGGCGCTGGGGCTGCGTCAGTTAACCCAGCAGGGACTGGGTATTTTCGGTGGCTCACTGGCCGACCGTTTTGGTGCCCGCCCGCTGATCGTGACCGGCATGCTGCTGCGTGCTGCCGGCTTTGCCTCGCTGGCCTGGGCCGATAACGGCATGCTGCTGCTGGTTTCGTGTATCCTCTCCGGGCTCGGCGGTTGCTTGTTTGACCCGCCGCGGGCGGCGCTGGTGATCAAGTTTACCCGTCCACGTGAGCGCGGCCGTTTTATCTCGCTGCTGATGATGCTGGAAAGTGCCGGCGCCGTGCTGGGCGCGCTGCTTGGCAGTTGGCTGCTGCGCTTTGATTTTACCTATGTCTGCTTGCTGGGCGCCGCCCTGTTTGTCGCAGCGGCCCTGTGCAACGCCCTGCTGCTGCCGGCTTATCGCATCTCGGTTAAGCCAACGCCGATGTTTGAAGGGCTCAGCCAGGTGCTGGCCGACCGCGCCTTCTGCCGGTTGGTGCTGATCTTAAGCGGCTACTACATGCTGTGGGTTCAGGTGATGCTGATTTTCCCGATCCTGGTCAAACAGATGGCGGGAACGACCACGGCAGTCGGCTGGATGTATAGCCTGGAGACGGCCCTGTCACTGGCGCTGCTCTATCCGCTGGCTCGTTATGGTGAGCGCCATTTCAAGCTGGAGAGCCGGGTGACGGCCGGGGTCTTGCTGATGACGATAGGTATCGGCTTGGTGGCCTTTGTGAACACTCTGCCGGGCGTCTTTACGCTGCTGGCCTTCTTCTATCTGGGCATTATCATCTGTGAACCGGCCCGTGAGACGCTGATGACCAAGTTGGCCAATCCTGCAGCGCGGGGTAGCTACATGGGATTCAGCCGCCTTGGACTGGCGCTCGGTGGCATGACCGGGTATGTCGGTGGCGGGTCGCTTTATGACTTTGCACTGGCACAGGGTCAGCCGGCCTTACCCTGGCTGGTATTGGGGACGGTCGGTGTGTTGACGTTGTTGCTGCTGATCCACTGCTTTGCCAGACGCCCTGAGCTGGGGATACGGGCAATGGCCTGATAAATACAGATAAAAAAACGAGCCGGCAACCATGTGCCGGCTCGTTTCGTTTGGTCGGGGCAGGATTAGAGCATCATGCCGCCGAAGAAGAAGCCCAGTGCAACCGCCATGGCGATGGTCGCAACACCCGGAATAAAGAAGGGGTGGTTGAACACCGCCTTGCCGATACGCGTTGAACCGGTATCGTCCATTTCGACTGCGGCCAACAGGGTCGGGTAGGTCGGCAGAACGAACAGGGCGCTAACGGCTGCGAACGAGGCGATAGCAGTCAGCGGGCTCACACCCAGAGCCAGTGCAGCCGGCATCAGGGCCTTGGTGGTCGCGCCTTGGGAGTAGAGCAGCATGGCAGCGAAGAACAGCACCACGGCCAGCAGCCAGGAGTATTGGTTGAGCAGGTCGCCGGCGAAGTGCTGGATGGTATCCATGTTGCCCTTCACGAAGACGTTACCCAGCCAGGCGACACCAAGAACGCAGATGCAGGCAGACATACCGGACTTGAAGGTCGGCATGTTGGTCACTTGGGTCGGGTCGAGCTTGCAGACCAGGGCCATGATGGTGGCCGCAGCCAGCATGATGCCCATGATGGCACCGTCACGCGGGATCGGCGGGTTGGTGATGAGACCCACCTTGCCAGAGATGGCGGTGGCGTAAGCCATGACTGCAACGATGGCAGCGATGAAGATCCAGACCGACAGCTTGGCATACGGCTTGATTTCAACTTGGGCAGTGCCACGCAGTTTGATAAGACCTTTGGCCTTGCGATCCAGATAAACTTCGTCCAGCTCCAGCGGCTTGCCCAGCATGTTGGCAACAAAGGCGCCCAGGATGCAGGCAATGAAGGTGGAGGGGATGCAGATGGCCAGCAGGGTCAGATAGTCGACACCCAGCGGCTCAAGCATACCGGAGAAGGCAACCACGGCGGCCGAGATCGGCGAGGCGGTGATGGCAATCTGGGAGGCAACAACGGCGATGGAGAGTGGACGGGACGGACGGATGCCCTGCTCCTTGGCCACTTCGGCAATCACCGGCAGGGTGGAGAAGGCGGTGTGGCCAGTACCGGCCAGCATGGTCATCAGATAGGTGACAACCGGTGCCACGAAGGTGATCTGCTTGGGATTCTTACGCAGAGCCTTCTCGGCCAGATGCACCAGGTAATCCATACCACCGGCCAGCTGCATGCAGGCGATAGCGCAGATCACCGAGGCGATGATCATGATGACATCCCAAGGGATGTATGAAACCAGTTGGTCGCTGGGGATGCTGACGCCCAGACCCCAAGTCAGAACCAGCACACCGAGACCGCCGGCAAAGCCGATCCCGATACTGCCAATTCTGGCCCCCAGATAGATCGCCGCGAGGACGACAAGTAGCTCAATCCCAATCATACATAGACTCCATGTTTTTTAGTTTTTGATGACGCTGTGTGCTGCAAAAGCCGACTCCCGAGTCCCCTGCATGGCAGACAGGAATCCCGGGAAACGGCTCTGCGGGGTGGGCTGGTGCCCACCCCGTTTTATCCGTCAGACCGTTGCGCGGGTGTAACGCTTGGCGGTGTACTGCGGGTTCATCAGGTTGTCGATGGAGAGAATTTCGTCGAGTTGTTCGGCGGTCAGCAGACCACGCTCGAGCACGACTTCACGCACGCTCTTGCCGGTCTGGGCGCAGATCTTCCCGACTACATCACCTTCATGGTGACCAATGAAGGGGTTGAGGTAAGTGACGATGCCGATGGAGTTCAGCACGTGGTTACGGCAGATTTCCGGGTTGGCAGTGATCCCTTCCACGCACTTGGTGCGCAGGGAGATACAGGATTTCTCCAGCAGGCTCAGGGATTCGAAAAGTGCCTGTGCAATCACCGGCTCCATAACGTTCAGCTGCAGCTGACCCGCTTCGGCAGCCATGGTGATGGTGATGTCGTTACCCACGACCTTGAAGCAAGCCTGGTTGACCACTTCCGGAATAACCGGGTTGACCTTGGCCGGCATGATGGACGAGCCAGCTTGCAGCTCCGGCAGGTTGATCTCCTTGAGTGCGGTACGCGGACCGGAGGAGAGCAGACGCAGGTCGTTACAGATCTTGGAGAGCTTGACCGCCATGCGCTTCAGTGCGCCGTGCAGCATCACGTAGGCGCCGCAGTCGGAGGTGGCTTCGATCAGATCTTCTGCTGGAACGTAGGCACGACCGGTGATCTCGGCCAGGCGTTGAATCGCCAGCTTGGAGTACTCGGGTGGGGTGTTCAGACCGGTACCGATAGCGGTGGCACCCAGGTTCACTTCCAGCAGCAGCTCCTGGCAGCGCTTGATAGACTTGATCTCTTCGCGCAGGGTGACGGCAAAGGCGTGGAACTCTTGGCCCAGGGTCATCGGCACGGCGTCTTGCAGCTGGGTACGACCCATCTTCAGAATGCTGCGGAACTCTTGAGCCTTCTGCTCGAAGGCCGTAATCAAGGACTCCAGCGCAAACAGGGTGATGTCGGTGCTGTTGACCACGGCAACGCGGAAACCGGTCGGGTAGGCGTCGTTGGTGGACTGGCACTTGTTGACGTGGTCATTGGGGTTGATGACGTCGTAACGTCCCTTCTCCAGACCCATCAGCTCAAGCGCGATGTTGGCCAGCACTTCGTTGGTGTTCATGTTGACGGAGGTACCGGCGCCGCCTTGGAAGACGTCAACCGGGAATTGCTCAAAGCATTTACCGGTGCTGAGCATCAGGTCACAGGCTTCGATGATTTTGTCCGCGATCTCAGGACGGATGGTGCCGAGTTCACTGTTGGCGAGGGCTGCTGCCTTTTTGGTCAGTACCATGCCACGAACGAATTCGGGGACGTCGGAGATTTTCTGGGTGCTGATCTTGAAGTTCTCGATGGCTCGCAGTGTATGCACACCGTAGTAAACATCGTTAGATACTTCTTTGGTACCCAGCAGGTCTTCTTCAATGCGGACGTTCTTATTGTCGCTCATTCTGTTGCCTCAGAAATCAAAGCAGTTTGAACATTCCTCACCGAGTGGCTGCGTGTTCCTTGCGCAATGATCATCCTGAAGCTATTCACGTCGTGTGGGACAGGAGGTGGGGCAATGGCCCCTGAAACTGGACTCATCTTATCCCATCAGAGGTAAATTGAAATCAGACGTTGATCACTAAATTTGATAATCAGGCACGTTTTTTTAGTCTTATCAAAAATATCAACAGAAATTATATAAAATATTTTTTAACTACTTCTTATTTTGACGAAATAATTGGGGTAAACCGTGATTTTTTGAACTCTCATTCCATATTGAAAGTGGCTAAATCGTCCCCATTTTATGGATAAGAGCCCGGAGAGATGCTCCGGCTAGGTCAACACTGAGGTCATCATGGGAAAACTGTTCGCCGGGCTGGTCGGTCTGGCTCTGCTGGAAATGCTGGTCCTGATCAAGGTGGGCGGTGTGATTGGGGCGCTCCCTACCATCGCGCTGGTGATCCTGACCGCCGTGGTTGGCTCGTCGCTGGTGCGTAGCCAAGGCGTGCGAACCCTGCTGGAGGCCCAGAGCAAGATGCAGCAAGGGATTTTACCAGGGCGTGAAATGTTGAGCGGCCTGCTGCTCGCCTTGGCCGGACTGCTGTTGATCATCCCCGGTTTTGTCACCGACATGGTGGCGGTGCTGTTGCTGCAACCGGCGCTGCGCAACTGGGTTGCCGGCAAACTGCTGGGCTCAACCCGCTTTGTCTCGAGTGGTGGTGGTTTTGGTGGGTCGAGAGCGCCAGGCAACTCATCCGGTGGTAACACCATCGAGGGTGAGTATGAGCGTAAGGAATAAGCAGCAAGGGGACCGGTCGGTCCCCTTGTCATATCTGGGCCAGGCGCCGCTGACAGAGCGCATCGACATGGCGGCGGGCAAACAGATAGGCCAGCGCACCGGCAGTGAGATTGGCCAGCAGCATTCCGCCATACACGCCATGCAGACCGAAGGCGCACTCACCGAGCCAGGCTAGTGGTAGAAGTAGTACAAACAGCCGGATACCACCGAACAGCAGGGATATCAGCGGAGCGCGCATCCCGTTAAGCGCCGACGCCAGCAGCATCACCAACGCCTGGGCGCCATAGCCAAACGGCAGCAAGTGCAGGTAGTCGCTGATGGCATCAATGACGGTGGCCTGATCGCTAAACAGGGTTGCGATTGGCCGCGCCAACAGCCAGACCAGCAGGGCGATGCCTCCCTGCCAGAAAAGGGCAAAATGCATGGCAATCAGCAGCGCTGAGCGGGCTCTGGCCGGCTGACCGGCGCCGAGATTTTGCGAGACAAACGGCGCTAACACCGACGAAAGCGCCATCATGACGATGAGCAGCAAAGATTCTACCCGCGAAGCCGCGCCATAGGCGGCGATCACCTCGGTGCCGAGACTGGCCAGGATCATCAGTAGCAGCGCAGTTGCCAGTGGTGTGAGCAGATTGGTGAGCGCCGCCGGAATCGCAATCTGGAGCACCCGCCGCCAGTGCTGCCAGCGCACCTGCCAACCATGGCCGTGCCACTCCAGCAAGCGGTCACGGCGGCGCAGGATCCGCAAACTGACCAGCATGGCCATCAACCAGGAGATGGAGGTGGCGATGGCTGCACCCTTGATGCCATAGGCCGGCACCGGTCCCCAACCAAAGATCAGCAGAGGATCGAGCATGCCGTTGACCAAGCCGGAGACGGCCATCACCAGGCTCGGGGTTCGGGTATCCCCGGTGGCGCGCGTTGCTGCATTCCCTACCATGGGGATGGCCAGCAGCGGCACCGTCAGATACCAGATCAGCATGTAGTCGTGGATCAGCTCGATAAGCGCCGGTGCCGCCCCCATCAGGGTAAAGAGAGGGTGAATCGTCAAGGCGCCCACCACGCCCAAACCGGCAATCAGCAGCAGGGTCAACAGCAGGGTGTCGCTGGTCAGCAGCGCCGCCTCATGGTGTTTCCCCTGGCCGAGCGTGTGTCCCAGCACGGCGGAAAGCCCGGTTCCCAGTCCCATGATGAGCGAGGTGACCAGCAGCGTGACCGGGAATGTGAAGCTGACGGCAGCCAGAGCGTCAGTGCCGAGCAGCCCGATGAAAAAGGTATCGACCAGACTAAACGCAAGAATGGCAATGATGCCGACGGTCATGGGAATCGTCATCCGTGCCAGCAGCGTCGGTATGGGGGCGTGGTGCAACGGATTGGCGAGAGACAAGGGGAACTCCTGAGTCGATAAAGCGATTCAATGGTACGTGAAAAAATTTTTTTTGCATCGACCCTTGAAGGTCGCAGCCCTGCCCCCACATCTGAGACATCTAGAAGAGCTTGGCCAGGTATGGCCACTACTCGTAAACAAACATAGAAAACTCATTTTGGGAGAGTTATCGATGAAAATTCGTCCACTGCATGACCGCGTCATCATCAAGCGCATCGAAGCCGAAGCCAAATCTGCTGGCGGCATCGTGCTGACTGGTACTGCGGCCCAGAAGTCCACCCGTGGTGAAGTTCTGGCCGTGGGCACTGGTCGAATTCTGGATAATGGCGAAGTGAAAGCGCTGGCTGTGAAGGTTGGTGACAAGGTGATTTTCAACGAAGGCTACGGTGTGAAGACCGAGAAGCTGGATGGTCAGGACGTACTGATCCTGTCTGAAACCGACATCCTGGCGATTGTCGAAGAGTAATTCACCCCTTAACCGACTCATTGATAAGGATTGAACAAGATGGCTGCTAAAGACGTTAAATTTGGTAACGACGCTCGTGTAAAGATGCTCGAGGGTGTCAACATCCTGGCCAACGCGGTCAAGGTCACCCTGGGCCCGAAGGGTCGTAATGTGGTGCTGGACAAGTCCTTCGGCGCACCGACCATCACCAAGGATGGCGTGTCCGTAGCTCGTGAAATCGAGCTGGAAGACAAGTTCATGAACATGGGCGCCCAGATGGTCAAGGAAGTCGCTTCCAAGGCTAACGACGCTGCCGGTGACGGTACCACTACCGCCACCGTACTGGCCCAATCCATCGTTAACGAAGGTCTGAAGGCTGTTGCTGCCGGCATGAACCCGATGGATCTGAAGCGCGGTATCGACAAGGCCGTGACTGCTGCTGTGGTTGAACTGCAAGCGCTGTCCACCCCCTGCGCTGACAACAATGCCATCGCTCAGGTTGGTACTATCTCTGCCAACTCTGACGAGAAGGTCGGCAAGCTGATTGCTGAAGCCATGGACAAGGTGGGCCGTGATGGCGTTATCACCGTTGAAGATGGCCAAGGTCTGGAAGATGAGCTGGCTGTTGTAGAAGGTATGCAGTTCGATCGTGGCTACCTGTCTCCGTACTTCATCAACAAGCCGGAAGCCGGCGCTGTTGAACTGGATGATCCGTTCATCCTGCTGGTAGACAAGAAGGTTTCCAACATCCGCGAAATGCTGCCGGTACTGGAAGGCGTGGCCAAGTCTGGCAAGCCGCTGATTATCGTTGCTGAAGACGTGGAAGGTGAAGCTCTGGCGACGCTGGTCGTCAACACCATGCGTGGTATCGTCAAGGTCGCTGCCGTTAAGGCTCCGGGCTTTGGTGACCGTCGCAAGGCCATGCTGCAAGACATCGCCATCCTGACTGGCGGTACTGTTATCTCCGAAGAAGTTGGTCTTGAGCTCGAGAAGGCTGCTCTGGAAGATCTGGGCCGTGCCAAGCGCGTTGTGATCACCAAGGAAAACACCACCATCATCGACGGCGTGGGCGAAGCCTCTGCTATCGAAGGTCGTGTTGCCCAGATCCGTCAACAGATCGAAGAGACCTCTTCTGACTATGATCGCGAGAAGCTGCAAGAGCGCGTGGCCAAGCTGGCTGGCGGTGTAGCCGTGATCAAGGTTGGCGCTGCCACCGAAGTCGAAATGAAAGAGAAGAAAGCACGCGTGGAAGACGCCCTGCATGCAACTCGCGCTGCCGTTGAGGAAGGTGTGGTTGCCGGTGGTGGTGTGGCCCTGGTTCGCGTAGCCGGCAAGCTGGCTAACCTGCGTGGTGACAACGAAGACCAAAACGTCGGTATCAAGGTTGCCCTGCGCGCCATGGAATCTCCGCTGCGTCAAATCGTTGATAACGCTGGTGAAGAAGCCTCCGTGATTGCCAACAACGTCAAGGCTGGCGAAGGTAACTTCGGTTACAACGCTTACACCGAACAGTATGGTGACATGCTGGAGATGGGTATCCTGGATCCGACCAAGGTGACCCGCTCTGCCCTGCAATTCGCCGCGTCCATCGCCGGTCTGATGATCACCACCGAGTGCATGGTCAGCGAACTGCCGAAGAAAGACGCTCCGGCCATGCCGGACATGGGCGGTATGGGTGGCATGGGCGGCATGATGTAATGCCCCGCTAACCAGCCTGTCTTGAAAGGCCCTCGAATGAGGGCCTTTTTCGTTTTTATAAACAGTCAGTTATGAACTAATTCCCCGTATGTGGCCAAAAAAGGGTCATGGAATGGGGTGAGTGGCCGATACTTGGTTTGGACAGGAGGTAAACCATGGAAATATCAGGGTCCGTCTCTGCCAGCTATGGCCAAGAAGCGCTGGTTGCCAGCCTGGCCAAGAAACAGCAGGAGCAACAGGGTCAAGCAGCGCTCAGTCTGCTAGAAACTGCGGCTCAATCCACCCCGGCGCCCAAGTCGGCCGGTGGTTCGCTGGGCAGCAATATCGACATTCGTGTCTGATAACGTACTGCAACATAAAAAGCCTCGGCATGGCCGAGGCTTTTTTTTCGAGCATTCAGGCGTCACTCAGAGTGCAAACGGTGGAGCAGCTTCGAAGGCGACTCGCTCGCCGCTGCGTGGGTGGGTAAACGCCAGCCTGGCTGCGTGCAGATAGAGATGCGGCGCGGCAGCCAGGGCCTGTGGATGCGCATAGAGATTGTCACCCAGGATCGGATGGCCAAGCTCCAGCATATGCACCCGTAGCTGGTGCGAGCGCCCGGTGATCGGAGTCAGCTTGACCAGGGTGCAGCCATTGTCCACTTTCAGTTTTTGCCACAGGGTGAGGGCATGCCGGCCTTCCGTAAAATCGACCTTCTGCTTTGGCCGGTTCGGCCAGTCGACACACAGAGGCAGGTCGACCTGACCGCACTCTTCACTCATCTCGCCCCACACCCAAGCCAGATAGTGTTTGTCGGTCTCCCGCTCGCGGAACTGACGGCTCAACTCGCGGTGAGCGTTGGGGTTGAGCGGGATCACGATGACACCGCTGGTGGCCATATCGAGACGATGGGCTGCCGCCGCCCGGGGAAATCCCTCCTGCTGGACGCGCCACAGCACGCTGTCTTCATACTCGGCACCACGGCCGGGCACACTCAGCAGACCGGTTGGTTTGTTCACCACCATGATGTCGCGATCCTTGTGCAGGATCTCGAGCCATGGCTCTTTGGGCGGATGGTAGTCGATCATCTCTCTCACTCTGTTACTGGTGGGCGACCACGATAAAGCGGATAGCATCCAGCTTGAGTTGGGTCTGCGCGATCAGGTGCTGCAATTCTGCCTGCAGTTGCTGCAGATAGGCCAGTTCGCTGTCACGCACATTGGGGTTGACCGCCTTGAGCTCGGTCAGACGAGCCAGTTCGTCGCCAAGGGTGCGGGTCATCCGTTCGTAGGCCTGCGCCATGATATCTGCCTTGCGCGTTTCTGCCAGCGCTTGTCCTTTACCAATCAGGGCATGGATCTGCGGCTGGGAAGCGGTAACCAGCTTGCTGCCGAGGTGGCGATTGACCGGCGTCAGCTGGCGGTTGAAGGTATCGAAAGGTACCTTGTCACCGAGATCGTTACCGCCTTTATCGAGCAGCAGACGGATCGGTGTCGGCGGCATAAAGCGATAGAGTTGCGGATGCATGGCAGACTCGGCCACAAAGATCAGCTCCAGCAGAATGGAGCCCACCGGCAGTGCTTTGTTCTTAAGCAGAGCGACTGAGGTAGAGCCAATCTCGGAGCCAAGAATCAGGTCGATACCACCGCGCAGCATGGGGTGATCCCAGGAGATGAACGCCATGTCGTCACGGGAGAGGGCGGTCTCACGCTCGAAGGTGACGGTCATGCCATCTTGCGGCAAGCCAGGGAACGAGGGAACCAGCATATGATCGCCCGGAGTGAGCACCAGCGCATTCTCGCCGCGATCATCCTGGTTGATACCGATCTCGTCGAACATCTTCAGGGCAAACGACACCATGCCGGTATCGTCATCCTCGGCTTCGAGCTGGGTAACAAGCGCCGTGGCCTTATCGCCGCCACTGGAGTGGATTTCCAGCAGGCGATCCCGACCGGATTCGAGTTTGGTCTTGAGCGGTTCGTGGATGGCGCGGGTGCGATCAAGCAGCGTCTGCAGCGCTTCGTCACTGCTGTCGTTAGCGGCCAAAACGGTGAACAGGTCGTCACGCACCTCTTCAAACACCGGCCGCGCGGTCGGGCAGGTTTGTTCAAACGCATCCAGACCGTCGTGATACCAGCGCAGCAGGGCATGTTGGGAGGTCTCGTCGAGATAGGGGACATGAATCTCGACGGTGTTGCGTTGACCAATCCGGTCGAGACGACCGATACGCTGTTCCAGCAGATCCGGGTTAAGCGGCAGATCAAACAGCACCAAATGGCTGGCAAACTGGAAGTTGCGGCCTTCCGAGCCAATCTCGGAGCAGAGCAATACCTGGGCGCCGCCCTCTTGCTGGGCAAAATAGGCTGCCGCCTTGTCCCGCTCGATCAGGGACATCCCTTCGTGGAACACTGCAGCGCGGATCCCTTCACGGGTGCGTACTGCCTCTTCTAGCGCGATGGCGGTGGCGGCTTCGGAGCAGATCACCAGGACCTTTTGTTGGCGCGCCGACAACAGCAATTCGAGCAACCAGTCGATGCGGGGATCAAACTGGGTCCAGCTGGCGCTATCGCCTTCAAACTGCTGGAAAATCTTCTCGGGGTAGAGATAGCGCAGGGCACGGGTCTGCAGATCGCCGGTGTTGCCGCCCATCATGCCCATCACCTTGATCGCTGTCTTGTACTGCTCCGGTAGTGCCATCGGATAAACATTCAGATGGCGCTCGGGGAAGCCCTGAATCGTGGCGCGGCTGTTACGAAACAGCACGCGGCCAGTGCCATGACGATCGAGCAGTTTGCCTACCGCCTGCTGGCGGCTCGCCATGTCTGACAGATCCACACCATCGAGTTGTTCGGCCAGCAACGCTTTAGCTTCGCCGCTGAGCTCACTGCCATCCAATAGCGCTTGAGCTGCAGTGGCAATGGCTCCGTATTCCTGCTCCTCGGCGAGGAACGCGTCGTAATCATAGAAGCGTTCCGGGTCGAGTAGACGCAGCCGGGCAAAGTGGCTCTGGTGACCCAGTTGGTCGGGGGTCGCGGTCAGCAGCAGTACGCCCGGGACCTGGCCTGCCAGCGCTTCAACCATTTCATAGGCACGGCTGGGGGCATCGACACTCCACTCCAGGTGATGGGCTTCATCCACGACCAGTAGATCCCACTCGGCTTCGCAGACCTGTTCGAAGCGGCGACGTTTTTTGCGCAGGAAATCGATGCTGCACAGTACCAACTGCTCGGTCTCGAAGGGATTCTCTGCTTCGGCAAACGCCTCAACGCAGCGCTCTTCATCAAACAGGGAAAAGTGCAGGCTAAAACGACGCATCATCTCAACCAGCCACTGGTGCTGCAGCGTTTCGGGCAGCAGGATCAGCACTCGCTTGGCGCGACCGGAAAGTAGCTGTTGATGGATGATCATGCCCGCTTCGATGGTTTTACCCAAACCCACCTCATCGGCCAGCAATACACGTGGTGCATAGCGGTGCCCCACTTCGTGGGCAATATAGAGTTGGTGCGGGATCAGGCTGACACGGCCACCGGCCAGACCACGAGTGGGGTTAAGACGGCGTTGATGTTGATTGATCAGGGATTCATAACGCAGGGTGAAGCGCGACATGCGATCGATCTGACCGGCAAACAGGCGATCCTGCGGTTTGTTGAACTTGATAAAGTTGCTGAGAAACACCTCTTTGAGCAGAACCTGCTCCTCGGTGTCAGTGCGGATCCCTGCATATATAAGAAGGCCGTCTTTCTCATGAACCGCTTCAATCACCATGGTCCACTCTTCGTGGCTGGCGATCTGGTCTCCTTCGTTGAAGCGGACTCGCGTCACCGGGGCATCATCCTTGGCATACATACGGTTCTCGCCGGAGGCAGGGAACAACAGAGTCACCATCCGACCCTCGACGGCCACCACCGTCCCCAAACCGAGATCAGTTTCTGTATCACTAATCCAACGTTGGCCAAGTGCAAAAGGCATCAAACTCTCCAAAGCCCAGTAATAGAGGTGAAAACGTAAAGGGGCGCTATGTTACCCGAAGGGGCGCAGCTGATCATCAGGGAGTTGACGCTGGCACCGGCAGGTTATGTCTCATCACGCTATATCGGCTGTGTAGGGACGTTTTAGCTTAGATTTGCGGCGCATTGCTGGCAATTTGAGCGAACGAACTGCGATGTGTGATTTTTCTCAAATTCCCTGTTGCCAAATCCGGCTCACTCCCTATAATGCGCCTCCGTCGACAGGGCAACGCCGCACAGGCAGCGAGCCGGTCGAAGTGAGAAAAAGCCTTGTGAAATAAGGCTTGACTCACACCGGGATGTGCGTAGAATGCCACTCCCGTCGCGATGAGAATCGCGCAGCTCTTTAACAAATTGAATCAAGCAATCTGTGTGGGCACTCGCAGGATTGAAGCATCAAAAACAATTTTTGATTTTCAATGTCTGATGAAGTGACCA
>NZ_FTMJ01000001.1 GCF_900156095.1 Aeromonas sp. RU39B
CCTGTATCCTTGCCGAACACAGAAGTGAAACGCCGTAGCGCCGATGGTAGTGTGGCAGATGCCATGTGAGAGTAGGACACTGCCAGGCACCCAATTGAAATAAAAAGCCCATCTCATACGAGATGGGCTTTTTGCTTTTTCACGCATGGGGCGCGGCGTTTGATATTTTTCACCTGATCACCGTTTTCATCTTTCCTGCAACAGCGGCAATTTCGAGTAATCAGAGGATGGCGGCATCGCTCGGTAATATATGGCTGCGCGTTTAACGCAGCCATGCGATTTACTTGGGACCGTAGGCCAGCATGAAGACGTTAACGGCACGTTCCACAATCGCCTCCATCTCTTTCTCCTCCGGGCTCGATCTGACCCCCAGTAAAATGGGCTCCAGTACCTCGGCTTCCAGTAAACCTTTCAGATGCATAGCCACAGCCCAACAGTTATCTATTGGGCGAAGTTGGCCGCTGCGCGATTGTTCATCAAGGTATTGGCTGATGTATTGCCAACCACGTTGTGGCCCTAGGCGATAATATTCGCGGCCAATATTGGTTCGCACCGACTCATGGACAATCACGGCCCTCAGACAAATTACTTCCGGATTAAGGATGAAGTTTAAATAATTCAGACCTAAACGGGTAATCTCAGCGCGAATCGGCTTGGCTGGATTCATGGACATGAAGGCTTCGCCGATCCGTTGTCGGCCAAACTCCTCAATGACAGCAGCGAACAACTCTTCTTTTGAGCTGAAGTAGTTATACAGCGTCGCCTTGGAGCCACCAGCCCGATTGGCGACCTCCGACATGGTGGTGTTTTCAAAACCGAGCTGGGTAAATGCTTCTAAGGCAACATCGATAATTACCTGTCGCCGCTCTTCACTTTTTACTCTCATGGCAAACCGTCATTAATGAACTCATCAGTCTAGTTTTCCTTGACGAAGGGGCTTTGTCAAACTATAACTGTACCGTACAGTTCAGTTATCAGGAGTGCATGTGCGGTTCCTCTCTCGTGACGTTGCAGACAACCATTCGCAGGGTTGGCGAGTCTGTTGTTGGTCCCTGTTTGCCCTGCTCAGTGGTTGTGCCCATCAACCTGACCTGCCCAGCGATACGCTTGCCAGTGCCGATACCCTCGAACACAGCAAGAGCTTGCTGGCGACGCGTCAGGATAGCTGGCCGCAATCGAACTGGTGGCAGCGTTACCATGATGATCAGCTCGATCAGTTGATCCAGGAGGCGCTGCACGATGCCCCGTCTCTGGCCATCGCACAGGCGCGTCTGCGCAGTGCCGAGGGGATGGCAAGACAAGCCGGTGCCAGTGAGATGCCGCAGCTGTCTGTGAGTGGTGATCTCACTCGGCAACGGATGAGTTACAACTACAGCTCACTGCCTCCGCGCGGTTGGAATAGCTTTGGCAGCGGAGTGGCCAACTTCAGTTATGAATTCGACTTTTGGGGCAAGAATCGCGCCACGGTAGAGGCCGCGCGTTCGACGCTGGCCGCCAGCGAAGCTGAGCAGGCCGATGCCGAGCGGGTGTTGGTCAGTGCTCTGATGCAGTCTTATGTCGAGCTGGCCCGACTGTATGCCAATCGCGATACAGCCGCAGAAGCGCTGAAGATCCGTAGTGAAACCGTTAGCCTGTTCCAGCAGCGTTATAATAACGGTCTGGAAACCTTAGGTTCGGTGCGCCAGGTTGAGTCGCTCAAGGCGAGTGCCGAGCAAGAGTTGCTGGGTGTGGAAGAGACCATAGTGTTGCAGCGCCACGCCATTGCCGCCTTGCTCGGTAAAGGGCCGGATCGCGGCTTGACTCTGCAGCGTCCAACGCTCGCCATGACCTCGGTGTTTGGTTTGCCCGATACTGCCGGAATCGACTTGCTTGGGCACAGACCGGATGTGACCGCAGCCCGCTGGCGCGTTGAAGCAGCCGCGCAAGAGGTTGGTGTTGCAGAAACGCTCTTTTATCCGAACGTCTCGCTGTCGGCCTTCTTTGGTAACCAATCGATGGGGCTCGACAAGCTGCTCGAGTCCGGCTCTCAAACTGCAGGCGTAGGCGGTGCCCTCTATCTGCCGATCTTTACCGGTGGCAAGCTGGAAGGTCAGCTCGACAGTGCCCGTGGTCGTTACCAAGAGGCCGTTGCGCAATATAACCAGACCCTGACCCAAGCCATGCAGCAGGTGGCCGATGCGGTCACCAGTCAGGATGCTCTCAAGGCGCGATTGAGCCAGTCTCAGGCTGCGGTCGATGCCGCCGAAGATGCCTACCGGATTGCCAATAACCGCTACAAGGGCGGGTTGTCCACCTACCTGGATGTGCTCAGTGCCGAGGCGGCCTTGCTGCAGAGCCGTCAGGTGCTGGTCAATATGCAGGCCCGTGCTCTCTCCATTGATGTTTCGCTGGTCCACGCACTGGGTGCGGGTTACAGCGTCACCCACTCTTGATGAAAGACAGGAAATTCAATCGTATGTCGCAACAAGTTCAACTAGCTGACGCCACTGTAGAGCAGGCGTTTGATGCCCGTGAGGCCAATGCCAAGCGTCGTCGCGGCTTTATCGGTCTGGCTGCTGCCGTCGCAGTCGCAGCCGGTGGTTATGGCGCCTACTGGTATTTTGTCGGCTCGCGTTATGTCTCAACCGACAACGCCTACACGGCTGTCGAACTGGCCGAGGTGACCCCGGCGGTGGGCGGGATCATCAAGAGTATTCAGGTGGTCGATACCCAGCACGTACGTAAGGGTGATCTGCTGGTAGAAATCGATGACACCGATGCCCGCTTGGCATTGGCACAGGCTGAAGCCGACTTGGCGCTGGCCAAGCGCCGGGTTCACAGCTACCAGGCCAATGATGAAGGGTTGGCGGCGCAGGTGAAGGCGCGTGAAGCCGATGAACTGCGTGCCCAGGCTCAGCTTAAGGCTGCCGAGGCAGATCTGGAGCGGGCGAAAGTGGACTTTGATCGCCGCGCCGCGCTCAAGGCCTCTGGCTCGGTCTCGGGTGAAGAGCTGACCAATGCCCGTAATGGCTTGATCCAGGCCCAGGCCAATCTGAGTGCAGCCCGCGCAGCCTCAGCGCAGAGTGTGGCCAACGTCCACTCGACCATCGGCTCGAAGAAAGCCAATGCGGCACTTATTCAGGACACCACGGTGGATACAAACCCTGAAGTGCTGCTGGCCAAGGCCCGCCTTGAGCAAGCCAAGGTTGATCTGTCGCGCACCCGTATTTTTGCCAACGTCGATGGTGTGATCGCCAAGCGTCAGGTGCAGGTGGGTCAGCGCGTACAGATTGGCGCGCCACTGATGAGCGTGGTTCCCCTGCATACCGTGCATGTGGATGCCAACTTCAAAGAGGTGGAACTGCGTAGCGTCAAGGTTGGCCAGCCGGTCGAGATCACTGCCGATCTCTATGGTACCGAAGTGGTTTATCACGGCACAGTGAGCGGTTTCTCCGGCGGTACCGGCTCGGCGTTTGCCATGATCCCGGCCCAGAATGCCACCGGCAACTGGATTAAGGTGGTGCAGCGTCTGCCAGTTCGTATCGAGCTCGATCCTGCTGAGCTTGCCAAGCGTCCGCTGCAGGTGGGCTTGTCGATGATTGCCACTATTGATACCCGTACCGAGGCGAGTGGTCCGGCACTGGCCGAGCGTAGCCACACCGATGACAGCAAGCAGGGCTGAGGAGACGCGTGATGCAACACGTCGCTGAGCCGGCTCCGCTGCGCGGGGCACAGCTGGCCTTAGGCGCTGGCATCCTGGCGATGGCCAACTTTCTGGCGGTGCTCGACACCACCATCGCCAACGTGTCGGTCTCCAACATCGCCGGTAGTCTGGGCACCTCGACCAGTCAGGGCACCTACGTCATCACCTCTTATGCGGTGGCCGAGGCGATCTCGGTACCGCTGACCGGCTGGCTGGCGTCGCGCTTTGGCCCGATCCGGGTGTTTGCTACCTGTTTTATCCTGTTTGGCCTGTTCTCGCTGCTGTGCGGCATGGCCACCAGTATGAACATGCTGGTGCTGTTTCGGGTTTTCCTCGGGCTGTGCGGTGGTCCGCTGATGCCCCTGTCGCAGACCCTGATGATGCGTATTTTCCCCAAAGAGAAGGCGCACGCAGCGATCGGGATCTGGAGTATGACCACCCTGGTTGCGCCCATCATGGGGCCGATTCTGGGTGGGATATTGTGTGATCAGTACAGCTGGCCCTACATCTTCTATGTGAAGGCACCGTTTGCCCTGCTGGCCGGGGTGATGTGCTGGAAGCTGTTGCAGCCGTTCGAATCAAAGACCCTTAAGCTGCCTATCGACAAGGTGGGGCTGGTGTTGCTGATCGTCTGGGTGGCAGCGCTGCAGATCATGCTCGATGAGGGTAAGGATCATGACTGGTTTGAATCGACCCGGATTGTGACCCTGGCGATCATCGCGGCCATCGGCTTTGTCGCCTTCCTGATTTGGGAGCTGACCGAGCGCAACCCGGTGGTCGATTTACGAGTGTTCCGCCACCAAGGCTATCGCACCAGTATGCTGACCCTGTCGCTCGGTTTTGGCGCCTTCTTCGGCATCACGGTACTGACCCCGCTGTGGCTGCAGATCTACATGGGCTACACCGCCACCATCGCCGGTTATTCAACGGCCATGATGGGGATTTTGGCGGTGTTCCTGGCGCCCTTGATTGCCAATCTGGCGACCAAGATCGATCCGCGGCCCATGGTGTTTATCGGTGTGCTCTGGCTGGGCGGTTGGACCCTTTATCGCAGCCACGCCAACATGGACATGACCTTCTGGCAGATAAGCCTCCCGATGTTTTTCCAGGGGATCGGCATGCCGCTGTTCTTTGTGCCGCTCACCGGTATTGCGCTTGGCAGCGTGCTCGCCCGTGAAATGGAGTCTGCCGCCGGTCTGATGAACTTTATCCGAACCCTCTCCGGCGCGTTTGCCACCTCCATGGTCAACACCGGCTGGGAGCATGAAACCCGCTATGTGCGGGCCGAGCTGGCCGGATTGACGGACCGGGCGGGGGATGCCACCCAGGCGATGCAGATGGCCGGCGCCGGGGCGCAGAGCAAAGGCACCCTGGAGTGGCTGCTGCAAGGGCAGAGCGTGATGGTAGCCACCAACAAGATTTTTATGATTATTGCCGTGCTGTTTTTCGTGGCCGCGTTTGCCATCTGGCTGGCGCCGCGTCCGAAAACGCAGGTAGACACTTCCGTAGTGCACTAGGTCCCTCAACCCTGTGGGGATCAAGCCTGGACAGGTCGCTCTGTTCAGGCTTTTTTTCATTTTGGCGCCGGCTTAACGGGGCCGAATGCGCGCGCCACGCAGCAGCAGTGGCAACTGATAGAGCACCAGCGCGCCGAGGATCAGACACACACCGGCCAGTTTCGCACCGCCAATCGGCTCGTGATAGAAGATGGTGCTAAACACCAGAGTCCAGACCGGTTCGAGCAGCATCAACAGCGCCGCGTGCGCAGTGGTCAGTCGGCTTAAAGAGAGCGTCAGCAGCAGATAGCGCAAGGTGGTGGCAATCAGCACGCTGGCGGCAAACCAGCCCCAGATATTGATACTGACGCTCTGCGGCCACTGCTCGGTCAATAGCGACAATCCGCAGCCCAGCACGCCGGTGACCGCCAGCTGGATGCAGGTCAGCCAGGTCGGCGCAATCGTCTGGGCAAAGTGGCGATGCACCGCCAGTTGGCAGCCCGATGTCGCGGCTGAAGCGAGGAACCACAGCAGCGAGAGCGAGACGCCCCAGTGGGTGCTCAAAGAGAGCAGCAGCAGGCCGGCAATCGCCAGTGGTAGGGTCATCCAGTAGTGACGACCCGGGCGCGCTTTAAAGGCGGCCCAGGCCGCGAGCGGCGCCATCAGGGTGGCCACGCTCATGATAAACGCGCCACTGCCCAGCGCATTACTCTGGCTGATGGCCGTGACCCACAGCAGCAGGCTGGTACCGAGCAGAATACCGCACCCGGCAGCGCGGATAACCTGACCCCGGTTCGGCGCCGGTTCACGCAGCCAAGCCAGCGGCAGCAACAACAGGGCGGCCAACAGAAAGCGGCTGCCGATAAACGCGGCCGGCGGCAACCCCTGAATCGCCTCTTTGGAAAATAGCCAGCCGGCACCGGCCAGCAGGGTGGTAAAGAACATCAGCAGCAGCGGTGTGCGGTTCATGGGAAACATCATCGAGAAATGAGACCTGCAGCATAAAGCAAAGGCGCCCGGTAGCAATACCGGGCGCCTTTTGCGTTCACGGTATCCACGTAACAGGGTGCTGGGTGACATGCCGAGGGATGGCATGCGATTGGTGTGAGACTCAATTGGTTTTTGTGATAAGTGGCGTGATAGCCTCATTGATATTACTTGTTTGATTAATTATGTGTTCGTCCCACTACAGGCAAATTAGCCTCTGCTTTATGCGATCGAGACCTCGCGAGCTTTGGTTACTAGGGTATTGGCTAAAGGTGCATTTAACCGGGCTGGAGAGGGGAGAAGAGTGGCCAGCAGTAATCTCGAGGAGCTGACATGGAAGAGCTAACGCCATCTGATTTGAAGACGATTCTCCATTCCAAACGGGCCAATCTTTACTACCTGGAGTATTGCCGGGTCTTGGTCAATGGCGGCCGGGTTGAGTATGTCACCGATGAGGGAAAAGAGTCGCTCTATTGGAATATCCCTATCGCTAATACCACCTGCATTCTGCTGGGAACCGGAACGTCCATCACCCAAGCTGCCATGCGGGAGCTGGCAAAAGCGGGGGTGTTGGTTGGTTTTTGCGGCGGTGGGGGCACACCGCTTTTTGCCGCCAATGAGGTCGAGGTCAGTGTGAGTTGGCTCTGCTCCCAGAGCGAATACAGGCCGACGGAATACCTGCAGCAGTGGGTTAGTTTCTGGTTTTGTGATACAGCAAGGCTGCGGGCTGCCATTGCTTTTCAACATGTACGAATCAGCCAGATCCGAAAGGTGTGGCTAGGCGCAGTCATGAAACGCGAGCGGACATTTGCTCTTGATGAGGCAGCGCTCAACAGCGTATTGCTGCGTTTCGAATCTCAGCTTGCGCAGTGCCATAGCAGTAATGATGTGTTGGCTCAGGAGGCCAGTCTAACCAAAGCGCTCTACAAGTTGGCTGGCAATGCCGTTTGCTACGGTGAATTTACCCGAGCCAAGCATGGCAGCGGTATCGATATGGCCAATCGCTTTCTCGATCATGGCAATTATCTTGCCTATGGCATTGCTGCAACGGCTTGCTGGGTGATTGGTTTACCCCATGGTCTCTCAGTGCTGCACGGTAAAACCCGCCGCGGCGGTTTGGTGTTTGATGTGGCTGATCTCATCAAGGATGCGCTTATCTTGCCCCAGGCTTTTATCGCCGCCATGGCTGGAGAAGAAGAACAGGCATTTCGCCAGCGGATCATCAGTAGCTTTAATCAACATGGCGCACTGGATCAGATGATCGAAACCTTGCAGTCGGTGGCCGCCGAATTGAGTGAGGTCGGGCGATGAATGTCCTTTTGGTCTCCCAATGCAGCAAGCGAGCCTTGGATGAAACGCGGCGCATACTGGATCAGTTTGCTGAACGTAAAGGAGAGAGGACCTGGGCGACAGTGATCACCCAAGATGGCCTCGATACCTTGCGTAAATTGCTGCGTAAAACAGCCCGTCGCAACACTGCGGTCGCTTGCCACTGGCTCAAAAGCACTGGCCCGGAGCTTTGCTGGATTGTTGGCAATGCCCAACGCTTTAATGAACAAGGCTCAGTCCCCACCAACACGACCGGGCGCAATATCTTGCGCAGTCAGGATGAAAACCGATGGCATGCCGGTGAGGCCATGGCGCTGCTGGCAGCCATCGCCGGACTGTTTCATGACGTAGGTAAAGCCAACCGGCTCTTTCAAGACAAGCTCACGGGTAAACGCCACATCCTGAGTGAGCCACTACGCCATGAGTGGGTCTCGCTGCGTATCTTTGAGGCCTTTGTCGATGGTCGCGATGACAGAGAGTGGCTGACTTCGCTCTCTAACCTGACCCCAAGTGATGAAAAACCGGCATTAGCTGGCCTTGGCAAGCTGGCCGAAAGCAAGGCTCGGCCGATAGGTGCCAATCCCTTCCAAGGCTTGCCCCCCATCGCCCGAATCATCGGTTGGCTGATTGTTTCACACCACCGCTTACCGCAATTTGACACCCAACATGAGCAGGCTGTCGGCGTGCCTCCTCTGGATGCGTTAACGATTGATTCTGGGCGCTTTGAGGCCAGCTGGAACTCCCCGCAATGCCGCGATCCAGAGTGGGATAAGGAGGCATGGTTACAGCTTTGGCGCTTCCCCAATGGGACACCTCTGGCTAGCACAACGTGGTGCAGTAAGGCCAATCGTCTGGCGCAGCGGGCGTTACAGTGCCATTCCCTTTGGCAAAGGGAGGATTGGCTATCTGACCGTTTAACCAGCCATCTGGCGCGCCTGTGCCTGATGCTGGCCGATCATGCCTACTCTGCTGGCAATGCGACCGAGAAGTGGCAAGACCGGAAATACCAGGTCTATGCCAATACCGACCGCGATACGGGGAAGCTCAAGCAGTCGCTCGATGAGCACAATATCGGCGTCGGCCATAACGCCTATCTGCTTGCCAAGAATCTGCCAAAGCTGCGGCCACATCTACCGGCCATTACTCGTCATAAAGGCTTTAAACAGCGCAGCCAACAGAGTGCATTTCGCTGGCAGGACAAGGCATTTGATCTGGCCAAAATGCTAGCTCATCGCTCTCAGTCGCAAGGTTTCTTTGGGGTCAATATGGCCTCGACCGGTTGCGGCAAAACCTTTGCCAATGCCCGCATCATGTACGGGCTGGCCGATGAAAAGCTCGGTTGCCGTTTTAGCGTGGCGCTGGGTCTTCGCACCCTGACCTTGCAAACCGGTGATGCCTTGAGAGCACGATTGTCGCTCGATACCGATGATCTGGCGGTGTTGATCGGCTCGGCGGCAGTGCAGCAGTTGCATGAGCTACGCACCCGAGAAGCACGTTCCGAGCCCAAGAGTGGCTCCGAGTCGGCCGCGTCGCTAATCGATACCAATGTGCATGTGCACTACGACGGGGCCCTCGACGACGGCCCACTGCGTCGCTGGTTGAAGCAGTCATCAGCCTTGTATCAATTGGTCAGTGCCCCGGTGCTGGTGAGTACCATTGATCACCTGATCCCGGCGACAGAAGGCACTCGTGGCGGCAAGCAGATTGCCCCCATGCTGCGTCTGCTCACCTCGGATCTGGTGCTCGATGAGCCCGATGATTTTGGGCTGTCCGATCTGCCCGCCCTGTGTCGTCTGGTCAACTGGGCCGGGATGCTGGGTAGTCGGGTGTTACTCTCATCGGCCACGCTGCAGCCAGCCCTGATTAACGCCCTGTTTGCTGCCTATCAGGCAGGAAGGTTTCATTACCACAAAGCCTGTGGCGAGCCGGGTGCCATGCCCCCGATTTGCTGCGCCTGGTTTGATGAGTTTGGTGTTGCCCAGCAAGAGCTGGCCGAACAGGCTGCCTTTAAGGAGTGTCACCAAGCATTTGTCACTGCACGACTGAGCAAGCTGGCTGAGCAGCCCTCTGTGCGCCGGGGGGCACTCTGGCCTGTGATCTCAAGCGGGAAAAGTAGCGATGAGGTGGTGCAAGCCATGGCGAGTGCGGTTCGTGATGGCATGCTTCAGCTACACAGCGAGCATCATGAACGTCACCCTGCAGGCAAGTGTATGTCGGTTGGTCTGGTGCGGATGGCCAATATCGATCCGCTGGTCGCAGTGGCTCAGCAGGTGCTGAGCCAGGAGCCTCCGCCCGATACTCGTATCCACTTCTGCATTTACCACAGCCATCATCCGCTGCTGGTGCGATCAGCGATGGAAAAGCGCCTCGATGCCCTACTCAGCCGCCATGACGACAACGCGTTTTGGTCACATTCCGAGGTGCAGCTGGCACTGGCGCAGCCCGAGACGCACCATCTGTTTGTCGTCTTTGCCTCTCCGGTGGCGGAAGTGGGTCGGGATCATGACTATGACTGGGCCATTGCCGAGCCAAGTTCGATGCGCTCTCTGATCCAGTTGGCCGGCCGCATCCAGCGCCACCGCAAGAGGGTGCCCACACATCCAAACCTCTTGATCCTCAATAAAAATATCAAAGCGTTGCGAGGCATAACGCCAGCCTATTGTCAGCCGGGGTTTGAATCGAATCACTTTCAACTCGATAACCCGGACATGGGCGCCAGCCTGCCTTCTAGTTGTTACGAGTGGATCTCGGCATCACCAGCAATCCAGATGCCGCCCGGTATTAGCTTAAGTGGCCATTACGACCGGCTTGATGCATTGGAGCACGCTCATCTTCACGTCCGGCTGTTTGGCTACAGCAAGGGGAGCAAAAAATTGGATACGCCACCGGCGCAGCAGTGGTGGATGCATCCACCACTGGATTGGGCTGGCGAGATGCAGCGGCAAACGCGCTTTCGGGAGTCATGCCCCGACGAGTGCTTTGTACTCTATCAGGCCGATGACGATGAGCCGCTGCGCTTTCACCGGCTTGAAGAGCGTGGAGAGCCGGAGCTGGTGGAGGCAAGCTGCTTCGAGCGCCCGACTTTCACCCCCGCAAAGAGAGTGACCCCTTGGCTGGACAACGAGCCAGAGCCTCTATTGGCCGTTTTGGGAGAGCAGCTGGAATGGGATGCCGCCAGACTATCGCGCACCTTTACCGAGATCCGCCTGCCAACCATCGGGCAGAGTTCCAAGCCTTGGCAATATGACCCGCTATTCGGGGTTTATCGGGAATTAAAGAAGAGTAACGAGGGATGCAATGAGTGAAACAACACTGTCATCGGCCATCGATGACTATATCTCGGCAAGGCAGGAGGCCAAGCCAGGAAAATGGCCTACTAAAGCGGATTGGCTTGATGAGGCCACCAAGAGAGCATGGCAAATAACATGGGTGACTCACGCTCCGAAATACACTCATGCTGATTCTAAAAGTTCCGGGTATTTGGTGGCGGGAATAAGCAGTTCTCAGTATGTGTCAACGGCCGCTTTGGCCGTATGTACTGCAGATTTTATTGGTAATTCAGCAACTCATGATGTTGCAAATTTCCTGCTTCTCAAAGGAGATGGCCATCGCCTAATGGATTACCTTCTTGAGGGAAATGGTGAACCGTTAAAAGTTTTCTCTCGAAGCACAGAGCAATTGCATAGCTGGATTGATGGGTTATCTAACTCATTAAAAAGTAATGAAGTTGTTACCCACGCCTTGGCCAAGCAGACCTATTTCCCCGCCGATAGTGGGTATCACCTGCTGAGCCCTCTCTTTGCCAGCTCGCTGTGTCACGCCTTGTATCAACGCATTGAGCAAGCCCGCTTCGGGGATGAGGCGAAAGCTGCGCGCGATGCTCGCCGTAAAAACGAGCATTTTGAGGTGGCCATCGTGGACTTTCCCCATCTGGCGGAGCAGCACTTTGGTGGAGCCAACCAGCAGAATGTTTCCCTGTTAAATAGCAAACGTAATGGTCGTGCCTATCTGTTGAGCTGCCAACCTCCGGCATGGCAAGACCGCCTCACTGCGCCTGAAAGCGAAGAGCACTTCTGGAAACGCTACGAGCATCGGGTAGCAGCCACCCTGCGTGAGCTGGGGCGTTTTCTCAAATCGGTGCAGCAGGCAGACAACAACGATGCCATCAAGCAGCGCCGCGCCGGACTGGTGGACGATTTGATGGGGGCGCTACTGAGCTACGCTGCTGAGCTGCGCTCCTTGCCCTCGGGCTGGAGCCGCGAGACGGCAGAGCCGATGAGCGAGGTGTTTTGTTGCTGGCTTGATCCCGTGAATGACCAAGCACTCTCTGATGAGCAGGCCAACCGCATAGGTCTGGAATTTGGACGCTGGCTCAACAAGCGGCTGCAAAAGCAGTTGGCCCATATCGGTGATGCCGAGTGGCATGTTTGGCGCCGCATGTTGGCGCGTCAACTGCGCTTGCTGAAACAGGATCTGGAGCAATGGGCATGAAATCGACTCTGTTACTTCGCCACCTTAGCGTGGAAAACGCCAATGCCATCAGCGGCCTAACCTACGGTTTTCCTGCCATCAGCCATTTTCTCGGCTTTACTCATGCCTTGTCGCGCCGGCTCGAGCAGGCTTACGGGCTGACGCTCGGGGGCTGCGCCGTCATCGCCCATCACACCGAGCTACAGAGCCAGCCGCTTGGCAATCGCCGTGAGCAGGTTTTCGCACTAACCCGCAATCCCTTGACCAAAGAGGGAAAGACAGCCCCCTTTAATGAAGAGGGGCGTGTTCACCTTGATATCAGCCTGCTGATTGAGTGCAACTTTGATGCTGACCGGTTGCCCAAAGGGGAATCGCTAGATCTGCGTATCCACGAATTGCACGCCTGGTTTGAGCGTATCGTGCCGTCCCTGCGTCTGGCCGGAGGCACCATCACTCGTCTTGGTCAGGTGCAGTGGCGTGAGCATTACGAAGAGCGCGAGCGGCGCCGCTTGTGCATGAGCCTGTTGCCGGGCTTTGCCCTGGTCTGCCGCCACGACCTATTGACGGCTCATCATCAACAGCAACTGAGCGAAGAGCCAGACGCTGAACTACTCGACAGCCTGCTCGATTTTGTCACTCTGTGCCATCAGTCGCAGCAAGATGAAGCTGGGGCTGTGAGTTGGCAACCACTGGACAAGCCTGCGCCCGGCTATCTGGTGCCACTGGCCGTAGGCTATCAAGGCATCTCCCCCCTCCACGAACCGGGCTCGATTCCCAGCAGCCGAGATCAGACAACGCCTTTTCGGTTTGTGGAGTCTATCTACACCGTAGGGCAGTGGGTCAGTCTGCATCGTGTTCAGAATCTCGACACCCTGTTATGGCGCTATCGCTATCAGGAACCCTATTACCTCTGTGAAAACCACTACATCGCACCTTCTCTGAGTGTTGAAGAAGACGATGAAGAATTTATCAGCTAATCACTGGAAGATAAGGAATCACATCATGGCAAAAGCAATGATCAAGACCGCCTCCGTTCTGGCCTTCGAGCGCAAGCTTGCTAATTCAGACGCCCAGCTTTACGCCGGTAACTGGCAAGAGCGGGATAATCCCGGCGCTTGGCATCCGATATCTCTGCAAGAGAAAGCAGTGCGCGGCACTATCTCCAACCGCCTGAAAAAAGCGACCGCCGATGACCCCGCCAAGCTCGATAACGAGATCCAGAAACCCAATCCGCAGCGGGTGGATGTGGCGACGCTGCCCTTTGATGCCGACACCTTGCGAGTCGGTTTTACTCTGCGTGTGCTGGGCAACCTGGCGCAGCCCTCAGCCTGTAATGATCAGGATTATCAGGCTGTGCTCGGTGAGAAGATTGGTGATTATGTGCGCGAGCACCAGTTTCACGAGTTGGCGGCCCGCTATGCCGAGAACCTGGCCAATGGTCGTTTCCTCTGGCGCAACCGGGTCGGGGCCGAAGCGGTGGAAGTGCGTATTAGCCGTCTGGAGCAGGGCTCGGCAAAGCAGAGCTGGGTCTTTGATGCGCTGGGTTTCAACCTGCGCACCTTTACCAAGCCGCAAGGGCCACTGGCTGAACTCAGTGAAGTGATCCGTCAGGGGCTGCTTGGCAGCGACTTTGCACTGTTAAAGGTCGAGGCATTTGTCCGTCTTGGCGCTGGCCAGGAGGTATTTCCTTCTCAGGAGCTGGTGCTGGATCAAAGTGGTGGCAAAGAGGGGAAAAAGAGCAAATATCTCTATCAAGTCAATGGCATCGCGGCGATGCACTCCCAAAAGATTGGCAACGCTTTGCGTACCATCGATACCTGGTACCCGGGGGCAGAGGAACTCGGGCCCATCGCGGTAGAGCCCTATGGCTCGGTCACCAGCCGCGGTACCGCATATCGCCAGCCCAAAGAGAAACTCGACTTCTATAACCTGCTTGATGGCTGGATGCTCAAAGATAATTTGCCCGCCGTGGAGCAGCAGCACTATGTGATGGCGACCCTGGTGCGGGGCGGTGTCTTCGGCGAGGCCGACTAAGGAGCCCCTATGGATCACTACCTCGACATTCGGGTGCTGCCCGACCCCGAGTTTGGTCAGGTGGAGCTACTCAATGCCCTCTATGCCAAGCTGCATCGGGTGCTCCCCACCCTGACGCAAGGGCGGGTGGGCGTCAGCTTCCCCTGCCATAAACGCACTCTTGGCGAGTGCCTGCGTTTGCATGGCGCTTTAGCCGAACTGCTTCACCTCACCGAGGCGAACTGGTTGCAAGGGATGCGGGACTATATCCATCTTGGCGAACCGACTCAGGTTCCCCAACGTGTCAGTTATCGCGTGGTAAGAAGGGTGCAGGCCAAGAGTGCTCACAACAAGCGCCGCCGCTCGATAGCCAAAGGTTGGTTGAGCGAAGAGGAGGCGCTGGCTCGCATCCCCGACACTCAACAGAAGGCAATCACCCTGCCTTATGCCGAGATGCATAGCCTCTCAACCGCAAGCCGGATGCGCCTCTATATCGAGCACGGCCCTTTGCTCGATAAACCGGTCGCTGGGACATTCAACGCCTACGGATTAAGCGCGACGGCAACTATCCCCTGGTTCTGACCCTATTTTTCAGGGCGTAGCTAACTCATTGATTTTATGATGGGCTCTACGCCCTCTTTTCCAATTGGGGTTAACCGAGAAATCAGGGTAAGCTCTTTAACAATCAGATAGATAGCGATAGTATGTAACACCTCGCTGCCGCACAGGCAGCTCAGAAACTGTGCATCGTGCTCGACACCCTGAGCCGGTTCCTCGCTGCCGCACAGGCAGCTCAGAAAACTGCTGCCTTTGCTTGTACGCACAGGCTTCTCCTCGCTGCCGCACAGGCAGCTCAGAAAATGACACAAGCTGACGCAAAGACACCCGCAAACCTCGCTGCCGCACAGGCAGCTCAGAAAATCCCGAGCCGCAGCTCGGGGTGGTTTCGCTACCTCGCTGCCGCACAGGCAGCTCAGAAAAAGCCGCCTTTGAGCATCAGCGCCTTGCACAGGCCTCGCTGCCGCACAGGCAGCTCAGAAAACGCTCAACCTTGGTCGGTGGTTCCTGTACCCCCTCGCTGCCGCACAGGCAGCTCAGAAAATAGAGCGGGACAACGTAGTGGAACGCATAGCCCTCGCTGCCGCACAGGCAGCTCAGAAACGCCCCGTCCGTAATGTGGCCCTCGTAAAAGGCCTCGCTGCCGCACAGGCAGCTCAGAAAGGCAGCGTTAGTGGCAAGTGTGACTTCAAGGCCCTCGCTGCCGCACAGGCAGCTCAGAAATGTCCGGCACCCTAAGCATCGACATGGGGGCCCCTCGCTGCCGCACAGGCAGCTCAGAAAACGGAGGAGCAGCACCTGATGCTGGTGGTGCCCCTCGCTGCCGCACAGGCAGCTCAGAAATGAATGGTGGGGGAGAAAGTCGGCGCCGTGTTCCTCGCTGCCGCACAGGCAGCTCAGAAAGCCAGAAGGGGCTTGCCGGCATGGGTCTTGGCCCTCGCTGCCGCACAGGCAGCTCAGAAAACGCGGTCAAAGCTGGCCGGCTGGGTGGTGTTCCTCGCTGCCGCACAGGCAGCTCAGAAATTGGCCACGCGAGCTTCGAGGGTCTTGATGGCCCTCGCTGCCGCACAGGCAGCTCAGAAAGACCAACCGGCCAGCACCGGCACCACCGAAATCCTCGCTGCCGCACAGGCAGCTCAGAAAGTCCACGGGCAGGCGTAATTCAAAGCCCATGACCTCGCTGCCGCACAGGCAGCTCAGAAATGATCAAGGAGACGTGGTGGCAGTATTACACCCCTCGCTGCCGCACAGGCAGCTCAGAAACGCACGCTGTGCAGACAATCTGGAGCCCTTGGCCTCGCTGCCGCACAGGCAGCTCAGAAAGGAAACTTGAGCATCCCAGGCACGTTCTCGACCCTCGCTGCCGCACAGGCAGCTCAGAAACTCTGCACCCCATGCAGATGCGCTACCTGGCTCCTCGCTGCCGCACAGGCAGCTCAGAAACGTCTGGATTTGACCATCACCCCAATAATCTGCCTCGCTGCCGCACAGGCAGCTCAGAAAAATGGTGGGTCAGGCTTGGGTGACCCCGAGAACCTCGCTGCCGCACAGGCAGCTCAGAAACGATAGCGCCATCGTCGGCAATCAGACCTTGACCTCGCTGCCGCACAGGCAGCTCAGAAAAAGGCAATCGAGGTTGTTAGGAGAACTTATGACCTCGCTGCCGCACAGGCAGCTCAGAAAAGCCCCTCGGCTAGCGCCCTTGGCAGGCCCGTCCTCGCTGCCGCACAGGCAGCTCAGAAAACACTCTTAAAGGTGAAGGTGGCGGCGTCTTCCCTCGCTGCCGCACAGGCAGCTCAGAAAAATGCCAAGCTGACCACAGAGCAGGTCGAAGCCCTCGCTGCCGCACAGGCAGCTCAGAAACTCATGAGCCTGCTGGAGCGTGACCCCGAGATCCTCGCTGCCGCACAGGCAGCTCAGAAACGCTACTGCATGACCACCGCGTACAACGCCGACCTCGCTGCCGCACAGGCAGCTCAGAAAACCGACCAAGGTTGAGCGTGGTGTGCCCCAAGCCTCGCTGCCGCACAGGCAGCTCAGAAAAGTCCAGATAGCTCCCCCGTGATAAGGCCAAGCCTCGCTGCCGCACAGGCAGCTCAGAAAATGGGGACTATCCCGTGGGCCAAGCTGATTGCCCTCGCTGCCGCACAGGCAGCTCAGAAATGCTTGGCCAAGGCTTGCAGGTCTGGCTGTTCCCTCGCTGCCGCACAGGCAGCTCAGAAAATCACGTAGTCAGTGCGCCGAACGATCTTGCCCCTCGCTGCCGCACAGGCAGCTCAGAAACGTGAAGAGGACGGCATCAGCATCGGGGTGCTCCTCGCTGCCGCACAGGCAGCTCAGAAAGAGATGCAGGAGTGGCTCGAGCGTGAGGTGTTCCTCGCTGCCGCACAGGCAGCTCAGAAACTGCTGGCCGGCTTTTGTAGCACGTCACTAGCCCTCGCTGCCGCACAGGCAGCTCAGAAAACTCGCTCAGTGGTGAAATCTGCGGCGGGGCGCCTCGCTGCCGCACAGGCAGCTCAGAAAATGACAGTTGCTCGGCTGTAACCATCGTCTTCCCTCGCTGCCGCACAGGCAGCTCAGAAATTGGCCCCGCTCTTTTCCAGCTCACTCTCCACCCTCGCTGCCGCACAGGCAGCTCAGAAAGGCAGCTGGATGCTGATTGCCGGTGTGGCGCACCTCGCTGCCGCACAGGCAGCTCAGAAAACTGTGGCCGCTGGCACGTGGCAAATCGATTACCTCGCTGCCGCACAGGCAGCTCAGAAATATGACGAGCTGGCCGATACCCGGCAAACGCTCCTCGCTGCCGCACAGGCAGCTCAGAAATGATCGCCATGTTTGCGCAGCACATGCAGCGGCCTCGCTGCCGCACAGGCAGCTCAGAAAAGACCAGCAGGGACGGGAGTCAGGAACATCACCCTCGCTGCCGCACAGGCAGCTCAGAAAAGCGGCATCCCCCGTGTGCTGCCTGCCAGTGACCTCGCTGCCGCACAGGCAGCTCAGAAAAAGCTCGATGCGGTAGCCGGCAAAGTGGAAGCCCTCGCTGCCGCACAGGCAGCTCAGAAACCGAAGGATGGTACAGGGGACGCAGGCGAGGGCCTCGCTGCCGCACAGGCAGCTCAGAAAGTGTGCTGTCTCGCCTGCTCCAGATACAGACGCCTCGCTGCCGCACAGGCAGCTCAGAAAGCAAGGCGCTGGACGCCTACATGCGCGAACAGCCTCGCTGCCGCACAGGCAGCTCAGAAAACCCATCCCCCCAGTCAAAGGCTGACTTACCACCTCGCTGCCGCACAGGCAGCTCAGAAACCACAGCGCAAAGCGGTTCTTCTCGCCATCGTCCTCGCTGCCGCACAGGCAGCTCAGAAAATCAGCATCAGGTACTGCTTCTCCGTGGGGTCCCTCGCTGCCGCACAGGCAGCTCAGAAACAAGGCGACCTCTTCTTTAAGGGCGGCCTCGCCCTCGCTGCCGCACAGGCAGCTCAGAAAAAGACCAACTACTGGCCCCTGATTAAGGGCAACCTCGCTGCCGCACAGGCAGCTCAGAAAAATGATACGAGCAGCTTGACTTGCATGGGCTCCCTCGCTGCCGCACAGGCAGCTCAGAAAAGAATGACCACCGTGTACCACCACAGCCGGTTCCTCGCTGCCGCACAGGCAGCTCAGAAAACATGCACAAAGTGGCTAGGGCGCTCGGGTTCCCTCGCTGCCGCACAGGCAGCTCAGAAACGCGACTCGTCCACCCTCGGCAGGCTGTTGAGCCTCGCTGCCGCACAGGCAGCTCAGAAAAGACGATGAGCTGGGCGAACAGCTCGTTGCGACCTCGCTGCCGCACAGGCAGCTCAGAAAGTCACGGGTTAGGGTGTACTCGGGCTGGTACTCCTCGCTGCCGCACAGGCAGCTCAGAAACGCAAAAAGGCGATCGCGACAGACAGGGCAAACCTCGCTGCCGCACAGGCAGCTCAGAAAAGTTCCGTCTGCAATATCAGGAGGCATAAATGCCTCGCTGCCGCACAGGCAGCTCAGAAAAGCACGCTAACGGCAGACACCGCCACCAACATCCTCGCTGCCGCACAGGCAGCTCAGAAAGGGGCGAGCCCCCGGCATGGTCTGCACCACGCCCTCGCTGCCGCACAGGCAGCTCAGAAAATGGACAACGCTGAAACCATCACCCTGCACATCCTCGCTGCCGCACAGGCAGCTCAGAAACCGTAAAACAGGAACGCCGGGTAAAAATCTTTCCTCGCTGCCGCACAGGCAGCTCAGAAAGAGAGGGGCTGGCGCAAAAGGGTGTAATCCTCCCTCGCTGCCGCACAGGCAGCTCAGAAAAGCGTGGCGACGGAAGCCTTCGGCTTCATGGACCTCGCTGCCGCACAGGCAGCTCAGAAAAGAATTAATAGCAGTCGCAATATGCTGGCGTTCCTCGCTGCCGCACAGGCAGCTCAGAAAACATGGCCGGCTATATAGGCGGCAATGATCAGCCTCGCTGCCGCACAGGCAGCTCAGAAAGAGCGTACCCCGCACCCTGGGCGGCTCGGGCCCCTCGCTGCCGCACAGGCAGCTCAGAAAAGATAGTCGCCGCTCTCCAGCACCCCGATGCTCCTCGCTGCCGCACAGGCAGCTCAGAAACCAAGCCGCAGCCGAAGAATAAGGGCCAGACCCCTCGCTGCCGCACAGGCAGCTCAGAAACGCAGCAGTAAAGAACAAGCACTGCGCGATGACCTCGCTGCCGCACAGGCAGCTCAGAAATATCAGATCCAGCCGGGCGATATCGTGGCCATCCTCGCTGCCGCACAGGCAGCTCAGAAAGGAAACTTGAGCATCCCAGGCACGTTCTCGACCCTCGCTGCCGCACAGGCAGCTCAGAAAACCCAACGCCTCAAGCAAGGCTGGAACAAACTCCTCGCTGCCGCACAGGCAGCTCAGAAATATGACCTAGCGATGGCCAGCCGGATGCTGAACCTCGCTGCCGCACAGGCAGCTCAGAAAACGCACCCCAGCACCGGCTTGGCCAGCTGTTCCCTCGCTGCCGCACAGGCAGCTCAGAAAAAACCCGATGGTGGGGTAACCCTCCGTGCAGTCCTCGCTGCCGCACAGGCAGCTCAGAAAGGCGACGACTAAGGTGACTTTGCTCATGGGTTCCTCGCTGCCGCACAGGCAGCTCAGAAAGTCGATCAGCTGGCGCCCACCGATATCAACACCCTCGCTGCCGCACAGGCAGCTCAGAAATCATACTGAACAATCCTCCGAATCTGCATTGCCCTCGCTGCCGCACAGGCAGCTCAGAAAGCAGTCGAAGAACAAGGGCCAGACCGTGAAGTCCTCGCTGCCGCACAGGCAGCTCAGAAAACTCAAACGCGCATCGGCGGCGGCAGTTGCTTCCTCGCTGCCGCACAGGCAGCTCAGAAACCCTCGGCGCGCACATCGCCCAGCTGGCTGCCCCTCGCTGCCGCACAGGCAGCTCAGAAAAACAAACCCCGATGCCGGCAGGCCGACCTCGCTGCCGCACAGGCAGCTCAGAAAGTGAGCAGATGCCCCGCTTTAAAGCCGCGTTTCCTCGCTGCCGCACAGGCAGCTCAGAAATGGCAGATGCGGCGATAGAGCCCCTCATTGACCCTCGCTGCCGCACAGGCAGCTCAGAAATTTCGGGCAGGGAACCCTGCTCACCAACGGAGCCTCGCTGCCGCACAGGCAGCTCAGAAAGTATGGTCCCATTGCTGCGGACAGCAGCATGCCCTCGCTGCCGCACAGGCAGCTCAGAAAAGCCCCGGCTGCGCGTCCATCGCCAGATTGAACCTCGCTGCCGCACAGGCAGCTCAGAAAGCCTGTAGCTGGATGCTGGAGAAGCGCCAGCCCCTCGCTGCCGCACAGGCAGCTCAGAAATGTGCTTCTCACTGCATCCACGCGCACCGGCACCTCGCTGCCGCACAGGCAGCTCAGAAATCGACCGAGATGGCCATCAGAGCACCCCTTTGCCTCGCTGCCGCACAGGCAGCTCAGAAACATGTGCCATGGGGAGCCGTTGCCTTGGGAGGCCTCGCTGCCGCACAGGCAGCTCAGAAAGACGGTGACGCCGAGTTGTTTGTCAAAAAACACCTCGCTGCCGCACAGGTAGCTCAGAAACTTGAGCGGGACGATGCCAAAGCAGTTCTGGGCCTCGCTGCCGCACAGGCAGCTCAGAAAATCCAGTTGGCCACCTACGGCGAGCTGTTTAGCCTCGCTGCCGCACAGGCAGCCCAGAAATTTGCCCAGACCAAGCAGCAGCTAGCTGGAGCACTCGCTGCCGCACAGGCAGCTCAGAAAATGCGACCCATGCCGATCCACTCGGCATAACTCCTCGCTGCCGCACAGGCAGCTCAGAAAGTGCTCCGCGATATTGCCTACCAGATCGACGACCTCGCTGCCGCACAGGCAGCTCAGAAAGGCTTTGTGGCGCTGGGGCAGTCCACATCCAACCTCGCTGCCGCACAGGCAGCTCAGAAAGCGACGCGATGCTGTTCCGGCGCCGCTACTTCCCTCGCTGCCGCACAGGCAGCTCAGAAACTCGGCAAGATGCGTTACGACATCAAGGTGATCCTCGCTGCCGCACAGGCAGCTTAGAAAAGGAGGAAAAGGGGTAATCTGTATGGATGGATGAGCCGTGCCCCTGTGGTAGCGGCAAGAAGTACAAGCACTGTTGTCTGCACTGAGGTGTCGCGGCCAGCCGGTGCCTTCACATCGTAAGATGCAGGGCGTTAATCAGGCGCGCTAGCTGGTTGATAAGTGGCCCAAAATAAAAAAAGCACTTTCAAAAAATGAAAGTGCTTTTATTTTCAAAGCTTTAATGGATTGCGCTTAGTTCATGCCGTAGCGCTTGAGCTTCTTGCGCAGGGTACCACGGTTGATACCCATCATCACGGCGGCGCGGGTTTGGTTACCGCGGGTGTACTGCATGATCACGTCCAGCATGGGAGCTTCGACCTCGGAGAGGACCATATCGTACAGTTCCACCACTTCCTGACCGTTCAACTGGGCCAGGTAGTTACGCAGCGCCTGTTGCACAGAGTCACGCAGAGGACGCTGGGTCGGCTCGGCAGCGTGATTGTGAGTGGTCGTTACCAATGCATCAGAAGTCAGGGTTTGTTCGAACATATTCGGTCGGCTCTTATGTTATGCGTTAACCTAATCCATCGAAATACGCGTCCAGCGCAGCCAGTTGCGCCTGGGCACATTCCAGTGCGTTGAAGCGTCTACGGAATTCTCGGTCCGCCTCATCGTTGTCCAGATACCATCCCACATGCTTACGAGCGATGCGCGGCCCCAGATAATCACCGTAGAAACGGTGCAGGTTGGCTACATGCTCATGCATCAGGCTTCTTACCTCTGCACGCGGTGGCGGAGGAAGAAGGGTACCGGTCGCCAGATAGTGGCGGATTTCCCGGAAAATCCAGGGTCGTCCTTGTGCTGCACGGCCGATCATCACGGCATCGGCACCGGTATATTCGAGCACATACCGGGCCTTTTCCGGGCTGTTAATGTCGCCATTGGCGACGACAGGAATCGATACGGCCTGCTTAATCGCCCTGATCGTGTCGTACTCGGCCTCTCCTCGATAGAGGCAGGCTCTGGTACGACCATGCACGGCAAGGGCCGCGATACCGCAATCTTCGGCGATTCGGGCGATCTCCACGCCATTGCGGTTATCCGGATCCCATCCTGTGCGGATCTTCAAGGTGACAGGAATTGACACCGCCTTCACCACCGCCTGACAGATCGCACGGACCTGATCGGGGTAACGAAGCAGTGCAGAACCTGCCAGCTTCTTGTTCACTTTCTTTGCCGGACATCCCATGTTGATGTCGATAATCTGCGCGCCATGCTCCAAGTTGTAGCGGGCGGCATACGCCATCATCTCGGGATCGGCGCCGGCAATCTGGACTGATCGCAAACCGGTCTCTGCAGCGTGATCCATCCGCATGCGGGTCTTCTGGGAATCCCACACATCCGGATTGGCCAACAGCATTTCGGACACCGCCATGCCAGCTCCCAATCGCAAACAGAGTTCGCGAAACGGTCGGTCAGTGACACCGGCCATGGGGGCGACAATCAGGGGTGTGTCCAGCGTGTGCGGGCCTATCTGCATACCACGGTAACCATCAGCTTAGGGCGGCGTATATTACGCATTTTTTAGGCAGGAGAAAAGGTTAGTATTTGAGCGTCAGCCAACTTTTTTTAGGAAAAAAATGGCGTGGAAGGCTTGCAAAATCTGGATAGCTTGCATATCAGCCAATTGAGAGTGGGCGGATCCGAATGAGTTGGTATAAAATGCCCTTTTCAAAAAAGCAGCCTGTTCGGGTTATAGTAAATGTCTTAATTGGAGCAAATGCTCCACCCTAAAAATTAACAATCAAAGCAGGGATAACATGGCTGGACGGATCACTGCCATCGTGGTGGGTATCGGTTTATTGACCAATGTGGCAGTGGTACAGGCGGCGCCGCTGACCTTTGCCGATGCCTGGCGACGGGTGCTGGAGCAAGATGATGGATTGGCTGCCGACCGTGCCGGCATCGACCGGGCCGAGTCGCTACGTGAGGCTGCCAAATCGCTCTATCTGCCCAAAGTGGACGTGGGCGCCAGCTATACCCACCTAGATAAACCGGTCGAGCTCGATATGCTCGATCTCAATCCCATCGCCAGCCATCCAGAGCTCGCCAAAGCACTGCAACCTCTGCTCGGCGCTACTAATCTGGGCGCGGGCGACTTTGTCACCCCCCTGACCGAGCAAAACGTGGTCACCAGCTCGGTCAAGGCGCTGTGGCCCATTTTTACCGGCGGCCAGATTGATGCGGCGCAGGACATTCGTGCCGCTCAGGTCAGTGAGGCGCGCGAGATGCTGCAGGTGCGTCAACTGTCGAGCTTCGAGAGTCTGGCGCAAACCTATTTCGGTGTGGTGCTGGCCCGTCAGGCGGTCGCCACCCGCCAAGAGATGGAGGCCGGCCTTGCCCGTCATCTGCAACACGCCGACAAGCTGGAAGCGCAGGGGCAGATTGCCCGGGTCGAGCGGCTCTCGGCCCAGTCGGCCTATGACAAGGCCCGTATCGATACCCAAAAAGCGCGGCGCAGTCTGGAAATTGCCGAGCTGGCGCTGGATCGGATGGTCAAGCTCAAAGAGGTGGAGCCCGGCAACGGCCTGTTTGTGAACAACGATACCCCGCCGTTGGCACCGCTGGTTGAAAAAACGCTGGCGGTGCACCCCGGTCTCAAGGTGCTGGATGCCAAGCGCGAACAGGCCAAAGGGGTGATTCGGGTCGAGCAGGGTAAGTACTCCCCCGAAGTGTTCCTCTACGGCAACTACAACCTCTATGAGCAAGATACCCTGACGGCCAAGATGACGCCGGATTGGCTGGTCGGGGTGGGCGTGAACGTGCCGCTGGTCAGCCGCGACGGCCGATCCGAGACCGTGACCGCTGCCAAGAGCGCCGAGCTTGAGGTTAACTATCTGGTGGCCAAGACCCGTCACGATCTGGAGCTGCTGGTTGAAAAAACCTGGCGCGAAGCCGGGCAGGGGCTTGAAGAGTATCAGGCGCTTGCCTCCACCCAGCAGCTGGCTGAAGAGAACGTCTCACTGCGCGACAAGGCGTTTGCCCAGGGGCTGTCTACCTCGCTCGATGTGGTCGATGCCCAGAACCAGCTGGCCGGCATCAAGACTCAGCGCGCGGCGGCGGCCTATCAATACGTGGTCTCGCTAGCCCGGTTGTTGGCGCTATCTGGCCAGCTCGAACAGTTTGCAACCTATCAGTTAACCGAGGGCATAGAGGTCACGCCATGAGCCAGTTAAAGCAGAGCATGAATTCCAAACGCCCCCTGATCGTGCTGGGGGTGATGTTGCTGGTGGTCCTCTGGCTCGGGTGGCGCTTCTGGCTGGCTTATCGCCCGGAGCCGGTGCGCTTGCAAGGGCAGATTGAAGCGCAGCAATATTCGGTCTCCTCCAAGGTGCCGGGGCGTATTGATCAGGTGCTGGTGCGCAAGGGTGATCTGCTCAAAGCCGGCGCGCCGGTGTTTACACTGGCCAGCCCCGAGATGGAGGCCAAACTGGCCCAGGCCAAGGCCGGTGAAGCCGCTGCCGATGCGCTGGCCCGTGAGGCGGAAAAAGGAGCCCGCGCCCAGCAGATTGCCGCTGCCAACGATCAGTGGCAAAAGGCCAAGGCCGCTGCCGAGTTGCACGGTAAAACCTATGAGCGGATTGCCAGTTTGCATCGCGATGGCGTGGTGCCGCTGCAAAAGCGTGATGAAGCCTGGACCGCCTGGCAGGCCGCCCGTTACAGCGAAGGGATGGCGTGGCAGCAATATCAGATGGCGCTGGAAGGGGCCCGGGAAGAGACCAAGGTGGCGGCCCGTGAAAAGGTGCGCATGGCCGCAGGCTCGGTGGCAGAGGTCGAGGCTTATCTGGCGGATACCCGTATCACCAGCCCGCACGATGGCGAAGTGAGCCAGGTGCTGCTGCAAAGCGGCGAGCTGGCTCCGCAGGGCTTTCCGGTGGTGACCCTGCTCGATATGAACGATGCGTGGGCGCTGTTGCATGTGCGTGAAGATTTGCTGCCGCGCTTTGCCATGGGCACAGAGTTCAATGCGCGCATCCCGGCGCTGGGCGATAACCGCTGGCGGTTTCGTGTGACCCATGTGGCTGTGATGGGGGATTTTGCCACATGGCGCGCCACCGATACTCGGCAAGGGTTTGATATGCGCACCTTTGAGGTCGAGGCGCGGCCAGTCGAGCCGTTGGCCGGATTGCGGGTGGGCATGAGCGTGTTGGTTGAGCTGCAATGATCCGCGAGCTGCGTCTGCTCTGGCAGGACTCCTGGGGCCGCTGGCTGGCGCTGTGGCTGCCGCTGATGCTGCTTGGCTGCCTGTGGTGGATCTTCTCCGGCGCGCTGGTGCGCGAACTGCCCATCGGGCTGGTCGATCTTGACCACAGTGCGCTCTCGCGTCAGCTGGCCCGTGATCTGGATGCGTCCCCTTCGCTGCATTTAAGTGCGGACTACGCCTCGGTGGAGGAGGGCAGCCGCGCCCTGCGTGGCGGCGAGATTTATGCGCTGGTGGTGATGCCGCTGCATCTGGAGCGCGATGCCAGGCTTGGCACCGCGCCGCGCATTACCGCCTGGAGTAACAGCCAGTTTGTGCTGATTGCCAAGGTGGTCAATGCAGCGCTGGCGCAGGTGGTGGGCACGCTCAACGGTCAGGTGGGCCTCCTCGCGGCGCTGGCCCAAGGCAGGGCGCTTCCCGGCGCCATGGGGCAGGCATTGCCGCTCACCAGTCAGGTGACGGCGCTGTATAACCTCAACTCGAGCTATGCCCAGTTTATGCTTGGCGCCCTGTTCCCGGCGGTGTGGCAGATTTTACTCACCCTCTATGGCCTCAATGCTCTGTCACGGGAAGATCGGCTACAACTGCCGTGGTGCCAGGGTGGGGTGTGGCGTCCATTACTGCGCAAATTTGCCCTGCACACTCTGATTGGGTGGGGTTGGGGCGTGGCGTGGAGCCTTGCCCTGTTTCATCTACTCGGCTATCCGCAGCAGGGGAATCCACTTTGGTTGGCGCTCGGATTGGCGCTGGCCTCGGGGGGCTGCGTGGCCATCGGTATGGTCTACTACGCGGCGTTGCGCGATGCGGCGCGCGCCATCTCGCTGGCGGGCTCACTGACGGCGCCGGGCCTTGCGTTTATGGGCATCACCTTCCCGACCATGGCCATGGAGCCATTCGCCCGCTTCTGGCGCGCCTTGCTGCCGCTCTCTCACTATGCCGACCTGCAGGTGGCGGTGGCCAATCACGGTATGGGGCTGGCCACCATCTGGCCGCAGTTGGTCATGATGAGCGCGTTCTGGCTCTTGCTGCTACTGGTCAAGCGCCGTTATGACCAGGAGGCGGCATGCTAGGTTTTCGCGACCTGCTGCGTCTTGAGCTGCGTAGCCTGCTGGCCGATCGCGCCATCTTGCTGACGCTGTTTGGCGGCATTTTGTTTTATTCGTTTCTCTATCCACAGCCCTATCTGAACCAGACGCCGCGTGAGCTGCCGGTAGTGCTGGTCGATGAAGATGGCAGTCAGTTATCGCGCCAACTGGCCTTTATGGCCGATGCTACGCCCGAGGTGCGGCTGACTGATCAGGTCGCCACGCTGGCCGAGGCTGAGCAGCTGGTTAATGCCGGGCAAGCGAGCGGGCTTTTGCACATTCCCCGCCATTTTTATCGCGACATCATGCTGGGGCGCAGCGTGACGGTCGGTTATGGCGGCGATGCCAGCTATTTTCTGGTCTATGGCGCATTGGCGCAGGGGCTGGCGGCTGCTAGCGGTACGCTGGCGGCCAAGATTAAGGTGGTGCGTTTGCTCACTCACGGCGAGCCCTTACCGGCGGCCAGTCAGGGCTGGAGTGCTGTGTCGCTTAATCTGGTACCGGTCTTTAACCCAACCATGGGTTATGTCGATTACGTGGTGCCCGGCGTGTTTGTGCTGATTTTGCATCAGATCTTGCTGATGGGCGCGGCGCTGGTGGGGGCGACCCAAAACCAGATCACAGTTCGAGGCGGTGAGGGGTATTGGCAGAGTGCGCCTGCGGGGGCTCTGCTGCTGGCACGCACCCTGGTGATTGGCGCTGGTTATCTGTTGCCGATGCTCTACATGCTGGGATTTTGCCTCGATCACTATGGGGTCGCCCGCGAGGCCTCGGCCCTGCAGATGGTGCTGCTGATGCTCCCCTTCGAGCTCGCCACGCTCTGGCTGGGGGTGGTGCTGGGGGCGCTGTTTGTGCGCCGCGACCTGCCAAGTCAGGTGGTGCTGGTCTCTTCCATGCCGCTGATCTTCGTTGCCGGCTTTATCTGGCCGCTGGAGATGGTGCCGGCACCGCTACGCTGGTTGTCCCAGTGGGTGCCGGCCACGGCGGGTATTCAGGGGTCGCTGCGCCTCAATCAGATGGGGGCCGATATTGGGCAAATTAGCCCCCAACTTATGCAGTTATGGGGACTGGCTGTGCTCTACGGTCTGCTAGCTTGGTGGCTGCTGGCCTGGCGCCAGCGCACGTTGCTAAAGCCCAGGCCCGTATCACACGATGTGCAGGCACCATAGCGCTTAGCGGGTCAAGGTATCGTCCACACAGGCCAGGATCTGGCCGATGGTATCGCGCTGCGCCACCAGTTCGATAGCCAGTGTTGCCACGTCGGCGCGGCGCACCACGCCGTGCAGCTCCTCTTCTGGTGGCGCCAGCCGGGCGCTGCCGGTGGCCTTCCCATCTTGCAACCCGGCCGGGCGCAATATGGTCCACTCCAGTGCGCTGGTTTGCAGCCAACTCTCTGCCAGGGTTTTAAGTCGCACCTCGAAACCGAAGGCATGACGCGCCCGCGCAGGCAGATATTGCCAACTGTTGCCACAACCAAGCGATGTGACCAGCAGCAGACGGCGCAGGCCGGTGGCCTCCATAGTGTCGATCAGCAGGCGATGCCCCTCAAAATCGACCGGCTGCGCGGCTCGAAAACTGCCGAGGGTCGAAATCACCCGGGCCTCGGTGCCGGCTTGCTCGCACACAGCGCGCATGGCCTGCGGGTCAAGTGCATCACCTTCCACCACATCAACGCCGGCCTGGCGCAGCCGCTGCGCCTGCTCAGCATCGCGGATCAGGGCGGTGATATGGGCTCCGCGTTGCAGCAGCGAGTGGCAAATAGCGTGGCCAAGACCGCGACTGGCGCCCAGTAGCAGGAAACGAGACATGGATGACTCCTGTTAATAGAATGAGCTCATCAGACTAGCGTTGCTCTGTTAGAGTGTAAATGAGAACTCATCTCATATGATTCGGACCGCGACAAGGATGACTTCATGATGACGACAGTGTGGTTGGTTCTGGGCTTGGTGTGTTTGGTGATTGGGGCAGAAGTGCTGGTGCGCGGGGCATCGCGTCTTGCCAGTGCGCTAGGGATCTCGCCGCTGGTGGTGGGCTTGACGGTGGTGGCCTTTGGTACCAGCGCGCCCGAACTGGCGGTCAGTGTGCAGTCTGCGCTGGCCGGTCAGGCGGGGATTGCGGTGGGTAATGTGGTGGGCAGCAATATCTTCAACGTGTTGTTTATTCTGGGGCTCTCGGCCCTGATTGTACCGCTGACGGTCTCGATGCAACTGGTGCGCCTCGATGTGCCGTTGATGATCGCCGCCTCACTGCTGGTGCTGATCATGGGGTGGGATGGCCGGATTGCGCCGCTGGAAGGGGGCGCGCTGTTTGCCGGCATCCTCATTTACACCGTGTTTCTGATTATGCAGAGCCGGCGCGAGAGCCAGGCTGCCAAGGCCGAGTATGAGCAGGAGTATGGCGCTCATGAGCCACATTCCCCGTTAACGCAGCTGCGCAATGTGCTGCTGATCGTGGTGGGTTTGGCGCTGCTGGTGCTTGGCTCGCGGCTGCTGGTCGAGAGTGCCGTTACCATTGCCCGTTACTTTGGCGTCAGTGAATTGGTCATCGGTCTGACCATAGTGGCCGCTGGTACCTCGCTACCGGAAGTGGTGACCTCCATCGTGGCGGCCCTGCGTGGGGAGCGCGATATTGCGGTGGGGAACGTGGTGGGCAGCAATATCTTCAATATTTTCTGCGTACTGGGGCTGAGCGCTCTGGTGGTGCCGGGCGGTATCGAGGTCTCCGCCACCGCACTGGCTTTTGATATTCCGGTGATGATCGCCGTAGCGCTCGCCTGTCTGCCGATCTTCTTTACCGGTTACACCATAGCGCGCTGGGAAGGGATGCTGTTTTTGGCCTACTACGTCGCTTATACCCTGTGGCTTATTTTGCATGCGACCGACAGCGCGCTGCAGGCTCCCTTTGCCTCGGCCATGTCCCTGTTTGTGTTGCCGCTCACTGCCATCACCCTGGTCGTGCTGGCCGGACGGGCCTGGCATCGGGGGCGAATCGGCCGCTAAGCCGTCTTTATCAAAACAACAAGGGCTCCCGGTGGAGCCCTTGTGTTATCAGCTGTGCTTGGTGCCCGAGAGGCGGCACCACTCTTCCTGTACGGCGGTTGGGTCCATGTTGAACCACTGGCCGTAGATGGTCTCAAGCTCGGGCGCCTGGCTCTCCAGCACACCGGAGAGGGCCATCAGGCTGGCGGGCTTGCCCAGATCGGCGATCAGCGGCGCCAGCTCGCGCAGCGGACCGGCCAGAATGTTAGCCACCACCACGTCGGCCTTGAGACCTTGCGGCTGCTCGGCTGGCAGATAGAGCTCAAGATGCTCAGCCACGCCGTTACGTTCGGCGTTATCGCGGCTGGCCTGAATGGCTTGCGGATCGATGTCGATGCCGATCACCCGGGCGGCACCGAGTTTGAGTGCGGCGATGCCGAGGATCCCGGAGCCGCAGCCAAAATCGACCACGGTCTTGCCTGTCAAATCTTGCGCATCGAGCCACTTGAGGCACAAGGCGGTCGTGGGGTGGGTGCCGGTACCAAATGCCAGACCCGGATCAAGCATCACGTTGACGGCGCTGGGATCAGGCACATCGCGCCAGCTCGGGCAGATCCACAGGCGTTCGCCAAATTGCATCGGGTGGAAGTGATCCATCCACTCGCGTACCCAATCCTTGTCTTCGAGCTGCTCGACCTTGTAGCCGACCTGTTCGCCGAAGATCTGCTGGAAAAAGGCGACGATAGGCGCCGGATCCACTTCGGCATCAAACAGCCCCATCACCTCGGTCTCGCCCCACAGCGGGGTTTCACCGGGCATTGGTTCGTAGACGGGAACATCCTTGGCATCCATGAAGGTGACCGCCTGGGCGCCACGTCCCATCAGCATGTTGCTGACTTTGTCGGCTGTTTTGGCAGTGGCGTTGATTCGAATTTGTATCCAGGGCATGGCATCGGCTCTTCATGTCATTAAAACCGCGCGATTCTACCACCGGGGAGGGAAGCTGTCGAAATGCAAAGAGGGAGCCTCGGGCTCCCTCCTTTAATACGGTGTGCAAGATGGTGGCATCAGCCGGCCATCTGCTTCTCCTTGATCTCGGCCAGTGTCTTGCAGTCGACGCAGAGATCGGCGGTCGGACGGGCTTCCAGACGACGGATACCGATTTCGATCCCGCAGTGCTCGCAGTAGCCGAACTCGTCGTCTTCCAGCAGTTGCAGGGTCTTTTCAATCTTCTTGATAAGCTTGCGCTCACGATCGCGGGTACGCAGTTCGAGGGCAAACTCCTCTTCCTGCGCAGCACGGTCCACCGGATCCGGGAAGTTGGCAGCTTCGTCCTTCATGTAATCAACGGTGCGATCCACTTCGTGCATCAGCTGATTACGCCAGGCCGCCAGAATTTTGCGAAAGTGCGTCTTCTGACGCTCATTCATGTACTCCTCACCCGGTTGCACCTGGTAAGGCTCTACACCCGCAATGGCCAGGGGGCCCAGAGATTTCCTGTTTTCGCCTGTTGGCATGCCCTGTCTCCTAATACTGCACGATGCCCGTGCCATCCATAAATCTGAGGCCGGTATCTATATCAGATGGGTAACGATCAGGCAAACAGCCCTTTTCATTATTGTTATCCCACCGAGATTTCATCCCTTCCCATGAGCGGACTTGTGACCCCTGCAAACGGTATAAACCCTTGAGCGGACAAGCCATTCACCCCAACATGGGGCCTGTAGGCAAGGATTTCAACCCCCGCCCGCACTGCTTGCTCAATAAGCAGACTATAGTCCGGGTCAATGTGTGATGCTGCCTGCATTTTCTCGATGCCAGAGTGCAGCACCATGAACAACAGCACCGCCCGATGACCGGCGGCCTTCATGGCCATCAGCTCACGCAAATGCTTGGCGCCGCGGGTGGTCACTGCATCGGGAAAATAGCCCATGCCATCATCACGCGTCGCATCGAGCAGGGTGACCGATTTGACCTCGATATAGCAGGCCGGTTGATGATCATCTTCCAGCAGCAGATCGATACGGCTGCCCTCTTCGCCATATTTCACTTCTGTGCGCAGGCGCTGGTAACCGGCAAGCGGCGCCAGCTCGCCTTGCTCAATCAGCTCGCGGGCAATCTGGTTGGCCCGCGCCGTGTTGACGCAGATAAAGTGGCCGCGCGGACTTTCGGCTATCTCCCAACTATTGGGCAGCTTGCGTTTCGGGTTGTCCGAGGTGGAGTACCAGACCCGGGTGCCGGGGTCGGCGCAGCCGGTCATGGCGCCGGTATTGGCGCAGTGCACGGTGAGCGTGCTGCCATCTGGCAGGGCCACGTCGGTGAGAAAGCGCTTATAGCGGCTAATCAGCATGCCGCTTTGCAGCGGAGGTTCGAACGTCATGGATGAATCCGTTTGCGAAGAGGCCAGCGGGCGAGCGGCTCATAGCGCACCCCCTGCTCGCTGCTGACCGATTGATAGAGACAAAACTCCCGTGCCAGCAAGGTAAAGCGTGGCGCCGGGCTATCTTGTGGCGCTTCAGTGGCTTTACGCGACAAGGTGACATGGGGGTGATAGTGCTGCTCGCCATTACCAAGCCCTAGACGGCTGCCAAGGCGCTGCAACTCGCGGGCAAACACCGATAGCTCGTTGGGCCACTGCTCGGGCCCAATCCAGGCCGCCTTGGCACGGGCAAACCAGCCGCAGGCATCGAGCTCAATTGTCAGCGGCGGGCAGTGCAATTTGGCGGCTTGCTGCATCAATTCGCGGGTTTGTTTTTCATCGGCCTCACCGAGAAATGCCAGGGTCAGATGCAGATTGGCAGCCGGCACCGCTTGGCCGGGCCAGGGGCGCGCATCACGCCAGCGAATGATGGCATCGGCCAGATTATCAGCAGGAAGGGCAAAAAAGAGTCGGGCCACAGGCTCCCCCGGTATCGTGAATCGGCTCTCTGGCTACCACAGGGCAAATCTGTGGCATCATAGACGGCGTTTTTGGCCAAACGGAAACTGTAGCTTGTCCCCGCTTCCCATCGCCTCACTGTTGCCTGCCATTGAAACGGCGCTGTCACAACATAACCAGCTGATTTTGCAGGCTCCTCCCGGTGCCGGCAAGTCAACATTGCTGCCGCTTGAGCTGCTGGTGCGTGAGCGGGTACGAGGGCGCATTATCCTGCTTGAGCCACGGCGTCTGGCGGCGCGCAATATTGCCGCCTATCTGGCCTCTCAGCTGGGTGAGAAAGTGGGTGAGCGTGTTGGCCTGCGAGTGCGTGGTGAGAGCCGCATCAGCGCGCGTACCCGCCTTGAGATCGTCACCGAAGGGGTGCTGACGCGCATGTTGCAGCAAGACCCCGAGCTCTCGGGCGTCGGTTTGCTGATTTTCGACGAGTTCCACGAGCGAAGCCTGCATGCTGACACCGCGCTCGCCTTTGCACTCGAGAGCCAGCAGGCTTTGCGCGATGATCTCAACATTCTGGTGATGTCTGCCACCCTCGATGGCTTGCCCCTCGAGCGCCTGCTCAGCGAAGCGGTGGTGCTGCGCTCGGAAGGGCGCAGTTATCCGGTCGAGCGCCATTATCGCCCCTGGAATCGCCTGCAACGCCTCGAGCCGCAACTCGGTGCCGTGGTGCTTGAAGCTCTCGCCTCTCACCTTGGGAGCGCGCTGGTCTTTTTGCCGGGGCAGGGCGAGATTGAGCGGCTGGCCGAGTGGCTGCGCGAGCGGGTGCCCGATGATGTGGATATCGCCCCGCTCTATGGGCGCCTGGATATGCGCGCCCAGCAGGCGGCGATAGCCACGGCACCGGCCGGGCGACGCAAGCTGGTGCTGACCACTAATGTGGCGGAGACCTCGCTCACGATTGAAGGGATCACCGTGGTGATCGACAGCGGTCTGGAGCGGCGCGCCCTGTTTGATCTTAAAAGCGGGGTGACGCGTCTTGAAACCCGTCAGATTGCCAAGGCCTCGGCCGAGCAGCGCGCCGGGCGGGCCGGACGTCTGGCGCCCGGTGTCTGTTACCGGCTCTGGAGCCAGGAGCAGCAGGACCGGCTGGAAGAGCAGAGCCCTCCCGAGCTGCTGACCCAGGAGCTCACCGGCCTGATGCTCGATGCCGCCCAGTGGGGCAGCAAAATTGACGCGCTGCCGCTGCTCGACACGCCGCCGGCTGGCGCCCTGGCGGCGGCAGAAGCCTTATTACGCCGACTCGGCGCTATCAACGAGACTATGCAGCTGACTGCCCATGGCCGCGCCATGGCGACGCTCGGTACCCATCCTCGTCTGGCGCACATGTTGCTGCGCGCTGCCGAGCTGGAGCAAGAGGGCCTGACAGGAATTGTCGCCGACGCCTGTTATCTTGTTGCTCTGCTGGAGGAGGATCTGCGAGGCTCGGAGCGTCTCTCGGTCCTGTTTGGCCGGCGGCAAGGTGCGCTGCGCCCCCAGGCAGGGCGTTGGTTGGCGCGACTTAATGCCAGCACCTCTGCTGCCTCTGGGCAGTGGCTTGGCGTGCTCTGTGCGCTGGCCTGGCCCGATCGCATCGGCCGTCTGCGCAGTGGCAGTCGCTATCAACTGGCGGGGGGCAGCAGTGCCGATCTGGCCGATGATCATCCGTGCAGCGGACAAGCGGCGCTGGTGGCGGTCAATATGGGCCAAAGTGATCGCGGCATTCGTATTTTCGTGGCCGAGCCGCTGGAGCTTGACGAGCTGGTGCGCTGGCTGCCGGAGCTTGTCAGCGAGCGCGACCACTTTGCCTGGGATGAGCAGCAAGACCGGGTGCGCGCCGAGCGTCAGCGCACGCTGGGTGAGCTGGTGCTTGCCAGCGAGCCTCTGACCACGCTCTCTGATGAGCAAAAAGGGCGCTGCCTGCTCGATGGGGTGCGCCGCAAGGGGCTGCACTGCCTGCCGTGGGATGAGGCCAGTGAAGGATTGCTGGCGCGGCTTCGCTGCGCCGCCGACTGGTTGTCGCAGCACCCTTGGCCTGCCTGCAGCGATGATGACTTGCTGGAGAGTCTTGAGCAGTGGCTGCTGCCGAGCGTGCTCGGTATGACCCGGCTCGAGCAGTTGAAAAAAGTGGATCTGACCGCTGCCCTGCGCGCTCAACTCTCTTGGCCGCTGCCGGGCATACTGGATGAGCAGTTGCCGGTGTACTTTAGCGCACCGACCGGGACACGGGTGCGCATCCGCTATGTGCCGGGGCAGGCGCCGGCGATTCCGGTGCGGATTCAGGAGATGTTTGGCCTTGCTGCGACGCCACGCGTGGCCGAAGGACGAATACCGCTGTTGGTCGAGTTGCTCTCTCCGGCGCAGCGGCCGCTACAGATCACCGCCGATCTGGCCGCGTTTTGGGCCGGCTCTTATGAGCAGGTCAAAAAAGAGATGAAAGGACGTTATCCGCGCCACTACTGGCCGGACAATCCGCTGGAGGCGATGCCGACCCGGCTGACCAAAAAGCGGATGGATCAGGATAAATAACAACAATCTGAATGGATTGCCCGCAGGGCACATTTTTTCGGGGTTAGTGGAAACAGTACTGCATGGCAACAACACGTAAGAAACGACCGGTTAGCAAGAAGAGTTCATCCCGTCGCCCGCTGTGGCGCACCCTGTTTTGGCTCGGGGTCAAATTGTCGCTGGTGGGCGCTGCCTTTTTGGTGGTCTTTGGCATCTATCTCGATACCAAGGTCCGCGAGCGCTTCGACGGTGAAAAGTGGCAACTGCCGGTCATGGTATACAGCCGCCCACTTGAGCTCTATCCGGGTCAGCGCCTGTCTCAGGAGCAGATGCTGCGCGAGCTCAAGATGCTTAACTACAAAGCGGTGCGTCAGCCTCATCAGCCGGGCGAGTACACGGTGACCACGCAAGGCATCGATATCATTCGCCGCCCCTTTGCCTTTTTTGATGGGGCTGACAGTGCGCGTGGCCTGCGTCTGACCTTTAACGGTGCGCGGCTGGGCGCGATTCAGTCGCTGGATAATGGCCGGGCGATGGGCTTTGCCCAGATGGACCCGGTGCTGCTTGATCGCCTTAATACCGAGGATCGAGAAGACCGTTTGCTGGTACGACTCTCCGAAGTGCCGGATGGCTTACTGGTCACCTTGCTGACTACCGAAGATCGCGATTTTTATCAGCACGGCGGTGTTTCGCCGCTGGCGATTCTGCGTGCCATGGTCGCTAACCTGCTGGCCGGTCATACGGTGCAGGGGGGCAGCACTCTGACTCAGCAGCTGGCCAAGAATTTCTTCTTAAGCCGCGAACGCAGCATGTGGCGAAAGCTGCAGGAAGCCTACATGGCGGTGATCATCGACTATCGCTACAGCAAGGATGAGATTCTTGAGGCTTATCTCAACGAGGTCTATCTCGGCCAGAACTTCTCTCAAGGCGTGTATGGCTTTGGTTTGGCCTCCTATTTCTATTTCGGGGTGCCGGTCAATGAGTTGGATATCGACCAGATGGCGCTGTTGGTGGGGTTGGTCAAAGGGCCTTCCTTCTATGATCCGTGGCGCTATCCGGATCGGGCGCTGACCCGCCGTAATCTGGTGCTAAAACTGCTGTCGGATCAGGGCAGTCTCACTGCCGATGAGTATCAGCTGGCCAGCCAGCAGCCGCTTGGGGTGATCCCGCGCGGCCAGATGACCTATGGCCGTACCCCGGCTTTCATGAGTCTGCTCAAGCGTGAAATTCAGGCGCAATTTGGCCCTGATTTGCTCAAGCAATCGGGCGTGAAGATCTTCACCAGTCTTGATCCGATTGCCCAGCATGCGGCCGAGCAGGCAGTGCAGTCGGGCCTTGATAACATCGAGAAGACCCTGCGTAAAAAGAATCTGGAAGCGGCCATGATCATCTCCGACTGGCACAAAGGGGAGATAGTGGCGGTGGTGGGCGGACGCGATCCACGCTACGCCGGCTTTAACCGGGCGCTCGATGCACGCCGTCAGATTGGCTCTTTGGTCAAACCCTCGGTCTATCTGACTGGTCTTTCCAACGGCATGACCTTGGCAACACCGCTTAAAGATCAACCTATCCGGATCCGCGGTCAGGATGGTCAGTTGTGGACGCCGCAAAACTACGATCGCAAGTTCCTGCAAAACGTGATGCTGATGAACGCCTTGGCCGATTCGCGTAACGTGCCGACGGTCAATCTTGGCCTGCAGGTGGGGCTCGATAAGGTGGTGGATACGCTGCACAAACTGGGTGTGCAGCAGAGCATTCAGGCCTATCCGTCGCTGGTGCTGGGGGCCATTGCCTTAAGTCCGCTTGAGGTCAATCAGATGTATCTGCCGATTGCCAACCGTGGCCTGACTCAGCCGCTGGCGGCGATTCGCGCCGTGGTCGATGGCGATGGCAAGGTGATGTATAAGCAAAATGCCGTGGCCAAGCAGACGGTGGATGCCCAGGCGAGCTGGTTGACCCTGTTTGCCATGACCAAGACCGTGAGTGAAGGCACGGCCCGCTCGCTCAGTGCCCGTTTCCCGGGGCTGACCATGGCGGGTAAGACCGGTACCACCAACGAATTGCGTGACTCCTGGTTTGCCGGGATCGACAACAACGAGCTGGTCAGTGTCTGGGTGGGGCGTGATGACAACACCCCGGCCGGTTTGACCGGCGCCAACGGCGCGTTGCAACTCTTCTCGGGCTATATGGCGCAGCGCGGCGTGAATAGCCTGCAGCTGACCCTGCCTGAGGGGATTGGCTGGGCCAGTTTCTCGCGTACAAGTGGCAGCCGGGTCGCGAATGATTGTCCGGGCAGTGTGTCGGTGCCCGCCAAACTGGCGACCTTGGGTGAGCCGGTGTCGTGCGCAGCCCAACCGCAAAATGTGCTGGATAACTGGTTCAATAACTTCTTTAACTGATGATGTAACCCAAGAGGGGCGGCGATGAGCGAAAACCGGCGTGACAGCGCTTTGCTGGGATCCATTCACCACGTGGCGCTGATTGTGAGTGACTATCAGCGTTCACGGGCGTTTTATCACGAGACCCTGGGGTTGCCGATCATTGCCGAGACGCTGCGCGCAGAGCGCCAGTCGTGGAAACTCGATCTGGCGCTGCCCGGTGGTGGCCAGATTGAGCTGTTCAGCTTTCCTTCGCCACCAGCGCGCCCCTCTCGTCCCGAGGCGTGCGGCCTGCGTCATCTCGCCTTTCGGGTGCAGCGCCTTGAGCCGGTGATCGCCCATCTCGAGTCGCATGGGGTGGCTGTCGAGCCGGTGCGAGTCGATGAGCTCACCGGCTGCCGCTTTACCTTCTTTGCTGACCCTGACGGATTGCCGCTCGAGCTCTATGAGGTGGCTGCGAGTCAATCCTGCGTGGAGTAATAGAAAACAAGTGTGCGCCCCCTGTCAGAACTTCGCTGTTTGACGCTGTTTTTTTCCTGTTGAATCGAGCGGTTAGCATTTGGCCGCCGAGCTTGTGAAAGTCCGGTTATAGTTTTAAGGACTCACGGAGGGACGCCATGTCAGAGCAGGATGAAGACAACGATCTGTGGCTTATTGAAGATGATGAGCCCGTGGACCAGCACGATGAGCTGCCCCGTTCCCTGAAGCCCTGGATCATTTTGGTGGTGGATGACGAGCCGGATATCCATGCGGCGACGCGGCTGGCGATCAAAGATATCCAGTTCAAGGGGCGTGGCGTTGAGCTGCTTAATGCCAATAGCGGCCGGGAAGCCATGGCGTTGCTGCGCTCAGAGCCGGATATCGCGCTGGTGCTGCTGGATGTCGTGATGGAGAGCGATGACGCCGGTTTGCGGGTGGTGGAATACATCCGTGGCGAGCTTGATAACCAGCTGGTGCGCATCGTGCTTCGCACCGGCCAACCCGGTCAGGCGCCCGAGAAAAAAGTTATCCTTGATTACGACATCAATGATTACAAGACCAAGACCGACCTCACCTCGCAAAAGCTCTTTACCACTGTGATTGCCTCGCTGCGATCCTACGACAGTTTGTTGACCATCGAGCGCAGCCGCCAAGGGTTAGCGCGGATCCTCGATGGCGCCGGGGATCTCTATCAACTGAGCTCTCTTAAGGAGTTTGCCTCCGGGGTGCTGCGTCAAGTCAGCGCCCTGCTTGATGTGGGTACCGAAGGCATCGTCTGCGCTGAGCGGCGCTCTCACGATGGGCCGCTGCAGGTGCTGGCGGCAACCGGTGTCTACGAGCCATTACTGCAAGGGGATTCGCTGAGCCATTTTCCGCACCTGCTGACGGCGGTGGCTTCGGCCAGTAATGCCAGCTACCGGGTACAGGATGAGCAGCAGGAGGCGGTGTATCTTCAGGCTCACAACGGCCGCGAATTTGTGCTCTGTCTGACCCCCGCCTGGCCACTCGAGCCTATCGAGCAGGATCTGCTGGGTATCTTCTGCCACCGTATTTCGGCCGCCTACGACAACCTCTATCTCAATCGCCAGTTACTGAGTTCGCAAGAGGCAACGGTCGTAGCATTGGCTGCGCTGGCCGAGTTTCGTGACAGTGACACCGGCGAGCATGTCAAACGGGTGCAGAAATTATCGGATGCCATCACCCAGGAGATGCATGGCCGTGGCAGCTACCTTGATGAATTGACGCCGCGCTTTATGGAGATGATCGGTATGGCGTCGATTCTGCATGATGTGGGCAAGGTCGCCACGCCGGACAATATTCTGCACAAACCGGCCCGCTTTACGCCAGAGGAGCGGCAGGTGATGGAGCTGCATGCCAGCATCGGCGCCACCATTTTGGAAGACGCCGGCCAGATGGTGGAGGGGATGAGTTACTTGTCGCTGGGAGCGGAAATCGCCCGCTGTCACCACGAGCATTTTGATGGCAAGGGTTATCCCAAACAGCTCAAAGGCACCGACATTCCCCTATCGGCACGTATTGTGGCGGTGGTGGATGTGTTTGATGCGCTGCTGAGCAAACGCCCTTACAAAGAGCCCTGGCCGCTGCCCACTGTGCTCGATTATCTGAAAGAGCGCTCGGGCCACCAATTTGATCCGCTGGTGGTCGAAGCGCTAATCGCCCTGGTTGATGAGCAGCGCCTGCCCTATTCGCTCGATAGCCTCTCCTGATGGAGAGGCTATCGAGAAACGGGCGGTTTAACGAAACTCGGGGCGCCGTCGGGGTGACGGTTTGAAGGGCCAGGCCAGCAGCGAGAAAAACAGATCACCAAGCAATGCGGCCAGCAGAGCCACCAGCAGGCCACAGGTCATGGCATCCTGATTCAGTGGCACCACATAGTTGTAGTGGGTCAGGGTATCCTCAATCAACGCACGATCACCACGCAACAGCAGATGAGTGAGTTGCTTAAACCAGAGCGCGCTGTGCAATGCCTGCTCACTGGTCAAGCGCTCGCGCTGGGCCACCAGTTGCTGGATGCTATCGGCATCGCGGTTAACTACCGGATCGGGGTTGCTGCGGTAATGGGTTATCAGGGCATCCAGCGCACCGCCAAAGTGTTCATCGGCGTTAGCCTGAAACGGTGCAAGGCTCGTTTCGGCTTGCTGTAATCGGGCATCTACCCGCTGATAATAGAGTTCGAGCCAGCCGGGGATCTGTACGCCAGCCAGCAGCCCCATTGAAAACAGTATTAATCTCAGGTAGTTGCGCATTCTATTCACTCCACCAATATCATCAGAGCATACTAACTGTGTATCAGTTGGTTGTCATGACGCCTAGTTTGACAGAAATGTTAGTACAGATTGGGATTCACATGTGGCTTGTTTTTTGGTCATGGATCCGTAACATCTGCAACCTTGTTTCAGTCCGGTTCTTTTCTCATGAACAAGTTACCAACCATTCTCCTCTGGAATTTGCTGGGCGCCGTGGTTGCGCTGAGCTGGATTTTTCTGCCCGGACACGGTCTGTGGGCGCGGTGGGATGTGTCGATTTTCCAGACCTTTAATGCCCTGATTGCCGAGCCGGGCCCCTGGCGTACCTTTATGGCGGTCACCAACCATCGCCTGTTTGATCTGGTCTCACTCGGCTGCATGCTGGCTCTTTTGGCATCCCGCTTTGTGCAAGGCGATGGGCCGGTACGTGCCCGCTGGGTGGCGATTGGTCTGTGGATGATGTTGGTGGCACTGCTGCTTAACCGTATTGGCCACCTGTTGCCGGTTGAGCGTCCCAGTCCTACTCTTTCGCTCTCTTGGGCACTGCGTTTGACCGAACTGACCGACTTTCCGACCAAAGACTCATCGAGTGACAGTTTCCCCGGCGATCACGGCATGATGCTGATGGTGTTTGCCGCGTTTATGCTCCGTTTTGCCCCGCGCTGGATGGGGCTGCTGGCCTGTCTGATGGTGCCGGTCTTTACCCTGCCGCGCATGATGGTCGGCGCCCACTGGTTTACCGATATCTATATGGGGTCTCTTGCGGTGGTCACTCTGGTGATTCCCTGGCTGCTGCTCACGCCGGTCAGCGACAAGGTGGTCAGCGGTTTATCGGCTTGGCTACTGCGCCAGTCGTGGTTGCAGCGCTGGTTGTAACCAACAGGTGAATTCACAGATAAACAAGGCCGGGAAATCCCGGCCTTTTGCTGGCCATCGGTTACTTAAGGTCGTCGCGAAAGACCATAGACAACACCGATGGACTCGGGTGAGCGCTGCCCACCCTGCTATAAGTAATAGACGATTCGTTTGCTAACTTCGCAAAAAATGCGTTTCAACCGCAGATTATTTTGCTGCGGATCAGGTTGCACTCTGCCTGCACGGGACTACAATCGCGCCCCGTTACTGGAGAGTCCCCATGTTAATGATCTTGCTGCGACTGGTATTTATTGCCGGCGCCCTGTTTTTTCTGATGTTGCTGCTCCGTGCCTGGTGGCAGCGCCGCCAACGCGGGGAGCTTGAATCGACCCCGTTTGGCAAAGTGGCCGCCATCGGCTTTGTGGCCAATTTCCTCGATACCCTCGGTATTGGCAGCTTTGCGGTGAAGACCGCCTGCTATAAGCATTTTGGTCTGATTGATGACCGAGTCCTGCCGGGGACCCTCAATGGTCAATGTGTGCTGCCAACGGCCGTGCAGTCGCTGATCTTTGTCGGCATGGTTGATGTGGATCCCGTCACGCTGGTTAGCATGATGGTGGCTGCGGCGCTGGGGGCGGCCATCGGGGCGCGCCATGTGGCCGCCTTTGATCGGCAGAAAGTGCGGGTGGTGATGGCCGGTTCGCTCTTGGTGGTGGCGGCGCTGATCTTCTGCGGTTTACTGGGGCTGTTCCCGCTTGGCGGTGAAGCGATGGGGCTGTCGGGCACAAAACTCGCCATTGCGCTGGTGGGTAATTTCCTGTTTGGCGTACTGATGAACGTCGGAATTGGCCTGTTTGCCCCCTGCATGACGCTGATCTATCTGCTCGGCATGCACCCGATCGCGGCGTTTCCCATCATGATGGGCTCCACGGCGGTGCTGAGCGTCTTCTCGGCCAGCACCTTTATTCGCCGTGGCGCCTTTGATGCTCAGGCCGTGCTGGCGGTGGCCATCTTTGGCCCCATTGGTGTGGTATTAGCGGCGTTTTTGGTGCGCTCGCTCGATCTGGCCATGCTCAAGTGGCTGGTCGGGATCGTGGTGCTTTACACTGCCTGGTCGATGTATCGGGCCTGGTTAAGTGGCCGGCAACCGGCCGTGTCAGGACCGGCTACTGTTTAACCTTTCAGGGGTGCAGACCGCCACCGAGGGCTTGGCACAGTCGGCTCTGGGCCACCAGCAGGCTGCGCCGCTGCTCCAGCCAGGCCAGCTCGGCACTGCGCAGGCGCGCCTGCTCATCCAGCCAGTTTTGCACGCCGGTGGCGCCCGCCAGATAGCGACTGCGCGCCAGGCGGGCACTTTCACGCTCCAGCGTCAGTTGCTCTTGCAGGCGCTGCTCGCGCTCACGACCGATACGCACATCGCTTAATGCGTTATCCACCTCGACCAGCGACTGGTAGAGCTGTTTGCGAAAATTGATCACTGCGGCATCGTAATCCAGATTCGCTCGATCTATGGTCTGCTGGCGCTTGTTCCACTCCAGAAACGGCAGCGTCAGCGAGGCGCCAAGAGAACCCACCGGGTTTTGCAGCAGGGTCGCCAGTGCATTGCTACTCGAGCCGACGCTGCCAGTGAGGCTGAGCGTGGGGTAGAACGAAGCCCGGGTGCTGTCCGCTTCAGCCAACTGCCCGCGCAAACGTGACTCGGCGGCGCGCATGTCGGGGCGACGTGACAACACTTCGGCTGGCAAGCCGGGCGCCGGATCGGGCAGGGTATCGGGCAGACTGCTCGGCGCGACCGGCAGCTCCCCATGACTGCGGCCTAGCAAGAGCAGCAGAGTATTACGGGCTGCCTCTTGCAGGTTCATTAGCTCAAGCTGACTGGCCTGTTTGCCAGCCAGGCTCTGCTTGGCCTGCAGCAGGTCAAGGCGGCTTACCGCACCTGCGACAAGGCGGCGCTCGGTGATCGCCAGCACGTCACGCTGATTGGCGAGGTCTTGCTCACCACTGGCGATGGCCTGATGCAGATAGGCCAGTTGCCAGTAGCTCTCCAGCGTCTTGCCGATGATCATCAGGCGAGTGGCATCCCGATCCTCGGCGGTGGCATCGGCCTCCCAACGAGCCGCATTGGTAGCCGATGAGAGTCGGCCCCATACATCCAGCTCGTAATTGAGCCCAAGCTGGGCATTGCCGGTCCAACGGGTATCGAAGTGTCTATCAAGCGGACGCTGGGTGTTAGCACCCAGCCCGGCATTGATCCCCGGACGCTGATTGCCCTGCGCCAGCTCAAGTCCAAGCCCGGCCTGTTTGAGTTTGATGCCGGCCAGCGCCATGTCGGGGTTGGCGGTGAGTACGTCGTCGACCAGTCTGTTCAGCGCCGGATCGTTAAACGCCTGCCACCACTTATCTTGCAAGGGAACTTGTGCCTGACTGGAAAACGTCGCCGGCAGATCCAGCTCGGGACGTTGATAGTCGCTATGCAGGCCGCAGCCCAGCAAGGTGGCGCAGCCCATGGCCACCACCAGAAAACGGATACTCATTCGCGGGCCAGTGCCTCTACAGGATCGAGCCGGGCCGCATTGCGTGCCGGCAGATAACCAAACAGGATGCCAATCAGGCTGGAGCAACCAAACGCCATCACCAGCGAGAACAGTGAGAAGTGCATCTGCATGCTCTCTACCAGCATGCCAAATACCGCGCCAATCAATAGTGACAACAGCACGCCGATCACCCCGCCGACCAGTGTCACCATCACCGCCTCAATCAAAAACTGCTGCATGATGTCACTGCGCCGTGCGCCTACGGCAACGCGGATGCCAATTTCGCGGGTCCGCTCAACCACTGACACCAGCATGATGTTCATTACGCCGACACCGCCGACGATCAGCGAGATAACCGCAATGGATGAGACCAGCAGGGTCATGGTGCCGGTGGTTTTCTCGACCGATTGCAAGAACATGTCATTGCTCTGGGTGAAGAAATCCTGGGTGTCGTGGCGCTGTTCAAGTAGTGAGGTGACTCCGCGTGCCGCAATGGCAGCATCAATATTGGGCGCTAATCGCACCGTGATCTGGTCGAAGTGATCCTGCACCAGAATTCGGCTCATCAGAGCGCTGTAAGGCAGCCATAACGAGACCCCCTGACCGCCGCCCCAGCGGCTCTTCTGCTCGGCCACACCAACGATCCGCACCGGCACCGAGCCGGCAAACACCACTTGTCCGATAGGATTCTGGCTGCCAAACAGGCTGGTCATGGAGGTGGCATCAATCACGGCAACCGCCGAGCGGCTACGCAGATCCTCATCATTGAGCAGGCGCCCTTGCTGCAGCGTCAGTCCCTTCACCTCGAAAAAGGCGGGGCTCACTCCGGTGAGGCTGCCGGAGAGGCTGCGATTGCGCCAGCGAACCTGCGCCGAGCTGCTCACCGAGGGCGTTGCTCCAGCCAGATAGGGCTGACCGGTCAGGGCCTGCAGATCCCCCTCGTTAAGGGTGTGGATAGTGCTGGCCTTCTCATCGCCCCACCCCTTGCCGGGGAAGATGTCGACCGTGTTGGTACCCATGGCGCTGATGTCACTGATCACTTTCTGCCGCGCTCCCTGACCCAGTGCCACCACGCTCACCACGGCGGCAATACCGATGATGATGCCAAGCATGGTGAGAAATGTGCGCATCCGGTGCGCCTTCATGGCGTGCCAGGCCATCTGGAATGCTTCACGCAGGCGATCCATCCGCTCCCACAGATTGGCTTGATGCGCTTGCGGGGAGCGAGGGGAGACCGCAGGGCGGGTGACTCGCCCCTGATCGCGGATCACCCGGCCATCTTTAAGCTCGATAATCCGCTCGGCATGAGCCGCAATCTCTGGGTCGTGGGTCACCAGAATGATGGTGTGGCCGAGCTGGTGCAGCTCTTTGAGGATGGCCAGCACCTCCTGACCGCTCTGGCTATCCAGTGCCCCGGTGGGTTCGTCGGCCAGAATGACCTCAGCGCCATTGACCAGCGCGCGGGCAATACTGACCCGTTGTTGCTGGCCGCCGGAGAGCTGATTGGGTGTGTGGTGCTCGCGCTGATCGAGCCCTAAGCGCAGCAGCAACTCCCGGGCGCGCTGGTGGCGTTCCTGACGGGCGTGACCGGCATAAATGGCGGGCACTTCCACATTGGCGCAGGCATCGAGATGCGGCAGCAGGTGATAGCGCTGGAAGATAAAACCGAAGTGCTCGCTACGCAGGCGTGCCTGGGCCAGGGTATCGAGCGCTGCCGTATCCTGACCGCGAAACAGATAGCGACCCTCGCTCGGGTGGTCCAGACAGCCCAGCAGGTTCATCAGGGTGGATTTACCGGAGCCGGAGGCCCCGACAATCGCCACCATCTCACCGGCATCAATAGTGAGATCAAGGGGATGCAGGACGGTGACCTCCTGCTCGCCACTCATAAAACGACGGCTGACACCTTGCAACTCGATAAGAGAGGTCATGCTATCACCAAGGGCTGGGTGTGGAGGCGGTGCTGCTACCAAGGATCACTTCATCCCCTTCCTTGAGACCGTCGACCACTTCGATATTCACCTCATCGCGCAGGCCGGTGGTAATGGTCCGGCTTACCTTCTGCTTCTTGTCGTCGAGCAGATCAACCTGCGCCTGATGTTTGCCAAGATTGCTGCCGAGGGCGGTGAGCGGAATAGTGAGCACCTGCTTGCGCTGGCCCAGCACGATACTGACCTGCGCGGTCATGGCGACCCGTAGCTTGTGCTCGGGGTTGGCCACATCGAACATGGCGTAGTAGTACACCGCGCTGTTGGTCGCGGCGCCACTATCATTGATGCTGGTCGGGGCCAGCTGCACGCTGCGCAGCTTGGCATCATAGCGGGTATCCGGGTCGCCAATCAGGGTGAAATAGACCGGCATGCCGGGCTGGATCTTGACCACGTCGGCTTCGGAGATCTGCGCCTTGACCGTCATGGTATCGAGGTCGGCCAGCTTTAGCAGGGTCGGAACCACTTGCGAGGAGACCAGTGTCTGGCCCACCCGGGTCACCAGCGACAGCACGGTACCATCCATCGGTGCCACAATGCGGTTGTAGCCAAGCTCGGTGCGGGCCGTGGCCACATCAATCTGGGCGGTGGTGATAGCGGTGCGGGCGTTGGCCACTTCTGCCTTACTGGTGGCAAGCTGCGCCTGCGCCTGTTCGAGATCGGCCCGCGAGGTGGCTTGATCACGAATCATCTCCTGCTGGCGTTTCAGCCCCAGCTCATGCTGGCGCAGCAGCGCCTGCTTCATCTCCAGATCGGCGCGCGCGCGTGCCAGATCGGCTTCGGAGCGCTGCAGTTTGTTCTGTGCCACGGTGGGATCAATTTCGGCCAGCAGTTGACCCTTCTTGACCCGCTCTCCTTCATCGACCAGCAGACGCACCACCTGACCGGTGACCTGAGCGCCCACATCCAGCTGTTCGCGTGCTTGCAACACGCCGCTGGCTTGCACCGACTGTTCGATATCCTGCCGGCTGACTTTGGCAGTCAGATAGCTCGGAGGCGGGGTCTGCGGCCAGAACCACCAAGTGAGCAACCCGGCGATCAGCAGCAGGCAGAGCAGCAGGCGCCAGTGCGCCATCAACTTCTTCATGATATTCACGTATCCGGTAGGAGCGAGTCTTGGCCACATGGCGACAAAGATGGTGATCTGAGCCGAAACGGGTCAATTTGGCAATAGTTTGGACAGACTCGGGTGGCGAAAGGGGGAGGAAATAGGGTGATCACGTCAGAGCGTGACCGCTCAAAAGCTGGCACCGATACTGAGTTTCTGACGCCACTCCTTGTTACCAAGGGCGTCGCGCCGACCGCCATCATCATAATATCCATCGTCCCATACCAACTCGGTGGCCCACGAGAGCCGCATATGGTCGCTTAAGTAGTAGTGAAGACCAATGTTGCCATCGACGCTGCGGCGTAATACCAGATGGGGGTTACTCTGGTTTAGATAGTGTAAATATTTGCCTTCACTGAAGAATTCCAGCCGACTTTGTTCTAGGCGATGTTGATAGTCCCAGCCGAAGGTCAGGGTCGGGTAGCTGGCACCACCGGATTGATAGAGCGGGCAGTTATCCGGGTCTTGATACCAATTGATCTCGCGCAGCCCGCCGAGCAGCAGAAATTCCAGCCGTTTGTTCTTCTCTTTCCAGAAGCGATAGCCAAACCCGGTGTTGTAGTCGATCTCCTGATAGCCCGACGTCAGCATGTCATAGCGAAAATCGACCGTGCTGCGCCAAAAGCCGCGATCACCCAGAAAATAGTCGATACGTGGATTGACGCGGTAGTAGTGATCGGTGGTCGCGCCGCTGGCGGTGTCGTACTCATATTCCGACTCCAACCCGTTACGCCAGCTCGGATTTTCCATCTGCACCTTGCCATTGATGCCGATGCTGTTGCTGCGTTGGGTGTTTTGTTTGATGCGCAGGTTAACGTCACTGCTGCCCGATAGGTGCCACTTCTCTTGCTCGATACCGAGCAGCGCCAGATCGACGCCTTCACTGCTCAGCGCCGGTGCTTCATCAGGTTGGGTTCGCCAGCGTTTGATGGCGCTGCGCGGAACGGTCACACTGCCGCCAAACGGAAAGCTTAACGTCAATGCATCGTGGGTAGCGACAATCTCGCCAGTCAGGCGATCGCCATTTTTCAGCCAGATCACGTCACACCGGGCGGGGTGGGCGTTGAGCAGGAGCAAGCTAGCAAACAGCGCCAGCGTGATGGGACATTTCATGCTGGCAGGGTAGCAGCCGCCGAGCGCCGGGCCAGCAGTCAGAGCATGGACTGCTTGTTTCTTCCCCAGCGCGAGGGAATCGTTTAGCGCTGGTTTTTCAACGGGTTGTCATCACAAATTCGGACCCAATAGCGCCTTTTTTATTGCCAGCAATGGGACAAGGACTGACGTGCCAACATATTGCACGGCTTGCTTGGTGTGCTTTGGCTATAACAGGACCTAGAAGCTGGCACCGAGGCTCAAGGAATGGCGCCACTCTTTGCTGTCGATAGGATATTTTTGCCCTTGCCACATCAGATAAGCATCATCCCACTCCAGTTGCGAGCTCCAGGAGAGGCGTAGGTGATCGCTCAGGTAGTAGCGCAGGCCCACCTCTGTATCGACCGTCTTGTCAAAAACCAGATAAGGGGAGGGCTGGTCCAGATAGTCGATGTACTGTCCTTCGCTGTAGATCTCAAGCCGGCTATCCATGATGCGCTGGCGATAGTCCCAGCCGGCGCTGATGATGGGATAGGTTGCTTGGTTGCTGCCAAATAGCATCTGGATGCGGGGATCGGGACGCCAGTAAGCCTGGCGCGCACCGCCTAGCAGCAGAAATTCCAGTTGGCGCTGCTTTTCCTTCCAGACGCGATAACCGGCGCCACTGTTGATATCCACCTCCAGATAGCCAAGTGCCAGCATGTCGTACTGATAGTCGATGCGGTTGCGCCAAAACCAGCGATCCGACAGGAAATAGTCGATGCTGGGCTCGATGTGATATTTGTGCTCGGTGGTTTGACCATTAGTCGTGTCATAGTCATAGCTGGCGCTGAGCGTATTGCGCCAATCGGGATTCTCCAGCCCCAATTTTCCTTTGGCGCCGAGGCTGTTGGTCTGGCTGGTGTTCTGCTTGAGCTTCATGTTCAGATCGCCGCTACCGGTCAGATGCCAGCCATGCTCTGCCGTGTCGCTGGCAAGGGTCACCCCTTTTTTACTCAAGGTGGGCGCTGGGGCTAACTGGGCGCGCCAGCGGGCGACTTCACTGCGTGGCACGGTCACACTGCCGCCAAACGCAAAGGTCAGGGTAAGACTCTTCTCATCGGCGTGTACCTCACCGGTGAGGCGATCGCCATTTTTCAGCCAGATGACATCGGCCAGTGCGGTGTGGGTCAGCAGCAACAGCAGGACAGCAAGGAATCTCATGGCAGCGCGCTCAAGGGAAGATAACAAGAAGATGCCACAAGCAAGAGGGGCGCAACATGGTTGCTCCCCTCAGTTTGCTGATCTTGAGCAGAAAGCTGACCAGACCAGAGCTACTGTTGCCCGCCAGTAGAGCACCGAGCGCCTGATGGCGCAGCAGGCTGTGCCGGCTAGAGCTGCACGCCGATGACGATGATCCGCTTCTCGATGTCTATATCAAAGCGGCTGTGCGCCATATTGAGCACCGCATTGGTACGCTCCGGCCGACGCGGTGCCTGCCGGCAGTCAGCCCTATCAAGAGGATATCAAGCTGGCTGCTTTGTTACTGACACCCCACACCCCGGTGATTGTTTGATAGTACAGTCACTGTTTGGGTGTCTATTCGATGACCAATTTTTCTGTTGATTTGGCGCAATACACACATCCTCAAATGGGTGCTACAACACGTAGCGTGGTGACCGCCACCCCGCTTATTCATAATGTGAGCCCTATTAATATGAAAAAAAGTATCAATCCCCTGTTGATCCTGCTCGGATTGCTTCCTTCAGCTGCGTTTGCACACGTTGGTCATGACGCCGGTATTCATCATCTTGGCTTTATCCAGGGGTTAGTGCACCCCTTCAGTGGCGTTGATCACCTTTGCGCCATGCTGCTGGTCGGTATCTGGAGTGCGATGAATACACGCCGTTGGTGGATTGCGCCGCTCTCGTTTGCCTCTGTGCTGCTGTTGGGGGCGTTGGTTGGCATGAGTGGCTTGGTCGTGCCTGCAACAGAATATCTCGTAGCCTCGTCGTTACTCGTGGTTGGGGTGATGGTTGCATTGCAGATGAAGCTGCAACCCCTGCATGGTGCATTGATTGTTGCCGCGATGGCTTTCTTCCACGGTGTCGCGCATGGCAGTGAATTGACCCACGCCTTCTCCGCCTTATCGGGAATGGTGATTGCCACTGCGCTGATCCACGTTGGTGGTCTTGCTATCGGTTATGGCTTGCTGAATGCCCGCTGGAAGCAGCCTGCCGCGCGTGTAATTGGTCTGCTCTCATCTCTCATCGGGGTCGCATTGTTGGGCGGCGTTTTTTAACGTAAGGCAAGCGCCATCGCTGTTCACAGCGATCACCGCTCTTTATTCATAACCCTGCTTCGGCGGGGTTTTTTATTGTCGGAGGACTCATGCCTGCAGGTCGATTACGTGATCGCATCAGGCTGCTGACTCGCACTACCGTTCGCAATGAGATTGGTCAGCCGCGCGATGAGTGGGTGGCCTCACTGCCAGTGTGGGCCGATGTGCAGATGATTGGCGGCCGCGAGCAACTGCGCGCCGGCCAGGAAATTGCCGATGGGCAGTACCGCATCCGTATTCGGTTCCGGGGCGGGGTCTCTGCGGCCCAGCGCATCATGCTGGCCACGGTGAGCAGCTAGACATCAAGCAAGAGGGACGCAACATGGTTGCGCCCCTCATTGGCATAACGGCGTGGTTTAACCGTGCAGTCTGACAAACTTTTCCAGTAACTGCGCTTCGCTCTCGATGTGGGCCGGGTCTTTGATGATGCAGTCGATCGGGCAGACGCTGACACAGGTCGGTTGCTCGTAGTGGCCGACACATTCGGTACAGCGATGAGGGTCGATCTCGTAGACCTTCTGCCCGAAGCTGATCGCCTGATTGGGGCACTCCGGATCGCACATGTCGCAGTTGATGCACTTGTCGGTGATGAGCAGTGCCATCAATTAGCTCACTGAGTGCGGGTTACGGGTATCCTGACGCTCGCCCAGATTGCGCAGCAGGATGCCGTAGTTGATATCCACCTCTTTGGGCACCGGCAGATAGACCACGTGACCGTTGCCCGGCGCGGTATCAATTTGCTCGCCTTTGCGGTTTTGCAGCTGCTCCAGATTAAAGCGCAGGTTACCTTGCGGGGTCATCAGCTCCAGACTGTCGCCGACCAGGAACTTGTTCTTGACCTCGACTTCCACCAGTTCGCCGTCACGGGCGGTGATCTCGCCGACAAACTGCTGGGTATCGGAGACCGAGTAGCCATAGTCGTAGTTCTGGTATTCGCTGTGAGTATGGCGGCGCAGAAAACCTTCGGTATAACCACGGTGGGCCAGGTTTTCGAGGGTGCTCATCAAGGTCGGATCGAACGGCCGGCCGGCGACCGCATCGTCGATGGCCTTGCGATAGACCTGAGCCGTACGGGCGCAATAGTAGAAGGACTTGGTACGCCCCTCGATTTTCAGTGAATGCACGCCCATCTTGGTCAGGCGCTCTACGTGCTGGATGGCGCGCAGATCCTTGGAGTTCATGATGTAGGTGCCATGCTCGTCTTCAAAGGCGGTCATGAATTCGCCCGGACGATTGGACTCTTCCAGCAGCACCAGCGCATCGGAGGGCTTGCCAAGGCCGAGGGTCGGATCGACCTTTTGCACGGCAATCGGCTCCTGACGGTGGACGATCTGGCCCACGTCATTCTCTTTACCTTCGTGAACCTTGTACTCCCAACGGCAGGCGTTGGTGCAGGTACCCTGGTTCGGATCGCGCTTGTTGATGTAACCAGAGAGCAGGCAGCGGCCGGAATAGGCCATGCACAGGGCGCCGTGAACGAACACTTCCAGCTCCATCTCCGGCACCTGCATGCGGATCTCTTCAATCTCATCAAGCGACAGCTCGCGCGACAGGATGGCGCGGGTCAGTCCCATCTGATGCCAGAATTTTACCGTGGCCCAGTTTACCGCATTGGCCTGCACCGAGAGGTGAATGGGCATATCCGGGAAGGCTTCGCGCATCATCATGATAAGACCGGGGTCAGACATGATCAGGGCGTCCGGATTCATCTCCACCACCGGGCGCATGTCGCGCACGAAGGTCTTGAGCTTGGAGTTGTGGGGCTGAATGTTGGCGACCACATAAAACTGCTTGCCAAGGGCATGGGCTTCGTTGATGCCGAGCTGCAGGTTTTCGTGATCAAATTCGTTGTTGCGCACCCGCAGGCTGTAGCGGGGCTGACCGGCATAGACGGCGTCGGCGCCATAGGCATAGGCGTAACGCATGTTTTTCAGGGTCCCGGCCGGGGAGAGCAATTCTGGCTTAAACATGGGGTTCTCTCTGGTCTGATTGCAAATCAGGGCACTGCCACCTGATGGCGGTACATAAGGGGTGCGAGATTGTACTCGCAGCCCCGGTCTCATGCAATTTTGACCCGATTTTTGCAAGCTGCCACTAGCCTGCCTGACGCGGTTAGCGAGCCATCACCACCATCATGCCGGGCAAGGCAAAAAAGAGGCCGGTGACATAACCCACGGCCAGTGACGACCCCGTGTCGAAGACACCTCCCGCCAGATGGCGGGAGGTAAGTGATTACTGCGCTTGAATCTCTTCGTATTGGCGAAGTGGAACCCGGAACAGGGCCAGTCGCAGGAACAGGTAAAGAGCACCAATCCCTGCCCAGATCAGGCCAAGCTGCAGGGAGGTGGGCTCGAGGTTGAGCCACAATACGCCGATGCTGGCGGCGCCGAGCAGCGGCAGCAGCAGATAACGCAGGTTATCGGCCAGAGTCTTGTTGTGACCGAGCTTCATATAGAAGTGGGCGATCACTGACAGATTGACGAAGGTGAACGCAATCAGGGCGCCGAAGTTGACCAGCGCCAGCGCCACGTCGAGATCAAACGAGACCGCCGACAGCGCCAAAGCACCCACCAGCAGCACGTTGATGGCCGGAGTGCGCCACTTCGGATGCACATAAGAGAACACCTTCTCCGGCAACACCCGATCGCGGCCCATCACGTAGAGCAGGCGCGACACGCCGGCGTGAGAGGCCAGCCCGGAGGCAAGCACTGCCACCGTCGTGCAGACCAGCACCACCGATTGGAACAGCTTGCCACCGACATAGAGGGCGATCTCCGGCAGGACCGCATCCGGATGCTGGAAGCGGGAGATGTCAGGGAAGTAGAGCTGCAGGAAATAGGATGTGACAATAAAGATCACCCCGCCGATCAGCGCCGTCATCACGATGGCTTTGGGGATCACCCGGCTGGCATCCGGCGTCTCTTCGCACAGTGAGCTTAACGCATCAAAGCCAAGGAACGAGAAACAGAGGATGGTGGCGCCGGTCAGCAGCGGCAGCATGTGGGCCGAATCCGAGACAAACGGACGGCTGCTGGTGACATCGCCCAGCCCCTCACCATGGCTGACGCCCCAGGCGATGAGGCCGATAAAGACTAGGATAATCGCCAGTTGGATGACCACGATCAGACCATTGAAGTTGGCCACCAGATCGATGCCGCGCAGGTTGAGAATGGTCATGATACTGGCGAGCGCTAGGATATAGACCCAGGGCTCGACGCCCGGCAGCAGGGCCGAGAGGTAAATCTTGGCCAGCAGCAGGTTGATCATCGGCATAAACAGGTAGTCGAGCAGGGAAGACCAGCCGACCATAAAGCCGATGTAGGGGTGGAAAATCTTCTGGGCATAGGTGTAAGCCGACCCGGCAGAGGGGAACTGGCGCACCAGATGACCATAACTGAGCGCAGTAAAGAGGATACCGAGCAGTGCCATCAGATAGGAGGTCGGCACATGGCCGTCGGTAATCTCGGTCACGATACCAAAAGTATCGAACACGGCCATCGGCGTGAGATAGGCAAGACCCATCACTACGACTTGCCACAGCCGCAGGGTTTTCTTGAGACCGACAGGTTGAGCACTCATCACGCTTTCTCCTGACCTGTGATCGCCGTGCGATCACTCCTTGGGATCACCACGCAAAGAGCGTAGCGGGTTACAGGTGCGCACAGTGGGCGCTGACCGGTATAAACCGGCATGAAAGCAGGGAGATGCCCCATTTGGCTTCCTCTTAATGTCGGGAGATTGCTGCCAATCTCGCTATCTTTTCCGGAGGGATTCCGGCCTCGGTTATGGATTTTTTGACGTTCAAAAGAGAGGACCGATGCTGCAGTCAACATCGGTCCTTTCAATGGCGCGCATTGTGCATTTGTCCGCTTTCTCTGACAAGAGGTCAGAGCAGGCAAATGTGCAAATTTTTGCAGCGCAGGCGACTAAGCTGGCGTTAGCCGATGGCGGCTTCGAGTGACGCTTCCAACAGGGTCAGCCCCTCCTCAATGATCGCCGTCGGTGCGGTCAGCGGCGCCAGGAAGCGAATCACGTTGGCGCGCACCCCGCACGAGAGCAGGATCAAGCCGCGCTTGCCGGCTTCGGCCACCAGACGTTTGGTCAAATCCGGGTCGGGTTGGCTGGCATCCCCCCCCTTCACCAGCTCCATGGCGACCATGGCGCCTGGGCCGCGGATCTGGCCGATGCAGTCAAAGCGCTGGGCCAGACGTTGCAGGCTGCTCTTGAGCAGCTCGCCTTGAGCCTGCGCTTTTTGGTTGAGCTGCTCGTCATCGATAAGCTTGAGCACGGCAAGCGCGGCGGCGCAGGCAATCGGCGAGCCGGCATAGGTGCCGCCCAGACCGCCCGGTTTGGCAGCGTTCATGATCTCTGCCTTACCGACCACGGCTGAGAGCGGGAAGCCACCGGCCAGACTCTTGGCCAGGGTCATGATGTCCGGCTCGATACCGGCGTATTCGACGGCGAAGGTCTTGCCGGTGCGGCAGAATCCGCTCTGAATTTCGTCGCAGATCAGCACGATGCCATATTGGTCGCACAACCGGCGCAGCGCCTGCAGGAAGCTGGGCGGTGCCGGGTAGAAACCGCCTTCCCCTTGTACCGGCTCGATAATGATGGCGGCCACGCGAGCCGGATCGATATCGGCGGCAAACAGGGCTTCAATGGCCTTGAAGCAGCTATCTTCGCTCACACCGAGGTACTCGGCCGGGTAAGGAACGTGATAAACCTCGCCCGGGAAGGGACCAAAGCCAACCTTGTAAGGCACGACTTTGCCGGTCAGCGCCATGGTCATCATGGTGCGACCGTGAAAGCCCCCCTTAAAGGCAATAACGCCGGAGCGACCGGTGTGGGCGCGGGCGATCTTGATGGCGTTTTCCACCGCTTCGGCGCCGCTTGAGAGCAGCAGGGCACGCTTGGGCGTCGGGCCAGGCACCAGCGCGTTGAGCTTCTCGGCCAGCTCGATGTAGTCGGCGTACGGGGTCACCTGAAAGCAGGTGTGGCTGAATTTTTCCAGCTGGGCCCGCACGGCCTCAATGACTTTGGGATGGTTGTGGCCGGTGTTAAGTACCGCAATGCCGGAGGCAAAGTCGATATAACGCTTGCCTTCAATATCCCACAGCTCGGCGTTGGACGCCCGCTCGATAAAGGCCGGCAGCAAGGTGCCCACCCCTTGAACCACTGCGGCTTCACGACGGGCCTGCCAAGACTGATTGTTCATCTCTTCCTCCATGAAGGGCACACTACGCCCTGGTTTCCAATGTTAAAGACGGATACGGGTGGCATCGCTGACATCAGCGAATGCCGCCAAAACAGAGATATTTGGTTTCGAGGTACTCTTCCATCCCCTCGGCGGCCCCTTCGCGGCCAAGTCCCGACTCCTTGATGCCGCCAAACGGCGCCAGTTCGGTAGAGATCAGACCCTCGTTGATACCGACCATGCCATATTCCAGCTGCTCGGCCACCCGCCATACCCGGGCGATATCGCGGCCATAGAAGTAGCTGGCAAGGCCGTAGGGGGTGTCGTTAGCCAGACGAATGGCGTCCTCTTCGCTGCTAAAGCGCACCACCGGAGCCACCGGGCCGAAGATCTCTTCAGCGAGGATCGGGTTGCCTTCCTTAACGCCGGTCAGCAGGGTTGGGCTGTAGAACTGCGCGCCCGCCTCGTGGCGAGTGGCGCCACACACCACCTCGGCACCCGCAGCAACGGCGGCGGCAACCAGCCCTTCCACCTTGTTGACGGCGGCCGGGGTGATCAGCGGTCCAATTTGGGCGCCGTCGGTCAGACCATCGGCCACCTTGAGGGCGGCAATGGCCTTGGCAAAACGGCTGACAAACGCATCGTGGATGCCCTCTTGCACCAGAAAGCGGTTGGCACAGACGCAGGTCTGGCCGGCATTACGGAATTTCGAGGCGATGGCGCCGGCAATGGCGGCATCGAGATCCGCATCATCAAAGACGATAAAGGGGGCATTACCACCAAGCTCCAGCGACAGGCGCTTGACCGAGTCGGCGCTTTGGCGCATCAGCAGCTTGCCGATACGGGTCGAGCCGGTGAATGAGAGCTTGCGCACCAGCGGGTTGCCGGTGAGCTCGCCGCCCACTTCCGCGGCTTGCAGCGACGTCACCATATTGATGATGCCAGCCGGAATGCCGGCCTGCTCGGCCAGCGCTGCCAGCGCCAGTGCGCACAGCGGCGTCTCGGCGGCAGGCTTAATCACGATACTGCAACCGGCGGCCAGCGCCGGGCCGGCTTTGCGGGTGATCATGGCAATCGGGAAGTTCCACGGAGTGATGGCGGCGACCACTCCCACCGGCTGCTTGATGGTGGTCAACCGGCGATCACCGGAGAAGCCCGGTATGGTTCGGCCATAGGCGCGCTTGGCCTCTTCGGCGAACCACTGGATAAAGCTGGCGCCATAGACCACCTCGCCCTTGGCTTCGGCCAGTGGTTTGCCCTGCTCGCAGGTCATGATCCGCGCCAGCTCGTCGCTGTTATCCATGATCGCCTGATACCAGGCATAGAGGCGGTTGCTGCGCTCTTTGGCGGTGAGCGCCGCCCATGCTGGTTGCGCCGCTTTGGCCGCTTCGATGGCGCGGCGGGTGTCGGCGGCATCCATGTCCGGAACCTGGGTGATAAGCACTCCGTTGGCCGGATTGCGCACCTCGAAGTGGCGCCCGGACACCGCATCGCACCAGCGACCGTCAATATAAGCCTGCGATTTGATCAGAGAGGGTTGTGACATGGAGAACCTCAGGTAGTTTTCAAAATCCAGTTGAGCTCAAGCTCGGTAACATGGCGTTCAAACTGCAAGAGCTCATCGTTCTTGCAGACGTAATAGAGTTGGCAAAACTCCTCACCCAGATAGCGTTTCAGCACGTCGCACTCTTCAAATGCGGTTAGCGCATCGCTCATGCGAAACGGGAAGCTGTCGCCTTCTACGATAAGGCCGTTGCCCACCACCGGTGGTGGCGGTTGTAGCTGGTGATCCAGACCGTGCTGCAGACCGGCCAGAATGGCAGAGACCACCAGATAAGGGTTGGCGTCGGCGCCGGCCACCCGGTGCTCGATGCGGTGATCCTGGGTTTCGCTACGCGGGATGCGCAGGGCCACGGTGCGGTTGTTATGGCCCCATGATGCGTGCAGCGGGACATACATACCCGGCTGGAAGCGGCGATAGGAGTTGACGTTAGGTGCCAGCAGTGCAATGGAGGAGGGGAGCAGGTCAATCATCCCCGCCACGGCATTGAGTAGCAGCGGTGAGTCGCCGCCATCCCCGTCAGAGAAGAGGTTGTTGCCCGCCTCATCGACGATGCTGATATGAATGTGCATACCACTGCCGGCCTCGTCGGGATAGGGCTTGGCCATGAATGTGGCCTCCATCCCGTGGCGCTCGGCGACGCCGTGGATCAGCCGCTTGAGCGAGAGAGCCTGATCGCAGGCGGCCAGCACGTCACTGGTATGCAGCAAATTGATCTCAAACTGGCCGGGCGCCGCTTCTGCCACCGCCCCTTCGAGCGGTAAGCCTTGCAGCTCCGCCACCGCGTTGACCTCTTGCAGGAAGTCATCGAAATCGTTGAGGTTGTCCACCGAATAGACTTGGGCACCAACATCACGGCGCTGGGTGACCGGTGAGCAGGGTGGCTGAATCCGGCCGTTTTCATCACGCTCCCGGTCGATGAGATAGAACTCCAGCTCGACGGCGATCACGGGGCGGATCCCGCAGCTTAGCAAGGACTCCCACTGCCATTTGAGGATATTACGCGGTTCGATGTTGAGCGCCGTCTCGTCGTCATCGAGCATGGTGAGCAGCATCTGACCAACCCGCTCCGGATCGCTGGCCGCGGGGATCAGGGTGCCGGGGATGGGGATGCAGCGATGATCGGGTTCACCCAGATCTTGTCCCAATCCTGCGTCTTCAACCGTATTGCCGTTGATATCCAGGGCAAACACCGAGACCGGGAAATAACACCCCTTCTCGAGTTTTTCCAGGGAACCAATGGGAATGCGCTTGCCACGCAGAATGCCGTTCAGATCCGGCAATAGCATATCCATGTACTGCAACTCAGGGTGCTGTTCGAAGAAGCGAATGGCTTCCTGCATGAACGGACTTCGCACGCCATCCTTGGTCGTGGGACTCATAGTTCACCTTTACGCACTGTATAGAATATTGACCACCCCTCGACCTTAAAGTGGCCGCCTTTGTTTTTCAAGTGTTAAATATATTTGATGTTGCGCCATGCAGCGTGCTAGAAATGAGGTTATCAGGGGAAAAACAGCCCAAATCAGCGACATGGGTGTGCAGAATATCGAACATTTCTCTCCGGGGTTTGGGGAGATTCACAGCGGGCAGGAGACTCGCTAAGGACAAAGGATATGACCGAACATACAGCAAGCTATTATGCCGCCAGTGCCAATGCCCATCTTCCCTGGCCTCAACTTGAAGGTGACGCAGAGTGTGATGTGTGTGTGGTGGGAGGTGGCTATACCGGTCTCTCCAGCGCGCTGTCACTGCTGGAACGTGGCTATCAGGTTGTTCTGCTCGAAGCCGCCCGTATCGGTTTTGGGGCCAGCGGCCGCAACGGCGGCCAGATCGTCAACTCTTACAGCCGTGATATCGACACCATCGAACGCAACTGCCCGCCGGATCAGGCTAGGCTGCTTGGCAATATGCTGTTCGAAGGCGGCGATATCATTCGCAGCCGCATCGAGCGTTACCAGATCCAGTGTGATCTGCAGAGTGGTGGTGTGTTTGCTGCCGACACCGAGAAGCAGTTCCATGAGCTGGCGGCGCAGAAGGCGCGCTGGGAGAAGTGGGGTAACGACCAGCTTGAATTGCTTGACCGGCACGCCATCCGCCAAGTGGTTAATACCGAACGTTACGTAGGGGGCCTGCTTGACCGTCGCGGTGGTCATATCCATCCGCTTAATCTGGCGCTGGGTGAAGCCGAAGCCATTCGCTCTTTGGGCGGACGGATCTTCGAGCAATCCCCGGTGGTCGAGATTATTGCCGGCGAACCGGTGACGGTGCGCAGCCACAAGGGGCGGGTTAAGGCGCGCTTTGTGGTGGTGGCCGGTAATGCTTATCTTGGCAATCTGGTGCCGGAGCTGGCCGCCAAGTCGATGCCGTGCGGCACGCAAGTGGTCACCACAGAAGTGCTCGGCGAAGAGCGAGCCCGCGAACTGCTGCCGCAAAACTATTGCGTCGAGGATTGTAACTACCTGCTCGATTACTACCGCACCAGCGCCGATCACCGGCTGATCTACGGCGGGGGGGTGGTGTATGGTGCGCGCGATCCGGCCGACATCGAGCGGCTGATCCGCCCGAAAATGCTAAAAACCTTCCCGCAGCTGGCCGGGGTAAAATTTGATTACACCTGGACCGGCAACTTCCTGCTGACCCTGTCGCGGTTGCCGCAGTTTGGCCGCATTGGCAGCAATATCTACTATATGCAGGGTTACAGCGGCCACGGGGTGACCTGTACCCATCTGGCGGGGTCCTTGCTGGCCGAGGCGCTGGCAGGTCAAGCCGAGCGGTTTGATGCGTTTGCCCGTCTGCCACATTACCCCTTCCCCGGTGGACGTCTGCTGCGGGTGCCGCTAACGGCAATCGGCGCGGTCTGGTACAGCTTGCGCGACCGGCTCGGTTTTTGATGTCACTGAGCGTAAAACAACACGGCCACCGTCAGGTGGCCGTGTTGTTTGCGTAAAACGATCAGGCTGCTTTGGGCAGGGTGACCGCAGTGGCTTGCTTGTGCAGGCGCATCTTTTTGAGGGCAACGGCAGTCAGGGCCGTGACCACGGCACCGACGATCATGCAGAGCAGGGCCAGCAGCGGCTTGTTGACAGCACCGAGCAGCGCCACAATCGGGCCACCGTGGGCCACGCTGTTGGTGATGCCAAACAGGAAGGCCATGACGGCGGCGACCATGCTGCCAAGCACGTTGGCCGGGATCACGGCAAGCGGATCGCGGGCGGCAAACGGGATGGCCCCTTCCGAGATACCGACCAGACCCATGGCGCCAGCTGCTTTACCGGCTTCAATTTCGCTCTTGTCGAAGATCCCCAGTTGGCGACCCAGCACAGTTGCCAGACCCATACCGAGCGGGGCAACCGGGATAGCACAGGCCATGGCGCCCATAAACTGGGTCTGACCAGAGGCAATCATGCCCACCGAGAAGAGGAAGGCCACCTTGTTGACCGGCCCACCCATGTCAAAACCGGCCATGCCACCGAGCACAATCCCAAGCAGGATCAGGCTGCCACCGCTCATGGAGATCAGCATGGCGTTCAGGCTAGTCATCAGGCCGGCAATCGGGGCACCGATGATGAAGATAAAGACGGCGGCGATAAAGACGGAACCGACAATCGGGGCGATCAGGATCGGAACCAGCGGCTGAATCATCTTGTGGTAGTCACGTGTCGCAATCCAGCGCACCAGATAACCGACCAACAGACCCGCAATGATTGCGCCGATAAAGCCGGTACCCGCTGCTGCGCCGTAGAAGCTGCCGTCGTTGGCAATCCAGCCGCCGATAAAACCCGGAGCCAGTGCCGGACGATCACCAATGGCATAGGCGATATAGCCGGCCAGGATCGGGATCATCAGTTTGAAGGCGACCACACCCACATTGAGCAGTTGGTTCCACAGGCTCCCTTCCGGGATCTGCATGCCGCCCGGGGTCGGATGACCGCCGATGGCCAGTGACAGTGCAATCAGCAGACCGCCGGTGACCACGAAGGGGATCATGTGCGATACGCCGTTCATCAGGAAGCGGTAGAGATCCGAGCTGCTGCGCTCGCGTTTCTCTTCGCGCGGTGTGTCATGGCTATCGGGCACGTGTCGCGGCGCTTTGAGGGCTTGTTGGATCAACCCTTTGGCATCCTTGATCGGAGCCTTTACACCGGTTTTAACCAGCGGCTTGCCGGCGAAGCGGATCAGGTCAACCTGCTTGTCACAAGCGACAATGACCGCCTTGGCGCGAGCAATCTCGGATGGCGTCGGGCTATTTTTGACGCCAATCGAGCCATTGGTCTCGACCTTGATCTCATACCCCAGCTCGGCGGCTGCTTTCTCCAGTGATTCGGCTGCCAGATAGGTGTGGGCAATGCCGGCCGGACAACCGGTTACACCGATAAGAAAACCCTGGTCAGCGGCAACGCCAGGGGCGGCATCGGCTTTTTTCTCCAGCAGCAGGGCCAGCGCCTCGGCGGGTGTTGCGGCGGCCAGTAGACGGGCGATAAAGCCCTCTTCAATCAGTTTGGAGGAGAGCTCGGCCAGCACTTCGATGTGATGGTTGGCCCCACCGGCCGGTGACGCAATCATGAAAAACAGGCGCGATGGTTCGCCATCTTCGGCGCCATAGTCGATGCCGGCGCGGCTGATCCCCACGGCCACTGCAGGCGCAGTGACGGCACTGCTCTTGGCATGAGGTAGCGCTACGCCCTGCTCGAATCCGGTGTTGTCGAGCTCTTCACGGGCCCACAGATCGGCCACAAATTGCTGCTTGTCGCCCACCTTGCCGGCGCTGGCCAGCATGCTGGCCATTTCGGTAAACACCTCTTCCTTGCTGCTGGCTGCCAGATTCAGGCAGATCAGCTGCTCGTTGATCAAGGATGTGATCATGATGCTGTTCCCTCTTGTGCGAGTGCGTCGCCATGACGTTTTTGTCGAGGTTATTATTCCTCGCCCCGGCGGTGGGAAACATTGCAGGATTGTGCGGTTAACTGGATTTTTGTTGCATTGAAATAGGAGTGTGAGGCGCCTCTCACTTCACGTCTATTTGATGAACAGGGTATGAATTTCAATTATTTTATTTAATATCATTATGTTGTGATGTCTTCTTTGGCCGGTATTGGTGAGCTTCTTGGTCATGGCCCAAATGGGTGTGATGCTTGAATCTGTAAAAATGTGGCATGGAATGACTGGCGCTGTGTGATCGATCTCCCGTTTTTGCCCCAGTGCATTGGTAAAAGCACAAGGGGCCGTGCGGCCCCTTGCGTTCGTTCGTATTAGCGATTGCCGGCGCGCGCCAGCGTGCCTTGCGTCTCAATGGTGAAAGCGCCGGTGGCCGCCGGCACAAAGGCCGACTGACCCGGTTGCAGGGTGAGTTGCTCCCCACTTTGGTGAGAGAGGGTGGCCGGTGCATCGATGGCAAACAGGATTTCGGCGCTGTGGGTGGTCAGCGGGTAACGACCAGCCGGATAGACCGAGAAGGTAAAGTCGGGCACCGGAACCGGATAGTGCTGAATCTGACCCTCCAGCTGCGGGGCGAGCAGGATCTGATCATCGGGCTTGGCCACGCAGCGGGTGCACGCGAGCAGTTCATCGACGTTGATGTGCTTGGGGGTGAGGCCGGCGCGCAGCACGTTGTCGGAGTTGGCCATGATCTCAAGGCCGGTACCGCGGATATAAGCGTGTGGCGTGCAGGCATCCAGATACATGCTCTGCCCCGGTTGCAAGGTGATGACATGCAGCAGCAGCGGCGCAAACAGACCGACATCTCCCGGGTATTGGCTGCTTAGATGGCAGATGAGGGCGAAGGTCTCCTCATCCTGATGGGCGGCAGCATAAGTCAGCAGGGCATCCAGCGCGTTCTGTTTTTGCGCCCCCTCCAGGGTTAGCAGGGTGCGGAAAAAGTGGCTGAGACCGGCTTCACTCTGTTCGGCGCGGAAGGTGGCAAGCGCGTCTGCCAGCGGCGCGATAGCGGCTCGCTCAAACAGTGCCAGGATATCGGCATTGGCACGAAAGCCGTTCATGGCCTGATACGGGGTCAGGGCAAACACCAACTCGGGTTTGTGGTTGTCGTCGCGGTAGTTGCGATGCGGTGCATTGGCGGCAAGCCCGGCGGCGTTGTCACGCTGATACCCCTCTTGCGCCTGAGCCTTGCTGGGATGCACCTGAATAGAGAGCGCCTTCTCGGCGGCCAGCACTTTGAACAGAAAGGGGAGACCGGCGAAGCGTTCGACGGTGGCCTGCCCCAGCATGGCAACCGGATCACGGGCTATCAGGCTGGAAAGCAGCTGTGGCTGACCGGCCTCATGCACCTCGGAGCAGCCGTTGGGGTGGGCGCCCATCCAGAGCTCGGCTTGTGGCTGTGCGTCCGGATTGGGCATTCCGAACAGGCGGGTGAGGGCATCGCGGCTGCCCCACTCATAGTGCTGGATGGGGTTGCTCATCAGATAGAAGGCGGGCTGGGTCATCTGCAGTACCTCAACATCGACGTGGATTCGAAATAGATCTGCGGCGGACTATAACACGATGGAGGTAGCCGGAGGAAACCGGTTACCCGCATGAGGATAAGCGCAACAATGAGTCTGGTTTTTTCCCAACTGCTCGACGGTTTGCTCTGTGACGAGAGCCGGTCGGGGTCACTGATTTTCGCAGCCGACCGTGGCGTACCGCCCGGATTTTCCTATCAGGTCAACTTTCCGCGTCTGGAGCTGGTGTTTAGCGGCTGCTATATCAATCAGCTCTGGTCCGCTGAAGACGGGGTGAAAGAGGTGGCGCTAAAGCCCGGTGAGGCGCTCTATATTCCGCCCAATGCCTGGAACAAGCCGGATTGGGATAACGACTGCTCGGTGCTGAGCCTGCTCTATGGCAAACGCCAGTTGGGATTTAGTCTGGTGGGCAAGCGACGCGGCGAGAGCGGCTTTTTCGATGTGCAAAAACACAGCATCCAGATGGCGCAGGGGCGGGCGCTTGAGCATATTTTGCAGGCGATGACCGCGTTGTCGCAGGAGAGCGTGACGGCGCCCATGGATGGGCATCTGCTCAAGGCGTTGCTGTGTGCCTCGCGTCAGCTGTTGGCCGAGTCCGCCATCGAGCGTCCGCGTGGCGCCGATCTGTTCCATGGGATCTGCATCTACATTCAGGAAAATTTCCATCGCCCCATCACCCGCGACAGCATTGCCGATCGCTTCAATCTCTCGGCCAGCCACCTGTCGCGCCTGTTTCGCCAGCAAGGCCATATGCGGCTGGCGGATTACATCAGCTGGGTGCGTCTTGAGCGGGCCAAGTTCATGCTCAGGAAATACCGCTTTCATTTGGCGGAAGTGTCAGAGCGCTGTGGCTATCAGGACGTGAACTATTTTTGCCGGGTCTTCAAACAGAAGACGGGGGTGACGCCGAGTCAGTACCGGGCGTTGAGCCAGCCGGGTGGATAAGTGCCTCGGCCACAATGGCATGGCGCGCGCTGTCACTGCTGGCACGCAGCAGGGCATCGCTAATACAGGGATCAAGCAGGGATTGCACCAGTCGGGCTAAGGGCTTCAGGCACTCCCTGTTACCCTTGGGGGCAACCATTAGTAGCAGCAGTTGCGCACTGCCCAGTGCCGATCCCCACTCAATCTCCTGCGCGCTCCACAGAAGTGCCAACGCCGGTTGCCTGACGCTCTCACTGACCGCATGCGGCATGGCAAGCCCCGTTCGCATCATGGTCGAGGCAATGGCTTCACGGGCATTGAGGGCGGCTAGCAAGGCATCCGGATCCCGCTGCGTCGAGTCGGGAAGCAGCGCCACCAGGGATGACAGTGCCGATGCCTTGTCAAGCGACTCCCGACTGATGCGCAGCATGGCGGGAGTGAAGCAGATATCTGGCTGGAAACGGGCCAGGCGCACCAGAGTTGGGGTGAAATCGGCGCGGCGCTGGCCGAGTTGATGGCCAAGATCCGTTACCCAGGACGTGAACACCATATGGGCCAGTTCGGCGTCGGGGCCCTCAATCACCAGCTGGCAGAGATCTCCGTGGGAGGCGGCCACGGTCAGCAGCGCCAACAACTGCTCCGGATCGGCCTGCTGGCGACGGGTTAGGTTGACCAGCAGTAATTTGGAGCGAAACAGACCCGCCAGCTTGCGAAGCTGACGAGCCTGCGGGATGGTGAGATGGCGATGGCAGTAAAAGGTCAGTTCACGCAGCATGATCGCTGGCTGCGCTCAGCACCTTGACCGCATCGAGTAATACCGACTCCAGAGAGACCTGCTTGACCGGGCAACCGAGGAAGCGGTCTTTTTGCTCTATCTCGATATCCGATGCAATCAGGATGAGATCGGCCTGGGCAATATCACGGGCGTTGAGCATGTTTTCGATGCCCATCGCCCCTTGCGTCTCCACTTTAATCTTCAGTCCCAGTGAAACGGCGGCCTTGTGCAGTGCATCGGCCGCCATATAGGTGTGGGCAATGCCAGTGGGGCATGCGGTCACAGCAACGATTTTCATAAGGTCACGATAGCCTGATAAGTGGACGCTTAAATTTGCTGCAGCTCTTCGCGTGAAGGCGGTTGCTGCCAGTTGACCGGGCCATGCAGCAGGCGCCAGCGCAAACGCGGCAGCAACAGATTAAACCACTCGTCACGGAAGAACTCATATCCGGCATCCCACTCTTTGTCATTGGCCCAGCCGGTTTGCAGCAGATGCAGTCGGGTTGCCATCCCCTCAGCCTCGAAACGCAGGCTTACATGGGTTTTCTGGTGACGAATATGGGTGCATTGGGGTGGAAAATTCCAGCTAAAGCTGAGCAAGTCATGGGGCATGACAGCCATGACGCGGCACCCTTCTGTGCCTTTATCCCCCTGCGGGGCATCGGGACGAAAATAGATCTCGAAGGGACCGTTTGGTTCTGGTACTACCAGACAATCGGGGGCTAAAAAACTTCGAATACCATACTCGGTGGTCCAGTTATTCCAGACCGTTTCGACGGGCGCGGGCAGCAAAATACTGCCTTCAAGCTGCTTGTTATCCATCGCGACATCTCTCCTGTGAGCATGGAAATTCGAGCCAGTATAGCGCCATCTGTCTCCACGTCGACAGTGTCAAAGCCTGCAAATGAGAGGTCCGATAAGTTTATCAATATCTAGATCTCATTCTTCATGTTTGAGTCTGATCGGGGTGTTGCTGTCGCTTAGGCTTCATGCAATCTTGGCTCACCGAGGTAGTGGGTCCGCTTGTTAATAACCAAGAGGTGTCATGATTATTCGCGTTGCCACCGATTCTGATCAGGCTGTATTGGCCGATTTTTTCCTGCATCAGCGCAGGGATTGTTTTCATTGGGTAGATGCGACCCTGTTCACCCGAGATGAGTGGTTTGAGCAAACCCAGGGCGAGCAAGTGTGGTTGGCCGAACGCGCCGGCCGAATAGCCGGGGTGGTCAGCCTTTGGCAACCAGACTGGTTTATTCATCACCTCTATGTGGCGGCCGATAGTCGTGGTGAAGGAATAGGTCGTCGGTTGTTGGCAACGGCCTTGGCAGAATGTCAGCAGAGTGCCTCTTTGAAAGTGGCGCAATTCAATACCACTGCTCTTGGCTTTTATTATCGATTGGGTTGGCAAAATACAGCCGAACAAGGTGTGTGTCCCATCACCGGACCTTGGCTACGTCTGGAACTTCCTTTTTCACCCAATGTTCAGATTGAGTAAGTTGTATGGAGTCAGTATTGACTGGAATCTTTACTCTTATTCGTACATTTTGATGAATGTCGACTTAATAACTTGCCAAAATGGGGTAGGTAATATAAAAGCGTATTGCCGATAGGGCATTTCATGTTATTCTTGATTTATACCTGTGTTAACTCAATAAATGCCTGAGAGACTGTAATGAACGAATTCCTTAAAGTTCTGTTGAATATCCGTAGCCTGCGCGTAGCTTTGCGTGAACTCTCCTTCGAGCAACTGCAAGAAGCTCGCGAGAAATTTGAGATGGTTTACGCTGAGCGTAACGAAAGTGTTGAAAAAGAGCGCGCTGAGCAAGAAGAGCGTCAACGCAAGCTGGCTGAATTCAGCGAACTGCTGCAGCAAGCCGGTATTGACCCGCGTGAACTGGTTGGCGCTGCGGCTGAGAAGAGCGTGGATGCTGCTCCGAAGAGCAAGCGTGCTCCGCGTCCTGCCAAGTATGAATATCAAGAAAATGGCGAGACCAAGACCTGGACTGGTCAAGGCCGTATGCCGAAGGTGATTGCTGAAGCCGTTGCTGCCGGTCGTAGCCAAGATGAATTCCTGATCGAAAAGGCCTAAAAACCTGCTCATGAAAAAAACCGCCTTCATGGCGGTTTTTTTGTAAGTGGCATCCATTTCCATTTGCTACTTATTCAACAATCCACAAATTATTCATTCACAGAAAATCGATTTCCCCCCGATTGGGTGAATATCAGTGATTAAAAAAGGCCTCATCAAGAGGCCTTATGTTTTAGGAATGCGTCACTGACTGTCGCTGGGGGATGCCGGTAATGCCGGGCGAGACTCGAGTTTCTGCTCTTGGCCCTGCATGTTCTTGATATAGACATCCATCTGGTTGAAAGCAATCTCGATGTTGTGCTGACGGAACAGCGCATCGATACGGCGGTTAAGTTCATCCACAGCCGGATTGCGATCACCCAATTCGCTAACAAAGAAGCGCAATTCATGATCCAGGGTGCTGGCGCCAAAGGTCAGGAAATAGACAATTGGCTCGGGATCTTTCAATACCCGGCTATTTTCCTGCGCAGCCTGTTTCAGCAATTGACGGGTCAGATCGAGATCAGAACCATATGCAACACCCACCCGGACAATCACCCGGGTGACGGTATCACTGAGTGACCAGTTAATCAGTCGCTCGGTCATCAGCTGCTGGTTAGGAATAATCACTTCCTTGCGGTCGAAGTCGGTGATGGTGGTGGCGCGGATACGAATCTTCGAGACGGTTCCCGAGAAGGTGCCGATGGTGACGGTGTCACCGATGCGCACCGGTCGCTCAAACAGGATGATGATGCCGGAGACGAAGTTCGACACGATCTGCTGCATACCAAAACCGATACCGACTGACAGGCCGGCAGCCAGCCACTGCAGCTTGTCCCATTGCACGCCCAGCAGCGCCAGCGCCGAGAGCGTACCCACGCCCATCAGCACGTAGTTGAGCATGGTGGTAATGGCGTAAGCCGTGCCTTGACCGAGGCGCAGTCTGGAGAGCACCAGCACTTCGAGCAGACCGGGCAGGTTGCGTGCCAGTGACCAGGCTGCGCCCAGCATAAAGAAGCCGGTCAGAACATCACGCAGGCTCACCGGATAGAGGACCGCATTGCTGCCGCTGCCTTCACTGCGGTGCCACAGCACGATGCCATCGAGGTAGGAGAAGACCGCGACCAGATCGCTCCACAGCCAATAGAAGGCCAGACCGAAGATACCAAACAGCACGATGCGGGTCAGACGTAACGACTGCTGGCTGACCTCCTCCAAATCCATCGGCTGCTCTTCAACGGTTTCGCCCCCTTCGGCGTCTTCGTTGGATTTCTGCTGCTCACGCTTGGCCACGGCCCGGCGCCAGGCCAGGCGCCGGGCGGCGAGCTCCAGACCACGCAGGGCAGTGCGATGGACCATGCTCCAGATGAGCATGAGATAGAAGGACTCGATCAGGCGGCCGGTCAGTTTGAGGGCGGTGTAGTAGTAGCCCATCACCACCAGCACAATCATCGCCAGCGGGGCCAGTGCCAGTGCCAGTGCGAAGAAGGATTGCCACAGGCTGGCCTCACCCTTGAGGCGGGCTCTGGAGATGGGGAACACCAGATAGGCAGTCAGCCCCAGCAGTGTGATGGCAAGGGTCTGACCAATCACGTCGTTCGCCAGGGTGGACGGCTCAACCACTCCCTTGGTCGACAGCATGATCAGCGGCAGCAACGGCAGCCACAGATAGCGCATGCTGTTGTATTTGGCTTGCAGCTCATGCTTGGATTGACGGAAATGGTGTTCCGCCAAGCCACCCGGACGGTTCACATCCAGATAGAGGCCAAACACCAGATAACCGAGTGCCAGGTTCAGGGTCATCACGAAGATGAGCTTGGCGCTGAGCAGACCACAATAGGTCAGCAGCAGGCCGGCAGCACCGATAAACAGGCTGCCCGGCAGACGGGCGATCAGGGAAAACAGCAGTGCCTTGGGCGTGTGCCATTGGCTGTCCTGACGGAAGCGGCCGAGATCTTTTTGAATCTTCTCGAGTTTGTGCTGCAGCAGCGGACGCTTCCAGCGCACCAGACCGCCGATGAGCAGCATCGGCAGAGCCAGCAGGCTGATGGGCAGCAACATTTCTCCCCAACCCTTCCAGTCCGGACGCAGTACCCAGTCGGAAGATTGGCGGAACGCTTGCGACGGCCAGCTCAGGAACCACTTGATATCGACCTGCTTGTTACTGCTTACCCAGAAGATGTGCTGCTGCAGGGTAAACTCGATGGAGTCGTACACCCGCTGGATCTGTTGCTGGGTTAGCTGCAGGCTGATGGCGTTGGTCAGCTGGGCATCGATCTGGCGGTTGAGCTGATCGAGCAGATCAACACGGGTATCGATAAGATCGCTTAAATCCCGCTTATCTTCATCAGACACCGGATCGGTGCTCTGGCTGACCAGACTCTCGATGAATTGATCTTTCTGATAGAGCTGATCACGCTGCTGGGTCAGTTCAAACTGGGCCAGGTGCAGGTCGGCAATCTGCTCTTCCAGGTTCTTGACCAGCTGGGTCGGGGCACTTTCGAGCTGCTGATAGAGCTGATAGAGAATGCGTGACAGCAGCAGGTTCCCCTTGAGCATCTGCACCTGCTCATTGAGATTGCGCTCCATCTGGGTTCCGCGATCCAGCCAGCTTTTTGCCTGCAGGTTTTTCTGCATCAGCATGTTGAGATGGCTGGTCGCACCGATGAGCTGCTGGCTCAGTTGGTGATTGGCTTCCTGCTCCCGCTGTAGCAATGGGCTGTTTTCATTGGCCACCAGCTCACCGGTCTGCTCGGCGGTCTTTTCGGTGGCGCCGAGGCGTTTGGCACTGACCAGCTCCTGCAGTACATCCAGCTTGGCTTGGGCCGCTGCGAGCTTGGTGCTGAGCAAATCCCGCTGCTTTTGGGTGAGCTCCTGGGTGCCGGAGCGGCTGTCCAGATCCCGCTGCAACTGAGCCAGGCGCAGGTCGATAAGCGCCTGCTCGGCCTCCAGACTCATCTTCTCGGCATTGCTGACGTTGTCACCACTGCTGAGTCGGGCGCGGATCTCCTGGCTACGCTGGTAGTCCTTGCTCATGCTGGTTTGGGCACGCTCGGGCAAGGTTTGCAGATTGGTCAGTTTGCTATTGATGGTGCCCAACTGCTCTTGCAGAGATTGCAGATCGCCGAGTGTTTCCGCTTGCAACTGATCGAGCCGATTGACGCTGAAATCTTCGTAAGCCTTACGCAACTGATCTTTGTCTTTGCTCTTGCTCAGCCCATCAATGTCAGCCATGACATCGCGCAGATCACTTTGCATCGAGCGAGCATCCTGGGCACTGCTTTTGGCTTTGGCCTTGGCTTTGTCGATGGCATCCAGCGTCGCCAGGGTGTCATTGAGGAACTTCTGGTCATTTTGTTGCTGGGCTGTTGGCGTTTCCAGCTTGGCGAGCTCGTCAAGCTGACGCTGGACCTGGGCACGAGTGGGCGCATCTGCCCGTGCCGGAGCCGACCAGATGGGCAGCAACAAGAGGCACAGGGAGAACAAGAGCGCCGAACGAAATCCTGATTTCATGAGGGGCATACCGATTCCGCAGTTGGCAAAGGAAGTGATGGCTGTCACACAGACAAGCGCGCGGATTCTACCACTGGCACCGGCATAAAAAAAACCGAAGCCGTTTGGCTTCGGTTTTTTCAAACAGACCGAAAGGGTCGAGAACTTACTTCTTGATGCGCAGAACCGGCGTTTCGCCGACGGTGACAGCACCAGACAGCTTGGTCAGTTCCTTGATCTCGTCCATGTTGGAGATCACAACCGGAGTCAGGGTAGACTTGGCTTTGGCTTCCAGCAGGGCCAGATCGAACTCGATGACAACGTCACCCTTCTTGACCTGTTGACCTTCCTGAGCGATACGCTTGAAGCCTTCGCCCTTCAGTTCAACGGTGTCGATACCGAAGTGAACGAACAGCTCGATGCCGCTATCAGACTCCAGAGAGAAGGCGTGGTTGGTCTCGAAGATTTTGCCGATGGTGCCGTCGCACGGAGCAACCATCTTGTTACCAGCCGGCTTGATAGCAATGCCGTCGCCAACAATCTTCTCGGCAAACACGACATCCGGCACATCTTCGATCGGTACGATTTCGCCGGACAGCGGGGCAAAAATCTCGATGCCGCCAGTGTCGCTGCTGTCGTCAGAAACCAGTTTCTTCAGTTTGTCGAACAGACCCATGATTAACGCTCCTAAAAAATAATTGTCGCTGTTTGCGGCCGATCTTAGCAGACTGCTTTCTGCTTGATAAAGCTATCGACGCAGGCTTCGATTTCGGCGGCGGTTGCAAAGCTCAGGGCCTGATCTGCCATCGCCTTCACATCTTCGAAGTTGGTGTTGCGGATGAGCTTCTTGATGCGCGGAATAGAGATAGCGCTCATGGAGAACTCGTCCAGGCCCATGCCGAGCAGCAGCAGGGTGGCACGTTCGTCACCAGCCAGTTCACCACACATGCCAGTCCACTTGCCTTCGGCGTGGGAGGCGTCGATAACCATCTTGATCAGTGTCAGGACGGAAGGCGACAGCGGGTTGTACATGGCGGAGATCATTTCGTTGCCACGGTCCACAGCCAGGGTGTACTGAGTCAGATCGTTGGTACCGATACTGAAGAAATCAGCTTCCTTGGCCAGATGGTGTGCCATCACGGCAGCGGCCGGCGTCTCGACCATGATACCCACTTCGATGGCTTCATCAAAGGCATGACCTTCGGCGCGCAGATCAGCCTTCAGCTGTTCAACGGTGGCCTTGAGGCTACGGATCTCTTCGACGGAGATGATCATGGGGAACATGATACGCAGCTTGCCGAAGGCAGAGGCACGCAAAATGGCGCGCAGCTGGGTATGCATGATGTCGGTGCGGTCGAAGAAGATACGCACAGCGCGCCAACCCAGGAACGGGTTCATCTCCTTCGGGAAATTCATGTAGGGCAGTTCCTTGTCACCACCGATGTCCATGGTACGGACGATGATCGGTTGGTTCGGCATGGCTTCCGCCACTTCTTTATACGCTTGGAACTGCTCATCTTCGGTCGGCAGGGCGTCACGATCCATGAACAGGAATTCGGTACGGTACAGACCGACACCTTCGGCGCCGTTGCGGATGGCACCGTCGGTATCCTTAACGGTACCGATGTTGGCGCACACTTCCACCTGATGACCGTCCAGGGTGATGGCCGGCAGGTCTTTCAGCTTGGCCAGCTCATCCTTCTCAGCCTGATAACGGGCCTGGATGTCCTTGAACTGGGCCAGCTCGGCTTCGCTCGGGTTGATCACTACCTTGTTATTGATAGCGTCGAGCAGCAGCATGTCGCCGTTTTTGACACGGTTGGTGATGTCGTTGGTGCCCACGATGGCCGGCAGTTCCAGGGAACGGGCCATGATGGAAGTGTGGGAGGTACGACCGCCGATGTCGGTCACAAAACCCAGCACATACTTCAGATTGATCTGGGCAGTTTCGGACGGGGTCAGGTCTTTGGCGACCAGAATGACCTCTTCGTCGATGGTGCTCAGGTTGACAACCGGAATTCCCAGCGTGTTCTTGATCAGACGGGAACCGATGTCACGGAAGTCAGTCGCGCGCTCGCGCAGATAAGGATCGTCCAGTTCGGCCATCATCTGGGCGTACTGTTCGATCACTTCATAGATGGCGCGGTCGGCGGCTGCCTTGTTGTCCTTGATGAAGGATTTGATATCTCCTTCCAGCTCTTCATCTTCGAGCAGCATGATATGCCCTTCGAAGATGGCCTCTTTCTCTTCACCGAAAGTGCGACCAGCCATTGTCTTGATGGCTTCCAGCTGGGTAGCTGACTTGGTACGCGCTTCGAGGAAGCGGGCGATTTCGGATTCAATCTGGTCATCAGAGATGGTGGCCTGATTGATAACGATGTCCTCTTCTTTCAAGAGAAGCGCCTTGCCGAACGCGATACCGGGGGACGCAAGAATGCCAGATATCATAACCCTTCCTAAATAAATAACCTTGGACTTGTGGGGGGAGGAAAAGCTGGATTACTCCAGCTCGTCCATCAGGGCTACCAGCTTATCAACAGCTTGCTTGGCATCCGGACCATCAGCTTGGATGGTGACGGAGGTACCCTTGGTCAGACCCAGGGTTTGCAGCTTGAACAGGCTCTTGGCGCTGGCAGACTTGCCACCGGAGACCACGGTGATTTCGCTTTGGAACTCTTTGGCTTCCTTGACGAACTGTGCTGCCGGACGGGTGTGCAGGCCGTTTTCAGCAGTGATGACTACAGACTTCTCGTACATGGTTTCACCCCATATTTATTGAAATTTGTTCACCCCGGACCGTAAACGCTTTCTTCGGGTCCGAAGTGGTATGGATTGTCGTAAAGTAACGAAACCTGAGGCTCAATGGTTTAATCCAGGTCAAGTTTCCGTTTACTAGCCATGCCACTCGGTGGCAATTTCTCGTCATTTCAGCCCTAAACCCGCATGGCAGCAGGTTTGGTGATTATTTCATGACGAAAAATAACACTTTGTTACTTTGTGATACCTGACCGGTAAACACCCTGTGTCGGGCCATAGAATATGAGATTTATCACAGATTGTCTGCAAATTTTGTCGGTCACTGTTTTGTTATTTTACCCCTAAAAATAAGGGTTGGATTTTGCAGACCCGTAGAGGCTAGACAAAAGCAACGCGGCGCTCAAGTGAGCGCCGCATCTTACAGACTGGATGGGGGGAAAGCGATTGCGTTACTGCTGCAGTTCCTGCTCGCTGAACACACCGGCAAACAGGGCGCTGGAGAGGTAGCGCTCGGCCGCACTCGGCAGAATCACAACGATAGTCTTTCCTTCAAATTCAGGCAGTTCGGCCAGACGGCTGGCGGCAGCCACGGCAGCACCAGAGCTGATACCGGCCAGAATGCCTTCCTCTTCCATCAGGCGGCGTGCCATGGCAATGGCATCGTCACTGGTCACCGGCTCAACGCGGTCGATCAGCGACAGATCCAGGTTGCCCGGAATGAAACCGGCGCCAATGCCCTGGATCTTGTGCGGGCCGGGTTTGAGCTCCTGACCTGCCAGTTTCTGACTGATGACCGGAGATTCAGCCGGCTCAACGGCGACCGAGATAACCTGTTTGCCCTGGGTGTGCTTCAGATAACGGGAAACACCGGTCAGGGTACCGCCGGTACCAACACCCGCCACGAAGACATCCACTTCACCGTCGGTCGCTTCCCAAATTTCCGGACCGGTGGTCTTTTCGTGGATCTCCGGGTTGGCCGGGTTTTCAAATTGTTGCAGCAGAACATATTTGTCCGGATCGGAGGCCAGAATTTCGTCTGCCTTGGCAATGGCACCCTTCATACCGAGAGCGCCATCGGTCAGCACCAGATTGGCGCCGAGCGCTTTGAGCAGCTTGCGGCGTTCAAGACTCATGGTGGCTGGCATGGTCAGGGTAATGCCGTAGCCACGGGCAGCGGCTACAAAGGCCAGCGCGATACCGGTGTTGCCACTGGTCGGCTCAATGATCTCCTTGCCGGGTTTGAGAACGCCACGCTTCTCGGCATCCCAGATGAGATTGGCGCCGATACGGCACTTGACGCTGAAGCTCGGGTTGCGGCTTTCAACTTTGGCCAGGACGCGTCCTTTGCTGACGCGGTTGAGACGGACAAGCGGGGTATTACCGATGGTCAGGCTGTTGTCCTCGTAGATCTTGCTCATGGTACTGATCCCTGTGGTTTCGGACTAAGTTGAATCAAGAGTAGCGATTCGAGACTGAATGAGAAGTGACGAATTGTTATAACTATATCTTATTAGAACCTATAGGGCTTATTCTGCGGCGCAGTCAGGGTGGTCGCGCACAGACCAAGCGCAAATGTGTGAACGTGATCAGATCATCACTTCCCGCTTAAGCAGAGGGAAAGCCGCGCCTCTGTGCTCTGCTTGTGGCATGCTGAGTAAAAAAACAGGGAGTCGCCGGTACTGCAGATGCAGGCCGCAGATCTCCTGCAACATGCGGGTTGCAGCGCGACCCGACAAGGAGCGGAAATGACATCGATAGTGATCAGCGGCAGCGGGCTCTATACCCCTCCCTTTGCCGTATCCAATGACGAGCTGGTAAAAGCCTTTAACAGCTGGGTCGATCTGTATAACGACGAAAATGCCTCTGCCATCGATGCCGGCCAGCTTCCTGCGCGGCAATACTCCAGCAGTGAATTTATCGAAAAGGCATCGGGCATTCGCAGCCGTTATCTGGTGAGTCGCGAAGGGGTGCTGGACCCCGAGATCATGCAGCCGCTCATTCCCGAGCGGGCCGATGACAAACCCTCGGTAATGGTTGAAATGGCGGTTGCGGCGGCCGAGCAGGCCCTGCAGGAGGCGGGCCGCGAGCCGGGCGAGATCGATCTGGTGATTGTCGCGGCGTCCAATATGCCGCGCCCCTATCCGGCGCTATCGATTGAGCTGCAACATTATCTTGGTGCCCGTGGTGCGGCCTTTGACATGAATGTTGCCTGCTCTTCGGCCACCTTTGCCATCAAGACCGCGGCTGACATGCTCTCGGCGGCCACCGCCCGCCTGGCTCTGGTGGTCAATCCGGAGATCTGCTCCGGGCATCTGAATTTTCGCGATCGCGACAGCCACTTTATCTTTGGCGATGCCTGCACGGCGGTGCTGCTAGAGCGTGAAGAGACCTGCCGTAACCCGCAGCCGTGGCGACTGGTGGATGCTCGCCTGCAGACCCAATACTCCAACAATATTCGTAACAACTTCGGTTTTCTCAACCGCTGCAGCCCGGATACCCGCTACAGTCCCGACAAGCTGTTTGTGCAGCAGGGGCGCAAGGTCTTTAAAGAGGTGCTGCCGCTGGTCAGTGAGCAGATTGCCGAGCAGTTGATTGCTGCGGGTTGGGATACCGAATCACTGCAGCGTCTGTGGCTGCATCAGGCCAACCTGACCATGAATCAGTTCATTGCTCGCAAAGTGCTGGGCCATGAAGCCCGCAGTGAAGAGGCACCGATCATTCTCGACCGTTACGCCAATACCAGCTCGGCCGGCTCCATCATCGCCTTCCATCTGCATAACCAGGATTTGCCGGTGGGCTCGCGCGGTGTGCTCTGCTCGTTTGGTGCAGGCTACTCCATCGGCAGTCTGCTGCTGGAGCGGGTGGAGCACCTTAGCTGATTTAAGCGGGATCGATAGCCACAACAAGACAATGGGGTTCGGCGATGGTGAAGCGGACATTGAAGTCATAGAGCCGCACGCCGTACTCCTTGTCATCGGTTTTGCCCTGCCGGTAGGCCGGGCGCGGGTCTTGTGCCAACACCTCAGTTAAAAACTCGGCCAACTGCGGATAACGTGCACGCGCTGCCGCCAGCTGCGACGTCGCCTGCTCACTCAATGCCACCTGCAACCGGGCCTTGGGCGCGTCGGGGGCAAAGCCGCCCTGCGCATTCGCGATGCTGTCGGCATAAGGGATATAAGGTTTGATATCGACGATCGGTGTGCCATCGAGCAGATCGACGGCGCCGAGCTCAAGCCACAGCCCACTGTTATCATGGGTGACGCCGAGCAGCGGCACGACGGAGAGACCGAGCGGATTGGGCCGAAAGGTTGAGCGTGAGGCGAACACGCCGACCCGCTCGTTGCCACCCAGGCGGGGCGGACGCACTGTCGGATGCCAGCCCTGCGCCATGGTTTGATGAAACACAAAGCTGAGCCAAAGATGGGAGAACTGCTCGATGCCGCGCACCGTATCCGGTTGGTTGTAAGGGGCGAGCAATTCAAGGCGGGCGGTGGCACTTTGTACCAGTCCCGGCTGTCGGGGGATGGCGAACTTCTCCTTATAGGGGGAGTGGATGATACCTAAGGTCGCAATCTCAAATTTCATATTCTCTTCGCTCAACCACTCTGACCAATACGTCTGTGCGCATCAAAAGCCGCGCAATCTATCACAGGCTGTCGGCTGCGCCCAGTTCGGCACCGAGCTCACGCAGCGCATCACGCAAAAGGCTGCGGTGACAGCGCGACTCATCTTCACAATAGCAACCGATGGAGAGTGCGGTGGTGTGTGACAGCGCCGCCAGGAGCGCCAGCGAATGGCGCGCCTCGGGACGCTTGAGCTCGGCGTGATAAGCGCGGACAAACTGGCGCCAGCTCTGCTCGTCACTGGCCGCCTGGCCAAGCTTCATGGTCTCACTGCTCGGTGCCAGATTGGGGTACCAGACATCGAACCAGTTGCCGCTGGCGTAGCTCTCTTTGGCCACCCCCCGCGGTGGGCGGCGCACGGTACCGACCCGCAGCCCTTCACCGGGTAGGCGAGGGGAGCCAAGACGCACGACGTAGAGCGGCATGATAAGGCTTACTTGGGCTCGGCGACTTTCAGCGCCTGGCCGTAGCAGACCACTTGCTGGAGGCAGCCCGGCGTGCCGGTGGTCTCGCTGCAGCGGTCAAAGACCACGCCATTACCGCCCATGTCGGCAGCCTTGCGGCGCGCTTCGGTGCGGGCATCACCAGCACTGGGCACCGGCTGGTTACTCGCTTCCTGGCAGGATTGACCTTCGACGGTGCCAAGGTAGAGGTAGTTCAGGTCGCTTAACTGATCCTGGGTGTAGACCTCGACGCTACCGGGTTTGAAGTAGGTGTCGAAGTTTTTCTTGTCGAGGTTGCTGTTGAAGGCGTAGTTGGCACAGCCGCTCACCAGCAGGGGCAGAATCAGGATCAGGGGTCTCATGGCGATATCCATTCTCGAACGGGAGCATCATTATAGGGGTGGCATCGGTCAGACGACCACCCCGAACTGTGGTTTCTAGTGGGCGGCCAGTCGCTGATGCAGACGACGATAGTCCACATCACTGGTTAGCAGGTTGGCGTGGCTGTCACAACGACGGATTTGGCCTGCCTCCATCAGGGCGATGCGATCCATCGACTCGAGTGCGGTCAGGCGGTGAGTGATCAGCAGCACAGTGCGACCCGCGCCCAGTGACAACAGCAGCGCCATGATGGCTTGCTCTGTTTGTCGATCCAGCCCTTCGGTCGGCTCATCGAGCAGCCACAGCGGTGCGTCGTGCAGCAGTGCGCGGGCAATGCCGATCCGGCGCAGCTCGCCACCGGAAAGCGATCGCCCTCCTTCACCCAGCCAGCTGGCCAGCCCGTCTTGCTCAAGTAGCGCCGCAAGCCCAACTTGCTGCAACACCTCGACCAGCCGCTCATCACTGGCATCGGGCGCGGCCAGCTTGAGGTTATCGCGCAGGGTGGCCGAGAAGAGGTGAACGCGCTGGCTCACGACCGTCATGGCACCGCGCAGGGCTTGCTCATCGAGTGCCTGCAGGGGTACGCCACCGAGCGTTATGCTGCCGCTGCCGGGTTCCCACTCACGGGTCAGCAGGGATAACAAGGTGCTCTTGCCGCAGCCGGTGGGGCCTAGCAGCGCCAGTTTCTCCCCCGGTTGTAAGGTCAAATTGCAACCCAATAAGACCGGTTGTTCACTGCCCGGATAGGTAAAGTGCAGATCCGCTAGCACCAGCTCACCCGATGCCGGACGTGGCTGATCGCCAAACTGCTGGGCCGGTGTGCGGTGCAGCACATCGCTGAGTCGGCGCGCCGCGGTGATGCTGGCGGTCAGGTGCTGGAAAGCGCCGGCAAGCGGCATGATTGACTCGAAGCTGGCCAGGGTGGCAAACACCATCAAGGCGGTAATGGGGTCAGGCAGTTGACCATTCACGCCGTGACCGGCCAGCCACAGCATCAATACCAGACTCCAGCCACTGATCAGGGTCATCAGGCCGCTGGCTACGCCGGTGATGCGAGCCATGGCATATTGCGAGGCGATAAGCTCGGCCTCATCGTGGGCCAGCGCGGCGCGTTGGATACCTGTGGCGGCAAACATCTGCAACTCTGCGTGGGCACCGAGATAATCAACCAGACGAGTGCGCAGTGCGGCGCGCCGCTCAACCAGTGCTTGGCCCGGCTTACGGCCAAGCAGGTAGAACAGCACCGGAAAGCCGAGCAGGGTGACCAGCAAAATCGTGCCGAGCGTCAGGGCGAGGCGGGTATCAAACAGGGAGAGAAATCCCACCATGCCAAGTGAGCCAATCAGCGCTACGCCGATGGGGGTGAGCAGACGCAGATAGACATGATCGAGGGCATCGATATCGGCAACCAGTCGATTGAGCAGATCGGCCTGGCGAAAACGTCCCAGCGAGGCGGACGAGAGCGGTGCGAGGCGCTGCCAGAACCAGCAGCGTAGCCGGGTCAGAACCCGGAAGGTTGCATCGTGGCTGACGACGCGCTCACCCCAGCGTCCGGCGGTGCGGATTATCGAGAAAAAGCGCACGCCACCGGCTGGCGTCATGTAGTTGAAGGTATCACGGGTGCTGACTGACAGCCCTGCCACAGCTGCAGCACTTAAAAACCAGCCAGAGAGTGAAAGCAGGCCCATGCCGGCAAACAGCGTCACCAGTGCCAGCAGCAGGCCAAGGGTCAGGCTCAGCCAGTGATAGCGATACAGGCGCAGGAAGGGGAGTAGTTCACGCATCGAGATCGCCTCCATCCCGTTGTGATAGCAAGCGGACAAAGGCACCGTTGCTGCGTTGCAATGTGCGCCAGTTACCCTGCTCAACTAACTTGCCTTGCTCCAGCACCAGGATCTGATCCATGGCTTCGAGTTGTTCAAGGCGGTGGGTGATCATCACCAGCGTCTGACGGCAGACTAACTCTGCGAGCCCGGCCATGACGCTCTGCTCCGAGGCGCGATCCAAACTGGCGGTGGGCTCATCGAGCACCATCAGCCAGGTAGGTTTGAGCAGAGTGCGCGCCAACGCAATCCGCTGCGCCTGTCCAACTGACAATCCAGACGCGCCATCACCAAGCGGATAATCGAGCCCTTTGGCGGCGACAAACTCCCACGCGTGGGCTTTTTTCAGCGCCTGCTCAAGCTGACTGTCATTGGCATCGGGAGCGGCCAGTCGCAGATTGTCACGAACCGATACGCTTAATAGCTGGGGATTTTGCGACAGCCAACCTACCTGACGGCGCCACTGCACCATGTCGAGCTCACTGAGCTCGGCGCCGTTGACCTTAAGCGAGCCTTTGTAGGGCATGAAACCAAGCAGCGCATTGATAAGCGAACTCTTACCGGCGCCACTGACGCCGACCAGTGCGGTTTGGCTGCCAGCCGCAACACTAAATGAGAGCGGGCCGACCAGCACCGTGCCGTCCGCGCTCAGCACTTGCAGGTCGCAGGCATCGATGGCAATCGGTGCGCTGGCATCAAAGGGGGTGGTGCCTGATGCCGGCTCGCTCACCTCGGCTTCCAAAAACGCCAGTAACTGCTCGGCAGCGCCGATAGCTTGGGCCTTGGCATGATAATGGGCGCCGAGCTCGCGCAGCGGCGCGTAAAACTCTGGCGCAAGGAACAGCACAAACAGGCCGGTAAACAGGGTCACGCTGGTGCCATAGTGACCAAAATTGAGATGGCCTATGTAGCTAAAGCCAAAGTAGACCGCGACCAGCGCCACCGATACCGCAGCAAAAAATTCCAGTACGGCGGTGCTGAGGAAGGCCAGTCGCAACACCTCCATGGTGCGTTCGCGAAAATCTTCCGAGGCTTGCTCGATAACCTTGCCCTCTGCGCTGGCACGCAAGAACAGCTGCAAGGTGCGCAGCCCCTTGAGCCGGTCAAGGAAGTGGCCGGAGAGGCGGGCCAGCGCCTGAAAGTTGCGGCGGTTGGCATCGGCAGCGCCCACGCCAACCAAGATCATAAACAGCGGAATCAGCGGCGCGGTACCCAGCAAGATAAGCCCGGCGGCCCAGTTCACCGGAAATACCGCCACCAGGATAACCAGCGGAATAAAGACGGCGATGGCCATCTGCGGCAGATAGCGGGCGAAAAAGTCCTGCATATCTTCTATTTGCTCCAGCAGCAGGCTGGCCCAGCTACCGGCTGGACGCTGCTGGATATAGGCCGGGCCAAGCGCCGTGAGGCGGCTTAGCACGAGATCGCGAATGGTTTGGCGCACCATAGCGCCGGCTCGAAAGCTGGCCACTTCCCGGCCATAAGCGACCAAGGCACGCAGCGCCATCAGCCCGAGCAACATGGCAAATTGGGGAAGAGCGTGGTCGGGGGAGAATTGCTCAATGATAAAGGCATGCAGCAGTGATGCCAGCAACCAAGCTTGCGCCACCAAAAGGACACCTTGCAGCAAGCCGAGCACGACGCTTAAGCCAATCCAGCGCCGACCATGCGCCGACTGACCACGTAGCCAGCCATACAGGCGTCGTTGAGTCTGTTTATCCATGCCACCTCCACGCTAAAGGTGGCGCAAGACTATCCGCGCTGTTTCACCTTGGCAACAGTAGAGACCGCAATAATTAACCCAGTAAGGATGAAAAAACATCAGGTTGTATAATTGCTGGTCGAACGACACGCTTTGCGTCAAAAAAGTGAACGCAAGCCGTTGCACTGACGATGAAAAACCATATAGTAGGCTGCACATTGCGGGTGTAGTTCAATGGTAGAACGGGAGCTTCCCAAGCTCTTAGCGTGGGTTCGATTCCCATCACCCGCTCCAATCGAATGCTTGGCGGGCATCGTATAATGGCTATTACCTCAGCCTTCCAAGCTGATGATGCGGGTTCGATTCCCGCTGCCCGCTCCAAACATGAAAAACCCGCTCATCGAGCGGGTTTTTTGCATTCAGCACGCTGAGCGCCATAACAGAAGAGGGCGCCTGGCGCCCTCTTGTGATTATTCGATTTCCAGCTCGCCGCAGAAGCGATAGCCTTCACCGTGGATGGTGGCGATGATCTCCGGGGTGTCGTTGGTGCTTTCAAAGTGCTTGCGGATACGACGGATGGTCACGTCAACGGTACGGTCATGGGGCTTGAGCTCGCGCCCGGTCATCTTCTTGAGCAGCTCGGCACGGGTCTGGATTTGGCCCGGGTTTTCGCAAAAATGCAGCATGGCGCGAAATTCGGAGCGCGGCAGCTTGAAAACATCACCGGTGGGGCTTACCAGCGCACGGCTATTGATATCCAGCGCCCAGCCATTGAACTTGTAGCGTTCAACCAGTTTTTTCTCTTCGTCATTACCGCCAACATGCATGGTGCGGCTCAGCAGGTTGCGAGCGCGAATGGTCAGCTCACGCGGATTGAACGGCTTGGTAATGTAGTCATCAGCGCCGATTTCCAGGCCCAGAATCTTGTCGACCTCGTTATCGCGGCCAGTGAGGAACATCAGGGCAATGTTGTCGTGCTCACGCAGTTCGCGCGCCAGCAGCAGGCCATTTTTGCCCGGAAGATTGATGTCCATGATCACCAGATTAACGCTGTGCTCGGTCAGCGCCTGGTGCATCTCGTCACCGTTATTAGCCTCAAGAACGGTGTAGCCTTCCGCTTCAAAGATACTCTTTAGAGTATTGCGGGTAACCAGCTCGTCTTCGACGATCAAAATATGTGGTGTTTGCATGAATGTTCCCAAATTCTTAGCAACTATTTGTTTGAAATTAAAAAAATGGTTTGGTCTGCCCATCGCCCGATGATTTTGTATGAAAAAAAATTACATCATCTTAGGGGGACAAACCTGCAAATCTGGCTAGGCACGCTCCGTTGCCACGGGATGACGCATGGCTTACATCGAGGCGTCATGTTCAAGAGGGTAGTCCATTACGGATGGTTGTCGCATTTTATCAGTTAACAGAGGCATAACAACACTCTTTGGAGTTGTCTAGCAACTTTTTAACTCCGGATTGATGTAAGTCAAATCGGTGACAACCGTTAAAATAAGGTCCCAAAAGGGTCAAGTCCCCAGTTGGTGTAGATTATTTGTTAAATGGCGCCAGGAAAAACTGATGTGGGAAAACTACAAAAAGATTCGCCTTCTTGCCAACGCTCCCCAGCCAGAGTGGGCATGTTTTGCCATTATTACGGCTTGGAATCCAGCCAGCACCCTACGCCATCCGGAAGAAAATGACGCACATCAGCAAGATTTGCTGAATCAGTTGATCAATTTCCCTTTGCTGGAGGTATGGGGATGTTCACCGGATTTGAGCTGGCGCGAACGCAGCGTGGCGGTGGCTTGTCCGTTGGCGTTCGCCCGGCAGTTGGCTATCCGGTTTGGGCAAAATGCCATCTATTGGGTAGATCAAGGGGAGCTCTGGCTGGTGCCGGTGTTGTTACAACATGAGGAGACAGTATCGCTTGGACCGCTGGTGGACTACTGGATTGCATCGGCGCCACCACCGGTGAAATAATGAACATGCACTATTGCCAAGGAGGCTGCGATGACCCTGCCAGAACCCTACGACTTGCTCCCCGATCTGTGTGATGACCATCTCGAACAATTGAGCATCTGCGCTCCGCTTTTCCACGATTTTGGCGGACGCAAAACCTTCAGTGGACAGGTGGTGACTCTGCGCTGCTTTGAAGATAACAGTCTGGTGCGCGATCTGGTGGCTGAAGAGGGTCGTGGCAAGGTGCTGGTGATTGATGGCGCCGGTTCGGTGCGGCGGGCCCTGCTTGGTGATCAACTGGCTGAAAAAGCGCTGGCTAATGGGTGGGAAGGGGTGGTGATCAACGGCGCGGTGCGCGATGTGGTCACGCTCGGCGCGATGGCGCTGGGGGTTAAGGCGTTGGCAGCATGCCCGGTTAAAACCGAGAAGCGCGGTCTGGGTGAGCGCGATGTCGTGGTGACGGTGGCGGGGGTGATTATCCATCCCGGTGACATGCTCTATGCCGATCCGAACGGGGTTGCGGTCAGCCGTGAGCCTCTCGCCACTCAAAACTGATAACCAATTCCTACGCTCAAGGTCGATTGCTTGTCGAGCAACAGGTCGGCGCGCAGTGCCAGCGAGGGCATCAGATCGTACTGGCCGTTAAACTGCAAACCGGTTTGCGGCCTGTCTTGATATTGCTGGCGCAGCTGACTGCCCAGCGCCAGTGATGGCAACAACTGATAGCGAACACCAGAGCCGACGTGGTAGCTGGATGGTTCGTTCCCGACATTGAGCGCCGAGCCGGCTTCGACAAAAAAGTGCCAATCGCCACCGAGAGGAATCCGGTATCCACTATCGACAAACCACCACTCATGACCCTCTTGAGGATCACGGTTCGCTGCGTGGTTATCACTGGTCAGCACACCGCTGTAACCGTGAGAATAAAATGAGGGGGAGATATCGGAGAGAACCTGATCCCACTCACCTGCGGCTGCGTGAAAGGAGAGCAGGCCGAACAGGGTTGCCAGCATGGGCGTCGCCACTTTTTTGACCATTACTCCCTCCTGCACCCATCACTGATTCTGTTCTCAACTATCAGGCATATCGCATGCCAAAAATAATATTGTTTCCTTAAAACGCACCCCACTATCACTCGATGGTTACTATCACAATGAGCCGACAGGGGATGAGTTGGTGGGATCTTCTTCACAATAGCAGAAAGCCGGCACTAGGCCGGCTTCCATTTAAGGGGGAGTGCATCAGGCAGCCTGATATTTTTCCCGAATCAGCTTATCGACCACGCCCGGATCAGCCAGCGTTGAGATATCACCGAGGCTGTCGGTTTCGCCGGTGGCAATTTTACGCAGGATGCGACGCATGATCTTGCCGGAGCGGGTCTTTGGCAGCCCTTCGGCCCAGTGGATCACATCCGGGGTGGCGATGGCGCCGATCTCTTTGCGCACCCACTCCTTGACCTCTTTGTGCAACTCTTTGCTTGGCACTTCGCCGGCTATCAGGGTGACGTAGGCGTAGATGCCCTGGCCCTTGATCTCGTGCGGAACGCCAACCACCGCTGCTTCGGCAATCTTGGGATGAGCCACCAGCGCCGATTCGATTTCGGCGGTTCCCATCCGGTGACCCGACACGTTTAACACGTCATCGACTCGGCCGGTGATCCAGTAGTAGCCATCGGCATCGCGGCGCGCCCCGTCACCGGTGAAGTAGCGGCCTGGGAAGGTTGAGAAATAGGTCTGCTCGAAGCGCTCATGATCGCCAAATACCGTGCGCATCTGGCCAGGCCAGGAGTCGGTCAGTACCAGATTGCCTTCGGTAGCGCCATCAAGGGGTTCACCCAGGTTGTCGACCAGAGCCGGTTGTACACCAAAGAAGGGAAGTGTCGCTGAGCCCGGTTTAAGGGCGGTGACGCCCGGCAGCGGAGTGATGAGAATGCCGCCGGTTTCGGTCTGCCACCAGGTATCGACAATCGGGCAGCGCTCATCACCGATGGTGCGGTAGTACCACTCCCAGGCTTCCGGGTTGATGGGCTCACCCACCGAGCCCATGATGCGCAGGCTTTGGCGCGAGGTGCCTTCAACTGCTTCCATGCCCTTGGCCATCAGGGCGCGAATGGCGGTTGGTGCTGTGTAAAGAATGGTGACCTGATGTTTGTCGATCACCTGCCCCATCCGATTCGTCGCCGGATAGTTGGGCACCCCTTCAAACATCAAAGTAGTGGCGCCATTGGCCAGCGGCCCATAGACCAGATAGGAGTGACCGGTGACCCAGCCCACGTCGGCGGTACACCAGTAAATGTCCTCTTCGTGGTAATCGAAGATGTAGCGAAAGGTCATCGCGGCATAGACCAGATAACCGCCGGTGGTGTGCAAGACTCCCTTGGGTTTACCGGTCGAGCCTGACGTGTAGAGAATAAACAGCGGCGCTTCGGCGTCCATCGCTTCCGGTGCACAGTCGTCACTGACCTGTGCGGCGGCATCGTGCCACCAGATGTCCCGATGAGCGTGCCAAGCGACCTCACCGCCAGTGCGCTTGAGTACAATCACCTTGCCCACCTTGGTATCGGGGTTGGTCAGCGCCTCGTCGACGTTTTTCTTGAGCGGTACTGCGCGCCCACCGCGCAGCCCTTCGTCGGCGGTGATGACGATCTTGGCGCCCGAGTCGATGATGCGGCCAGCCAGTGCTTCTGGCGAGAAGCCACCAAAGACTACCGAGTGCACGGCGCCGATTCGGGTACACGCCAGCATGGCGACAGCCGCTTCCGGCACCATCGGCATATAGAGACAGACTACGTCACCTTTGTGCACACCTTGCGCCTTGAGCACATTGGCAAATTTGCACACATCGGCGTAGAGCTCGCGATAAGTGAGGCTGCGCGATTCACTCGGGTTGTCCCCTTCCCAAATGATGGCCACCTTGTCACCGCGCACAGCCAGATGGCGGTCCAGACAGTTGGCGGAGATGTTCAGTTGGCCATCTTCAAACCACTTAATGGAGACATGGCCGGGATCGTAGGAGGTATTTTTGACTTTGGTGTAAGGCTTCATCCAGTCAACGATTCGCCCATGCTCGCCCCAGAAGGCATCGGGATCACGCAGGGATGCCTGGTACATCGCCTCGTAACCGGCGGCATCTATATGGGCTGAAGTGGCAATGTGGGATTTGACCGGGTAGACCTTGCTGTCGCTCATGGCTGCTCCTTGGCATACACATCCTTTTAATAATTGAGTAACAATCTAGGCGTTTGTTCAGGGAGAACAATTAGACTTTTGGATAGAGCTCCCATCAGTGGTCCTGCTTTTTTGCCCAGTAATCAGGTAATTGCTGTATTGCCATCGGCTGGCTAAAAAGATACCCCTGACCATCTTCACAGCCCAGGCTCTGCAAAAATTCGAGTTGTTCTGGCGTTTCAATCCCCTCGGCAGTGACCGTCAAATCCAGCGTGTGTGCCAGTGAAATAATTGAGCGACATAGCTCGCAGCTGTGGCGATCTTGCGGCAAGGGCTGCACGAACGAGCGATCGATCTTGATGCGGTCAATGGGGAGGGATTTGAGCAGGCTTAAGGATGAAAAACCGGTACCAAAGTCATCGATAGCGATATTCACCCCGAGTTGTTTCAACTCGGCAAATTTGATCAGGCTCTGATCCACCTGCTGCATCATGCTCTCGGTGATCTCCAGTTCCAGCAGGTGAGGCGGGAATCCGGTCTCTTTCAGAATGCGGGCCACTCGCGCCGTGTAATCACCGGCACGTAATTCACGAACCGAGACGTTGACTGCCAGCCGGGAGAGGGGGATTCCGCTTGCCAGCCAAGCACTGCCTTGGCGGCATGCCTCACGCATCACCCACTCGCCAATGGGTTCGATAAGTCCGTTTTCTTCCGCGATTGGGATAAACAGGTCCGGGCTGATAAGTCCACGCTCGGGGTGGCACCAGCGCAGCAGTGCTTCAACAGCTGGCTGATCATGATGGATTAACGAGTGGATCGGTTGGTAAAAGAGTGTGAATTCACCATGATCCAGCGCCAGCGCCAACCCTTGCTCGAGGCGCAGTTTGTCCATCGAACGCTGAGCCATCTCATGGGTATAGAGCAGGCAGAGGTTACGCCCTTGCGCTTTGGCCTCATACATGGCGCTGTCAGCTGCCTGTAATAACCCTTCTGGCGTGTCAGAATCCTTGGGAAATATCGCAATGCCAATACTGGCCGAAATGGTGACTGACTCTGCTGCCAGGCAAAACGGGGTGCGGATGGTCTGCAATACTTTTTCTGCCAAGCTCACCAACTCATTGGCGTCATTGACGACCGGCACCAACAGCAAGAACTCATCTCCCCCCTGGCGGGTCAGCACATCGCTGCTGCGAATCGTGCCGCGCAGCCGGTCTGCCAACAGGCGGAGCAGTTGGTCCCCGGCGCTGTGACCGAGCGTATCGTTAATCAGCTTGAAACCATCGAGGTCGATAAACAGCAGACCGAGTTGGTGTTGGTTGATTCGAGCGGTTTGTAACTCAATGGCTAATCGGTCTTGAAGTTTGTTGCGATTTCCCAGTCCGGTCAGCGGGTCGTGATAGGCAAGATGGTTGAGCTGCGCCTCAGCCTGACGAATGGCGGTGATGTCAGAAAAAGCGATGACATAGTGAGTCGCTGTGCGTCCATGCCCTTGTACGACACTGACATGATGCCAAGACGTAAACTGGCGGCCATCTTTGCGCACACAGACCATCTCGCCGTGCCAAGCGGGCTGTCGCTTGCCAAGCAACATCCAGGGATAGCTGGCATCTCCCTGACGACGCTGGTGTATTAGCATCTCTGGTGTGAGGCCAAACACATCTTCCAGACGATAGCCGGTGAGTCGGGTAAAGGCCGGGTTGGTGGAGATGATGCGATGTCGCTCATCCATGATGATGATCCCCTCGGCCGCCGTATCAAACACCAGATTGGCTTGACGTAGTTGTTCTTCACGGCGGCAGCGTTCGGTCACATCGATAAATACCCCGATCATCTGAGCTTTCGGATTGGTATCGGAGGCTTTGAAATCGGCATAGAGATCAATCCAGTGCAGCCCCCCGTCCGCAGCGGGATAAGCGAGCGTCAGGTTAAACGACTCTTTCTTTGCGATGGCTTTGCGTAGTTGCTGCTGCGAAGGCGCAATAAAACGGTTGATAAACTGATCTATCCCGTGGCAAAGCCCGTGTTCAAAGCTGAGGCTGAGGGTGTTATGGCCGCCCAGTTGCAGCTGATCGCGCTCCCGATCCCATTCCCACAATCCCAGATTGGCCGCCTTGATCGCCAGGCGCAGCCGCTCCTCGGTTTGACGAAGCGTCTGCTCTGTGTCACGCCGGGCTAGCGCCATCTGTAGCGTCGCTTTAAGCTCGCGCAGGTCAAAGGGTTTGAGCAGATAGCCGTATGGCAGACTCTCTTGCGCCTTCTCCAACGTCTTTTCTTCGGCGTACGCGGTCAGGAAAATCACCGGCAGTTGCCAGCGCTCAAAAATAGTACGGGCCGCCTCGGTACCATCAATCTCGTCTTCCAGATTGATATCCATCAGGATCATATCTGGCTGCAATGAGCCCGCCTGTATAATGGCATCATTTCCTTTCGAGACCATCCCGACCACCTCATAACCCAGGTGGGTGAGGCTGTTTTTGAGATCCAGCGCCACGATGCGCTCATCTTCCACGATCATGATGCGTTGATTCATGGTCCCTCTCATTTTTTGCCAAACAGAGTGATGTCGAAGCGGCTGCCGCTCTCGCAGGGGGGCTGGGTTAACTCACCTCCTGCCTGATCAATCAACAGGGGCAGCAGCTGAAAGCCCAGCGTTTCGGTCTCACCAAGACGGACTGTCGGCGGAATCCCGACCCCGTTATCCTGAACGGTGATACGGATGACATCAGCCTGCTGACTCAAAAAAATAGTGATAGTACCGACACGCCCGTCAGGAAATGCATGTTTGAAGGCGTTTGATACCAGCTCGTTAACTAGCAATCCGCACGGAACGGCATGTTGCAGATCCAGCGTAATCGGTTGCTCCGGATGGTTTATCTCAAGGCGCACCCTGCCGCTCTGAGCCAGATAGGTCTCCGATTGCAGCCGTGCCAGCCGCTGCAGATAGAGGCCAAGCTCGACCTGAGCATAATCGTTACGTTCGTAGAGCAGTTGGTGAATAAGGGCAATCGCCTTGACCCGTCCCTGGCTTTCGCTGAGCAATTGACTCGCCTCGCGGCTGGCATGGCGGGTTTGCAGGCTAAGCAGGCTCGACACCACCTGTAGGTTGTTTTTGACCCGGTGATGCACTTCGTTCAGTAGTGCAGTTTTTTCTACCAGTGCTTTTTGCAGCATGGCCTGATCCGCTTTACGGTTGGTGACATCCTGTATGGTGGCGAGAATGTGCAAGCGGTGTTCGGCCCGCAGGGGATTAAGTCCGATTTCGACCGGAAATTCGCTGTTATCTTTGCGCCGGGCATAAAGCTCTTTACGACCCGCCATATCGCGAGCATCCGGTTCATGCAGGTAGTGGTTGCGCTTGTGCAGATGATCCTCTCGGTAGCGCGTCGGCATAAGAAATTCGATGGACTGACCGATAAGCTCTTCCCGTGAATAACCGAACATCTGCTCAAGCCCGGCATTGACCAGTACCAGATGGCCGGTGTCGTCCACCATGGCCAAGCCGTCGGGGGCCGCCTCCACTACCTGACGAAAGCGCTCTTCCGATCGTTCGAGCGCATCGCGGTCCTGCTGCTGCGCGGTGATGTCCTGTACGATCGCGAGCACCCCGATGGGGCAGCCCTGTTCATCCACCAACGGGGTGTAAGTTGCCAGCCAGTGACGCTGACTGCCTCCGTGTGCGGCGGTATAACCACTGACGGGTAACTCAACAAAGGGCTCGCCGCTTTCGAGCACCTGTCGCAGCAGTGGCTCGACCGTGGGGGCCAGGGTCGGGATCACCTGGCTGACATGACGTCCTCGGTGCTCTTCAATCGAGCAGCCGTTGATATCGGCAAGGCGTTGATTGACCTCGCAATAATGTAAATGACGGTCGAAAATACCCAACCCCAGCGGGGCATCGGCAAAGAGTTGTAGCAGCAGACGGTGATCGCTAAAACCGCACTTATTCAAACTCTGAGGCGCACTAAACAGACCCGTCATCATGGGCTCCATCCGTTGGAGGTTTTCAAAAGAGTATGGCGGATGTGCGAAAAAGTGCGAAAACGGTGTGGTAAGGCAAATTAGCCTTTATGGCGTCCGAAGGCTTGCAAGCCACGCACCAAGATGAGGGCGCAGAGAGTGAGAAAGGGGAGGGATGAGAGCACGAATAGTAAGTTCAGTTCGACTCTCCCCAGATTGATAAAGCCAATCACTGAGAGCAGCAGTGCCAGCATGCCGGTGAGCTGAAAACGCCGGCGCAAGACCACCTCAACCCCCAGATTGGCCAGATAGAGGGTCAGCAGCATGCCACCGAGTCCCATCATCTGCGCCGCACCAAGACGTTCGTGATCCGCATCGAGCAACATGACCAGCAGTGGCCGCATCCCCTGCTCGGTCGGGAGCAGGATCAGCAGCCAGCAGGCGATCAGCAGCAGAGCGGTTTTCACAGCGTCGGCTTGACCAGTGTCAGGTAGTTGGCATCCATGGTTAAAAAGACGCCAAGCAGACGGGCGCAGGCGGCGTAAAAACCGTCGTCGTCATGGCTAATGCAGGCTTGCTCGACGTGGGGGAACCAGCGTAGCAGATGCTCGCGCAGCAGGGCCTCCTGCTCGCCTAGCCACTGTTCACGCTGGTCTGCATTGGCGGCTTCGGCGGCACGGATGATGAGATTGCCCATCAGATCCAGTTCGGTGGCCAGATGATCGAACGGTGCGCTGTATTTGTCATCGGCATGAATGTGCAACCGCTCCAGACGACGTTGCATCCGCTCGGCGCTGTGCTGCGCGTCCGGATAGGCCGATTCGTATGGTGATACCAGCGCGTTTTCGCCAAACAGGCGTTGGTGGTTGTGCGCCAGGCTGGCTTCACGATCTGTGTTGGCGAGCAGTGCGGCAATCGCCTGGTTGAGTCCGTTTACGGCGTCACGCATCGGGTCGAGGGTGGCAAGGCTTTTGAGAAAGCTGCGGACATCGTAACTGTCGTATTCGGCGATCTCCTCTTCGCTGAGCTCACGGCCAAACAGGGTGGCAAACCACCAGTACAGTTCGGCGCGGCGCTCGCTGGTCGCCATGAATTCCTGCATGTTTCCTCCATCGGGGGCAATCGGAGCCACGAGTGGTCCGATTCTAGCGACTTTGACCGTAAAGGCTACCGTTGCCGCAGGGATTGACCATCAAGGGCGATTGCGCCAGAGTCGGACCAGGACCGGTCCCACTACGCATCCTACAATTTATCAACAAATTTTTAAGTGGCCGGACTGTCTCTTTGATCCAGGTCACGGTACAATACCGTCGCCTTGATACCACCCACGCGCAAACGATTTTCAGGAGATAAACGGATGTTGAAACGTGACATGACCATCGCCAACTATGATCCCGAGTTGTGGCAGGCCATCACAGATGAAGACCGTCGTCAGGAAGAGCATATCGAGCTCATCGCGTCTGAAAACTACACCAGCCCACGTGTCATGCAAGCCCAAGGCTCGCAACTGACCAACAAGTATGCGGAAGGGTATCCGGGCAAGCGCTACTACGGTGGTTGCGAGTATGTCGATGTGGTTGAATCTCTGGCCATCGAACGTGCTAAAGAGCTGTTTGGTGCTACTTATGCCAACGTGCAACCGCACTCCGGTTCCCAAGCCAACAGCGCCGTTTACATGGCCCTGCTGCAACCGGGCGATACCGTACTGGGTATGAACCTGGCCCACGGCGGTCACCTGACCCACGGCTCTCCGGTTAACTTCTCCGGCAAGCTCTATAACATCATTCCTTACGGCATCGATGATACCGGCAAAATTGACTACGACGAGATGGAACGTCTGGCCGTAGAGCACAAGCCGAAGATGATGATCGGTGGTTTCTCTGCATACTCGGGCGTGGTCGATTGGGCCCGCATGCGCGAAATCGCTGACAAGATCGGTGCCTATCTGTTCGTGGATATGGCCCACGTGGCCGGTCTGGTTGCAGCTGGCGTATACCCGAACCCGGTGCCGCACGCTCACGTTGTGACCTCCACCACCCACAAAACCCTGGCCGGTCCGCGCGGTGGTCTGATCCTCTCTGCCGCCGATGACGAAGATCTCTACAAGAAGCTCAACTCTGCCGTGTTCCCGGGTGGTCAGGGTGGTCCGCTGATGCACGTGATCGCGGGTAAAGCGGTGGCGTTCAAAGAAGCGCTCGAGCCCGAGTTCAAAACCTACCAAGCCCAGGTTGTTAAGAACGCCAAGGCCATGGCTGCCACCTTTATCGCTCGTGGTTACAAAATCGTCTCTGGCGGTACCGACAACCACCTCATGCTGGTGGATCTGATCGGTCGCGAACTGACCGGTAAAGATGCGGATGCTGCGCTGGGCAAGGCCAACATCACCGTGAACAAGAACTCGGTACCGAATGACCCGCGTTCCCCGTTCGTGACCTCCGGTGTCCGTATCGGTACTCCGGCCATCACTCGCCGTGGTTTCAAGGAAGCCGAAGCGACCGAACTGGCTGGCTGGATCTGCGACGTGCTCGATAGCCACGACAACGACGCCGTACTGGCATCGGTGCGTGAGAAGGTACTGGCCATCTGCGCCCGTTTCCCGGTTTACGCCTGAGTTATCTGATAGTTAACAACAATGCCGCCCTCGGGCGGCATTGTTTTTTTCTGCGTGTTACACTGGCGCTCATTTCAAGCGAGAAGCCGTGGAGGCGCGATGCATTGCCCCTTTTGTAGTGCCGTGGATACCAAGGTGATCGACTCGCGGCTGGTGGCCGAAGGGCATCAGGTGCGGCGCCGGCGTGAGTGTCTGCAGTGCCATGAACGCTTTACCACTTTCGAGATGGCCGAGTTACTGCTGCCTCGGGTCATCAAGAACAATGGCTCGCGCGAGCCATTCAATGAAGACAAGCTGCGGGCCGGTATTTTGCGGGCGCTGGAGAAGCGTCCGGTGAGCATCGAGGCCATCGAGCAGAGCGTCAACCGTATCAAATCGGGTCTGCGTGCGACCGGCGAGCGGGAAGTTCCGAGCAAGCTGGTTGGCAACCTGGTGATGGAAGAGCTAAAGGGGCTCGACAAGGTGGCTTATATCCGTTTTGCCTCGGTATACCGCAGCTTTGAAGATATTCGCGAATTTGGCGAAGAGATCGCCAAGCTGGAGAAGTGATGTTTAGCCAAGACGATCATCGCTGGATGAGTCGCGCCCTCGAGCTGGCGCGGCGCGGCACCTACACCACCGCTCCCAACCCTTGCGTCGGCTGTGTGCTGGTCAAAGAGGGCGTGGTGGTGGGCGAGGGGTATCATCAACGCGCCGGCGAGCCCCATGCCGAAGTGCATGCCCTGCGCGCCGCAGGCGAGCAAGCCCGTGGCGCGACCGCCTACGTGACCCTTGAGCCCTGTTCCCATTTCGGTCGCACGCCACCTTGTGCCAATGCCTTGATTGATGCCGGTGTCGCGCGGGTGGTGGCTGCCATGGTCGATCCCAACCCGCAAGTGGCGGGGCGTGGATTGCGCATTCTCTCCGACGCCGGTATCGAAACAGCCCACGGACTGCTTTCCAGCGAAGCTGAAGCGCTCAATCCGGGCTTTTTCAAGCGCATGCGTACCGGTTTTCCGCGTGTCACCGTCAAACTCGGGGCGAGTCTTGATGGCCGCACCGCCATGGCCAGCGGTGAAAGCCAGTGGATCACCTCGGCGGCGGCGCGCCGTGATGTGCAGCGTCTGCGGGCCCGTCATGATGCGGTGCTCTCCAGCGCGACCACGGTTCTGGCGGATGATGCCTCGCTGACCGTGCGTTGGGATGAACTGCCCACTGAGGTCAAGCAGCACTATCCGCAAGCCGCGCTGCGTCAGCCCAAGCGCATTATCATCGATTCCCAAAATCGCCTGACACCAAATCAGTCCCTGTTTGGCAAGCCCGGTGAAGTATGGCTGGCCCGCCATACCCGTGACGGCCAGTGGCCCGAGTCGGTACGTGAAGTGGTCGTGCCCAAATTAGGCGCAGGGCTCGATTTGGTGAGTCTTTTTATGCAACTGGCGCGCGACAACATCAATGCCGTGCTGGTGGAGGCTGGACCTTCGCTGGCCGGGGCGCTGCTCAATGCCGGACTGGTAGACGAAGTGGTGCTCTATCAGGCACCGATCCTGATGGGGGATGCTGGCCGTGGGCTGTTCCATCTGCCCGGCCTCGAGCGTCTGGCTCGCGCCCCGAAACTCGAAGTGACTGACCTGCGTCGGGTTGGCCCCGATATCCGCATTACAGCCAAGGTGATTTGACATGTTTACCGGCATTATCGAAACCGTGGGAACCTTAAGCGCGCTGACTCGGCAGGGGGATGATTTGACCCTGACCGTGCATGCGCCGGGACTGGATTTCTCCGATGTGAAGCTCGGTGATTCCATTGCCACCAACGGGGTGTGCCTGACCGTCGTGAGCCTTGGCGATCACAGTTACAGCGCCGACGTGTCACTCGAGACCCTGCAACGCACCCGCTTTGCCGATGCCAAAGTGGGCATGCGGGTCAATCTGGAGAAGGCTCTGCTGCCGACTACCCGGCTGGGGGGGCATCTGGTATCGGGCCACGTCGATGGCATTGGCGAGGTGAAAAGCCGCAGTGCCAGTGGCCGTGCTATCGAATACTGGATTGCGGCGCCCGAGGCGCTGTCGCGTTATATCACCGAAAAGGGTTCGATTGCGGTGGATGGTATTAGCCTCACGGTCAACGCCGTCGAGGGAAACCTGTTTCGCCTGACCATAGTGCCGCATACCGCCCACGAGACTACCATCGCCGAGTGGAAGCCCGGATTTAAGGTGCATCTGGAAGTGGATCAGATCGCCCGCTATCTGGAGCGTCTGATGCAGGGGCGCGCAGCCGAAACTGGCTCGACCCTGACCATGGAAAAATTGGCCCGTTCGGGTTTTTTATAAGTTGCCCTATTGAAATCACTGACTTCCCCCCAATGTTGACGGGGTTAACTGACACAGTCTGGAGAGCAGCATGGCACTGAGCAGCACCGCCGAGATTATCGCCGACATCAAGGCCGGCAAGATGGTGATCCTGATGGATGACGAGGATCGCGAGAACGAAGGGGATATCATCATGGCCGCCTCCTGCGTGCGTCCTGAAGATATCAACTTTATGGCCCGCTTTGGCCGCGGGCTTATCTGCCTGACCTTGACCCGGGATCGCTGCAAACAGCTGGCTCTGCCGCTGATGGTCGATCGTAACAATGCCCAGTTCTCCACCGCGTTCACCGTCTCCGTTGAAGCGGCCGAAGGGGTGACCACCGGCATTTCGGCTGCTGACCGTGCCACCACGGTGCTGGCCGCAGTGGCGCCCGATGCCAAGGCGTCTGATCTGGTGCAACCCGGCCATATCTTCCCGCTGATGGCGCAAGATGGCGGTGTGCTGACCCGTGCCGGTCACACCGAAGCCGGCTGTGATCTGGCTCGTTTGGCTGGTTACGAGGCTGCAGCTGTGATTGTCGAGGTGCTCAATGATGATGGCACCATGGCCCGTCGCCCGGATCTGGAGCGCTTTGCAGAGGAACACGGTATCAAGCTCGGCACCATTGCCGATCTGATTGAATACCGTAACCAGCATGAAACCACCGTCGAGAAGGTGGCCGAGTGCCGATTGCCCACCGAGTTTGGCGAGTTCGAGCTCATCACCTTCCGCGACACCATCGACAATCAGGTTCACTTTGCCCTGAAGAAGGGCGATGTTCATCCGGAGCAACCGACGCTGGTGCGGGTTCACCTGCACGATGTGCTGGGCGATCTGCTGCTGACCGACCGCCATGCTGCGCGCAGCTGGCCGCTGCCCAAGGCGATGGAGCGTATTGCTGCCGAAGGTGGGGTGCTGGTCGTGTTGGGCGCCGAGTCCAACAGCCAGGATCTCATCAACCGGGTCAAACAGTTTGAAGCGGTGGATAAGGGTGAGCAGCCGGAAGGGGCCAAATGGCAAGGCACTTCGCGCCGTGTTGGTGTTGGCTCCCAGATCCTCAAGACCCTCGGTGTGCGTCAGATGCGCCTGCTGAGCTCCCCCAAGCGCTACCATGCGCTGGGCGGTTTTGGCCTCGAGGTGGTTGAGTACCTCAGCGAATAAGCAGACAGGCGTGGTGTTTGGCCACGCCCTGACGGTTTTGGTCACAGCGGCTTTATGCTAGACTGTGGCCACTTTTGACTTGGTCCCGTATCACAGGATTACCCATGAAGGTTATCGAAGGTCATATTGCCGCCCCCGAGGCGCGCGTTGCCATTGTGGTTGCCCGTTTCAACAGCTTCATCAACGAAAGCCTGGTAGACGGTGCTCTGGACGTGCTGAAGCGTCAGGGGCAAATCAAGGAAGACAATATCACTCTGGTAAAAGTACCGGGTGCCGTGGAGATCCCGCTGGTAATCAAGAAGCTGGCCAAGAGTGGTCAGTACAACGCCATCATTGGGCTGGGCACTGTCATCCGTGGCGGTACCTATCACTTTGATCTGGTGGCCAACGAGAACAGCAAGGGCATGGCTCAGGTGATGATGGAGTATGAAATCCCCGTCGCCTTTGGCGTGCTGACGACCGAAAACATTGAACAAGCTATCGAGCGCGCCGGTACCAAGGCGGGTAACAAGGGTGCAGAGGCTGCACTGAGCGCGCTCGAAATGATCAACGTCCTGAAACAACTGGGCGTGTAACGAGGAGAGAGAGATTGAAACCGTCTGAGCGTCGCAAGGCCCGTCATTTTGCCACCCAGGCCATCTACCAGTGGCAGATGACCAAGGATAACGTGGGCGACATCGAAGAACAGTTCAAGGTCGAACAGGATACCAAGGGAGTGGATCTCGGCTACTTCCGTGACCTGCTGTTTGGCGTGTCCCTGCACTGCAACGAACTGGACAAGGTCTTCTCCCCCTTCCTTTCCCGTCCGCTGGATGAGGTGGACATGGTGGACAAGGCGATCCTGCGTCTGGCCACTTACGAGCTGACCCGCCGTGATGATGTGCCGCCGCGCGTGGCCATCAACGAGGCTATTGAGCTGGCCAAGTGCTTCGCTGCTGAAGATAGCCACAAGTTCGTCAACGGCGTGCTGGATAAAGTCATCAAGTCGCTGGGCAAGAAATAATCGCCTGGTTGCACGAAACAGATAACGAGGAGCCAGCGCAAGCTGGCTTTTTACTGTATGGGTGAATTCGAGCTGATCGAGAAGTACTTCAAGGTTCTCAGCCGCCGTAAGGATGTGGACCTTGGACCGGGTGATGACTGTGCACTGCTGTCGGTTCCGCCCGATATGCAGCTGGCGGTGAGCACCGATACGCTGGTTTCGGGTGTGCACTTTATGCCGGATTCCGATCCGGTCGATCTTGGCTATAAAGCACTGGCGGTTAATCTGTCGGATCTGGCTGCCATGGGGGCAGAGCCGCGCTGGGTATCGCTGGCGCTGACCCTACCGTCGATCAACGAAGCCTGGGTGGCCGGTTTTGCCTCCGGTTTTCTCGAACTGGCCGATTACTACAACGTAGCGCTAGTCGGGGGGGACATGACCCGCGGTCCACTCTCCATCACTGTGTCGGTCAAGGGGACGGTACCACGCGGTAAAGCGCTGCTGCGAAGCGGTGCCAAAGCCGGCGATGCCATCTACGTGACTGGCACGCTGGGCGATGCTGCGCTGGCGCTCACCCATCTGCTGGGTCGCCGCACCCTCAACGATAACCAGTTGGCGGCGGTGTTGCCCCGCCTCGAACATCCCCATCCGCGTATTCTGGCCGGGCAGGCGCTGCGTGGCATTGCTACTGCTGCCATGGATCTCTCGGACGGGCTGGCCTCTGATCTTGGTCATATGCTGCGCGCCTCCGGGGTGCGGGCACGTATCCACCTCGATCGACTTCCCATGTCGCCGGTGTTAAAAGATGCGGTCTCGCAAGAAGAGGCCTGGCAGTTGGCGCTCGCCGGCGGCGATGACTATGAGCTGCTGTTTACTGTGCCCGAAGCCTATCGCGGCACACTGGACACGGCACTGGCGCACTGCGGCGTCAAGTTTGGCCGGGTAGGGCGCATCAGCGCCGGTGAGCCCGGGATTGACTGGTTGCTGCATGAAAAGCCGCAGCCGCTGCAGCTCAAAGGGTGGGACCACTTTGCATGATTAAACCCGAGCTCAAACGCCTCAATCTTGCCAATCCGCTGCACCTGCTGGCGGTGGGATTTGGTAGTGGCTTGTCACCCAAAGCGCCCGGAACCATGGGCACGCTGGCGGCAGTGCCTTGCTATCTGCTGGTAAGTGGCCTTGCGACGCCCTGGTTCATTGCCCTGTTAGTGCTGGGGTTTGTGGCCGGGATCCGCATCTGTCAAAGCGCCACCGACGCTATCGGCATGGATGATCACGGCGGGATTGTCTGGGATGAGTTTATCGGTTTTGGCGTCACCATGATCGCCGCACCGGCCGGCTGGCAGTGGGTGGTCGCCGGGTTTGTGCTGTTTCGGCTGTTCGATGTGCTGAAACCCTGGCCCATCTCCTGGTTTGATCGGCGTATTCATGGCGGGCTGGGTATTATGCTCGATGACCTGATTGCCGGGGTGTTTGCGCTTATCTGTATGCAATTGTTGGCCCATCTCTGAGATTTCGAGCTGGTCAGGTTATGGGGCGCTGAATGCGCCCCATATTTTTTGCTGATGATTATTTGCCCAGTGGCGCTTACTGCTGTAATCGCCATAAATATGCATAAAAATGCTCTGTGAAAGTGCTTTATTCTTAGTGATTCAAAAAAGAGTGACCTGCTAATAGATAGCGTACATTTTGAGCTTTACAGCGAGTTAACAGGGTTTTCTGGCGTTTATCACTGTAGTGTGAGGTATTTATCATATTTTTATCTGTGGTGAGTGCGCTGGATCACGGTCTCTTGCGGATAATTGTATAAATCCGTCATTTACAGAGCTGGTCAAACAGTTTAGGTTACAGACGGGTTATTCCAAAAAAATGCAAAAACCCGCGCGGAACGCAGGTTTGCCCAACACAGGGAAGTCAACAAAAAGCCCCCAGGGTAACACCGGCGTCTGCGGCCGATTTACGGATGAATTTGTTTGGGACGGATGTCCCCCGCAGAGGTAATCATGTCCTTGCTAGAAGTTAAAAACCTGCGGATCGAGTACCCCTCCCGCTACGGGGTGCACGCCGCGGTGAAGGATCTCTCTTTTTCTGTTGAAAAGGGGGAGATCGTCGGTGTGGTCGGGGAATCCGGCGCCGGCAAATCCACCATCGGTAATGCCGTCATCGATCTGCTCAGCCCTCCCGGTCGTATCGCCCGTGGCGACATCTATCTCAATGGCGAACTGATCTCCGGCAAGAGCCCGAAAGAGATGCGCGCCATTCGTGGCTCTCGCATCGGTTTCATCTTCCAGGATCCGATGACCTCGCTCAACCCGCTGTTTACTGTCGAACAACAGCTGGTCGAAACCATTTTGGTCAACACCGATCTTAATCGTGAGCAGGCCGTCGCCAAGGCGCTTGAGCTGATGACAGCGGTTGGCATTCCCAAGCCTGAGCTGCGCATTAAGCAGTATCCGCACCAGTTTTCCGGCGGCATGCGTCAGCGGGTGGTGATTGCCATCGCGCTGTCGGGTGACCCCGAATTGATTATTGCCGACGAACCAACCACGGCGCTGGATGTTTCCATTCAGGACCAGATCCTGCAACTGATCCGCAACCTGTGCAAAGAGCGTCAGGTGGGCTGCATGTTGGTCACTCACGATATGGGTGTAGTGGCGAATGTCACGGATCGGGTCGCGGTCATGTATCGCGGCGATCTGGTGGAGTTTGGTACCACAGAGCAGGTGCTGGGGGCTCCGAGCCATCCTTATACCCGCAGCCTGATCTCAGCCGTGCCGCGCTCTGACGTGAAGCTGGTTCGCTTCCCGCTGGTCTCCTATATCGAAGATGCCGGTGAAGCTGACAACAGCATTGATCTCAAGACTCACTGGCTGGGTCAGCGCCAGGATGAACGCACCTATGAAGGTGCCCTGCTGCGGGTCGAGCACGTCGATCTGAAATTCGTTACCAAAGACTCGATTTTCCCAAGCCGCCGCGAATATGTGCAGGCCTGTAACGATATCAACTTCGAGATTTTTGAAGGGGAAACCTTCGGTCTGGTCGGGGAGTCGGGCTCTGGTAAGTCCACCATCGCCCGTGCTATCACCGGTCTCTATCCGCCTGATGGTGGCAAGATCGTGTTTGAAGGCATCGATCTGACCGCCCTTAAGGGTGAGCATGAGCGTCGCCCGCTGCGCCGTGCCATGCAGATGGTGTTCCAAAACCCCTATTCATCGATGAACCCGCGTATGAAGGTGCGGGATATTATCGCCGAGCCGATCCGCTTCCACGGTCTTGCTGCTGGTGAGGCGCAAGTTGAGCAGATTGTGGCTGACTTGCTCGATCACGTAGGCCTTGGCCGCGCCGCCGGGGTCAAGTATCCGCACGAATTTTCGGGTGGTCAGCGGCAGCGTATCTCGATTGCCCGGGCACTGGCGACCCGCCCGCGTTTTCTCATCTGCGACGAGCCAACCTCAGCGCTGGATGTGTCGGTGCAAGCCCAGATCCTTAACCTGCTCAAGGATTTGCAGCAGGAACTGGGCCTCACCATGCTGTTCATCAGCCACGATTTGCCGGTGATTCGCCAGATGTGCGACCGCATCGGGGTGATGAAACACGGTCATCTGGTTGAAGTGGCCGAGACCGAAAAACTCTTTACCAATGCCGAGCATGAGTACAGTCGTTCGTTGATTTCACTGATGCCGGAATTTAAGGGAATGTCCCGTGAGGGGCTGGAAATCGCAAGCTAAAACATAGAGATAAGCATGGAGAATAATATGAAGAAAGGATTGTCCAAGGTTGCTCTGGCTCTGCTGGCCGCTGGCCTGGCCTTCAACGTCTCTGCCGCCGATATCAAGGTGGCCGTGGCCTCCGATCCGACCTCGCTGGACCCGCAGGAGCAGCTTTCCGGTCAGACCCTTGAAATGTCTCATCTGGTGTTCGACCCGCTGATCCGTTACAAGCAGGATCTCTCGTTCGAACCGCGTCTGGCTGAAAAGTATGAGCGCGTTGACGACAAGACCATGCGTTTCCATCTGCGCAAGGGCGTCAAGTTCCACTCCGGTAACGACTTTACCGCCGATGACGTGGTGTGGACCGTCAACCGTCTGAAGGCCTCTGCTGACTTTAAGGCGATCTTTGACCCGATCACCGAAGTGAAGAAAGTTGACGACTACACCGTTGATCTCATCACCGCCAAGCCGTTCCCGCTGCTGGAACAAACTGCCACCTATATCTTCCCGATGGACTCCAAGTTCTACAGCGGCAAGAGCGACGATGGCAAAGACAAGGCAGAAATCGTCAAGAACGGTTCTTCCTTCGCCTCTACCCACACCTCTGGTACCGGTCCGTTCACCGTCAAGTCCCGTGAGCAAGGCGTCAAACTCGAGTACGTTCGTAACCCGAACTACTGGGACAAGGGCTCCAAGGGTAACGTTGACAACCTGACCCTGGTGCCGATCAAGGAAGACGCCACCCGCGTAGCTGCTCTGCTCGGTGGTGACGTGGATGTGATCTACCCGGTTGCTCCGAACGATCTGGAACGTGTCGAGAAGGGTGCCAGCACCCAACTGGTTACCCTGCCGGGGACCCGTATCATCATGATCGACCTGAACCAGAACACCAATCCGGCGCTGAAAGACAAGCGTGTTCGTCAAGCTATCGACTACGCCATCAACCAGGTGGGTATCGTCGACAAGATCAACAAGGGCTATGGTACTCCTGCAGGTCAGCTGAGTCCGAAGGGTTATGCCGGTCATAACGATGCCCTGACTCCGCGCTACGATCTGGCCAAGGCCAAGTCACTGATGAAGGCTGCCGGTTATGAGAAGGGCTTCAAGCTCTCCTTCATCTCCCCGGCCGGTCGTTATGTGAATGACGTGAAGATTGCTCAGGCGGTTGGCGCCATGCTCTCCAAGATCAACATCAAGGTGGATCTGAAGACCATGCCGGTGGCCCAATACTGGCCGGAATTCGACAAGTGCGCCTCTGACATGCAAGTCATCGGCTGGCACTCCGATACCGAAGACAGTGCCAACTTCTACGAGTTCCTGACCTTCACCAAGGATGCCAAGACCGGTATGGGTCAGTACAACTGCACCGGCTATGCCAACGCAGAAGCTGACAAGCTGGTGGTGGCTGCCAACGCTGAAACCGATCCGGCCAAGCGTGCAGAGATGCTGAAGAAGGTCGAAGCCATCCTGGCTGAAGATGCTCCGTTCGTTCCGCTCCACTGGGAAAACCTCTCCTGGGGCGCCAAGAAGAACGTCGACATCAAGCCGGTGGTTAACGTAATGAACTTCCCCTACTTCGGGGATCTGGTGGTCAAGCAGTAATCCTCTGCTGACACCGAGGACCGGGCGGGGGCATGGCCCCCGCCTTTATAACGAGCCGGCATCCGCTAAGCTGGCCATGTAGAAGGACAAGCATGTTTACATTCCTGCTCAAACGGTTTTATCAGGCGGTGATCGTCATGTTCGTGATCAGCCTGGTAGCCTTCTCGATCCAGAACAATCTGGGCGATCCGCTACGCGAGATGGTGGGGCAGTCTGTCTCCGAGGCTCAGCGCGAAATCCTGCGTGAACAACTGGGGCTCAACGATCCGTTCCTGGTCAAATATGTCCGTTTCCTCAAGGGCGCTATTCACGGCGATCTTGGTACTTCCTATTTCTTCAAGCGCCCGACGCTGGAAGTGATTCTCGACAAGCTGGTGGCAACGCTCGAGCTGGTGTTTGGTGCATCGCTCATCATCGTGCTGGTCTCGATCCCGCTTGGGGTCTACTCGGCAATAAAACCGCGCAGCGTGCTGACCAAAATCATTATGGCGGGCAGCAGTATCGGTATCTCGATTCCGGTATTTTTGACCGCCATCATGCTGATGTACCTCTTCTCTATTGAACTGGGCTGGCTGCCGGCTTACGGGCGTGGTGAAACGGCCAATGTGCTGGGTTGGGAGTCCGGTTTCTTTACCTGGGATGGCATCAAGCACCTGATCCTGCCCTCGGTTGCGCTCTCGTCGATCATGTTGCCGCTGTTTATCCGCTTGGTGCGTTCCGAGATGCTCGAGCAGCTCTCTTCCGAGTACGTCAAGTTTGCCCGTGCCAAGGGGCTTGATGAGCACAAGGTCTATTATCGTCATGCCCTGAAGAACACCATGCTGCCGGTGATTACCGTCGGTGGCGTGCAGATCGGTACCATGGTGGCGTACACCATCCTGACCGAGAGCGTGTTCCAGTGGCCGGGTACCGGTTTCTTGTTCCTCGAGGCGATTCACCGGGTCGATACCCCGCTCATCACCGCCTATGTCATTTTCGTCGGATTCATCTTCGTGGTGACCAATACGCTGGTGGACCTGTTGTACGGTCTCATCAACCCGACCGTTAATCTGACCGCCAAGGGGTAAGCATGACTCAAGCTGTGACTGCGAGCCGCTGGGCCCGCTTTAAAAACTCCGACATCGTCTACTACTTCCTGCGCGACAAGGTGGCGATGTTCAGTTTTGTGGTGTTTGCGCTGTTTGTACTGGGGGCGCTGCTGGCACCCTGGATTGCACCGCACAACGTCTACGATCAGACCAGTTTTGATCTGATGGATGCAGAGATGCCGCCCTCCTGGCTGGAAGGGGGCGATCCCCGCTTCTGGTTGGGTACTGACAACCAGGGCCGTGATATCTGGAGTACCATTCTCTATGGCTCTCGTATCTCGCTGACCATTGGCCTTTTTGCTGTGGGCCTGCAGATGGTGCTGGGGGTGGTGATTGGTCTGGTGGCCGGTTACTTCGGGGGGCGTCTCGACAATCTGCTGATGCGCTTTGCCGATGTGCAGTTGTCGTTCTCGACCATGATGGTGGCGATCATCATCTCGGCCATCTTCCAGGCGGCATTTGGCTCTGAGTTCTACTCCGAGTTCGCTATCCTGATGCTGGTAGTGATCATCGGTGTCTCCGAGTGGCCACAGTATGCCCGTACTGTGCGTGCGTCGGTGCTGGCCGAGAAGAAGAAAGAGTATGTGGAAGCGGCCAAGGTGATGGGGCTGCGTGCTCCGCGCATCATGTTCCGCCACATTCTGCCCAACTGCCTGTCGCCGATCCTGGTTATCTCGACCGTGCAGGTGGCCAACGCCATCATGAGTGAAGCGGCACTGTCGTTCCTCGGACTTGGTATGCCGGTGGACCAGCCTTCGCTGGGCTCGCTGATCAGTGTCGGCTTTAACTACATCTTCTCCGGCTCTTGGTGGATCACCGCGTTCCCCGGCGTCTGTCTGGTGTTGCTGGTGCTGGTCATTAACTTGCTGGGCGACTGGCTGCGGGATGTGTTCAACCCGAAGATCTACAAGGGTTAATCCCTTCTCTAACAGGGCCTGCGGGCCCTGTTATCGTTTTGTCATCCACGGCTGCTAGGGTGCTGGCATCTGATGACAAAAGGATGTCCGAATGAAGTCGCTGCTCCCTCTCTCCCTGCTCTGTGTATCTCTGTCGGCGTTGGCCGATGTGCGAGTCTCTCTGCCTGATGAAGTCACGGTGCTCTCTCCCGGTAATGGGCGTCTTGATGGGCGCCAACTGGTGTTTGCCAACGGCGTCGGTCAGGCGCTGCTGCAATATGATGGTGTTGAAGAGTCCCGCTCCGGCAGTGACAGTGATAAGCATTGGCGATCGCGTCCGGCGGTGATCCGCGTTGCGGCGGCTGACAAGACGCTGGCGCTCGCTGGTTTGCCATCACGGGTTGCCGACAAGGCCACATTTGCCAAACAACCAGCTTGGACTCTGGAGGAGATCACGGGACAAGCGCTGCCCTTTGAGCAAGACGAGCTCAAAGTAAACGGGATGCAGGTCGGGGTAGATTGGAACGCTGCACTGGCCGGTTATAACCGTGATGGTGGTAAGGCAGCACTTGGCTTGGGCAGCACACAGACGGCTGTGCCGGTGGCGGCTGGCTCTCTGGAAAGTCAGTTGCAGCAGCTGTTTCTGCGAGCCGATCCGTCCCTCAAGCGCCGCTTTATTGGCTGGGCCGCCAACCAGCTTTAAGTCCTTAACACTTTGCAGTAAGGTGGGCACTTCTTGTGTCCACCGGAGCATTTCATGTTTCAACTGCATCCTCGGCTGGCGGCCGATACCTGCTGGCTGGGGGACTTGCCTCTGTGTCGCGTGCTGCTTGCGCGTGACAGCCAATATCCCTGGTTAATCCTGGTTCCTCGTGTTGCCGAATTGCGTGAAATTCACCATTTATCAGCTGATTTGCGTCATCAGTTAATGGACGAGTCCTGCTTGGTCGCTGAGGTGATGGAAACTGTGCTGCAGCCTGACAAAATTAATGTGGGGGCGTTAGGGAATCTGGTTCCTCAACTGCATCTGCATCATGTTGCCCGTTTTACCTCGGATATTGCCTGGCCTGGTCCCATCTGGGGGGCTCATCCTTCTGTGCCCTATGCCGATAAGGAGATGCAGACCCAGGTGGCATATTGGCGTGAGCGTTTGTGCGCCGTTTCCTGTTTTACCTCCGGTAGCGAATAAACTGGTGGCGGGTGCTGCTCCCGTGCGCAAGCAGGGCTATGTTTTATAGAGATCCTTTTTCTATTCTTCAGGAAAACCGATGATGTTTCACAATAACGATGAAGAGTCCCGCGTATTGACCACGGAAGATGTGCTGCTGAGCCTTTGCCACTCGGTCACCGATGTGCTCAGTGCCGCTACCCAGAGTCAGGTGCGTTTTTCCGGTATGGTCCAGCGGATCAGTAAGACCTGCCTCAAGCCCGATATCGGCTGTTTTGTGCTGTTTGATGGCGGTTTTTCCGGCCTGGTGGTGATCAACTTCTCGGCTGCTGCGGCCATGGAGCTCTATCAGGACTACATGCTGAGCATGGGCTTGTCTAAAGAGGATCTGGCGATCTCCCACACCTCGGACGAGGTGAGTAACGTCATGGGTGAGCTGATGAACCAGATCGTCGGCAGTTTCACCGGCAAGGTTGGCCGCGAGCTGCAAACCCACATCACCCAGAACCAGCCAAAAATGCTGGCGCTGAACAAACAAGTGATGCTGAGTGTCGACACCAATCTCGACCATCCCGAGTCGCGTCGTGTCACCTTCTTTACCGGCAGCAACAATATCTTCTATCTGGAGCTGGCGATGGATCGCACCGAGTTTATCAAGATCCACGACGGTCAGGTTGAAGAGGACTTTGATCCCGATGATCTGATTGCCCAAGCGATTCAACAGCCGACTGCTGCCGTGCAACCGGCCGCTGCTTCAGCGCCAGCCGCCAGTAGTCATGACGATTTGCTCGATTCGCTCGGCATCTAATCCAAGCTGTGTCTGCAAATCATAAGGCCACCTCGCGGTGGCCTTATCTCTTGTCAGGGGGCGGGGTAACTAGCGCCCAGCACCACAGGGCGAGACGCACCGGTCACCGCGGGCAGATTGCCCGTTTGTCGCATTAAAAAGCAGTGAGCCAGCCAGGCAAACGCAGCGCCTTCGACCCAGTCCGGATCAATACCGAGAGTCTGGGTATCGGCTACCTGCCAAGATGGCAACAGCGCTTGCAGGCGCGCCATCATCAAGCGATTGTGGGCGCCGCCGCCGCACACATAGAGCGCCCCGGCTTGGTTAGGCAGCGCGGCAACAATCGAGCAGACCGTGAACTCCAACAAGGTGCGCTGCACATCCACGGCCGGCAGTTCAGGCCACTCTTGCAGCTGCTCATCGAGCCAGTGCGCCGTAAAGGTTTCTCGCCCGGTGCTTTTGGGGTGGGGCAGGGCAAAGTAGGGATGCGCCAGCAGGCGGCTTAACAGCGGCTGATGCACGGCGCCTTGCGCTGCCCATGCGCCATCCTGATCAAAACGGACACCGTGATGGCGATGGATCCAGTGATCAAGCAGCGTATTGCCGGGGCCGGTATCAAAGCCATAGACCGTATCGGCTGCGCCCGGTAGCACCGAGATATTGGCGATGCCACCGATATTGAGCACCACGCGCGGCTGGGTTGGGCTGGCAAAACAAGCCTGATGAAACGCCGGAACCAGTGGTGCGCCCTGGCCGCCAAAGGCCATGTCCATGCGGCGAAAATCAGCAATTACATCGATGCCGGTCAAGGCGGCCAGCAGGTGGCCGTTGCCTATTTGCAGGGTAAAACCGAGTTCGGGGCGATGACGAATCGTCTGGCCATGCGAGCCGATAGCGCGCACCTCGCGCGGCGTGACGCCTGCCTTGGTTAGCAGCGCGTGTGTGGCGGTGGCAAATTCACGGGCGACCAGATTATCGGCCACGCCCATGCGGTCAATCTCGTTGTCACCGGGTGTGCACAGGGCATGCAGCATGGCGACGCTGTCAGCCGGCCAGGGATGGCAGAGCGCAGCATCGACCTGCCAGCCATCACCGTGTTGGCGAAGTAGCACCGCATCAATGCCATCCATGCTGGTGCCTGACATCAACCCGATATAGCGCAAGGTCATGGCTCACTCCTTTGCATGGCGAGGTGCTGCTCGCCCGGATGATCAAGACGCGCCAGCAGCGGTTCACTCTCTTTGAGGAACGCAGCCAGCTCATGGCCTTGCAGCGAATCGGCTTGCGGCAAGGGGACGGTGCGCGGGTTTTTGTGCACCCCGTTGACCAGAAACTCGTAGTGCAGGTGTGGGCCGGTTACACGACCAGTGCCGCCCAGCAAGCCGATGGTCTCACCCTGACGTACCCGCTCGCCCTTATCCACCATCCGCTTGGAGAGGTGGAGGTATTTGGTCACGTAGGTGGCGTTGTGGCGGATAAATACGAAGTTGCCGTTAAACGGGTTGCGTCCTGCCGCGACCACAGTGCCAGATCCGGCCGCCATGATCGGCGTACCGACCGGCGCCACATAATCGATGCCGTTGTGTGGCCGGATCTTGCCGGTGACCGGATGTAGTCGGCGCGGGTTGAAGTTGGAGCTGATATAGCGAAAGTTCACCGGTGCGCGCAGAAAGCTCTTGCGCATCGCCTTACCTTGCGGCGTGTAGTAATTGCCATCAGGCCCCAGCACGGCGCGATAACGTTCGCCCTGATTGACGAACTCGGCTGCCAGAATGTCGCCGGAGGCCACCTTGTCATCATCACGGAACTTCTCTTCATAGACGACGGTGAAGTGATCCCCCGGCTGCAGGTCCTGGGCAAAGTCGATGTCCCAGCCAAAGATGGCGGCAAAATCGAGGATCTGCTGCTCGTCCATGCCGGCGCTGCTGGCCGCACTCCAGAAGCTGGAGGTGATGGTGCCCTGCGCCGTGCTCTCGCGCGTGGCCAGCTCAATTTGAATATTGCGAGCTTTAAAGCCCTCATCCGTGCGACTGACCTTCAGGGTCTGCTCAACACTGACTGGATAATAGAGATGATAGAGACTGCCATCGGGTTGCAGTTTGAACGTGAGCTCGTCACCGGGATGAATGGTGTGCAGCGCCGCAGCCTCCGGCAAGGTGTCGATGATTTGTAGATCAGCGGTGTCGAGACCGAGGCGGGTGAAAATCTGGCCGAGCGTATCGCCGCTACGCACCTTTGCGACACGGGTTGTCAGAACCGGCTTAGGCGGCACCACCACAGGGGGAACCGGCTCTTGTCGCTCGGGGGCCTCTTCGTCACTTTCGATGGCTCTGGCGGTTTCGGTCTGTTCACCGGGCCAGATGGCCAGCATCATGGTCATGATGCCCAGCACCAGCATCATTTTGCGATGCCAGAGGGGCAGGGCGTTGAAAGCGTTCCAGATCTGCATGTCAAACGAGGAGGGACGGGCCAGACGGGCGATTCTACAGCCTTTCCAATTGTCCTGCCATTCCAGTAAGATGAGCGGTCTTGTGGAAACGTGATTGGAGAGTCAAAACATGTCCCAGCTCGAGATGGCGCTGGCTGAAATCAAGCGCGGAGCGGAAGAGATCCTGGTTGAAGAGGAACTGGTTGCCAAGTTGAAGGAAGGGCGCCCGCTGCGCATCAAGCTGGGGATGGACCCGACTGCGCCGGATATCCACCTGGGTCACACCGTCATCCTCAACAAGCTGAAGACCTTTCAGGATCTGGGCCATGAGGTCATCCTGCTGATCGGTGACTTCACTGCCATGGTGGGTGATCCCTCCGGCAAGAACGCCACCCGTCCGCCGCTCTCCGAAGAGGCGATCAAGCACAACGCCCTCACCTATGCCGAGCAGGCGTTCAAGATCCTTGATCCCGCCAAGACCCGTATCGAATACAACTCGACCTGGCTGAGCGAGCTGGGCGCGACCGGCATGATCAAGCTGGCGGCCAAGCAGACCGTGGCCCGCATGATGGAGCGCGACGACTTCAAGAAGCGCTACAGCAACGGCCAGTCCATCGCGATTCACGAATTCCTCTATCCGCTGCTGCAAGGCTATGACTCGGTCGCGCTGAAGGCGGACGTTGAGCTGGGCGGTACCGACCAGAAGTTCAACCTGCTGATGGGCCGCGAACTGCAAAAAGATGCCGGCATGGCGACCCAGTGCGTGCTGATGATGCCGCTGCTGGTGGGCCTCGACGGCGTCAAGAAGATGTCCAAGTCGGCAGGCAACTACATCGGTGTCCACGATGCCCCGGGCGAGATGTTTGGCAAGATCATGTCAATCACTGACGATCTGATGTGGAACTACTACGAGCTGCTCTCCTTCCGTCCGCTGCCGGAGATTGAAGGGTTCAAGGCTGGCATCGCCGCCGGTACGCTCAACCCGCGCGACGTGAAGATCTGGCTGGCCAAAGAGATCATCGCCCGTTATCACGACCAAGCGGCTGCCGAAGCGGCGCACGAAGACTTTACCCAGCGCTTCTCCAAAAATGCCATGCCGGACGAGATGCCGGAGCTGACACTGGCGCTTGAGGGGGAAGGGATGCCGGTAGCCAACCTGCTCAAAGAAGCCGGACTGGTTGAGACAACCTCTGAAGCGCTGCGCATGATTAAGCAGGGCGCGGTCAAGATTGACGGCGAAAAGCTCGATGACGGCAAGGCGCTGATTGCAGCCGGCACTGCTGTCTACCAGGTTGGTAAGCGCAAGTTTGCCCGGGTGACGCTCGCCTGATTGGCATTGCCTACACGCAGTAACAACAAGGCCTCCCATCCGGAGGCCTTGTGCGTTTTGTGCGGCGATGAGATTAGTCGGCGATCACCATGGGGGCGGCAACCTGACGGGCGAGTTCGGGGCCGCCTAACTGCTCGAGAATGGCCAGCGCAAACTCAATGCTGGTGCCGGGCCCTTGGCTGGTGATAAGGCGCGCCTCGCTATCGACCACCACGCGCTCAAGGCGTCGCTGCGAGGCGGGTAATCTGGCCTGAAACCCGGGGTGGCAGGTCACCGCAGCGTGACCAAGCAGGTCATGATGCGCCAACACCAGCGCCGGCGCGGCGCAGATGGCTGCACGCCAGCGCCGTGCATCAGCTTGCGCTTGCAACAGGGCAATGGCTGGCGGGCAGTCACGAATGGCTTCACTGCCGGGTACGCCACCCGGTACGGCAACCAGATCCCAGTGGGTGTCGGCTGGCAGGTCGGTCACATGACAATCGGCTTGCAAGCGCACGCCGCGAGATGCGGTCAACAGCAGGCTGCCATCGGCGGCGCAGGAGGCAAGCGTGACCACCACGCCACCGCGTACCAGCACATCGACCAGCGCGACCGTTTCGATCTCTTCCGAGCCAGGGCCCATCAGTACAACTGCCTGCATGTTTCCTCTCCTGCTTGTTCACAGACCTCAGGCCTGCTTTTCCTTGATGGCGTGGTAGAGACTGCGATTGACCGGCACGGCAATGTCGTGGGCATCGGCGCGCGCCAGTAAAAAGCCGGTGATCGACTCGATTTCGGTCAGGCGGCCTGCTTCCATATCCTGCAGCATGGAAGAGTAATTGTCAGCGGTCAGTTCACACACCGTAATGGTACGGCGTTTGAGCTCTTCGGCGCTGGCATGAAGGCCTTCGGCCTGCATGACGTCGCACAGCTCCACCGACAGCTGATCCAGCGCATCAGCAAAACGCGGTGTGGCCAGTTCACCATTTTTTACCTTATGCAGGGCGGTGAGTGGGTTGACCATGCAGTTGATGGCCAGCTTTTGCCACTGCCGCTGCCGGATATCCTCATCCCAGCCGGCATCACCCAGTGCGCGGGCAAGATCTTCCGCCAGATTCTGGTACGCCTTGGCTGCGTCATTAAACGGTCCGACCCAGGTTTCGCCCTTGCCGGTATGGCGATACGCAAAGTGACCGCAGCGCATGGCGCCGTGATTGGTCACGCCGACCAACAGTGGATTGTCAGGAAACAGCCGGGCCACCTGCTCGGCCACGCCCATACCATTGTGCAGTAGCACGATGGGCACGGCAGGGGAGAGCTTGCCCACCAGCGGCGTTAGCGCCGTGATCACCTGATGGGCTTTGGTCATCACCAGCAGACGACGGACGCTGGCAACCTGATCGGTAAAGCAGCGGGTGATGCCTAGCAGGTGGTGGCTGCTGTCGAGGGCAATAAAATCGAAATCAGGGTGCAGGCGCGAGCGCTGGGCATCGCGTAGCAACACTTGAACCCGTTGGCCACTTTGTTCCAGCAAGGAGGCGAATACGCCGCCGAGGGCGCCGCAGCCGAGCAAGGTCCAGAGGGGAGGGGGAAGCAGAGGGGTTTTTCTGAGTGGCATCATGTACTCGTTATCCAGGCGCCGGCTGGCGTCTTCTGGCATCTCATGTGGCGGGGCTGTATGAAGCCCCTCGAATACTCTCGGGCAGGCATTCTAGCAGGGCACTACAAGGGGATCAGCATTTTTGCCGGCTTTTTGGTAGAGTGTGCGCCCAGCAGATGTGATGAATAACAAGGAGGCGACGATGCCGTCATTCGATATTGTTTCCGAAGTAGAGATGAACGAAGTGCTGAATGCCGTGGATAACGCCAACCGCGAGCTGTCCACCCGTTTTGATTTTCGTGGTGTAGAGGCTTCATTCACCCTCAACAAGGAGCTGGTCAAGCTCGAGGCTGATGCCGATTTCCAGCTCAAGCAGATGGTGGATATCCTGCGTGAAAAGCTGATAAAGCGCGGAATTGATACCAACTCCATGAGTGTGGGGGATTCGGTGCACTCCGGTAAGCGCTTCTCGCTGGAAGTGACCTTTAAGCAGGGAATTGAGAAAGAGACCGCCAAGAAGCTGGTCAAACTTATCAAAGATTCCAAGATCAAGGTGCAGGCCGCCATTCAGGGGGACGAAGTGCGCGTGACGGGCAAGAAGCGTGACGACCTGCAAGAAGCGATTGCCCTTATCCGCGGCGCCGAGCTGGATCAACCGTTCCAGTTTCAGAATTTCCGCGATTAATACCGTGTTACGTTGCCAGATGGCGGCGTAACGGGACAATAAAAAAACCGGAGCAGCGGCTCCGGTTTTTTTGTCCTTCAAGTTTGATTAGAACTTGTAGGTCACAGAGAAGTAGTGGCCAAAGCCGGTGTTGTTCAGAAGACCGCCGAACGCACCGTTGTTGATGCCATAGATCTCGTTGAAGTACTTCAGGCCATAACCAACTGCGTAGCGGTCGGAGTGCCAGTAGATACCGTGGAAGGTACCCAGGCCGTGGCTAGAGTAATCTGCAGTATTGCCGTAGGTGTCACGGTCAAACAGATAGTCCAGGTAGCCTTGGTAGGAGATAAAGCTGCCGTTGGCGAAGGTGTAGAAGGGCTTGAACCAGTTCATGGAGAACTGATAGCCATTCCACTTGCCTTCTTCCTTAGCGAAGCCACTTTCAGTAGCGTGACGGGCGTAGAGGTTCATACCAACTTTGCCAAACCACGGTACTTGCACGTCGGTACCCAGACCGATCATGTTTTCCATCATGGTGTCATCAACGCTGTTCAGGGTAGCGATGTACACTTCCTGAACCGGACCAAAGGAGAGATCCTTACCGGTCAATGCATCCAGGGACAGGCGCGGGGCAAACTTCATAAAGATGTTGTTACCGCTACCAGTTCCGTGCTTGTTGCTGTGCTTGCTATCGAAGATATCGAACACATCGACGTAGCCATACAGATCAAACAGACCGGAGCGACCGCCAAATTCCATCTCCAGATAGGTATCGTTGTAATCGTTACCAGAATAGGGGCGCTGATCAATGGCGTGCATTACGTTGAACTGCAGCCACTTGTAATCGTTCTTGTGGATATCGCCGCTATAGTCGGCAGCGAAAACCGGAGCAGAAACAGCAGCCAGCACGCTGGCAGCAATCAGAGTTTGGGCGAATTTGGCCATTTTTATTGTCTCTTTTGAAATCCGTTAGTTGAGGTATTCCGTAGCCTGCCCCGTGGGGCGAAACGGATATTAGCCAAAAAATTTACACTGAGAAACGTTTTTGTTGGGAACTATGTAGCGATCTGTGAGTCTAATCACCCTCGTTTTTAGCAAACGTTTCGCTGAAACAAGCACTTAGCTCGAACGTGCCAATCGTTTGGCTACTAATGGAATCAAACACATAGCTGGCAGACCGAGCAGCGCGGTACCGATAAAGAAGCCGCTGTAGCCGATAACCTCCACCACCACACCGGAAAAGCCGGCGATAAACTTGGGCAGCAGCATCATGATCGAGCTAAACAGGGCGTATTGGGTGGCCGAAAAGGCGACGTTGGTCAGGCTCGACAGATAGGTCACAAACGCCGCGGTGGCGATCCCGGCGCACAGGTTATCCAGCGAGATAACCAGGGTGAGCAGCATGACATTGTGGCCAACCTGACCGAGCAGCGAGAAGAGCAGATTGGTACTGGCGGTGAGCAGTGCGCCCAGCAGCAAAATTCGCAGGGTGCCAAAACGCATCACCAGTACGCCGCCCAGGCTGGCACCGACCAGCGTCATGATCACGCCATATACCTTGGTGACGGTGGCTACCTCGGTTTTGGTAAAGGCCAAGTCTACATAGAAGCTGTTGGCCATGACCCCCATCACCACATCCGAAATGCGATAGCAGGCGATCAGCGCCAGAATAAGAAGCGCCGTGTTGCCGTAGCGCTCGAAAAAGTCGGCAAACGGACGCCAAATCGCCTCATGACACCACGCTCCCGGCCCGGCTAACGGGGCTGGCCAGCCACGCTCGAGCAGCTGCGCGCGATAGCGCTGCTGCTCATCGCTCTGCCTGGCCACATTGACCTCGGGTTCGTGGCAGCACAGGGTGGTGATGACCCCGATACCCATCAGCCCCGCCATGATGAAATAGGTCTGCTGCCAGCCAAGGCGATCGTAACCTGTGTCGCTGCCAAACCAGGCTGCCAGTGCCAAGGCGCCGGCGCCAGCCATGATCATCGCCAGACGATAGCCGGTCATATAGGCCGCCGCCATGGCGGCCTGCAATCGCTCCGGCGCCGACTCGATACGGTAGGCATCGATCACGATATCCTGGGTGGCGGAGGAGAAGGCCACCAACAGGGCAAACAGGGCGAGGTGGGCCAGATCCTGCTTGGGATCACTCATTGCCATACCGCACAGGGCCAGCATGACCAGCACTTGGGAGAGCAGCATCCAGCTGCGTCGCCGCCCTATCAGGCGCGAAAGCAGGGGCAGCGGCAGACGGTCAACCAGCGGAGACCACACCCATTTAAAGCCGTAGGCCAGCGCCACCCAGCTCATGTAGCCAATGTCACTGAGTGTGACATCGGCTTCACGCAGCCAGTAGGAGAGGGTGCCAAACACCAGCAGCAGCGGCAGACCGGAAGAAAACCCGAGTGCCAGCAAAATCATTACCCGGGACTCTAAATAGATGGCAAGGGACTGAGCCCAGCCAGTGGCGGCCGTGCGTTTGATGGTAAAACCCTCCTGCTGGCGTGAAAAAAAGAGAGCCGGCATCGGCCGGCTGTCTCTGGTGTTACTTGGTTTTCTTCGCTGCACTCTGCGGCTTGGTGGCGGGCTCTGGCAGCACCTCCACGTGGCGCAGAATCACCTGAGTGGCCGGGACGTCATTGGCACGCAGAATCGAGCTGTATTGAGTCGGGCTCTGGGCAATCTTGTCGAGCACGTCCATACCGCTCACCACCTTGCCAAACACGGTGTAACCCGCGTGATCCACCCCATCCAGATTGGTGTTGTCCACCAGATTGAAGTAGAACTGGCGGGTCGCGCTATCGACAGCCTGAGTGCGCGCCATGGCAATGGTGCCGCGTTGATTGGACAGGCCCCCAATCGATTCGTTGACGACCGGCTCATAGGTTGGCAACTGCTGATATTGCTGGTTGTAACCGCCGCCCTGGACCACGAAGCCGGGAATGACCCGATGGAAGATGGAGCCGTCATAGCTGCCATCGGCCACGTAAGTGAGGAAGTTCTTCACCGTTTTGGGCGCCTGCTTGGAGGCCATATCCACCACGATAGTGCCGTGGTTGGTTTCAAACTTCACCAGCGGGGCGGCCAGCAGGCTCAGCGGAGCGAGCAGCGCGGCCACGCCCAGAACATGTTTAAAGTGCATCGTCATGAGCGGGCTCTCCGGTTAGCTGGCTTGGCCTTTGATGTAAGCACGTACCTGCTGATCGCTCATCATCTGTTGCAGCAGATTGCCCAGATGCTGGTTCAGGATGGACTCGAGTTCGGCCATGTCAGGCTGACCCGGGCCCTCCTTGGAAGAGGACGCATTAAACTGCTTGCTCACCTTGTTGCCTTGGTAATCGGCGGTGATCTTGAGGCTGACCTTGGCCCGGGTGACATAGGTGAAGGTCTTCTCTTCCACGGTCACGGCCGCTTGCAGCACTTCCAGCTGGACGTGGGTCGAGCCGATGTTACCGACATTCAGCCCTTGGCTACGCAGCCCCTCCGAGAGCTTGTCGGAAAGGATGGTGGCGAGCGGACGATCGGTGCCGACCAGAATGGCCGCTTGATCCTTCTTCTTCACCGAGAAGACATAAGCGGCCTCACGGCGATCCACCCCTTCCAGCGTCACGCTGTTACCGGAGTAATATTGCTGGTTGGACGGGATGATCTGCGGATTGATATAGGCAATTTCTGGCCAGTGGGTGGCACAGCCGCCGAGCAGCATGGCAGTCAGCAGAAAGATAGTTTTCTTCATCACGGGTTCCCCTAGCGTTTGATGGCTCTCAAGATAACGAATTTTTTATTAGCTGCAATGACTTGTGTGTTACCGAACAAGCGCTTGAGCTTGTTGTGATAATCCAGATGGCGGTTGCCGACAACCCACAAATCGCCGCCACGCGGCAACACTCGTCGGGCATCGGTAAACATCTGCCAGGCGATATGATCGGTGATGGTCTGCAACTGGTGAAAGGGTGGATTGCACACGATGCGATCGGCATAGCCGCTGGCTACATTGTCCAGGCAGTTATTGAGCATAAAATGGGCGCGGCTGAGCGCGTCTGGCACATTGAGCTCCACGTTCTCCCGCGCCGAGGTGATGGCCATGCAGGACTCGTCGCAGAAGGTCACGTCAACCTCGGCATCGCGCGCCAGCAGTGACAAACCCAATACACCATTCCCACAACCCAGATCGATCACATGGCGGGCGCTCATGACCGGCAGATGCTCGAGCATAAAACGGGCGCCGATATCGAGGCTGGTACGGGAAAACACATTGGCGTGGTTGCGGATCTGCATGGCGGTGCCTTCCAGCGGCCACACGGTCGGATAGGGATTACGCATCTGTGCAGCGTTGGCGCGTGGTTGACAATAGATAAGTCGCGCTTTTTTCCAGGCGAGTGAGGTGGTGGTGTCACCGAGCCACTTTTCAAACAGTTGCAGGGTCGAGGAGTGGATCTCCTTGGCCTTGCCGGCAGCAATAATGCGGGTTTGCGGGGTGACCACCTGCGACAGCAATATCAATTGCTGCTCGAGCAGCGCTTGATATTTACTGACCTTGATGATCACCAGCGCCGGATTGGCCGGTAGCGGCGCGAGCGCGTCTTGCCAGCGCAGAGTCTCGGGCGCTATGCCATTACGACGCAGATTCTCTTCTGCGCCACGGCGGCTGATAAACGAGTCGCTGACCAGCAGCGGGGCATGGCTGTGCAGTGCCAGCGTCAGGGTGCCAAAGCTGTCATTCATGATGATCACCGGGCCATCCGGCAGCGGCGATTGGGCCAGGGTATCGAGCAGATACTCATCGGCGGCGTCCCAGGCCTGCAAGGGATCATCAGATTGCGACGGGTAGCGTAGCAGCTCAAACTCGCCGTAAGGGGTGACAAGATGCGTTTGCATCACGACTCCGGGCTATGGTCAAACGGGGGCGCTATTCTAGCGGGTTGGCGGGAGAAGTGACATGGTGCAATGGCTCGATTTGCAAGGTGCTTCACTTGGCATCTGGCCTGACTGGTTGGGTATGCAAGAGCAAGAGACACTCTGGCCATGGTTGTTACAGGAGATTAGCTGGCAGCAGCAGTCGATCTGCCTGTTTGGCCGCCGCCATCTGCAGCCAAGATTAACGGCCTGGTTTGCCGATGAACCCTATCGCTACAGCGGGTTAGTACTGCCGGCGACGCCTTGGCCAGCCAAGCTTGCCGAGCTACGCGAGCGTGTGGCAAGCAGCACCGGGCACGGTTTTAACAGCGTGCTGCTCAATTACTATCGTGATGGGAACGACCATATCGGCTGGCACCGCGACAACGAGCCTGAACTGGGGCCCGCGCCCGCGGTGGCGTCGCTCAGTCTGGGAGCGCAGCGGCGCTTTGTGATGCGGCGGCGCGATGATCATGCTTGCCGCCATGAGTGCTGGTTGGCGCCGGGAACCTTGCTGCTGATGGGCCCCGGTATGCAGGCGCAGTGGCAGCATGCACTGCCCAAAGCCAGGCATATCAGCACACCGCGCATCAACCTGACCTTTCGTTTCCTGTTGCCTCGCCGCTAGAATGGGCCCGATACCACGACACGGAGAGAGCCATGAGCATGCAAGTTCGTCTGGAGCAGAAGCTGCGCGATGTCTTCGCACCCAACCACCTTGAAGTGATTAATGAGAGTTACATGCACCGGGTTGCGCCGGGCTCCGAGAGCCACTTCAAGGTGATCATCGTCAGCGATGCGTTTGCTGGAGAACGCCTGCTGGCCCGCCATCGCAAGATCAATGCGCTGCTGTCGGAAGAGTTGGCCGGCGCAGTCCATGCCCTCGCACTGCATACCTACACGCCAGAAGAGTGGCAGGCGCGTCAGTCGGCACCTGACACGCCGAGCTGTGTCGGCCGCCCGGCGGTCTGATGGGTTCGTTTGGCTTTATTATTATTCATAAAATTTTCTTGCATGAAGCACCTTAGAACGAAAACGGAGGTCAGGCATTCAAGCCCTAATGACTTTCCTCTTTTTATCTGTTCATGCTCTGTTCAAATGCACCTGAAGATTGAGATTAATTTTGTGATGAAGGGTTAGTTTTTCTGATCCGAGATAGTCTCAACATAAGTTTAAAGGTTAAAATCAGTCACTTATTGAATTTTCAGTCAGAGTGGTCAGCTGTGACATTCTGGCTTCTGTTTGGAGATTCAAATCGCTGTCGGGATCACTCCCGATATTCACCAATTGTCTTCCCGTAACGGTAGTGCAAGAAAGTATGATTACAATCAAACATGGACTGGATATCCCTCTGCAGGGCATGCCAGAGCAGGTAATCTACGATGGTCCTGCCATCAGTCGTGTTGCTACGCTCGGCGAGGAGTATGTGGGGATGCGTCCCACCATGGCCGTCAAGGTCGGGGATCGCGTCAAGAAAGGCCAGGTTCTTTTTGCAGACAAAAAGAACCCAGGCATCAAATTCACTGCCCCTGCTGCCGGCGTTGTGGCCGAAATCAACCGTGGTGACAAGCGTGTTCTGCAGTCGGTCGTCATCGACATCGATGGTGATGACGAGATCACCTTCGACGCCTTCCCGTCAGATGCGTTGCCGCAGCTAGAACGCGCCCAGGTGCAAGAGATCCTGGTCGAATCCGGCCAGTGGGTTGCCCTGCGAACCCGCCCGTTTAGCAAGGTGCCGGCAGTGGGCTCTTCCCCGCGCGCCATCTTCGTTACCGCGATGGACAGCAATCCGCTGGCAGCCCATGCCGAGCCCATCATCCGTGCTGAGTCGCAGGCCTTTATCGATGGTCTGGCGGTGCTAAGTCGTCTGACCGACGGCAAGGTGTACGTCTGTAAGGGGGAGGGCAGTTTGCCCAAATCGCCCCTGGCCCAGGTGCACGAAGAGGTGTTTGTCGGCCCCCATCCGGCCGGTTTGCCGGGCACTCATATCCACTTCCTCGAGCCGGCCAGCAATCACAAGACGCTGTGGCACATCAACTATCAGGATGTGATCGCCTACGGCAAGCTGTTCACCAGCGGTCGTATCAGCACGGATCGCATCGTGTCGCTAGCGGGCCCCAGCGTGCTGCGCCCGCGCCTGCTGCGAACCCGCCTGGGCGCTAGCGTACTTGAGCTGACCAACAACGAGCTGCGTGCCGATGAAAATCGCATCATCTCCGGTTCGGTCTTAAGCGGTGTGCATGCCAAGGCCGAAGTGGCCTATCTCGGGCGCTACCATCTGCAGGTCAGCGTGCTGGGTGAAGGGCGTGAAAAAGAGTTCCTCGGTTGGGTCAATCCCAGTGCCGAGAAGTTCTCGATCACTCGCACCACCTTGTCGCACCTGTTTAAGGGCAAGCTGTTCAACTTCAACACCAGCAACAACGGTAGCGACCGGGCCATGGTGCCTATCGGCAACTATGAACGGGTGATGCCGCTCGACATCCTGCCGACCTTGCTGCTGCGCGATCTGGTGGTCGGTGATACCGACAGTGCCCAGACGTTGGGTTGTCTGGAGCTGGACGAAGAGGATCTCGCCCTGTGCACCTTCGTTTGCCCCGGCAAGACCGAATACGGTCCCCTGCTGCGCAAGTGCCTGACCAAGATCGAAGTGGAAGGTTAAGCGATGAGTCTCAAGCAACTTTTTGAAAAAATGGAGCACCACTTCGAGCCGGGCGGTAAGTACCAGAAGTACTACGCCCTGTTTGAAGCGGCCTACACCCTGTTCTACACCCCGGGAAGTGTCACCCGCAGCAGTGCCCACATTCGTGATGCGATTGATCTCAAGCGCATGATGATCATGGTGTGGCTGGCGGTATTCCCGGCCATGTTCTGGGGCATGTATAACGTCGGCAACCAGGCGATGAGCGCCGTGGCCCATATGGGCAGCGCAGCCGGTATCGACAGCTGGCAATATGCGCTGGCATCCATGTTGGGAGCATCCCTTGATCCGGCCGTTGCCGGCTTTGGCAGTAAAATGCTGATGGGGGCGACCCACTTCCTGCCCATCTACATCGTCGTCTTCTTTGTCGGCGGTTTCTGGGAAGTGCTGTTTGCCATGATCCGCAAGCACGAGATCAACGAAGGTTTCTTCGTGACCTCGATCCTGTTTGCCCTGATCGTGCCGCCGGATCTGCCCCTGTGGCAGGCGGCGCTTGGCATCAGCTTTGGCGTGGTATTCGCCAAGGAAGTGTTTGGCGGTACCGGCAAAAACTTCCTCAACCCGGCGCTGGCCGGGCGTGCCTTCCTGTTTTTCGCCTACCCGGGTCAAATCTCCGGTGATGCGGTCTGGGTTGCCGTCGATGGCTTCTCCGGTGCCACTGCGCTGAGCCAATGGGCCCAAGGCGGACAGGCTGCCCTGATCAATGCCGCAACCGGTCAAACCATCAGCTGGATTGATGCGTTCCTGGGTAACATCCCGGGCTCCATCGGTGAAGTCTCCACCCTGATGATTCTGCTCGGTGGCGCAATGATCATCTATATGCGCATCGCCTCCTGGCGCATCGTTGGCGGTGTGATGCTTGGCATGATCGCCACCTCCCTGCTGTTCAACATCATCGGCTCTGCCACCAACCCCATGTTCAGCATGCCCTGGCACTGGCACCTGGTGCTGGGTGGGTTTGCCTTCGGCATGATGTTTATGGCCACCGATCCGGTCTCTGCTTCCTTTACCAACAAGGGCAAGTGGTGGTACGGCGCCCTGATCGGGGTGATGGTGGTGCTGGTGCGCGTGGTCAACCCCGCGTTCCCGGAAGGCATGATGTTGGCCATTCTGTTCGCGAACCTGTTTGCCCCGCTGTTTGACCACTTCGTGGCACAGGCGAACATCAAGCGGAGGATCGCTCGTGGCGTTTAATAAAGATTCCACTATCGGCACCGTCAGCATCGTCGCTGGCCTGTGCCTGGTCTGCTCCATCGTGGTCTCGGTGTCGGCAGTCGGGCTGCGCCCACTGCAACAAGCCAACAAGGCCCTCGACAAGCAGCGCAATATCCTGTCTGTAGCCGGGCTGGATGTGAGCAATGTGGCCAAGGTCTATGGCCAGAATATCGAAGCCCGTCTGGTTGACCTGACCAGCGGTCAGTACGCCGAAGGCAACGCTGATAGCTTCGACGTGCTGGCGGCGGCCAAAGATCCGGCGCGCAATCTGGTGTTGCCATCGGCAGACGACAAGGCTGGCCTGCGCCGTATTGCCAAGCAGATGCCGGTGTTCCTGGCCAAGAACGAGCAAGGCGTGGTCGATTCGATCATTCTGCCCATCTATGGTCAGGGTCTGTGGTCCACCATGTACGCCTTCCTGGCGGTCGCACCGGATGGCCAGACCATCAAGGGTATCACCTACTACGACCATGGTGAGACACCGGGTCTGGGCGGCGAGATTGAAAACCCGGCCTGGCGCGCCCTGTTTGTCGGCAAGAAGCTGTTTGACGAGCAAGGTCAACCGGCCCTGCGCGTCATCAAGGGGCATGCGCCTGATGGCTCCGAGCATGAGATCGATGGTCTCTCCGGCGCCACCCTGACCGGTAACGGGGTGCAACACACCTTCGACTTCTGGATGGGGCCCAAGGGCTATGGTCCGTTCCTGGCCAAACTGCGTGCAGGAGAGCTGAACAATGGTTGACAAGAGTGAAATGAAAAAGCTGTTGCTGACCCCGGTGCTTGGCAACAACCCGATCGCCTTGCAGGTGCTCGGTGTCTGCTCGGCGCTGGCGGTGACCAGCCAGATGAAGACGGCGTTCGTGATGACCCTGGCGGTGACGGCGGTCACGGCGTTCTCCAACCTGTTCATCTCGATGATCCGCAACTATATCCCCAACAGTGTGCGCATCATCGCGCAGATGGCGATCATTGCCTCGCTGGTGATTGTGGTCGATCAGCTGCTCAAGGCCGTGGCGTATGACATCTCCAAACAGCTCTCGGTGTTTGTGGGTCTTATCATCACCAACTGTATCGTGATGGGCCGCGCCGAAGCCTATGCCATGAAGAGTGCGCCGATGCCGGCGTTCCTCGATGGTATCGGTAACGGTCTGGGTTACGGCGCCGTGCTGTTGGCCGTGGCCACCGTGCGTGAGCTGCTGGGTTCTGGCTCCTGGTTTGGCATCAAGTTGCTGCCGCTGGTGAGCAATGGCGGCTGGTATGTGCCCAACGGCTTGTTGCTGTTGCCGCCGAGTGCCTTCTTCCTGATTGGCATCATCATCTGGATCGTGCGCACCAAGGATCCGAAGCAGGTGGAGGCCAAGGAGTAAGCGATGGAACACTATATCAGTCTGTTAGTTCGTTCGATTTTCATCGAAAACCTGGCGCTCTCTTTCTTCCTCGGGATGTGTACCTTCCTGGCGGTCTCCAAGAAAGTGAAAACCGCTATTGGTCTGGGTATCGCGGTCACCGTGGTGCAGACCATTGCCGTGCCGGCCAACAACCTCATCTACAACTTTGTGCTCAAAGATGGCGTGTTGATGGATGGCCTGGATCTGAGCTTCCTGAGCTTCATCACCTTTATCGGTGTGATTGCGGCGCTGGTGCAGATCCTCGAGATGGCGCTCGACAAGTACTTCCCGGCGCTCTACAACGCCCTTGGCATCTTCCTGCCGCTGATTACCGTGAACTGCGCCATTTTTGGTGGCGTCTCGTTCATGGTGCAGCGTGACTACAACTTTGCCGAGTCGGTGGTGTATGGCGTGGGTTCCGGTGCTGGCTGGATGCTAGCCATCGTGGCCATGGCGGGTATTCGCGAGAAGATGAAGTATTCCGATGTTCCGGAAGGTCTGCGTGGCCTTGGCATCACCTTCATCACCGCCGGGCTGATGGCGCTGGGCTTTATGTCCTTCTCTGGTATTTCCCTGTAATCGGAAAGGAAATATAGATGGAAATTATCCTGGGTGTGGTCATGTTTACCGTCATCCTGCTGGCCCTGGTAGCAGTCATTCTGTTTGCCAAGTCCAAGCTGGTCACTGCCGGTGATGTGACAATCTTGATTAATGACGATCCGGGCAAGGCGGTTAAAACGCCGGCCGGTGGCAAGCTGCTCGGCGCTCTCGCCGGCAGCGGTATCTTTGTCTCTTCCGCCTGTGGTGGCGGTGGTTCCTGCGGCCAGTGCCGCGTGCGGGTGAAATCTGGCGGTGGTGATATCCTGCCGACCGAGCTTGATCACATCAGTAAGCGCGATGCCCGCCACGGCGAGCGTCTGGCCTGTCAGGTCACCGTGCGCCAAGATATGGACATTGAACTGCCCGAAGAGATCTTCGGTGTGAAGAAGTGGGAATGTACCGTCATCTCCAATGACAACAAGGCCACCTTCATCAAGGAGCTCAAGCTGCAGATCCCCGATGGCGAGAGCGTGCCGTTCCGCGCCGGTGGTTATATCCAGATCGAGGCGCCGGCTCACCACGTCTACTACAAGAACTTCGATATTCCCGAGGAGTATCGCGGTGACTGGGATCGCTTCAAGATCTTCGATCTGGAGTCCAAGGTTGATGAGCCGATTATCCGTGCTTACTCCATGGCCAACTATCCGGAAGAGTTCGGCATCATCATGCTGAACGTGCGGATCGCAACCCCGCCGCCGAGCAACTGGAGTGCGCCTCCGGGACAGATGTCTTCCTACATCTTCAACCTCAAGGCCGGTGACAAGGTCACTATCTCTGGTCCGTTTGGTGAGTTCTTCGCCAAGGATACCGATGCCGAGATGGTGTTCATCGGCGGTGGTGCCGGTATGGCGCCGATGCGTTCGCACATCTTCGATCAGCTGCGCCGCCTCAAAACCAAGCGCAAGATGAGCTTCTGGTACGGTGCCCGCTCCAAGCGCGAAATGTTCTATGTGGAAGATTTCGACATGCTGCAGGCCGAGAACGACAACTTTAAGTGGCATGTCGCCCTGTCGGATCCGCAGCCGGAAGATAACTGGGATGGCTACACCGGCTTTATCCACAATGTGCTCTACGAGCACTACCTGAAGAACCACGAGTCTCCGGAAGATTGCGAGTTCTACATGTGTGGTCCCCCGGTGATGAATGCGGCCGTAATCAAAATGCTCAAGAGCCTGGGCGTCGAGGATGAGAACATCCTGCTCGATGACTTTGGCGGTTAATGCATGAGATGTGGTGCAACAACATGGCTGGCCCTCGGGCTGGCCATGTCATTGACAGGCTGTACCCCTCCGGCCACGCCTTCTGCGACGCCTGTGGTCAAGAGATCTGCCGAGCATCCTGAGCTGCAACTGCGTGGCAGCACCATGGGCACCTACTATTCGGTCAAGGCCGCCGACCTGCCGGTTGGCGATGCGACCACGTTTCAGCGTGAGATTGATGCCCTGCTCGAGCAGGTCAACGATCAGATGTCGACCTATCGTCCCGATTCAGAGCTCTCTCGCTTTAACCGCGCTCACGACGGCAAGCCGGTAGTGATCTCGGATGACACGGCGAGCGTGCTCATCGAATCGCTGCGTCTGGGCCGCGAAACGCGCGGTGCACTGGACGTGACGGTTGGTCCACTGGTCAATTTGTGGGGATTTGGCCCTGACAAACGACCGCTGCGTATTCCGAGTGATGAGCTGATTGATCAAACCCGCCAGAAAACCGGGCTTGGCAATTTGCATGTGACCACCTCGGTGGATGCCTCGGTAGCGCAAAAAGACATTCCGGATCTATATGTGGATCTGTCGGCCATTGCCAAGGGCTTTGGTGTCGATAAGGTGGCACACTATCTGGAGGCAAAAGGCTCGCGCAACTATCTGGTCGAGATTGGCGGTGAGCTTCGTCTCAAAGGACACAATGGCCGCGCTCAGCCGTGGCGGGTGGCCATCGAAAAGCCGGTCAGCGGCGATGTCGGTGGCAGCGTTCAAGAAGTGATCCTGCCCGGTGACAACGGAGTGGCCACCTCGGGAGATTATCGCAACTACTATGAACTCGATGGCGAGCGCCTGTCGCACACCATTGATCCGGCCACCGGCCATCCTATCCGGCACAAATTGGTGTCGGTGACGGTGATCCACCCCTCCTGCATGACGGCAGATGGGCTGGCTACGGCACTCACCGTGATGGGGCCGGAGCAGGGAATGGCCTTTGCCAAAGAGAAGGGATTGGCTGTGTTCATGGTCACCAAAACCGACAAGGGGTTTGACGAGGCATACTCCGATGCGTTTCGTCCCTATCTTGTGAGGAAGTAGCAATGCAGACGTTTTTGATAACCTTCGCCGTGTTTTTGCTGGTGGTGCTGGGGATGTCCATCGGCTACATCGTCAAGCGCCGCAGCATCTCCGGCTCGTGTGGGGGCCTTGGCTCCATCGGTATCGAGAAAGAGTGTGATTGCCCCGAGCCGTGCGACAACCGCAAGAAGAAAATGGCAGAAGCCGCGCGTCTCAAGCAGTTGCAAGAGCAGCGTATTATCTGAGGCAGTTCTTTTGTGTTGATATGGGGCGGCGTGAAGCCGCCTCGCTTTTATCGGTATGGCAGGGTTCAATCCTAGTAGTCATACGCTTCGCATCCTTTCTTGTGAAATTCGGCTTTCCAGCGTTCTCGCTCCTCTTCGGTTTTAAGGTGATCCCCTTTGGCAATGGCTTGATCCAGCGCTTCGATGCGTTGATGCAGCCAGAGGCACTCGGCGGTGGGCTGCTGTTTGGCCGCCAGTGGCAGCGCCAGCAAGAGCAGGATGAATCCTGTTTTCATGGTCAATCTCCCCATCACGGTGATCAGAGATAAGCGCAGCCAAAGAGGGTTACCCCCTGTAAAAAGCGCCAGTGACAACGGTATACTGTGTTTTTATCCAGTTTGGCGTTATCTGATGAGTGAAGCCGGACGCAAGATCATCCACGTTGATATGGACTGCTTTTATGCCGCCGTAGAGATGCGCGATCAGCCACATCTGCGTGATGTGCCGCTGGCCATCGGGGGCGCGGCGGCCAAGCGGGGGGTGATCTCAACCTGTAACTACGTGGCGCGCCGCTTTGGCGTGCGCTCGGCCATGCCGACGGCATTGGCCCAGCGGCTCTGCCCACCCCTGGTACTGCTGCCCGGTCGCCTCGGTTACTACAAGGAGATCTCGCACCAGCTGCACGCCATTTTTGCCCGCTACACCGACCGCATCGAGCCGCTTTCACTGGATGAAGCCTATCTGGATGTGACTGGCAGCGATCAGTTGGGCGGCTCTGCCACCCGCATGGCGATGGCTATCCGGGAGGCGATAAGCCGCGAGCTGCAGCTGACCGCCTCGGCCGGCGTGGCGCCCAACAAGTTTCTGGCCAAGATCGCCTCCGAGCGCAACAAGCCTGACGGACTGTTTGTTATTACGCCCGGTGAAGTGGATGAGTTTGTTCGCCAGCTGCCGCTTGCGGCTATTCCCGGTATCGGTCGCAAGAGTGCCGAGCGGTTGGCGGCGCTTGGGCTTATCACCTGTGAAGATGTGCGGGCGCTCTCCTTGGCCGAGTGTCACGCCCTGTTTGGCAAGCTGGGTGACATGCTGCAAGAGCGTATCTGGGGCCGTGATGAACGGCCGGTCGAGGTGAGCCGTGAGCGCAAGAGTGTGGGCGTGGAGACCACGCTGGATCACGACCTGCGTGCTGATGAGGCCTCGGTATTACCTCTGTTGCACTCACTGCTACCCGAGCTGCAACGCCGCCTCGAGCGCCATCAGGCAGGGCGACCGATCAGCGGTTTTGGCATCAAGCTTAAATTTGTCGATTTTCAGCAAACCACCGTTTATCGCGCCTGCGATCACATCACATCGGAACTGCTCGAGTCTCTGTTACGGGAGGGATTGCTGCGCAGTCACGGCCGAGCCATCCGGCTGGTCGGTGTGGTGGCCGGAGTCAATCAGAAACGAGAACAGCTCTCTTTTGATATGTGAATAAAATTTTAAGAAATTCATATCATTAGCCGATATTATAGCGAGCTAGATCACAGATAAGGATGTCATCATGAAGTCACTCTCGGTCCAGTGGCGCATTACGCTTTTCACTGGGCTTTGCCTCTTGCTGCTCGCTGCCTCGTTAAGTGGTCTGGCCCTGTATCAGGGCTCGGTCATGCAGGATAAAGTCAACCAGAGTAATAGTCAGAGTGCTCGCGCCAATGCCGAGCAGCTGATGCAGGCGCTGGGTCAGGCCCAGGCGGTCAAAGTGAGCTCCTACCTTGACGAATCGTTCTACCGCGCCAAGTTGCTGGCTCAAGATATTCTGTTTCAACGCAAAAATGCCGAAGAGAACTTTTTAAGCTCCGAAGCGCTGCGCACCTCGGTCAACCAGCTGCTGCGCGAGTCGCTGGCTGCGGCGCCCAATCTGGTTGGGGTTTACGCCGTGTTTGAGCCGGATCAACTCGACTCCGGCGACGCCATTTTCGTTAATTCCACCTATCTTGGCGCCAACGACAAGGGGCGCTTCTCGGTCTACTGGACCCGCAAGGGCAACGAGATCGAATCGCAGATTATTAACGAAGCCAATCTGGCTGACGCCAGCACCGATGCCAACGGTATGGTGCGCAACCAGCGCTATCGCTGCAGCATGGATAAGAAGAGCACGTGTCTGCTCGATCCCTATCTGGCCGAGCGGCAGGGACAGACCATGCTGCTCACCTCGGTGACTGTACCTATGGTCTCCGAGGGCAAGGTGATCGGTGTGGTCGGGGTCGATCTGGCGCTGGCGCCGATGCAGCAAGTGGTTGATCAGATTGACCAGGCGCTCTACCAAGGGGCCGGTGATGTGCTGCTGGTGAGCCAGGCTGGCAATGTGGTGGGCCAGAGTGGTTTTCAGGTCGAGCCGGGACAACCGGTGGGAGCCAAGCTAGGGGAGATTGGTGGCGAGATTGCCGGCTGGCTCACGAGTGGCCAGTCGCAGACGCGCTGGAGCGGTGCTGACTGGTTGCAGACCTTTATCCCGATCCCGATTGCCGGTGCATCGCTCAAGTGGGGGGTATTTATCCAGCTGCCACGCAGCCAGGTGTTGGCCGATGCCGAAGCGCTCGATGCCCAGCTGCGCCAGCAGGCGAGCGACAGCAGCATGCAGCAATTGCTGATTGCCGTAGTCATCACTTTGCTGGCGCTGGGCGCGGTGACCCTGCTGGCTCGCCAGGTGGTGGCGCCGATTCGTGATGTGGTGGCGCGACTGCGTGACATCGCCAGCGGGGAAGGGGATCTGACCCAGCGGCTGCGGGTTGCACGTCATGACGAGATAGGTGCGCTGGCGCACTGGTTTAATCTGTTCCTCGACAAGTTGCAAGGCACCATCAGTGACGTGGCGGTGACGGTGCAAGGGGCACGTGGCACCGCCGAGCAGGCGGCGAGCGGCGCAGTGCGCACCCGCGATGGCATGCAGTCGCAGCTGCGTGAAGTGGAGTTGGTGGCGACCGCTTTTGAAGAGCTCAGCGCCAGCGCCATCGAAGTGGTGAGTCATGCCGGGCGCGCCGTGGCGGCCGCTGACGAGGCGGGTAGCAAGGCGCGCGAAGGGCGCCAGGTGGTTATCGACAGCCAACAGGCCATGGCGGTGCTGATGCAGACCATCGAAGAGGCCAAACCCATGGTGGAGCGCTTGTCGGCCGAAAGCGGCAACATCAGTACCATTCTCGGGGTGATTCAGTCGATTGCCGAGCAGACCAACCTGTTGGCGCTCAATGCCGCGATTGAAGCAGCGCGAGCCGGTGAGCAGGGCCGTGGCTTTGCCGTGGTGGCCGACGAGGTGCGTAACCTCGCGGGACGCACCCAGTCGTCTGTGGTGCAGATCCGTGAGCTGATCGACAAGTTGCAAGGGGGCACTGGTGCCGTGGTCGATGCGATTACCCAGAGCCACACTCAGGCCGGTCATACTCGGCAGCAGGTCGAGGCCTCGGTCGAAACGCTCGAGCGTATCGGTACGGCGGTAGAGACCATCTTGCAGATGAACGAGCAGATTGCCCATGCCGCCGAGCAGCAGACCGATGTCATCCATTCGCTCAACGGCAACGTGACCAACATCCGCGATGTGAGCCATTCGATCAATCAAGAGGCGAGCACGTCGGCCGAAGTGGGACGGGAAATGTTCACCCTGGCCGACAAGCAGCAGGCGCTGATGGGTCAGTTCAAGGTCTGATAAAGGATAGAAAAAGGGCGCCATCACGACGGTGGCGCCAAGATATTCAGATGACAGACAGGGTCAAATCGTAGACTTGAACCTATTTCTCCCGCAGGAGAAAACACAACACCACAATCGGCAGTCACAGGCTCGGAGAAACTGTGGGAACACAGGTTGATATCTCGATGGTGAGCCATACGGCGACTGATTGTGCCGCGAATTATGTTTATTAGCTGGCGGCGTCGCAACCGACAATTTATAATGCGGCTCATTAGAAAAATTCATCCTCGGAAGGAGCCATGTCGCGTCGCTTACCGCCTCTTAATGCGCTTAAGGCCTTTGAAGCTGCTGCCCGTCACCTGAGTTTTACTCGGGCGGCGGAAGAACTTTTTGTCACTCAGGCAGCCGTCAGCCACCAGATCAAGGCGCTGGAGGAGTACCTTGGTATCAAGCTGTTTCGGCGCAAAAATCGCTCCTTGCTGCTGACCGAAGAGGGTCAGGGCTACTTTCTGGATATCAAGGACATCTTCGCGGCCATTTCTGAAGCGACCGACAAGCTGTTGGCGCGCAGTGCCAAGGGGGCGCTCACCGTCTCCTTGCCGCCAAGCTTTGCCATTCAGTGGCTGGTGCCGCGCTTGGTGCGTTTTAGCGAGCGCCATCCCGATATCGATGTGCGCATCAAGGCGGTCGATCTGGATGAAGGGTCGCTGACCGATGATGTGGATGTGGCGATTTATTACGGCCGCGGCAGCTGGCCCGGCATGCGTGCTGACAAACTGCACACCGAATACCTGATCCCGGTCTGCTCGCCGATGTTGCTGGTGGGCCCCAAGCCACTGCGCATGCCGGACGATCTGACCCGCCATACCCTGCTGCATGACACCTCGCGCCGCGACTGGAAATCCTGGTTTCGCCAGGTTGGGGTGGATGCGCCAAATGTCAATCAAGGGCCGATTTTCAGCCACTCGACCATGGTGATCCAGGCGGCGATTCACGGTCAGGGGGTGGCACTGGGACACAGCGTGCTGGCCCAGCCCGAAATTGATGCTGGTCGCCTTATCTGCCCGTTTGAGCAGGTGCTAGTGAGCAAGAATGCCTACTATCTGGTCTGCAATGAACAACAGGCTGATCAGGGCAAGATTGTGGCGTTTCGTGAATGGATGCTGGAGCTGGTCGAGCAGGAAGAAGCCCGCCGCCGTGCCCGTGCTCTGCTCGAATAAGGAGCGCCATCGATGAACAGCCCCTGGCGTCTGTCGGGAAGTGCTCATGCGCCGCTGCGCCTGCTACTCGCTCATGGAGCGGGTGCCGGGATGGATCATCCGTTTCTGGTTTCGCTCTGCGAGCACCTCGCCGGCGACCTGCTGCAAGTGGTGCGGTTTAATTTTCCTTATATGGCGCGCAGCCTCGAAGAGGGGCGCCGGCGTCCGCCTGATCGCGCGCCGGTGCTGCTGCAGTGTTGGCGCGAGATGATTGAGCGTTTTGCCGACCGTCCCCTGCTGCTGGCCGGGAAATCGATGGGGGGCAGGATGGCGGCCGAGCTTGCTGATGAGAGCAAGGCTGCAGGATTGGTCCTGCTAGGGTATCCTTTCCACCCTTCGGGCAAACCGGAGCATTGGCGTGGTGAGGTGCTCAAACGCATGACTACCCCCACCTTGTTGCTGCAGGGGGAGCGTGACAGCTTCGGCAACCGCTGCGAGCTCACCGATTTTGCGTTTTCTGCGGCGGTGCAGGTGGTGTGGATCCCTGACGGGGACCACAGCTTTGCGCCCCGTCGCAGCAGTGGTCACAGCGAGGCTGCCAACCTGAGCTTGGCGGCTGCCCGAATTATCGATTTTGCCAAAGGAGTCGCGTGATGGAGCAAAAACGCCTGTGGGTGGTGATCGCCGCGCTGCTGGGGCTGACGGCGACCATACTGGGAGCATATGGCGCGCACGGTCTGCCTGCCAGTGGCATCACCCCCGAGCACCTGTCGGCTTTCCACACCGCGGTGCAGTATCAGTTTTTCCACGCCTTGGCGCTGTTGGCGCTTGGGTTGTCGCCGCTTAGGGGTCATGCCATTACCCTGGCCTGCGTGCTGTTTACCCTCGGGACGCTGGGCTTTTCCGGAAGCATCTATGCCATGGTGCTGCTCGGAACCAAGGGCATTGGTTTGATCACTCCAGCGGGTGGACTCTGTTTTATGTTGGGATGGGCAGCCCTGGTTTGGGTTGGCTGTCGTCTTGGAGGAAAGAATGAATAACCTTTTGATTTATTGCCGCCCCGGCTTTGAGAAAGAGGCGGCGGCAGAGATCACCGAGCGCGCCAGTGACATGCAGTGTTACGGCTTTGCCCGGGTCAAGGACGACAGCGGTTACGTGCTCTTCGAGCTGTATGACGAGGAGCAAGCCGATCTGCTGGCGCGCAAGCTGCCATTTAAGGAGCTGATTTTCGCTCGCCAGATGCTGGTGGTCACCCACGATATCTCCGATCTCGATCCGGGCGACCGGATCCGGCCGATTGTTGAAGCCTGCCGTGACTACGCCATCTGTGGCGAGTTGCGGGTTGAGACGGCCGATACCAATGAAGCCAAAGAGCTGTCGGGCTTTTGCCGCAAGTTCACCGTGCCGCTTCGCCAGGCGCTGCGCAGCAACGAGCTGCTGACCCAGAAAGAGACGCCGAATCGCCCGGTGTTCCACGCCTTCTTCCTGGCGTCGGACCATGTGCTGCTCGGCTACTCTTACTCGTTTAACAACTCGTCGTTCCACATGGGCATTCCACGCCTGCGTTTCCCGCCCGATGCGCCGAGCCGCTCCAGCCTCAAGCTGGAAGAGGCGTTTCACGTCTTCATTCCGAAAGAGGATTGGGATGTGCGGTTGACCTCCGGCATGAAGGCGGTCGATCTGGGGGCCTGTCCGGGTGGCTGGACCTATCAGCTGGTGCGTCGTGGCATGATGGTGACAGCGGTTGATAACGGCATGATGGCCGAATCCCTGATGGAAACCGGTCAGGTGAAGCACCTGCGCGATGACGGCTTTATCTGGAAACCGTCCAAGAAGAACAACTACTGGCTGGTGTGCGACATGGTCGACAAGCCGGCTCGGGTGGTGCACATGGTCGCTGACTGGTTCCGCGACGGATTGTGCCAGGAGGCAATCTTCAACCTGAAGTTGCCGATGAAAAAGCGCTTTGCCGAGAGTGAGCACAACCTCGATGTGCTGCGCGAGTTGCTGGCCGAAGTCGACAACGGTTTTGTGATTGAAGCAAAGCAGCTCTATCACGACCGCGAAGAGATCACCGTGCACGTCTATAACCGTTTTGCCGTTGGCAAACTGGTCGGTAGTAAAGGGTAATCGTGCACCCTGCACCCTGCACCCTGCACCCTGCACCCTGCACCCTGCACCAACAAAAACGGGAGCCGTCACAGGCTCCCGTTCTGTTTTACTCGCCGCTTACAGCCGCGCGATCACCGCATCGGTGAATTCGCTGGTGCTGGCACTGCCGCCCAGATCGCGGGTGACGGTTTCACCGGCTTCAATGGTGGTACGCACTGCGTTGAGGATGCGCTCGGCTTCGCTTTGCATACCGAGGTATTCGAGCATCTGTACCGACGCCAGGATGACCGAGGTGGGGTTGGCGATGTTCTTGCCAGCGATATCCGGCGCCGAGCCGTGTACCGCTTCAAAAATGGCCGCACCGCTGCCGATGTTGGCGCCCGGTGCCATGCCAAGCCCACCGACCAATCCGGCGCAGAGATCCGAGAGAATGTCACCAAACAGGTTGGTGGTGACAATCACATCGAAGCGCTCCGGGTACATGACCAAATTCATACAGGCGGCATCGACAATCATCTCTTCGCTCTGAATATCCGGGAAGCGGGCCGCGACCTGGCGGGCTACCTCAAGGAACAGGCCAGAGGTGGATTTGAGGATATTGGCCTTGTGCACGATGGTGACTTTCTTACGCCCTTCGTTACGGGCCAGCTCGAAGGCAAACAGCACAATGCGCTCAGCCCCTTCCCGGGTGATGATGCTGGTGGCCTCGGCGCTGTTGTTGTCATCGCTGCGGCGCTGACCGGCGCCAGAATACATCCCTTCGGTATTTTCACGCACCGTGATGATGTCGATATTCTCGTAACGGCTCTTGGTGCCCTTGAACGAGATCACCGGGCGCACGTTGGCGTAGAGGTTGAACTTCTTGCGCAGGGAGACGTTGATGGAGGTAAAACCGCCGCCGACCGGGGTGGTGAGAGGGCCTTTGAGGGTAACCTTGTTTTGTTCGATCAGATCGAGCGTCTGTTTAGGCAGTAACTCGCCATGCTTTTCCATGGCAACCAGGCCCGCATCGGCGTAGTCGTAATCAAACTGGCAGCCAACCTTTTGTAGGATACGGATGGCAGATTCGATGATGCTCGGGCCGATACCGTCGCCGGGGATGACTGTAATTCTTCTATTAGGCATAGGACACATCCAGGGTACTGATGAAGGTAATAAAGCGTTTTTGATTATACCAACCACGCTACATTTGCACCAAAAAGTGTTTACAAATTCAATCATCCCGGCAAACGCAAATCGCGCAGGCTAAACCCCAGCTCGATATCGTCACAGAGCCTCACCAGCTCGCAGGCAAGCCGTGCCTCAGCCTCGTGCTCCCGTACTTTTTTGACCAACCGATCATCAGATTGACTGGCCAATATGGCGGTCAGGGAGCCGTGCTCGCCAATCAGGGCGCTGGCACTTTTAGGGCCGATACCGGGTACCCCCTTGATACCGCTGCCTGCAACACCGGTAAGCGCCCAGTAATCGACGAGCTGGGTCGGTTCAACCCCAAACTGACTGGCAACAAACGGCTGATCGAGCCAGCGGCGATTGAAATAGTCACGAATGCGGATCTCGGGGCAGAGCAGTTGGCAAAAGCCTTTGTCAGTCGAGATGATGGTCACCGGAGCACCGTGCTGGGCGGTTTTGCGTGCCAGAGTGGCCACCAGATCGTCTGCCTCATCGGTTTCTGACAACAGCGAATCGACCGATAGCTCCCAGAAGGCATCCTGCAACGAAGCCAGGCCTGCGCGCAGTTCGGCGGGCATCGGTGTGCGCCCTTCCTTGTAACTTGGCAGGCGCGCTTTGCGCCAGCCATCGACCTCGGCATCAAATACTGCGATGGCGTGGGTGGGGGTGGCTTGCTCGAGTAACTTGCGGGTGGTGTTAATCAGGGTTGCGCGGGTGGCAATCACAGCTTGCTCGGGCGTGAGGGATTGACCGGCCTGCACCGCATGGATGCGCCGGATCAGATTCAGTGCGTCGATGATCAGCAGGTGCATGATAGTTGGGGCAAAAAAACCGGAAAGTCATTGTAACAGAAGGGGCGCAGTTGCACCCCTCGCTTCAACGGACGATCTCGTAGCAAGGCTGGTAGGCCGTGCCCGGCAACTTCATGCGCTGCTGGCGCACGAAGCTTTGCAGCAGTTTGTCCATCAGCTGCATGATCTCCTTGTCGCCATCGATCTTGAACGGCCCGCGTTTTTCGATAGCGCGGATGCCGCCCTCTTTGACGTTCCCGGCGACGATGCCCGAGAAGGCGCGGCGCAGGTAAGCTGCCAGCATCTGTGGCGGCTGATCCCGGTGCAGGTTGAGGCTGGCCATGTTGTCATGGGTTGGCTCAAACGGCAGTTGGAACTCCGGCTCGATTTTCAGCGACCAGTTGAAGGAGTAGGCATCACCCACCGACTTGCGGTACTCGCGAATTTGCGGCATCGCCTGCTTCATGGTGCGCGCCACTTCGGCCGGATCACCAATGATGATGCGATAGAGGCGGGTGGCCGGCTCGCCCAGGGTGGCACGGATAAAGTCGTCGATGGCGCGGAAGTAGTCGGCACTCTCTTTCGGTCCGGTCAGCACGATCGGCATCGGTTGGCGCTCATTGCTCGGGTTCATCATGATGCCGAGCAGATAGAGCAGCTCTTCGGCGGTGCCCACTCCGCCCGGGAAGATGATGATGCCGTGACCCAGACGTACGAAGGCTTCCAGCCGTTTCTCGATATCTGGCAGGATCACCAGCTCGTTGACGATGGGGTTAGGCGGCTCGGCGGCAATGATGGAAGGTTCGGTCAGACCAATATAGCGGCCGCCCTTGAAGCGCTGCTTGGCGTGGCCAACGGCGGCGCCTTTCATCGGCCCCTCCATGGCGCCCGGGCCACAACCGGTGCAAATGTTAAGCTCACGCAGGCCCAGTTCATTGCCCACTAGCCGGGTGTAGTTGTACTCCAGCTCATTGATGGAGTGACCGCCCCAACAGACCACCAGATTGGGATCGGCGCCAGGAATGATCACCTTGGCGTTACGCAGAATGGCAAACACCACGTTGGTGATGTGGGTCGAGTTGGTGAGGTTGACCAGCCGGTTTGATTCAAGCTGGTTGGAGACATAGAGGATGTCGCGCAACACCGAGAAGAGGTGTTCCTGAATGCCGCGAATGATCTCCCCATCGACAAAGGCTTGTTCCGGTGCGTTGAACAACTCGAGTTTGACGCCACGCTCGCGGCGCAGCACATGGATGTCGAAGCTTTTGTACTGCTCAAGGATCTCTTTCGAGCTGTCGGTGTGACTGCCGGAGTTGAGCACCGCCAGTGAGCAGTTGCGAAACAGTTGGTAGATGTCGCTGGCGGCCGTCTGCTTGAGTCGGTCGACCTCCAGCTGCGACAGCAAATCCATGCTGCCGACCGGATTGATGTGGGTGATCATAAGGCCCCCTCAGGTATCGTTGTTATCGTTGTAGTGCCATATGGGAATGCGGCGTTTCATCCCCTTCCTGCATCGATACTAGTGGGAAGCTTTGGTAAAAGGGAATGGGGGAAAACGCGACTGCCGCTTTTTTAAGCGGCAGTCGCCTTAGATGACGATATTGACCTGATCGCGACCGGAGTGTTTGGCACTGTAGAGCGCCTGATCGGCCCGCTCGAAAGCATCGGTGGTTTCATCGCCATCCCGAAACAGAGTGGCGCCGACGGAGATGGTGATCTCCACCTTGGCATCCTTGAAGCGAAACGGGATGTTCTTGATGGTCTGTCGCAGCTTGTCGAGCGGTTTCAAGAACTTGTCCGGGTTGATATTGGGCAGCAGCACCACAAACTCCTCGCCGCCAAAACGGGCGATAAAGTCGGTGTCGCGCAGTGCGCGCTGCAGTGCCTTGGCCACCACTTTCAGCGCCTTGTCACCGGCCATGTGACCATAGTTATCATTGATGCTCTTGAAGTGGTCGATGTCGATCACGGCCAGACACAAGGGCGTCTGATAACGCAACCAGCGCTTGTATTCGAGCTCCAGCCGCTCATCGAGTGCCGCCCGGTTGTGCACCTGGGTCAGGCTATCGAGGAACAGCTTGTGCTTTTGGATGGCGAGCCGCTTTTTGTACTCGGCGGTCTCGTCCTTCATCAGGCGCAGCTTGGCTTCCATTGACGAGAGCCGGGTCAGCAGATGGCGCTCGCGTTGATAGAGGGCATCGCGCTCGCCGAGCAAGCGGGAGAGGGAATCCAGATGGCGATGGACGGCCAGGCGCAGATCATCCACTTTGTGATGATTGTCGAGGGTGACTCCGATGGATTGCAGCTCGCGATTAAGCGCCTGACGGCTCTGGCTGGTCTCATCCTGCAGGGCGCGCCCTTCATCCAGACTTTCGGTAAAGCTGAAATGGACGGCGCTGAGGCTCTCGTTCAACCCAATCAGGAAGGTCTGTGAGGCCTTGCGCTCTTCACGGGTGCCCTGAATGATGAGCTCAATCACCTGCAACGACAGCTCGGCCAGCTTGGGCAGCGGCACGCCACCTAGCAGCTCACGGCGGATATTATCAAGCCGCTCACCGACGTCGCCGGCGAAATCCAGCTCGGTAATGAGGCGCTGTAATTCGTCCGCCAGCTTGCTGTAGGCCGGCTCCAGCTCACCATCATCGAGATGGGAGCGCAGTAGAGGATCGCCCGCCTGCTGGTATTTGAGCGCTTGCTGGTAATACTCCAGCAACTTGAGCACCTTGAGGTGGTAATCACCGAAGCTGTAGCCATCGTCCGCCAGCAGGTGTTCACGCAGGGCCTGGCAGGCTTTCTCCGAGAAATCCTTGACCGGTTTGATGTGCTTGGCGCCATACTGCAGCGCGTTGCGTGCTGACTTGATGGACCCTTTGACGGCCTCGGCGTGGTGCTGCAGCAGGCGTTCAACCAGTGCCAACTCGGCGTCGAGCACAGTATAGGGCTGATTGACATCGAGCCGGTGCCGAAGCTTGGCCAGCTTGGTATCGAGTTCGCGATCATGACCACGGCATGCCAGCATCAGCTTGCTGATAAACTGGGTAACCCGATTGCGCTCGGCAACCGTCTGCTGTTTTAGCTCCTCAAGCTCGCGTTGCTTGAGTCGCAGCATCTCATCGTTATCTACCGCTGTGGGCTTGTCCATCATAGGGGGCATCGCCAATTATTGTGTTGTTAAACAGGGCTCAGGGGTCACCCGCATGTTGCATCCGTGCTAGCGAGCGCCAATTAATCCCTTGTTTTTCATGAGAAGAATTCACTTTAACCAGTCCCTTGTCAATTGCCATCAGGCAACGTTCCCACACATCTCCGTGGAAAAAAGCAGCTTGTTGACAATCCACCGCAGCAAGCTCTACCCAAGCCACCTCATCGTGCTGCGCTGAAACTTGCAGCGCACCGGCAAGCGCCAGGAAACAGAGGTCAAAAAGGCGTTGGTGATCAAGGGAGCCCGGTGCTTTGGGCAGGAAAGGATAGCTGACAATACCGAGCGAAACCCTGCGATCGAGCAAAAGTGGGCTCGGAAATGCCTGTAACCAGGCGAGCAGGTTATCCGCCAGTTCATGCAGATCGGCCACGTGGCGCTGTGGTACCACATAGAGCAGATGCCCTTCGCGCAGATCGTAAATACGCCCGTCTTGCGGCGTACCTTCGGCCAGGTATTCGCCGAAGGTCTGCTCCATCTCGCTGGCCTTCTGGTGGCCAAAGCGCTCACGGCAACTGGCAAGGAATGGCACCTTGAACAGCAAATAGTGGAGTTTGTCGTCAAACTCTTTGTCGGTCTGCTCGCCGAGATACCAGAGATCGGAGCTTTGCTGGCGCTTGGCCAGCTCGATCGGGGCGCGCGAAATCAGGCGCTGCCAGTTGGCAAGGCCGGTGCGTGGCTCGAGTTCCAGTTCACGTCCCAGCATCCGGTTCTGTTGGCGACTGGTGCGCAGCTTGAGCCAGAGGGTGAAAAAGAGCCAGGTAAACAGCGCCAGTGACAGTCCGGTAAAGACCGACACCCACTGGTAACGTTGGCGGGCGCCTTTCTCCTGCTGCAGATCGTGGGTCAGCTGGCTGATTTGCTGCTCGCGCTCCACCTCTTGATAGTGCTCGTTCAGATCATCCTGTCCCAGCTCGCGCTCTTGCTGGCGCAGCTGCTCGCTGTGCTGATGGTATTTTTTGTAGCTTGCCAGCGCCTGCTGGAAGTAGCCCTTCTGCTCGTAGGCGTTGGCCAGCAGTTGATAGATGGTCAGCAGTTGCTGCGGTTGGCTGCCCCGGTTGGCCAGATTAAGGGCGTTTTCCAACTGCAAAATGGCAATGGCCGCTTCGTTTTGACGAAGATGCAGCTCCCCTAAGCGCAGCAGGGTATCAATCTGGGCGATGCGGTTGCCGCTCTTTTCATAGGCCATGCGCGCGGCGTTGAGATAGTTGCGGGCCAGCACCAGATTGCCGGTTTGCAGATAGGTCTTGCCCACCTCGTACTTGAGGCGGGCGGTCAGGTCGGTCTGCGGCTGGCCGTCAACCAAGTCGAGGGCGTTGAAGAAGTAAACCAGCGCCATATTGATATCGCCAAGGTCGCGATTGAGCTGGGCCAGCTCGATCAAGGCATCGACCAGTGGCACCGGATTGCCCACATTCTGGAAGTGATCCGCCGATGCACTGGCAAAGCCGAGCGCCTTTTGCAGCTCGCCTTCGGCGCGATAGAGTGAGGCAATCTGGCCGGTCAGCCGACCGAGGAACAGATGCTCATCGCGATCTTCCATGCGGCGCAGAGCATCAAGGTATTGCCCCAGTGCCAACTCGGGTTGGCGAATGGCAAGATAAAGATCGCCTTGCACGGCGCTGCGCCAGGCTAGTCGCTCGGGATCGCGGCTGCGCTCAGCGGCCTCTTCGGCCTTTTTCAGCAGCGCTTTGGCATCATCGAAGCGATGATCATCGATAGCCAGTGTCGCTTCTTGCAGGCGGCTGTAGACCTGCAGCGGGTGATTTTGCAAAACCGGCTCGGCCAGCAGTTTGTCGAGCTGATCGAGCAGCGGGCGGGCCAGCCCGATGCGATTGGGATCAAGCGCCAGCAGGCGGGCTTGCAGATAGAGGGCGCTGGCGGCTTGGCCACGCAGATGATCGCGGTTGGCCACTTCAAGCACCACGCCAAAGGTGCGCAGGGCCTGCTCTGACTGACCGCTCAGCGCCTGGCAGAACCCTTTGAGCATGCGGGCACTGTTGATCTGCTCGACCGAGCGATAATTTAACAAAGGTTCGCGGTAGGAGAGCGCCTGATTGCTGCTCATCACCTGGCTAGGGTTGTCGCCAGCCTGTTTGAGAAACTCGCTGCTCTGGTGCAAACACTCATCGGGATGATGAAAGGCCTGGGCCTGCGCCGGTAGCAGTTCGCTTGGCAATGCACTTTGCGCCAACTCCAAATCAGGAGTCGACAGAGAGGTCATCATCATTGCCAGCAAGAGCAGTGGATTCATCGATACGGTGACAGCGCGCAGGGTTCAGGGCATGTTAGCCAAGGGCTCCCTGCGCGTCCAGTAGTGCTAATGATTACTGTCGGATGAGGCGGATATTGGCAGGTGCTTGCTCGATATTACTGCGAAACGGATTGATATCGAGACCACCGCGCCGGGTGTAGCGGGCAAACACCGTCAGTTGCTGGCAACCGCACAGCCGGCTGAGATCGGTAAAGATCCGCTCGACACACTGCTCGTGAAATTCGTTGTGCTGGCGAAACGAGATGAGATAACGCAGCAACTTTTCGCGATCGAGTTTGGGTCCGCGATAGTGGATCACCACCGAGCCCCAATCCGGTTGACTGGTGACCAGACAGTTGGACTTGAGCAGATGGCTGTGCAAGGTCTCCTCGACCAGCTCACCACTGCCGGCGCCTTTGAGCCAGTCGGTGGAGAAGTGGTAATCGTCCACTTCGATATCAAGCCCGTCGATGCACTCGCCCGGCAAGGTAGTGATGGTGGCGGGGGCCGCATCCAGCGTCCAGAGCGTGACCGCTACCGGCGCGCCTGCGCAGGCGCTGAGATCCTGCTCAAGCAGGGTTTGCACCTTGGCCAGGCTCTCGCAGCGGGTCTGGTTGAACGAGTTGAGATAGAGCTTGAATGACTTGGACTCGATCAGATTGGGGCTGGTGGCGGGCACCCGCGCCTCGCCCATGGCCACCACCGGTTTGCCTTTGCCATCGAGCCAGGAGAGCTCATACAGGGTCCAGATATCCTCACCCTGAAAGGGCAGGGGAGAGGCTAACGCCAGATCGTCACGGTTGAGGCTGCGCGGCACCGGTTGCAGCAGACTCGGGGTGTAGGTGCTGATATAGGCAGATTTCTGGCCCAGTGCCAGCGCGGCCAGTGCCGGATTGCCAGCGTAACGGTCTTGGTTGGTCATGATGATGATGTCGCTTAGAATAACGGGCTTTGGCGGCAATTGTGGTGAATTTGCATGGCAGATCAAGTGTTGTCTGCGCTGGAGCGTCTGTTTGCGCGCTGGCTGAATCAGGGAACCAACCAGGGCAGCCTGCCCTTGTGTCAGTGGGATGCCAGTTGGCGCTCCCCCTGTGAGTTAGGTGAACCCCATGCCGGGCAGATTGCCTGGCGTCCGACCCGGCGCGACAGCGCAGAAGATTTTTCCGCGCTCGAGCAGGCGCTGGAGCTGACGCTTCATCCGGCCATCAAGGCGTTTTATGGCCACTGGTTTAGCCGGCCGCTGCCACTCTGGTTCAAAGGGTTGCAGCTTACCTTGCTGCAACCCTGGAATGGTGACGATCTTGATCTTCTCAAAGAGAACCAGATCGGTCACCTGCTGATGCTGCGCAAGCTCAAGCGCGAGCCGTCGCTGTTTTTGGCCAGTTGCCGCGGCGATATGGCGCTGGTAAGCCTTGATAACCAGAGCGGCGAGGTGATTTTCGAGCGCCTTGATAGCGGTAAGCGGGTCGTATTAAGCCCCGATCTGGCCAGCTTTTTGGCGCGACTGGAGCCCTGAAGCGTCGCGGTCAGTGGCGTGGTCGGGTTGACCACCAGCAGATCAGTGAGCCTGCGGTAACCATCACCACCCCGAGAAAGAAGCTCTTGCCTGGCGCGACGCCAAGCCAGAGGCTGGCCAGCGTCATCGACAGCACGGGGGTGAAGTAGGATGCGCTGGCGATGAGCGCAATCTGACCAGCCTTCACCCCGTGATTCCAGCAAGAATAGGCGGCAGCCGTGAGGCAACCGAGCAGCAGCACCTGCGCCATGCCTGCCAGATTGATATGCAGTGAGGCCTCGCTTCCGGCCACATATTTGATCCACAGTAGCAGCGCCGTCAGGGCTAAAAACAGCGGAATAACCGGTTGCCCGTCGCTAAGCAGGCGGGTGACCACCGTATAACCGGCCCAGATAAAGGCGGCCGCCAGCGCCAGCAGATAGGCTGGCGGGTTGCTGGTCATGTGCTGCCAGAGCAGGGCAGGCGACCACGGATTGTCTCCCTTCATCACCCAGACGATCCCGACAAGGCTGAGGGTGAGCCCCGGCAGTAATAGCCAAGAGCCGCGCTGCTGGCGGGTGATCACCGCAAGGAGCACGGTCAGGCTCGGCCACAAATAGTTGAGCATCCCCAGCTCCAGCGCTTGGGCCCGGTTATGGGCCATGCCAATAGAGAGGGCCAGCGAGATTTCATAGGCAGCAAACAGGGCACCGCCACAAAGCAGATAGGCTTTGGGCAGGGTGCGCAGCCGCGGCCAGCCAGAAGCCAGCGTTGCCAGCAGGGCACTGGTGGTAAAGATCAGCGCCGCGCCGCCGGTGGCGCCAAAAAATTCCGATACGCTGCGAAACAGTCCGACCGAGGCGCTCCACATCAAAATGGCTGACATGCCGATCAGTGTCGCCATACGGCTATCGGCGTTGCGCTGCGAAGTGGGCATAAACAAAAGACTCCCAAACAGGACCAGCGAGTGTTTGATGCTGGCCAACGTGAATGTTACTCCTTGAAATCCCAGGAGATATTGGATACCAGCTGGCAGGTGTCGCATTTAAAATCGAAGATATCGTGCAGCGGCTCAGCAAGACGCCAGGGTTGACCACATTGGGGGCAGGGGCGCGATAGCTCTTCGTCGCGGTGGCCACCGACCCGGTAGAGGTAGTAGTAGGTCGGCACCTTGGTCAGATATTGGATGCGCTTGCACAGATCCCAGCCCCGGCGAAACAGGCGGCTATCCACATCGCCCAGCTCATGCAGGGCGGCGTGCTCGGCAATCGAGCCATTCATCTGCAACTGATCGCACGCTTCCCAATCCTCCTGCCACTTGATCACCTGCTTGTGATCGCCATTGGCCACCGGTGGAATGCGATACAGCGGGATCGGGGCAAAGTGCTCGCCGCAGCGCAGGGGCGAACAGGTGTGCAGGTAGCTGGTGTAGAGCACCTGCCAGCTCGGCTGCGGGCAGGGGTCAGTGCTGTCAGAGAAGAGATCCGGCCCCTCCAGCTGCACCTTGGGGGCGAGCAGGCCAGCCTGATGCAGCCGCTGCTCGGCCACTTCAACTTGCTGGCTGTGGTGGCGTGGATGCAGGCTCTCTGGCTCGGGGCAGACCACCCGGCTTTTAAAGCAGCCATCTTGCAGGCTGGTGGGCAGCTCGCGCCCGAGGATCTGGCCGTTGTAGCGCAGGGCATCCAGATAACCGAGGATTGCCTGCTCGGCGCGGCTTAAGGTGGTGTCTTCAAAACACTCGAAAGTCAGTTCAACAACGTACATGTCGCTAGGTGGCCTTATCCGCGCGAAAGTAGGGCGATCAGGGTATCGAGCTTGGCCTCGATGCGGCTTAAGCGCTGCTCGACCGATTCACCGGTGGCGGCCGGCTCGGTGGCGGGGGCTTGGCTGCTCGCTTCGATAGGAAGCGTCACTCCCTGTTGCTGGCTCTGTTTCCAGTGCGCCAGCACCGAGAGCAGTTCGGCCATGGGCACACCCGGTGTCAGGCGCGCTTTGACCAGCGCGGTGGTGGGAGTGGTGCCACGGGCAGCCAGTTCATTGGCCACTTTCAAAATCTCGTCACGATGGGACATGGTCTCTCTCTTCTGTGATGCCTACGCCGTTAATGGCGCAGCAAACGCTCCAGCTCGCCAAGGGATGTGTGCCAGCGGCTGCTATGGCGCTGGCTGTGTAAAAACGCCGCCTGTTGCGGGCTCCAGAACGGCGCATCCGCCAGTGCCTGTGCATCATCCAGCGAGTGGCTGCGAATAAAGCGGTGGATGGCCAGCTCATCAGTGGGCAGGCCCAGCATGTCAAACAGTGGGCCGAGCGTCACCGGCGCTGCAATGCGCTGTGTTGGCTCGGCGCTGTAGGTCTGCCCTGATACCTCATCGGCATCCTGCATGCGAAAGGGGGGCAAGTCGATCGCCTCGACCTGCAGACCGCGCAGGCGCAGCACCCCTTGATAGCGCTGCTCACCATCGCTCGAAAACTCGAACTGATAGCTGCGCGTCAGGGCACCGCGTTGCCAACGGCGGTGGGCCAACGCCACCGAGAGCAGTTGCAGGCCCTGGCTTTTGCAGTAACGGCGCAGGGCCAGCGCGGCCAGCTCGCTATGCTGCCGTTCACGCCAGAACAAGGCGGCAACGAGCAGCAACAGCAGGATGCAGAATATATCGGTCAGCATCAGGCCTGGGCTGCCTTGAACAGATGGCCGATCGCCTGACTGAGCGCGGCGCTGCGGTTGGGGTCGCGCAACTTGCCAAGCAGAGGCGCGCGCAGGCGTGGCTGCATCACCAACTCGCCAAACAGGGAGGCAAACAGGCTGATATCGGTCTGCGCCAGTGTCTCGAGGTAGGTGTCGAGTAGTCCCTCATCGTCCAGATCGCCTGCCAGGCGCCCGGCGATAGCCAGCAGTAGCGCCGGATCGGGACGGGTTTGCAACAGCGTCAACAGCTTGGCGCGGCGCAGCGGCTGCGGACCGCAAGAGGCATGGGCACGGCAAAGATGGGCGATGGTCTCGTTATTGGCTTCAGTGCGCTCCTGCTCACGGCCAAGGCGCTCGAGCAGTGCGCCTTGCAGGGCCGGTGGCAGAGGGACGGCTTCGAGTGCCTGGCACAGGGCGCAGAGCACCGGCTCGGGCAGGGTGGGCAAACTTTTGCACACCAGTGCCAGCAAGGTCGGATCGTCGATGCGCTCGGCAAGATCGGAAAAACCCTGCACGCCGAGTTGTTGCCACGGCAGGGTGGCGGGCTGGGTCAGGTAGTGGCACAGCGGCGCGAAGAAGGCCGACGGCTCCTGACCGAGCTGGCGGGCCAGCCGGGCGTGCAGCGAGGCCATCTTGGCTTCGGCCGGGCGGAAGGTCCACGGGTTGCTCGCCAGCTTGTCGGCTTTACTCTCATCGAGCTCGCCGGTCAGCTGATAGCCGAGGGTTTCGACCACCAACTCCATAAACTGTTTGGGGCCGGCACTCATCAGTAGCCCCTGCTCATCGAGGGCAAAGCGCAAAAACCAGAGGAAATGCTTGCCTTCGCTCTGATGAAAGTGAACCGCCAGCCAGGCTTTTTGCTGCAGCGGCCAGGGGTAGGGTTCATGTTGCTGTTCAATGCGCTGGAACTGTTCGAGCGGCAGCGGACGCAGTTGGCGGCCAAGATCGTAGATCTCGAAGCGGGTACCCGCTTCGGTGAGAAATTGGGTCAAGGTATCGATGCGGGACATGGCGTGATTCAAGTTGGTCAATCGCAAGGGGTGGCCCGATTATAGGGAGGCTGACGCGTGGCGCAAAGCGGCCATGTGACCGATCCTCAAGGAATCGGCCCCGCGTAACTGTTTAGCCGCAGTCGGCATGGTATAGTGGCGCCCCCTTGCGTGGCCCGAGTCGGCCCGCCCAGCCAGAGGAGTATTCCCATGTTTAACAAGCACCTGCTGGTCAGTGATCTGCTCTGCGAGCTGACCGTCGAGATGCAGCGGATTGGCCGCTGGCAAAGTGAGGCTCCCAGCGCCGAGGCGCTTTCCAGCCAGCTCCCGTTTTGCGTCGATACCTTAAGTTTCGATCAGTGGATCCAGTTCATCCTGATCCCGCGCATGCAGCAATTGGTGCTGCTTGAGGCCGAATTGCCGAGCAGTGTCTCCCTCTATCCGATGGCGACCGAGGTCTACAAAGAGGAGTTGGCCGATGTGGAGCATCTGCTGCGCCTAATTGGCCGCTTTGATCTGGTGTTGTCGGGGAAAGTGGTGGATCGATGAGTTTGACCTTGCTGTATCAGGATGACTGGTTGGTGGCGGTTAACAAGCCGTCGGGACTGCTGGTGCATCGCAGCTGGCTCGACAAGCACGAAACCCGCTTTGCCATGCAGATGACACGCGATCTGATTGGTGGACGCCATGTCTATCCGGTGCATCGCCTCGACCGCCCCACTTCCGGTGTCCTGCTGTTTGCCCTCGACCCGCAAACGGCCCGCACCCTCACCGAAGCGTTCGCCAATCGCCAGGTGCACAAAGAGTATCTGGCGCTGGTGCGTGGTTGGGTGCCGGAGCAGGGGATCATCGATTATCCGCTCAAAGAGCAGCTCGACAAGATTGCCGATGCCTTCAGCGATCCGGATCGCCCGGCCCAGGAGGCCGTGACCCATTACCGTTCACTGGCCCAAGTCGAGTTGCCTCATGCGGTCTCCAAAAAGCACCCGACCAGTCGCTACAGTCTGGTGAAGCTGCATCCAGCGACCGGTCGCAAGCATCAGCTGCGCCGCCATCTGGACCATATTTTCCACCCCATCATCGGTGATACCACCCACGGCGATGGCCGTCATAACCGCTTTTTCAAAGAGCAGTTCGGGCTCGATCGCCTGTTGCTGGTGTCACGCAGCTTAAGCTTTACCCATCCGGTGCACGGCGTGCCGATGCGTATTCAGGCGCCACTTGGGGAAGAGGTGCTGGCCCTGTTTGAACGTTTGGGTTGGCCTGCCAGCGAGAGTGACTACTAGGCACTCGGTATGCCATGCTCAAGGCTCCTCATTGCATACAGGAGCGTGTCATGGCCAAGGTCGATCTGATTGTCGGAACTGTTTATGGCGCCGCCGCACTGGTGGCCGAGCGATTGGCTGCACGCCTCGAAGCGCGCGGTCATCGCGTCACCATCAATGAAGAGGCGCGTGCCAAGCATCTTTCGCCTGAACGCTTTTTGCTGTTGGTGACCTCGACCACCGGGCAGGGCGATATTCCCGATAATCTGGCCCCGTTTGCCGACGATCTGAAAAACCGCGCCCCCTGGCTTGCGCCGCTGCAATATGCCCTGATTGCCATGGGCGACAGCGTGTATGGTGATACCTTCTGTGGCGCCGGACGAACGCTCGATACGTTGCTGCAAGAGCTCGGTGCCAAGCCCTTGCTGCCGCGCCTTGAGATTGATGCCAGCGAAGAGGATCAGCCGGAGCGCCCGGCGCTGGCCTGGCTCGATGGCTGGATTGACCGTCTCAATCCATGAGACATGCCTGTCTCTCATCCATGAGACATGCCCGTCTCTAATCCATGAGTCGTGTCCGCTTCTTACCAGAGGTGGGCACGCTGCTCTGGCGGCAGATAGAGCTTGGCGCCGGGTTGCACGGCAAAGGCGTCATAAAACTCGGCAAATTGCGTGACGATGGCGTTGACCCGCAAGATAGCCGGCGCAGGTGGCTGGCTGCTTGCGTTATCGGCCTCGGGTTGCTGCCACAACCTCGCCCATCCCAGAAAAAAGCGCTGCTCGGCGCTGTAACCCTCAATCGGCGCAGCCTCTTCGCCATGCAGTGAGTCGTGATAGGCGCGTAGCGCCAGCGTCACCCCGACCAGATCGGCGACGAGCGCCTCACCAAGTGCCGGGTTGCCTGCCGCGACGCGGGTCGCCAGAGCTTCGCTCAGCGCAGCATAATCTCGCAGCTCTTTACTACTTAACGGCGCTCCTGCTGTGCCATCGGCCGCGACGCGCGCACCTTGCTCATCAAAGGCGTGGCTCATCTCATGGCCAATCAGCGCCCCGATGGCACCGTAGTTGATGGCCTCGTCGGCATTGGGGTCAAAGAAGGGGGGTTGCAAGAGGGCGGCGGGTAACACCAGATCGTTGTGGCTGCGGCGGTAAAACCCGTTGACTGTCTGCGGCGTGACAGGCCAGCTCGAGAGTGCTGCGTTTGATGTAAGACTGGCCAGCTGGCGGCGATAATCCCACGCTTTGATGCGCAGTAGATTGCCGACCAGATCGTCCGGTTCAAGGCGTAGTGTGGATGTATCGGGCCAGGCGTCGGGATAGCCAATCTTGAACGCCATTTGCGCCAGTTTGGTTTGCGCCTGTTTTTTGCTTGCCGGGCTCATCCAGCTGGCATCATTCAGCGCCTTGGCGTAGGCGCGGCGCAGCCCCTCGGCGATACGGGTCACCCGCGCCTTGGCGTCATTTGCAAAGAAGCGGGTTACATAGCGCTGACCAAGCTGGTTGCCAAGATAGTGATGGACCAGCCCCAGCGCCTGCTCGCGCTGAGCAAGGGGCGCGGCACCGACGAGAGCTGCGCTCGCGCTATCAAGATAGGGTGCCCAGTCGACCATCAACTGCCAGCGCAGGTATGCCTGCCAATCGGGCAGTGGCGTGGCTTGCAGCAGTGCACCCAGCCCAGCCAGATAGTCGCTGGGTGCAAACAGAGTCGGTTGCCCGGCAAGGCCAGCACTATCGAGCCAACTTCTCCAGTCAAAGGTGGGATACAGCGCGATGAGCGAGCGGGGGTCGAGCTGTTGATAGGCGCCGCGCTGCTCGGCAAGCGCCCGTAATTTTCCGTTGAGCGCCACGACGCGGGGCGCCAGTTTGCTGGCATCGGCCGGCTTGATACCGCTTCGAACCAGCAAGGCAAAAACGCTCTGCGGCTCGGGGGAGACGGTACTCACTGCGGGTGTGATGGTCAGCGCAGGCTGGTGCCCATGAAGTGGCACTGCGCCAATCCAGATAGCCAGCGGTGAGTGTTCGCTGGTTTGTGCCAGCTGCGCCATGGCCTGCGCCAGTGTGGTGGCATCTTGGATGTTGTCGATATCACGCAGCAGGGGGGTGATCGGTGCGATGCCCACTCGCTCGCGGGTGGCGCTGTCGATGGCACTGGCGTAGAGATCTGCGATTTGCTGCGCGGCGCTTGCGGTTGGCCCACGGCGTTGCACCGCATCAGTCACCACCGCCTCGAGTTCGGCGCGGGTTTTAGCCTGCAGCGCATCCACCGGGCTTGGCAGCTGACGGGCCAGCGCATGGCCATTGGCATAGTGATAAAAGTCATCGCCGGGGAGCACTTGGCTGGGGCGATCAGCGGTGGGCAGACCGCTGGTAAGGTGAGGCTCGGAGGGTTTGGTGCAGCCCCCCAGCGCGGCCAACAGCACCAGCAGTACCTTGCTTCTTGTGTTTGCCATGGACTCCCCTGTCAGCGGCGGCTATCAAGCGTGATAAATTACTGTAGCAGCACGGTTTTGCCTTGATAAGCCACGCGCTGCGCTCTAACCCAGGTGGATGGCAGTGCTATGATGATGCCTTGCTCCCGCCGGGAGATCTTGCCACCAGACCCTAAATAGCCATGAACCATGCTCTGACCGCTGCCCGACACGCTCTTGCTACCCAGCTTGCCGCTTATCCCGGCCAGGCGCCGCTGCGGCTGGCATTAAGTGGCGGACTCGATTCCTGCTTGCTGCTGCATCTACTGGCTGCCGAGCCCGATTGGCGCGATCGGCTGCAGGCGATTCATGTGCATCATGGCTTGAGTGCTCATGCCGACCAGTGGCTGGCGTTTTGCCGCGAACGCTGCGCAGGTTTGGGCGTGACCTTTGTGGCCGAGCGGGTGCAACTTTCCCCCGGCAATGGCGAGAGCCTGGAGGCGCAGGCGCGTACGGCGCGTTATCAGGCGCTAGCCAAGCATCTGCCACCCGATGGATTGCTGCTCACCGCCCATCACGGTGACGATCAGCTGGAGACGCTGTTGCTGGCGTTAAAACGCGGTAGCGGCGTGCGCGGCCTTGGCGCGATGCGCCCATCCCAGCCGTTTGCCGGCGGGCAACTGCTGCGCCCCTGGCTCGCGCTGGCACGGGAGCAGTTACTTGAGGCGGCGCAGGCACTGGGTATGGATTGGGTCGAGGATGAGAGCAATCAGGACGATCGCTTTGATCGCAACTTCCTGCGTTTGCATCTGTTGCCGCTCCTGCGTGAGCGCTGGCCTGCGATGGTGACGACGGCGGCCCGCAGTGCTGAGCTCTGCGCCGAGAGCTCTGATTTACTCGATGAGCTGGCCGAGCAGGACGCAGCCGGTGTGATGGTGTCAGGTCAGCTGCTGATTGCGCCGCTCGAGCAGCTCAATGCGCCGCGACGGGCCAATGTGATCCGTTTTTGGCTACGAAGCCTGGGGGCGGCCACCTTATCCCGTGAGCAGTTACAGCGGTTGTGGCAGGAGGTTGCCTTGGCACGGACCGATGCTGAGCCGCAGTTTTGCTGGGAGCAGTGGTGCGCCCGGCGCTATCAGGGGCGATTGGTGGTACTGCCACAAGCGGCGCTGCACATGCCTGCTCCTGACTGGCAAGGGATGCTCAATGGTGACAACTGGTTGACGCTGCCGGCGGGATTGGGCCGGCTGCGGGTGCTGCCCAACCCGCAGGGGGCGCTGCGCGCACCCAGGTCAGGAGAGAAGCTCTCGATTCGCTTTAGTGTGGAAGATGGCAGCAGGCTGCACCCGGTGGGACGAGCCGGCAGCCGGCGGCTTAAAAAGCTGTGGCAGGAATACGCCATCGCCCCGTGGCTGCGCGGCAGCATTCCGATTCTCTATTACAACGAGACACCGGCCGCGGTGCTCGGGGTCTTTGTCTGTGCTGGGTTTGCCGCCGAGGCGGACGAGGCGCGCCTTGGTTGGCAGTGGCAGCGCGCCTAGCGGCGCTGCTGCTTGTGCAGATAGAGATCGGCGTCGGCCAGCTCATAGAGCTGATGCACGTTCATCCCCGATTTCCAGCTGGCAGCCCCGAGACTGCAACCCACCGAGAAGGTGGAGAGCTCGCGATGGAGCTTGAGCTGTTCATCCAGACGATGCCAGACCGGTTGCCAGGCGTGAGACTCTGCCGGCTGCAAGATCAAGGCAAACTCATCCCCACCCAGCCGAAACGCCTGATCCGAGGTACGAATCACATCGCGCAAGAGATGGGCAAAGCGGCTGAGCACCATGTCTCCGGCCGGATGGCCCCAGGTGTCGTTGATCTGTTTGAAGTGATCGAGATCGAGCAGTACCAGCACCAGACCACTGGCCTCCCGGCAATTTTGCTCAACCGCCCGGCCGATGGACTCATCGAAATGAGCCCGGTTACCCAGCCCGGTCAGATAATCGAGGCGCACCTGCTGTTGCAGTTGTTCAACCCGCAGCATCAGGCGCAGCGGCAAGGCCAGCAGGTGGTGATATTGCTGCAGCAGGCGCAGTTGGCTGCCGCCAAGCGGCTGCTCGAAGCCATAGTGCAACACCCCCAAACGCATGGTCTGTGCCCGGATCTCGGCACTGTGGTGGTGGGGCGCACCTTCACCGCTTAACAGGTTGTAACTCTGGTTGCCTTCAAAGCGCAGCGAGCGGATCCGGACGATCCTTGCCACCTGACTGGCAAAGGTTGCCAGTAGTTCGTCAAGGCTTTGCTGGGCCAGCAGTTGGTCGAGCAGCAGCAAACGCTCGGTGTCGGGCAGCGGCGTCAGGCGCTCGGCCTGTCTGACCCACTGCTCGATCCCTTGGCTCCACATTCCCATGGCTGTATTGTCCACAGAGTACTCCTTGACGGCATTGCTATGACTTCCCTGTGTCATTGCAAAGCTCATGCCGGAAAGTGAACACGCTTCGTCCGTTTCCCCTGACTAGACTTAAGCCAATCATTCGGGAGGAAAAACGTGCACAGTGACCTGCTTATCCTGCTGCTGCTGGCGGTGCTGCTGGTGGCGGTTTTCCGCCGTTTGAAGCTGCCGGTGATCCTGGCTTACCTGCTGGTGGGCGTGTTAATGGGTCCATATGGCATCGCCTTGATCCCGTCCGGTGATGTGATGCACACCCTGGCCGAGCTTGGTGTGGTCTTTTTGATGTTCTCCCTCGGGTTGGAGTTCTCGCTGCCGCGCCTGTTTGCCATGCGCAGGCTAGTGGTAGGGGTTGGTGGGCTACAAGTCTTGTTGACTACCGGGGTCTGCGTGCTGGTGCTCTCCTCCTGGTCGTTTTCCTTACCGCAGGCGCTGGTGGTCGGTGGTACGCTGGCCATGTCCTCGACGGCGGTGGTCATCAAGCAACTGGGCGAGCTCAACCAACTGCATACCGCCCGCGCCCAGATCGGGGTGAGCGTGCTGTTATTGCAAGATCTGGCGGTGATCCCTTTGCTGGTGATGATTCCGATCCTGGCAGAGCCCAGCGTGCAGGGCTGGGCGCTGGTATCGGTGGTGCTGCTGGCTTGTGGCAAAGGAGTGTTGGCGCTGGCCGGTTTGTTGGCCGTGGGCAAATGGTTGCTGCCTTACCTGTTTTTTGAGGTGGCCAAGGCGCGCTCGGATGAGCTGTTTGTGATGACCACGCTGACGGTGGCGCTGCTCGCCGCCTGGGTGACCCAATGGTTGGGACTGTCGATGGCGCTGGGGGCCTTTTTAGCCGGCATGATGCTGGGTGAATCTCACTACCGACACCAGCTGGAAGTGGATATCCGCCCGTTTCGCGACATGTTGATGGGACTGTTTTTTGTCACCGTCGGCATGGGGCTGGATTGGCAACTGGTGGCACGGCACTGGGCCTGGGTGAGCCTGGCGGTGCTGTCGCTGATCCTGTGCAAGGCGGTGCTGGTGATGCTGGCCGGTCAACTAATGGGGGAGCGTAAACGCGACAGTCTCGCGGCCGGCATCATGCTCAGTCAGATGGGGGAGTTTGGCTTTGTGCTGCTGGCCCTGGCTGCCAAGCATGGTTTGCTCGACAGTCGGGAAGCATCATTGCTGGTTGGTTGCGGGGTACTGTCGATTGCCGTTACCCCCTGGCTGGTCAATCAGTCGCAGACCTGGGCGGCGTCACTGACCCGTTCCCGCTTGTTATCACAATCCGAGGTCGCCCAGTCGGGCCTTGGAAAATGTGACCATGTCATCATCGCCGGTTTTGGCCGTACCGGTCAGACCTGCGCCCGGTTTCTGACCCTCGAAGGGTTGCCGTTTCTGGCGCTTGACCTTGATCCTGAACGGGTCAGTGAGGCCAAGCTGGCGGGTGAGCAGGTGTCGTTTGGTGATGCGTCCCGGCGCGAGATTTTGCTGGCGGCTGGTTTGTCACGGGCACGCATGCTGATCATCACCTTTGATGATCCCAGACGCATCGAGGCCATCTTAGCGCTGGTGCGTGAGTTGGCGCCCGCGGTACGCATTCTGGTGCGTACCCGTGATGATACGCATCTCGAAACCTATCGCAGTGGCGGAGCCCATGAGGTGATCCCCGAATCCCAGGAAGGGGCGCTGATGCTGGTGTCTCAGGTGTTGGCTCATTGCGGGATCCCGATTGGCCGCATTATCCGGCGTATGGAGCAGGAGCGACGTAGCCAATACCGATTCTTGCATGGGTTTTATTGGGGTGATCAAAGTGGCTCGGCGCCTGGGGATGACAGGGTGCTCGAGCGGTTGCACCCGGTGTTGTTAACGGCGCAGGCCTGGGCCGTCGGCAAGCAGATTGATCAGCTGGGTCTGGCCATCGCCATCAAGACGATTCAGCGCGCGGATATCACGCTGGAGCCCGCAGCGGGGATTGTCCTGCAAGAGGGGGATAGAGTGGTGCTGTTTGGCCACAACATTGCCATTGATGAGGCCGAGCAGCGCCTGCTGCTTGGCCTGTGACGCACTCGTTACTTGCCGTTTCCCAACCCCAGAAATGTCTGGATGCGCTCGCGCTCTGCCATCGCATCCTGGTATCCCAGCGCAATCAGTGCCTGACAGTAGCCCGGCACAAACATCAGAAAGCTGGCGAGCGTGCTGGCGTGATCCCCCCTAACCCCGAGTACGCGCAGCAAGCGGCGCACCTTGACCGGCAACCGGCTGAGGAAGGGAAGTGCCAGCTCGTCCAGATCCTGGCTGGGCTTGAGCACGCAGCTTTGCACCGCTTTGAGGTTGAGATGGCGCCGCTCGCGCTCGGGGATCAGTGACAGCGTTTTGTTGATGCGCGACAGTCGCTCCAGATCGGAGTTGAGCGTATCGGTAAAAACGGTGTTGAGCAGGTGGCTGGCAATGTCCGAGGTGGTCAGCGCCTCGCGCAGACGGGTTTCATGGCGCGGTGATTCGAGAGTGATCACCAGCAAGTGCTCGGCACCTAAATGGATGGCCGGGCTGAGTGGGCTGAGCTGATGAATCGAGCCATCGCCGTAGTAATGGCCCTCGATCCCGATGGGTGGAAAGATAAAGGGCAGGGCCGCCGAGGCGAGCAGGTGATCGGTGCCAATGGTGGTGCTGATCCCGTGGCGGCGGGCGCGCTCCCAGGCGTGGTGAGCGGGGCGTCCTTGAAAGAAGGTGGTGGAGAGGCCGTTGATGTAGTCCGATGCCGTGATGGCCAGTGCTTCCAGACTGCCGTACATCAGGTTTTCGTCAATCTTGCGATAGTCGATGAGCTCATCGAGTAACTGGCGCAGCGGCTCTTGGGAAAACAGGTTGAAGGCCGGGTTGGGGATGGGGCGGATAAGGCCGGCCGATCCCTCGACCAACAGACGGCGTACCAGTTTGCCGGGATAGAAGCTGAAGATATGGTCGGTATCAAAGCGGCGCCACACCCACTCCAGTTTGCGTACTCCAAGCAGAAAGCGCGATGCATAGCAGGCCAGTGCCGTGACATTGATGGCGCCGGCCGAGGTACCACAGAGAATCGGAAACGGGATAGGGGTGTCGCGGGGATAAAATTCGGCAATCGCCTTGAGAGCGCCGACCTGGTAGGCGGCGCGGGCGCCACCTCCGGTCAACAGCAGCGCGGTATTGGGTCTCGACATACTGCGTATCCTTGAGAAGGAATGCCAACCTGTATGCCGTTAACTATAAGCCAGCGTGCGCCATCGTGGTGTGACTTCCGTTGCCCGATTGAATCATGGTGGCCAGTGAACGAGCCGCCTCTTTCAGTGCATCACAGGCCAGGATACGACCATGCCCTTCGCCTTGAGTGGTCAGCAGGGTCACCTCTGGCAGGCGGGCGGCCTTCTGGGAATCGGCATAAGGGGCAAAGCGGTCCTGATTATCGTGGACGATCAACACCGGTTTCACCCGCCCTGCCAGTGCTTGCAAGGGGTCGACATCGGCCAGTCGCATCCGGTATTGCTGTTCAATCTCGCCCACCACCTCGCTAAACAGCGGCATGGAGTAACCCGAGCGGCGCACCATGCCATAGAGTTGCGGCACATAATCGAGAACCGGCGCCACCAGTAGCAGCGGGCAGTGCTGCAGCGACGGGTGCGGTGTCGAGAGCAATACCGCGGCGCCCATGCTGTGGGCGGTGACCGCGACTGGCGCCGGCAGGGTGTCGAGCAGTGTTTCCAGCGCGCGCACAAAACGGGGCAGGTGACCATGATGGCCGCTGCTCTGGCCATGCGCCGGATGATCATAGGCAAGCGCCGTAAAGCCGGCTGCGGCAATCTCTTGCATCAGGGGAAACAGCTGGCGGCTGCTGCCTGACCAGCCGTGCATCAGTAGCCACAGTGGTCCGTCGCCGAGGCGGTAGGTCATCAGGCTGCCCTCGGCCGTCGCCACGTTTTGCTGCACCAGACCGGCTGGTGGCTCGTTGCTACGCTGATCACGCTGAGGCGTCAGCAGCAGATCGCGCGCCAGCTTGCGGGCATGACGCGGGGCCAGCCGGTGATGCAGGGTCGTGCTCATGCCGGTCAGCCAGCGCTTGAATGAGAAGCGGCCAGCGGTGTTGAAGTAGATCTTGCTGCTCATGGCACATCCTTTTAGCACGTTCGTGCTTTTTTATCGGTTTTAAAAAAATCAGTGGCGCCAACTTGCCAACAACGCCTCGACCTCGGGCCAGAAACGCTGGTCGGGATGCTGGCTTAATCCCAGATCGCCAAACACCTGCTCGCCAAGATAGAGGCTGTAGAGGCGATAGACGGCTTGCCACGGATCCAGCTCAGGTCGCCAGGCGCCCTGCTCGATGCCCTGATGTATCTGGCGCTGCAGATAGGTGAGCCAGTCGTGCACAAAGTGACGGGCTCCCTGCTGGACCGCGCCATTTTGCGGCGAGGTCCAGGCGTCGAGAAACATGCAGCGCCCGCTGAAATCCTGATTCCAGGCCAGCCAAGCGCGCAGCAGCGCCCGCAGTTTATCAGCTTGATTCTCATGAGTCTCTTGCCGCACCGGGGTGATGACCCGCTCGCGAAAGACCTCTGCGGCGTATTCGAGCACCGCCAGTTGCAGATTGTCCCGCGAGCGAAAATGGCCAAACAGACCGCTTTTTGACAGCGCACAGCGCTGCGCCAAATCGCCAATAGTCAGGCTTTCGAGCCCGAACTGGCTGGCTTGGGCAAAGGCTTCCCGCAGGATCGCCTCGCGAGTGGTCTGGGCTTTGCTCATGATAAACGTGGGAGTAGGCGTAAGGCTCTCAGAATACGGCACGCTCGTGCTTTTTGTCGAGCGATCATCCCAACGCCCGTGAGTATTAAGTAGGGGGTAACTCCAACTGTTGCAGGGCAATCACCGCCTGAGTGCGGTTTTTCACCCCCAGTTTGCGGAAAATTGCGGTGATATGCGCCTTGATGGTCGCTTCCGAGACATTGAGCTCCCAGGCAATCTGCTTGTTGAGGCTGCCATCGCGCAGCATCAACAGTACCTTGTATTGCTGCGGGGTAAGGCTGCCAAGACGGGTGGCAAGATCGTCCCCTGACTCGTCATCGGCGGGAAGATCGGCTGGCAGCCAGGTATCACCCTGCAGCACGCAAGAGAGCGCCTCCACCAGCGTTTTCATCGGCGCTGATTTGGGAATAAACCCGAGCGCGCCTAAACGCATCACCTGATGGATGATGGCCGGATCTTCGCTGGCCGAGACCACTACCACCGGCAGTTCAGGGTATTGACCGCGCAGATGTGCGACCCCTTCCAGCCCGTTGGCACCCGGCATTTTCAGATCGAGCAGCAGCAGATCAACTTCCTGATGGCTGGCGAGCAGCGTCAGCAGTGAAGCGATTGAGTCGGCTTCCAGCAGGGTGGCTTCGCTCATGGCAAGGTGCACCGCCTGATAGAGGGCGCCACGAAAAAGGGGGTGGTCATCAGCGATGACGATGGTGAAGGTGCTGTCCATAGGCATTTGTTAACACTCTGTTTTCACCAGAAGCTAACACCGGGGTCAGATGGGGTCAAATGACCGTGCCCAGAAATGTGAAGTGCCAGAAACGACGAACCCCCGGCCTTAGCCGAGGGTTCTGAATGATGGTGGAGGGAGAAGGATTCGAACCTTCGAAGGCAGAGCCGTCAGATTTACAGTCTGATCCCTTTGGCCGCTCGGGAACCCCTCCACGGGGTATGTAGGAAAATGGTGGAGGGAGAAGGATTCGAACCTTCGAAGGCAGAGCCGTCAGATTTACAGTCTGATCCCTTTGGCCGCTCGGGAACCCCTCCACGGGAATTCCTACTTTTTGCACTTGATGATGGTGGAGGGAGAAGGATTCGAACCTTCGAAGGCAGAGCCGTCAGATTTACAGTCTGATCCCTTTGGCCGCTCGGGAACCCCTCCCCAAGTGCGAGGCGCATACTACCAGAATCCGTGCGCTTGTGAACCCCGAAAACCAAAAAGAGTGAGAAAAAAGTCTGGTTGGTCGCAAAAAAGGGTTTGTTTGCTTATTTTTCAAGCTTTTCAGGGTGTTTCGTGACCGAAATCGAGGTGTGGCGTCACTGCACCCGCAGCGGTGTGGCGACCACGCGGCGTGCCTGCCAGTAGTGCTGACGCCAATAGACATTATCCAGCCGGGAGCGGATCACCCCCTTGCTGGTGGAGGCGTGGATAAATTCCCCTTCTCCGGTATAGACGCCGACATGGTACTGATTCCAGCCGGTCTTGAAGAACACTAAGTCCCCATGATGCAACTGGCTGCGCGCCACCGGCATGCCGACCTGAGCCTGGGATTCAGTGGTGCGCGGCAAAGAGAGACCCAGCACCTGCTGGTAGGCGAGTTTGGTAAACGCCGAGCAGTCGAGCCCGGCCGGGCTCGTGCCGCCCATGCGATAGGGTACGCCACGCCACTGCTGATAAAAGCCGTCAAAGGCAGTTTGCCTGACCGGATGGGGCGCGGGGGGCGGAGTACTGGAGCAGGCGGCCAGCAGTAGCAGGCAGGCGCCCGACAGCAGGTTTCGCATTCCAATCTCCCGTGGATAACAACCGTTCGAGTGTAATCAAGGAGCAAGGCAAAGAAAACCCGCTTGGCACCCTTGTTTACAGACGTATCAGCAGCGCACCGTCACGGCGCCAGCAGGTGGTGTTCCAGCCGGAGGGAAGATGAGCACACAGTAGTGCTGCACCCGGGGCCAGCTGCGTGGCCAGATGCGCCAGCGTCGCCGCATCGGGGGCGGTTTCATCACACAGACAAGCACCGGCAAACGGCACCACGCTGCGGCAGTGCAAAACCGTTGCTGCGCGCACCGGCAGGCCGGCTGCCACCGAGGTGCGCATGGCCGCGTCTAGCGTGTCGCAACAGGCGCTAACGACCATCTCTTGGGCCAACAGGGTGCGGCAGAGGTAGCCATCATCATTGCTAATCAACAGGTGGCTGTTTGCCGGCAAGCGTGCCAGCCAACGATCGAGTTCACGCATTTGGGGTGAGAATATCGTTGTCAACCCTCTGAATGGTGAAGAGGCCAAACAGGGTATCGAGCATAAAGTCGATCTCTTCTTCCAGGTTGATGTATTCCGGAAAATGCAGCCAGTTGATGATGTAGCCATCAAGCATGCAGTGCATCAGGATGGCCAATCGCTTGGGATCGGCGTGCGACGGCAACTGTCCGTGGTTGCGGGCGTTAAGCAGCGTCATCTCGAGGTCGCGGTGAAACCGGATCGATTGCTGGCGCATATGCTCGCGCAGCGCTACCCCTTCTCCCTCCAGCGATTCCACATGAAAGATCAGGCTGAACATTTGGCGGTGAGCCGGTTCTGTCACTATCTTGTGCATAACCTGATGCAAAAATATCCGCAACCTGCCGAGGGGATCCGGCTCGTCGGGATTGAGGCAGGCGTACATGTTTTCAGCCAGAGGGGCGCACAGCTCTTCCCAGAGCGACACGAACAACTCCTCTTTATTACGAAAATGCCAATAGATGGCGCCCCGGCTAAGGTCTGCAGTCTGGGCGATGTCGGTCAGGCTGGTTTTGGCCAGCCCATGCCGGCAGAACAGATCGAGGGCAGTCGCCATGATATGGCTGCGTGTCTGCTCGGCTTCTTCCTTTGTACGACGGACCATGGTGAGAGAGGACTCCTAGCACTTACAGGCTGTTACGTAAAAAATTTGATAAACCAACTTACATACATACATGAACGTTTGTATATTACTGCACTCGTGCACAATTACCAACCATGGCACAGGGCGATGGTTGCTTCTTCAAATCAGTCAGGTAGACAGAGGCGTAGATCCTTCATGCATAAACATATTATCGCGCGTGCAATCCTCCTTGCCGTGATGGCGGGCGGAGCGCTGACCGGTTGTGGTGAACAGCAGGGCACTCCCCAGCAGGGGCAGATGCCGCCGGCAGCGGTGGATGTGGTAACCCTCAAAACCAGCTCCATCCAGATCACCAGTGAGCTCAGTGGCCGCACCAGCGCCCGGCGGGTAGCGGAAGTGCGTCCTCAGGTGGGCGGGATTGTGATCAAGCGCCTGTTCACCGAAGGCAGCGAGGTCAAGGCCGGCCAACTGCTCTATCAGATTGACCCGGCCACTTACGAAGCCACGGTCGCCAGTGCTGAAGCCACGTTGGCCAAGGCTAAAGCCACCGAGCAGAGCGCCCGCCTCAAGGCCGAGCGTTACAGCGAGCTGGTCAAGGCCCGTGCCATCAGCCAGCAGGACTATGACGATGCAGACGCCAGCTGGAAGCAGGCCGTTGCCGACATTGCCTCTGCGCAGGCGACGCTCAAGAGCGCCCGCATCAATCTGGCTTATACCCGAATCACTGCGCCCATCTCTGGTCGCATCGGTAAGTCGAGCATCACCGAAGGGGCACTGGTCACTGCATCGCAAACCACTGCGCTGGCGACTATCCAGCAGCTTGATCCCATGTATGTGGACGTGACCCAATCCACGACCCAATTGCTGCAACTCAAACAGCAGCTTGCCAGCGGCAAACTCAGCGTTAGCAAGAGCGTTCCGGTTGATGTCACCTTAGAAGATGGCACGGCCTATCCGCAAAAAGGCTCCCTGCAGTTCTCTGACGTGACCGTGGATGAAACCACCGGCTCAGTCACCCTGCGCGCGCTGGTGCCGAACCCGGATCGCCTGCTGTTGCCGGGGATGTTTGTGCGTACCACCATCGCTGAAGGTGAGCGCAGCAATGGTCTGCTGGTGCCGCAAAAGGCGCTGGTGCGTACCGCCCGTGGCGGCTCGACGGTCATGGTGGTGGATGCCCAGAACAAGGTGGAAAGCCGTGACGTGGTGGTGAGCCAGTCGCAAGGTCAGGACTGGGTGGTGGAATCTGGTCTTAAGGCGGGTGAGCGCGTCGTGGTTGCCGGTCTGCAGAAGATTAAAGCCGGCGCGGCAGTGAATCCCCATGATGTGACCGACGGCAGTGCACAGCAGGGCAAGGAGTAATTCCTGATGGCAAGATTTTTTATTGACCGACCGATTTTTGCGTGGGTCATTGCTTTGATGATTATGTTGGGCGGTCTGCTCTCCATTAATCGTCTGGCTATCGAACAGTACCCAACCATTGCGCCGCCGGCGGTTGCCATCTCGGCAACCTACCCGGGCGCCTCGGCTGAAACCGTGGAAAGTTCAGTGACCCAGATCATTGAGCAGAACATGACCGGCCTGGATAACCTGCTCTATATGTCCTCCCAGAGTGACTCGTCGGGACGGGTGTCGATCACCATCACCTTCCAGCCGGGCACTGACCCGGATATCGCTCAGGTGCAGGTGCAGAACAAGCTGCAGCAAGCCACCACCATGTTGCCCGACACCGTGCAGCAGCAAGGCATCAAGGTGCAGAAAACCACCAGTAGCTTCCTGATGGTGGCAGGCTTCATCTCGACCGATGGCAGCATGGACAGCCACGACTTGGCTGACTATGTGGTCTCCAACATCCAGGACCCGATCAGCCGGGTTGATGGTGTCGGCGAGATGCAGGTGTTCGGTAGCCAGTACGCCATGCGCATCTGGCTCGACCCGAACAAGCTCAACAGTTTCAGCCTGACCCCGAGCGATATCAAGAGTGCCATCACAGCGCAAAACGCCCAGGTTGCCTTTGGTAGCCTCGGGGCCAACCCGGCTGTGGATGGTCAGCAGTTTACTGCCACCATCAAGGGTCAGAGCCGCCTGACCTCGCCGCAGGAGTTTGGTCAGATCCTGCTTAAGGTCAAGCAGGATGGCTCCAAGGTTCGCTTAAGCGATGTGGCCCGTATCGAGCTCAATGGTGAAAGCTTCGCCGCGAATGCCCGTTACAATGGTCAGGCTACAGCGGCGTTTGCCATCAAGCTGGCCACCGGCGCCAACGCGCTGGACACAGCCGCCAAGGTCAAAGCCAAGATTACCGAGATGGAACCCTATTTCCCGAGCGGCATGAAGACGGTTTATCCGTATGACACCACGCCGTTTGTGAAGATCTCCATCGAGGAGGTGGTACAGACCCTGATCGAAGCGATCGTGCTGGTCTTCTTCGTCATGTACCTGTTCTTGCAGAACTTCCGCGCCACCTTGATCCCCACGATCGCGGTGCCGGTGGTGCTGCTGGGTACCTTCGGGGTGATGGCGGCGTTTGGTTTTACCATCAACACTCTGACCATGTTCGGTCTGGTGCTGGCGATAGGTTTGTTGGTGGACGATGCCATCGTGGTGGTGGAGAACGTCGAGCGTCTGATGAGCGAAGAGGATCTCTCGCCGCTCGAAGCGACGCGTAAATCGATGGACCAGATCACCGGTGCCCTGGTGGGGATTGCGCTGGTCCTGTCGGCGGTGTTCATTCCGATGGCCTTCTTCGGTGGTTCGACCGGCGCCATCTATCGTCAGTTCTCAATCACCATCGTATCGGCCATGGTGCTGTCGGTGCTGGTTGCGCTGATCTTGACGCCGGCCCTGTGCGCCACTTTGCTCAAGCCGGTGGCACATGGGGAATTTGGGGCGCAGAAGGGCTTCTTCGGTTGGTTCAACCGCATGTTCGACAGCAGTGCCAACAGCTATCAGAACAGTGTCAGCAAGGTGGTGCGTCAGGGTGTGCGCTTTGGCGTTCTCTACGCCATCCTGCTGGCGGTGCTGGGTACCCTGTTTATGCGTATGCCGAGCTCCTTCCTGCCGGAAGAGGACCAGGGCGTATTGATGGCCATGGTCCAACTGCCAGTCGGGGCGACTACCGAGCGCACCGAAGCCGTGCTCGACAACATGCGCAACTATTTCCAAGAGAAAGAGAAGGATAATGTTGCCTCGGTGCTGACGGTTTCCGGCTTCAGTTTCGCCGGTAGTGGTCAGCATACCGGTATGGCCTTTATCAAGCTCAAGGATTGGAGTGAGCGTGATTCGGCCGACCGCAGTGCTAATGCCATCATCGGCCGTGCCATGGGCTATCTGATGAGCATCAAGGAAGCCCAAGTGTTTGCCTTTAACCTGCCGGCCATTCCTTCGCTCGGTACGGCCACCGGTTTTGACTTCTATCTGCAAGACCGTGGTGGCTTGGGTCATGAAAAGCTGATGCAGGCGCGTAACCAACTGCTCGGCATGGCGGCGCAAAACCCCAATCTGGTTCGGGTTCGTCCGAACGGGATGGAAGATACGCCGCAGTTTGAAGTGAAGATCGATTATGACAAGGCGCTGGCGCAAGGGCTGTCGATCAGTGACATCACCAACACGCTGGGGATTGCCTGGGGGGCCTCTTACATCGATGACTTCGTCGATCGTAACCGGGTGAAGAAGGTCTATCTGCAGGCCGATGCGCCGTTTCGCATGAAGCCTGAAGATCTCAACCTCTGGTATGTGCGTAATGACAGCGACCTGATGGTGCCCTTCTCGGCTTTTGCCAAGACCGACTGGAGCTTTGGCTCGCCGCGTCTGGAGCGCTATAACGGTGTTCCAGCGATGGAGATCGTCGGTGAAGCCGCGCCAGGCAAGAGTACCGGTGAAGCCATGGCTGCCATCGAAGAGATCGTCAAGCAGTTGCCGCAAGGGATTAGCATCGAGTGGACTGGTCTCTCCTTGCAGGAGCGGCAGGCTGGCTCGCAGGCGCCGGCGCTCTACGCCATCTCGCTGCTGGTCGTGTTCCTGTCTCTGGCCGCGCTTTATGAGAGCTGGAGCGTACCCTTCTCGGTCATGCTGGTGGTGCCGCTCGGGGTACTGGGTGCCATCGTGGCGGCTACCCTGCGTGGACTTGAGAACGACGTCTACTTCCAGGTGGGTCTGCTGACCACCATAGGTCTGTCGGCCAAGAACGCGATTCTTATCGTGGAGTTTGCCAAAGAGCTGTATGACAAGCACGGCAAGAGTCTGACCGAGTCGGTGGTTGAGGCAGCGCGCATGCGCCTGCGTCCAATCCTGATGACCTCGCTCGCCTTTATTCTGGGTGTCATGCCGCTGGCGACCAGCTCTGGCGCGGGTGCCAACAGCCGTCATGCCATCGGTACCGGTGTGATTGGCGGGATGGTGAGTGCGACTGCGTTGGCCATCTTCTTCGTGCCGCTGTTCTTTGTGCTGGTGATGCGTTATTTCACCCGCCATCGTACTGCCGCCGAGCGTTCGCGTGTTCAGGGAGACGTACATCATGACTAAGAGTCTGCTGGCCATGACCGTGGCCCTGCTTATCGGGGGCTGCTCCATGGCCCCCCATTACGACCGTCCTGAATTGCCGCAAGGGGCAGAGTGGTCGAGTAATCAGGATGCGGTGGCCCCGCGCGCCTGGAATCAGCAGTTCACCGATCCGGTGCTGCAGCGTCTTATCACCACCGCCCTTGAGAACAATCGCGATCTGCGGGTCGCGATCCTCAACGTGCAGTTGTATGAAGCGCAGTACCGCATTCAGCGGGCTGACTCGCTGCCGGCCATTACCGCTGACGGCGGTATGACCCGTCAACGCACGTCGGCGGCGTCGAGCAGCTCAGGGCAGGCCTCTATCAGTAACAGCTTCAGTGGTACGGTCGGGATCAGCAGCTACGAGCTGGATCTGTTCGGCCGCGTCGCCAGCCTGCGTGAGCAGGCATTGGAGACCTGGCTGGCAAAGGAAGAGACCCGTCGCAGCACCCATATCGCGCTGGTGGCGTCGGTGGCGGATGCCTACCTGACCCTGCTGGCTGATCGCGATTTGCTGGATCTGGCCGAATCGACCTACAAGACCGAGCAGGAAACCTTCGCACTGACCCAGAAGAAGTACGATCTGGGCGCCTCGTCCGAGATGGATCTGGCGCAAAGCCGTACCTCGCTGGAGAGTGCCCGGGTGAGTGTGGCCCAGTATCGCCGTGTGGTAGAGCAGGATCGCAATGCCCTGACCCTGCTGCTTGGCTCCGGTTGGCCGAAGGATATCTCGCTGCCGGGATCGCTGGCGAGCGTCGCACTGCCGGATGTACCGGTGGGGGCGCCCTCCAGTCTGCTGCTGCAGCGCCCGGATATTCTGGCCGCCGAGCATAGCCTCAAGGCGGCCAATGCCAATATTGGCGCGGCTCGTGCAGCCTTCTTCCCGTCCATCTCCCTGACCGCCAAGGCAGGCAGTGCCAGCACCGATCTGTCGGATCTGTTCCACGCTGGCTCGGGAACCTGGTCGTTTGCACCGCAAATCAGTCTGCCCATCTTCAATGCCGGCGAGCTGCAAGCCTCGCTGGATGTGGCGAAGATCCAGACCAATCAGGCGGTTGCGACCTACGAGAGCACTATACAGACGGCGTTCAAGGAAGTGTCGGACGGATTGATTGCGCAGAAGGAGTATGTCAATCAGCTCGATGCCCAGCAGTCGCTGGTCAAGGCTTACGAGCGTTACTTCACGCTGGCAGATCTGCGTTACAACCAGGGGGTCGACAGCTATCTGACCCGTCTGGATGCCCAGCGCTCCCTGTTCAGCGCCCGTCAGACGCTGATTTCAACGCGTCTGGCGCTGCTGCAAAACCAGGTCGCCCTCTACAAGGCGGTCGGCGGTGGCTGGCAGGAGCCGGAAGAGAAACCGGCGAAGTCGTAATTGCGTATCTCAAGGGGCCTGCGGGCCCCTTGGTTTTTGATGTGCGTTATTTTCCCTGGCGGGGATTGAGCAAAAACACCACCGCCCCGCGATACCAAGGCGAGCGGGCCAGCGCCTGCTCCCACGCCATGTCCCACTGTCCATCCTGAACCAACCCAATCCGAAACGGGCGCGTTAGTTTAAGCAGCGCCGGTAGATAGCGCTCAACGTCAGGGACGCTGTGGCGCCCCTGATAGGTCTGGATCACCAACTCATCGACCGGTAAGCGGTTTAGTACCGTCACATCCCCCTGACTGGCCCAGTCGAGCAGACCGGTAACGCTCAGGCCGCACCAGGTTGGGAGCTGTTGGCGGATCCGGGTTAAGTTGTCGGCATAGTCAGCCAGCCGGCGGGTGGCCGCATCAAAATCAATCTGAATCCCGACCCGGGGATTTCCCGCCGCGCGCCAGCGCTGGCAGAGATGGGCCAATCGAGTGTGGTGGATAGCGGTTAGCGGCAGCAGATTGACCCTGACCACCAGCCAGAGTCGATTGACCGGCAGGCGGCTGGGCTGTCGGCCCAGTGGATAGAAGCGCGGACCGGCCGGACGGGCCAGGATCTCCCCTTGCTGCAAATAGAGGGTGTCCGCCCCCGACAATACCGGCTGCGGTCGGGTGCCCGACCAGAGCCAGAATGCCTGATAGCGGCTGGCATCGACTCGGACAGGCGCATCGCCATAAGCCGGCAGCGCCAAGGCGGCGCCGAGCAGCAGTACCGCCCGGCTGAAGCGATGCATCATTACCAGTAGTAACGCAGTTTCTTCGCCCAGGGGGAGCCCGGATAACGCGATTTCAGGGTATCAAACCAGGTTTTGCGCTGGGTCTTGCTGATCTCCTGATCGTCGCAACCGTTGTAGCCAGACGGGGCATAACACATCACGGCGCGATAGAGGGCATAGCTTTTGTCTTCCGGTTCGACGCCGGGCAGCGTCATCACGGTTTGATAGAGGCGCAGGCGGCTCAGCGTGGTGGCACCTTGCTGCTCGCCGGCTAACGGATCGGCAAAGGGCGGTAGGGGCCACATACCGGCCTCTTCGGCCGCGCTGTCAATATGAGGTGCTTTCAGGCGCAGGTATTCGCCAAAGCAGTTCAGGGCATGGCCATCCTTGGGATTGGCGATGAGGTTCTTAAGAACGGGCTCGAGCCCTTCGCAGTGATAACCTGGCTGGGTGCCTTCCCCTTTCCATTGGAACTGGCCGAGGGCGATGTCGGCATCGGGTGGCAGCAACCAGGGGGTCTCGCTCGAGGGCTCTGGGTCGCGGTAATCGGCCGGAATATAGCGCAGATCGTCGAGTACGGCCTTCAGATCTCCGAGCTCGAGATCCCGCACCAGCAGGGTGTGCAGCGCGACCTGTTTTTCGACCGCGTTGGCTCCCTTGTCGCGCTGCTGGCGCAGCAGGTCACGGTAAGCGGTTTTTTTGAGCAGCAGGCTGCGCAGCCTGACCTGAGTGATTGGTGAGTCGGCGGCAAATACCTTCTCGGGCAAGCCGGCTTGCAGCCAGGCCCCTGCCAGCATCATCTCGACAAAGGCGCGCTGCTGCGGGTTATCACGGCTGGCGAGCAGTTGCTGCCAGTGCAGCGTGGCTTCTGGTAACTGGTTGCCTTGTTGGAGCGCCAGCCCCCGCAAGATCTGCAGGCTGAACCCCAGCGTATCATGTGCCTCATCACTGCTTGGGATCAGCGCCAGGACGCCCGGATAATCCTGTTTGTCAAACAGCAGCACGCTGGCATCCAGATATCGAACCATATCTGGCTGCTGTTTATCCAACAGAGCCTGACGGGCTGCCGCGAACTGTTCGTCATTCCAATCCCCGCCGCGCCACTGGTCACTGCGAAGACCGCGCAAGGCATTGAGCAAGGTCAGCGGCGCATCACCGGTCTGGTCATACGGCGGGAGTTGGTCGTTGCCAATATGGGCGCTGAGCAGGGTCTGATCGAGCTCGCTGACCAGTGCCTGCAGGGTCGGCAGATCGCTCACTTTGTCGAGCTCGCTCTGGTAGTCAGCCAGCAAGTGGGTCGTCTCTCCCGCCATCCAGTGCAGGCGGCGAAACAGCCCCTTGGTCGAGTCGGCATACTCCCCTTGCGGGTAGCGGTTGAGGTACTCCTGACCTGCGCCAAGCGCCTCGGCCAGCAGTGCTTTGTGACTCTTTCTGATATCGACAAAGCCATATTCGTCATGGGCGCCCTCCATGCTTTGGTTGAGCAGGGTGCGCAGCACCATGTACTGGGCGGTTTCGGCAATCCAGGGCTGGTTGGCTTGGGAGAGCGTGCGAAATGCGGTCAGTGCCTCGGCAAAACGGCCATCATAAAACGCGCGCGCTGCCGTCAGGTATTGCCATAGCGGTGCAGCCTGCGCTGTCGGGACGGTGGCCGGCGAGATGGCGCTTTCACCGCGTAGCAGACGCAGGCGCTCGGTGGCAAGCTCGGTGCGCTCAGCGGGGTTTAAGGCGTGATCAGCGGTCAGCACCTCGATAAAGCGCAAGGCGTTGGCCGGCTGGTTGGAGATAACCCGTCCTTCGCCGGGCTCACCGAGCGCATAGCCATCGAGCAGTGGCGGCAAGCTGGCATCCACGGCGCTTACGGCAGTGTTGAGCTTGGCCAGCGCATCATCACCCTTGCCGGGCTGCGGTACCCGCACCATGTTGAAGGGGGAGAGCAGACGTGCAGCGTGCGGATCGCCGGCTTGTTCAAAGGGTAGTGTCAGCTGCTTTTTTTCTGCCTGCAGCAGCATCAGGTTGGCGCGGGTGTCGTTGCCGCTCCAGAGGAAGGGATAGGTCGGTAGCGGGCAGTCGTCGAGCCAGAAATCGCAGCCATCGCCATCACTTGAGGCCACGCTTGGCAAGGCAAACAGGGAGAGAGAGAGGGCAATGGCCAGACGATGCAGCATGGAAACTCCCGCAATGAGCAATGGCAGCAACTAAGTGAGTGCCATTAGAGCACATTCTGCTGCGGCTGGGGATCGAATGAAAAAATTGGCCGGTGCACTCTGCCCCGGCCCGGGTGGCCTAGTTACAGAAGTGGTGGGTGGTTTTGCGGTATTCGCTGGGGCTTAACCCGACTCGCTTTCTGAACACCCGCGAGAAATAGAGCTGATCGTCATAGCCCACCTGTTGGCCGACCACCGCGATCGGCATCGGCGTGGTCTGTAGCAACAGCTTGGCGCGTATGACTCGCTGGTCCTCGCGCCAGCGCACGATGCTCACCCCGACATGAGAGCGAAACAGGTGCGAAAGACGCGAAGGGGAGAGAAATACCCGCTCGGCCAGCTCCTCAATCGATATCTCGGTCGAGAGCGATTCGCTCAAGATCTGGCAGGCCTGCAGAATACGCGGATCCATCGGCGCCTGATTGGCCTGGGCGTGCTGCTCATAGCAGCGGATCAGCAGCTGCTCGAGCCGGTTCATGGCCAGCTGCTCGGACATGGGGCGGATCTCTTTATGGCGCTGCTCTATCTCCTGAAACAGGTCATCGAACTCCTGCCGGGTGGCGGCATCGGGCAGCGTCATCAAGCCGATGTGGTCGCGCGTATTAGGCCATTTCAGCCAGTCAGCCCAGTAGGCGCGGGGGCGAAAATAGACCCAGCGGTGATACCAGCTATCACTGTCATCAGCGCGCCGGTAGTGGTGGATGGTGTTGGGCGGAAACAACAGCAGATCGCCGGGCTCGACGGTCAACTCTTGCGCTCCGGTATAGATATAGCCCTTGCCGCGGGTGGTGAGATTGATGATATATCCCTTCATCCCGAGCGGGCGGTCGATGGTGAAATCCAGTACGCTGCCCTGCTCAATCGGGGTCAGGCCCGAGACCAGAAAGGCATCAAAGGCATACCCGGGCAGCAGGGGATTGTTCTGCACACCTTGTTGATCTTTGGGCATCATGGGGGCGTAGCTTATGTCCAGGTTCCAAGGAATCGTTTTCATGCTAGCTTGCCTCGCTTAATAAACCCTGTATCAATAATCGATTGGTTGAAACGGCTCACACTTCCTGCCGACCATATGGATGATTGCGCTGCGACGCCGGTTGTGATGCGGCGTGGCAACATGGACAAAAACAGGAAGGGCCAGCGTCTGGCTGGCCCTTCCGACAGTGCCTTAAACACGCGCCTTGCGCACCTGTTTGTAACGGTCAAACAGCACGGCGGCGAGCAGGATCAGGCCGCGCACCACATACTGGGCAAACGGCGAGATGTTGAGCAGGTTCATGGCATTTTCCATTATCCCCAGGATCAGAACCCCGGCGATGACATAGGAAATTTTGCCGATCCCGCCCTTCATCGACACCCCACCCAGCACGCAAGAGGCGATGACGATGAGCTCGAAGCCAATCGAGGTCATCGGCTGGCCCGAGGTCATGCGTGAGGCCAGGATGATGCCGGCCAGCGAGGCAATCAGGCTGGTCATGGTGAAGATGATCACCTTGGTGCGCACCACATTGACACCGGCCAGACGAGCCGCCTCTTCGTTACCACCGATCGACAGGGTGTTACGGCCGAAAGTGGTTTTGTTGAGCAGCAGACCAAACAGGATGAAGCAGACGATGGTGATCCAGACCGGAGTCGGGATCCCGAAGAACGCGGAGTTACCGATGTCGAAGAACGACTCTTCGGCAATCCCGACCGCCTTACCATCGGAAATGATATAGCCCATCCCGCGCGCCATCTGCATGGTGGCAAGGGTGGTGATCAGGGCGTTGATCTTGAACTTGGCGACCACGATGCCATTGATGAGGCCAAACAGCAGACCCACCCCAAGCCCGGCAAACACCCCCATGGTGATGCTTTCGGTCAGGTTGATGGCCACCGCGCAGGCGACCCCCGAGCAGGCCACGATGGAGCCGACTGACATATCAAACTCGCCAGCCGCCAGACAAAACAGCATGCCGCAGGCGACCATGCCGGTCATCGAGACCGCCAGCCCCAACCCCTTCATGTTAATCAGGCTGCTGAAGTTGGGAATAAACAGGCAGGCCAGGGCAAACAGGATGGCGAAGATCACCAGCATGCCGTACTGATCCCAGACGCGGGCCAGGGTCCGAACCGTCTGGGCTCCGGCGCCGCTGTGCTCGCTCGCTACAGAATGTGTGGTGGTTACCATATGCATCTCCTTGAATTGAGCAATCGTTCTCAGTGGCGTGCCGGCATGGCCAGGTTCAGGGTGTTGACCTCGTTGGCTTCCCCGTGCAGCAGCTCGCCAGCAACCCGGCCTTCACGCATCACCAGGATGCGATCCGAGATCCCCAGCACTTCTGGCAGCTCGCTGGAGACCACCACCACGGCGATGCCGGAGCGGGCCAGATCGTAGATGACGTTATAGATTTCGTTCTTGGCGCCCACGTCGATGCCGCGAGTGGGTTCGTCGAGCAGAATCACCTTCATGTCCTCTGACAGCCAGCGGCCGAGAATGGCTTTTTGCTGGTTGCCACCGGAGAGGTTGGCGATGGTCTGATTGGCCGACGGAGTCTTCACCTTCATGTCGCGGATCCGCAGCCGGGCGTTCTCGTTCTCCCACGACTGATCGATGATGCAGCCCAGGCGCGCCTTGTGACGGCGGGCGCTGATGTTGATGTTCTCCTGCACCGAATGGATCGGAATGATGCCAAGTGCCTTGCGATCTTCGGTGCAGAGCATGATGCCACTGTGGATGGCGTCGATGGGGTTGCGGATTGGCACCTCTTTGCCATACACCGCAATGGTGCCGCCGGTGGCCTTTTCAGCGCCGAAGATGAGTTTCATCAGCTCGCTGCGCCCGGCACCCACCAGCCCGAAGATGCCGAGGATCTCGCCGCGGCGCACCGCGAACGAAAGCGGCTCGGCCAGTCCCGGGCCGCACAGATCCTGCACCGCCAGGCCCATCTCCCCGTGGGGACGCGGGCTGTAGTCATAGATATCGGTCAGCTCGCGTCCCACCATGGTTTTGACCAGCAGATCGCGGGTTACATCGCTCATCTGCTCGAAGGTGCGCACATACTGGCCATCTTTAAAGACGGTAATGGCATCGCACAGCTCGAAGATTTCATCCATGCGGTGCGAGACATAAAGAATCACCTTGCCTTCGTCACGCAGCTGGCGAATCACCCTAAACAGCTGCTCAATCTCGCGCGAGGAGAGGCTGCTGGTGGGCTCGTCAAAGGCGATGATACGGGCGTCACGGGTGAGCGCCTTGGCAATTTCAATCATCTGCCACTGGCCAAGAGAGAGGTATTTGAGCGGGGTCTCTGGCGCAATATCCATGCCCAGGCGGGTCAGCTGGCGGCTGGCATCCTGATAGAGGCGCTCCTTGTCGATGAGGCCGTGGCGAGTGGGCAGTTGGCCCAAATAGATGTTCTCGGCCACCGTCATCTCAGGGACCAGATGCAGCTCCTGATAGATGATGGCGATACCGCTGTGCAGGGCGTCGGCGGTGGTGTCGAAACTGACCGGATTGCCGCCCAGCAGAATCGTGCCGGCACTGGGTTTTTGGAAACCGCTGAGAATCTTCAGCAGTGTGGATTTGCCGGCGCCATTTTCACCCATGAGCGCGTGCACCGTTCCTTCCTGGCAGGAGAAGGAGACATTCTGCAAGGCTTTCACTCCGGGGAACTCCTTGCTGATGTCACAAAACTGCAGATAGGGTACAGACTGGTTCATAGTGACACTCCACCCGGCATGGGGTCGCCCCCATGCCGGTGCTGATGATTACAGACCTTTCTTCTTGAGCTCTTCTTTGAAGTTTTCGCGGGTGATCAGCACCACGTCGGTCACTTCGGTGAACTTGGCCGGCTCTGCGCCCTTGGCAACCCAGTCATGCAGCATCTGGATGCTCTTGTAGCCATGTACGTCCGGGCTCGGCAGCAGGGAGCCGAAGAAGCCGGTCGGTTTGGACTTGGAGAGCTCGTTGACCGCATCGACGCCGTTGATGCCGATACCGATCACGTTGTCGGCCTTGAAGCCCTGACCTTCGGTGGCGCGAATACCGCCGAGCACGGTGTTGTCGTTCATACCGACCACCAGCCAGTTTTTCACTTCAGGATGCTGAACCAGCATGGAGTTGGCGGCATCCAGTGCGCCCGGAATGTCGTTGGACTTGGTCGGAACACTGTAGATTTGGCCGGCCGGGAAGCCTGCTGCCTTGAGGGCACTCAGCGAGCCTTCAACACGGCGACGAGCGGTATCGAGCTCGTTGGCGGTAATGGCCAGCACGCCAGAGACCTTCGGGTCCCACTTGCGGTTGGTCATCTCCTTGTAGAGCTCTTGACCCTGACGCTCACCGATCTTGGTGGCGGCCATCATCACCAGCGGCACATTGGTCATGGGCTGACCCTTGGCGTTGACGAACTGGTCATCGACCGTGATCACCTTCATATCGAGGCTCTTGGCACGGGCCATGATGGCCGGGCCGAGTTTCGGGTCCGGGGTGCAGATAACAAAGCCCTTGGCGCCATTAGCCGCCAGGCTGTCGATAGCATTCAGGGTTTTTTCACCATCGGGGACAGCAATTTTAATGACATCAAAGCCGAGATCCTTACCGGCTTTATCGGCAAATGCCCATTCGGTCTGGAACCAGGGTTCTTCCGGTTGTTTTACTAAATAGCCGAGCTTTAATGCCTCAGCCGCAAGAGCAGAATTCGCCATACCCAGCATTAGACCTGCAGCCAGTAAGCTTTTAACCAGTTTATTCATGGAAAGGCCTCCAAGATTTATTGTCTTTCGGTAGTGTCCATTTGATGCTCTACATGGTTGCAACCAAGGGGTTTTTTATCAGTTTCATAAAAAACAACAACTTGCACTCTTGGTGTTTGCAGCGGTGTTATTTTTAGCCATAAAGTTCGAGGAGAATAGCGATCAGGATCACGCTCGGTAATAACAGCGGATTTATCTATATGTTCAGCAGAAACGTCATATATAGGAAATTGCTAGTTTGATCACAAATAGGGACTAAAGCATATTCGTCCATATTTGTAGCTAACTATTACTAACCGGCCAATTAGCCATCTCCTATTGTGTCTGGCAGCGACGTTCCCACTATTTACTAAAATCAGGAGAACACCATGCCAGAGCAAATTGTCATCGGTTTGGATTTTGGCACTGATTCAGTGCGTGCCCTGGCAGTGCGCTGCCGGGATGGTGCCGAACTGGCGACTCATGTTGTCAATTACCCGCGCTGGAGCGAAGGCCGTTACAGCGATCCGGTGCACAACCGTTTCCGCCATCACCCCCTCGACTACATCGAATCGATGGAGCAGGCGGTGGTGGCTGTCGTGGGACAACTGACACCGGCGCAGCGTGCCGGTGTGCGCGGGATCGGGGTCGATACCACAGGCTCCACGCCGGCGCCCATCGACGAGCAGGGTCGGGTTCTGGCACTGCGCCCCGAGTTTGCTGACAACCCCAACGCCATGTTTGTGCTGTGGAAAGATCACACCTCGATTGCCGAGGCCGAGGCGATCACCGCTCTGTGCCACAGTGGTCAGTTTGCCGACTACAGCCGTTATATCGGCGGTATCTACTCCTCGGAGTGGTTCTGGGCCAAGATCCTGCACGTTTCGCGGGCCGATACTGCGGTGCGTGACGCTGCCTGCAACTGGATTGAGCTGTGTGACTGGGTGCCGGCGCTCCTGACCGGTACCGAAGCCCCGGCCAACATTCGCCGTGGTCGCTGCTCGGCCGGTCATAAGTCGCTTTGGCACCCTGAGTGGGGTGGCCTGCCGCCTGCCGATTTTCTCAATGCGCTCGATCCGCTGCTGACCCGCGATCTGGACTATCCGCTCTTTACCGATACCTGGACCGCCGACCTTCCGGTGGGATCGCTCACCCCTGAGTGGGCCGAGCGGTTGCACCTGCCAGCCAATGTGGTGGTGGCCGGTGGCGCGTTTGACTGTCACATGGGCGCCGTCGGTGCTGGCGCCGGACGCCATGCGCTGGTCAAGGTGATTGGGACCTCAACCTGCGACATCCTGATGGCTGACGCGCAGACCATCGGTGGCCGGGCGATTGCCGGTATCTGTGGTCAGGTCGATGGCAGCGTGCTGCCCGGCATGATTGGTCTTGAGGCCGGTCAATCCGCCTTTGGCGATATCTATGCCTGGTATCAGCGCCTGTTGGCCTGGCCGCTGGAGCAGCTCGCCACCCAATATCCGGAGCTGCGCACCGCCCTTGATCAATACCGGCAAAAACTGCTGCCGCAGCTTAGTCAGGCGTGGGATCGCCATGCCGATCTCTCCAGTTTGCCGCTGGTGCTCGACTGGTTTAACGGCCGCCGTACCCCGTATGCCAACCAGCGCCTCAAGGGCGTGGTGAGCGGGCTGAACCTTGGCACCAGCGCGCCCGATCTGTTTGGCGCCCTGATTGTGGCCACCGCTTGCGGCGCACGCGCCATCATGGAGTGCATGACCACGCAGCAGGTGCCGGTTGAGCAGGTGATTGCCTTAGGTGGCATTGCCCGTAAGTCAGCGGTGGTGATGCAGGTGTGCGCCGATGTGATGAACCGGCCGATCCAGGTGGTGGCCTCTGACCAGTGCTGCGCACTGGGCGCTGCGGTGTTTGCTGCCGTCGCGGCCGGCGTCATTCCTGATATGGGCACGGCGCAGGCGCAGATGGCCAGCAAGGTCGAGCAGACCTATCTGCCCAACCCCGAGCGGGTGCCGGCTTACGAGGCCATCTACCAGCGCTATCTTGCCTGGGTTGCCGCGTGCGAGCCGCTCTATAACGCCGAGGAGCTGCACGTATGAGCCTGGCCCAACTCAAGCAGCAGGTGCTTGAGGCAAACCTCGACCTGCCGCGCCACCGGCTGGTGACCTTCACCTGGGGCAATGTGAGCGGTATTGACCGCGAGCGGGGCCTGGTGGTGATCAAACCGAGCGGCGTGGAGTATGACCACATGGGGATCGACGACATGGTGGTGCTCGATCTTGATGGCAACCGGATTGAGGGGCAGCTGCGCCCCTCCTCCGACACCCCCACCCATCTGGTGCTCTATCGCCGCTATCCCGACATCGGTGGGGTGGTGCACACCCACTCCAGCCATGCCACCGCGTGGGCTCAGGCCCAGCGTCCGGTGCCGATCTTTGGCACGACTCAGGCTGATTATTTCCACGGCGATGTGCCTTGCTCACGGTTGCTCACACCGGGTGAGGTGGCCGAGGACTACGAAGGGCTGACCGGCCATCTGATTGTCGAGACCCTGTGCGATACCGCGCCGCTCACCGTGCCCGGCATTCTGATTGCCAACCACGGTCCGTTCAGTTGGGGTAAGGATCCGCATCAGGCAGTCCATAACGCCGTGGTGCTCGAAGAGATCGCCCGCATGGCCTGGATGACGTTGCAGATTAACCCGCAGGCCGCCCGCCTGCCCGATTACATGCTGGAGAAACATTACCAGCGCAAGCATGGCAAGCATGCCTATTACGGCCAGACTCGCGGCCAGTGACTTTCGAGGAAAATCAAGATGGATGTTTTGAAACAGCGTGAAGTGTGGTTTGTGATTGGCAGCCAGAATCTGTATGGCGCCGAAACCTTGCGTCAGGTGGCTGATCACGCCCAGACCGTGACCGATACCCTCAATCGCACTGCCGGTTTGCCACTTAACATTGTGCTCAAGCCCACCGGCACCACCATTGACGAGATCACCGCGATTGCCCGCGATGCCAACCACAACAATGCCTGTGTCGGGGTGATGGTGTGGATGCACACCTTCTCGCCGGCCAAGATGTGGATCCCGGCCTTAAGCCAACTCGACAAACCGCTGCTGCAGTTCCACACCCAGTTCAACCGTGATCTGCCGTGGAACGACATCGATATGGACTTTATGAACCTGAACCAGACCGCCCACGGTGGCCGCGAGTTCGGTTTCATGGGGGCCCGTCTGCGCCTGCCACGTACCGTGGTGGTCGGCTATTGGGAAGACAAGGGCGTGCACGCCAAGATTGCCCGCTGGATGCGGGTGGCCAGCGCCATTGACGAGAGTCGCTCGCTCAAGATTGCCCGCTTTGGCGACAACATGCGCCACGTGGCCGTCACCGAAGGGGACAAGGTAGAAGCCCAGATCCGCTTTGGTTATCAGGTTAACTACCACCCGGTGGGCGATCTGGTGCGCGAAATCAGCGCCGTGAGCGTGGGGGATATCGATGCCCTGCTCGACGAGTATGAAGCCAGCTACACCCTGACTGACGCAGTCAGGGTTGGCGGCGCCCATCGTGAATCGCTCTATGAAGCGGCGCGCCAAGAGCTCGGGATGCGCAACTTCCTGACCAAGGGCGGCTTTGGCGCCTTCACCACCACCTTTGAAGACCTGCACGGCATGCATCAGTTGCCGGGTCTGGCCTCGCAGCGCCTGATGGCGGCGGGTTTCGGCTTTGGCGCCGAAGGGGACTGGAAAACCGCTGCCCTGCTGCGCACCCTCAAGGTGATGGGGCAAGGTCTGCCGGGCGGCACCTCCTTTATGGAGGATTACACCTATCACCTGGAAGAGGGACGCAATCTGGTGCTCGGCGCCCACATGCTGGAAGTGTGTCCGTCGATTGCCGCCGCCAAGCCGGTGCTGGATGTGCAGCATCTGGGCATTGGCAAGAAGGCGCCGCCCGCCCGCTTGCTGTTCGCCGCGCCGGCCGGTACTGGCTACAACGCCAGCCTGATCGACATGGGCAACCGCTTCCGTCTGGTGGTCAACAAGCTCGACGTGGTCGAACTGCCGCAAAAACTGCCCAAACTGCCGGTGGCCTGCGCCCTGTGGGATCCGAAACCGAATCTGGAAGTGGGGGCCGAAGCCTGGATCCTGGCTGGCGCGGCGCACCACTCGGTCTTTACCCAGGCGCTCGATGAAGAGTATCTGCGTATCTTCGCTGACTTCCTCGGTATCGAGTTTGTGCTGATTGATGAACAAACCACCATCCCGGCTCTTAAGCAGGCGCTGCAGTGGAACGAGGTCTACTACAAGCTTTGCCGCTAAGGCGCTGAACCTGCGGCCAGTTTGCCAACGGCGGTCTTTGTGCCGCCGTTTCCTTTTTCGGATTTTACTGACATCAAGGAGTGATTCATGCCTACGCTTCTCGACCAATTACGGCGGTTGACCACCGTTGTCGCCGACACCGGCGAACTGCCCGCCATCCTGACCTACCAGCCCGATGACGCCACCACCAACCCGTCGCTGATCTTAAAAGCCGTCAGCCACCCCGACTATGCGCCGCTGCTGGAGCGGGTGATGGAGGAGGCCCGTGCCGCCCACAGCGAGCACAACAAGCAGATTGCCTGCGCTGCGGATAGGCTGATTGTGGCCATCGGCTGCGAGGTGCTCAAACACATTCCCGGCCGCATCTCGACTGAGGTCGATGCCCGCCTCTCGTTTGATACCGAGGCTACGGTGGCCAAGGCGCGCCGCCTTATCAGGCTCTATGCCGAGCAGGGCATTCCGGCTTCGCGGGTGCTGATCAAAATCGCGTCCACCTGGGAGGGGATTCGCGCCGCCGAACAGTTAGAGCGCGAAGGGATCGCCTGCAACCTGACGCTGTTGTTTAGCTTTGCCCAGGCGCGCGCCTGCGCCGAAGCTAGCGTCACCCTCATCTCTCCGTTCGTGGGTCGCATCCTCGATTGGTACAAGGCCAAAACCGGCGAAGAGTATGCCCCCGAGCAAGATCCGGGTGTGCTGTCGGTGCGCGCCATTTACCGCTACTACAAGCGTCACGACTACCCGACCGTGGTGATGGGGGCGAGCTTTCGCAGCGCCGGTGAAGTGCTGGCGCTGGCCGGGTGTGATCGGCTGACCATCAGTCCGCCGCTGCTCAAAGCGCTGGCCGAAGAGAGCGGGGTGCTGGAGGCCAAGTTGGTGGATGACGGGGTGCGCGACGAGCGTCCGGCCCGCATGAGTGAAAATGAGTTTCGCTGGCAGCACAATCAGGACGCGATGGCGACCGAAAAGCTGGCCGAGGGGATCCGGCTGTTTGCAGCGGATCAGGAAAAACTCGAACAGTTGCTGGCAAGCCGCTTGGGCTAGGGAGGCATCATGGCAACGCAGGCACTGCATCAGGCGTGGGGGGAGTATCAACTCTACAGCCTGCACAATGCACAGGGCAGTCGGGTCGATGTGTCTGACCTTGGCGCCACCATCGTCAATTTCTGGGTGCGTGGCGGCAATGAAAAACCGGTCAACGTGGTGATGGGGTTTGCAAGTCCCGAGCACTACTTTGCCACCCGCACGTATATGGGGGCCGTGGTCGGCCCGTGGGCCAACCGCATCCGCGCCGGGCGCTTTGAGCTTGATGGCCGCACGGTTCAACTGGCGGTCAATGAAAACGGCAACCATCTGCACGGTGCCAGTGGCGGCCTGCATCTGCGCCGCTGGCGGGTGCTCGGCCATGACCGGCACACGCTGACACTGGTCTGCGAGGTGGCTGCAGGCGAAGCCGGTTATCCGGCCAACCTGCAGGTGACCCTCACCATGACATTCGATGATGAAAATCGTCTGCTGCTTGAGTATCAGGCTTCGGTGGATCGACTGGCGCCCATCAACCTGACCCAGCACAGCTACTTCAATTTAAGTGGCGGCGAGGTGGGCATTGCCGAGCATCTCTTAAGCGTGGCGGCGCACCACTATCTTGCCATCGACGCCGGATTGCTGCCGACGGCCCGGTTACCGGTAGCGGGCAGTGCGATGGATCTGCGCCTGCCGGTGCGCTTGGGTGAGCGAATTGACAGCGATGAGGCGCAGGTTGCACTGGTGGGCGGATTTGATCACTGCTGGTGTCTGGACCAGAGCAGCGAGCCGGCTGCGCGGCTGGTCTGCCCGCACAGTGGCTTGGCGCTGATGGTTCAGACCGATCAACCGGGTATTCAGGTCTATACCGGTAATGCCTTGAGCGGCGAGGTGGGTCACGAAGAGCGGCGTTATGGCAAGCACAGCGGCATCTGTCTTGAGACCCAGTGTTATCCGGATCAGGTCAACATGCCGCTTTTGAAGGGCGACTGTCTCTACTCGCCACAGCGCGCCTATCATCAACGCACCTCGTTTCAACTACTGACGCTCTGATGGCACCGTGCAGATGAAAAAAGGGCCGACGTATCACACGTCGGCCCTGCTGTTTGAGCAGTCAGGGTTACACCAGCATGATCTCGACGCCCTTGGCGCGCAGCTGATCGAGCACCTGAGGATCGGCATCGTGACCGGTGATCAGGATATCGATGCGCTCGGCGGGGCAGAACAGCATGCCTGCCCGTTGTCCCAGCTTGCTGCTGTCGGCCAGCACCACCAAGCGGCCGATATGGTTGAGCATCTTCTGCTCGGCCATGGCGGTCAGCATGTCCATCTTGTAAAGCCCGTCGGCGGTAATCCCCTTGCCGCTGGTAAACATCCAGTGGCCGGCATAGAGCGAGGAGATCTCGTCTTGCGGCGCCAGAGTGATGGACTGGGATTTATTGTACTGGCCGCCGATGATCACCACGCCGTCATGGTCGTGCTCAATCAGGTAGTTGGCGAGCGGAAAGTAGTTGGTGATGACCTGAATATCCTGCCCGCAAAGCTGTTGGCCGAGTACAAAGGCGGTCGAGCCACAGTTGATGACGGCACTTTCGCCCGGTTGGATCAGGTTCGCCGCCGCTTGGGCGATACGCATCTTCTCGCTGTGATTGAGACTCTCATGGCTGCTTAGGGGCGACCAGTGGGTTTTGGCCTGCTCCAGCGCTTCGGCGCCGTTGCGCACCTTGCGCAGCCGGCCGGTGTCATGCAGCTTATTGATGTCACGGCGGGCGGTAGCCGGTGAGATATCAAAGGCTTGCATTATGCTGCTTACCGAGAGATGGCGCTGTTGGTTGAGCAGATCCAGAATGGCGCTGTGGCGCTGGGCTTCAGTCATGACGTGCCTGATGATTGCATCTGATTTTGGCGTGATTATATCGCGCACCGGCATGAATGACAGCTGTTGTCGGGATGCTTTTGAAGACATGATGGTTACGCCAGTGCCAAACCGGCACGCAGACCGGTCTCAAGCAGCCGCGCTCTGGCCTGTTGCAGGTTGCGCGCCCACTGCTCATCCTTGGCCCACATCTCCAGCACCAGTGGCCCGTTGTAGCCGATATCGACCAGCGTCTGGAAGATGGCGGCAAAGTCCACTTCCCCTTCACCGATCACCAGGTCGCGAAACTGCCCCTGATAGTCGCCGCTCACCTTGCGGGTATCTTTCAGGTGGATCTGTACGATGTGCTCGCAGCTTAAGCGCAGCTCGGTGCAGGTGTCGTAGTTCCAACCTGTGATATTGCCCACGTCCGGATAGGCCATGAAGTAGGGGGAGGGGATCGCTTTTTTCAGCACCTCAAATTTGCTCAGGGAGTTGAGATAGGGGGTATCCATAATCTCGACCCCGAGCATCACACCAGCGCGCTCGGCCATGCGGGTGGCGGCCTTCATCCCTTCAATAAAATGCTGGTGGGTTTGCGCACTTTGCGGCTCGTAATAGACATCGTAACCGGCCAACTGAATACAGCGGATGCCGAGCTTGTAAGCTAGGTTGATCGCCTGCTCCATGATGGTGTGGGCTTGTTGGCGGATGGCCGGATCGCTTGAGCCAAACGGGAAGCGGCGATGGGCGCTCAAGCACATAGATTGCAGCGGAAAGTTGTGTTTTTCGCACAGGTGGCGCAGCCGGTAGATCTCCACGTCACTCCACGAAAGCCGTGCCAGTTTCTCATCGGTTTCGTCAACCGACATCTCGATAAAATCAAATCCAAGCTCCTTGGCCGAGAGGATCTTCTCTTCCCAGTCGAGGTTGACCGGCAGCGCCTTTTCGTAGAGCCCAAGGCGGAAGGGCTTGTCAAAGTTGTGCATAGTGGCTCCGGGATCAGATGGCAAAGCAACGGGTCAAGGTGTCGAGAATGCCGCGACCGTTGTGGTCTTCGGCGGTAATGTGCTGGGCGGCGCGGCGCACCGGCTCGTCCGAGTTGGCCATGGCCACACCCAGACCGGCCAGGGTCAGCATCGAGATGTCGTTGTGGTTATCACCGATGGCGACCACGCGCTCAGGTGAGATATCCAGCTGGGTCAGCAGCTCGGCCAGGCGAGCTCCCTTGCTGTTGCCTGCGCGGGCAAAATCCATGCGATTGCGCCACGACTGCTCGGCGCAAAAGTGTTGTTTTATCCAGGGGTGGCTGGCCAATTCGCTCACCTCTGCCATCTCCCCTTCCACCACGAACTTCCACACATGGCTGCTGCGAGCGAGCGCTTGCTCAAGCGATGCCACCGGTTTTACCTGCGGGCGAATCGCGTCGGGAAACTGGCTGGCCCAGCGCCCCATCGCCTCCATGTAGCGCACCGGGGTCCCGGCCGGATAGACCATGCAATCGTTCAGATACATCACGATGTTGAGGTGGTGCGCACGGGCCAGCTCGATAAAGCGGGTGGCCTCTTCACGGGGCACCGCGTCACAGGCCAGGATTTGTCGGCGGGCATAGTCATAGACATAGGTCCCGTTGCAGCTGATGACTGGCGTATCGAGACCGAGCTGATGGTGAAAGGGGTGGGCGGCGGTGTGGTGACGGCCGGTGACCAGCAGCACGGTAGCCTGCTGGCTGATGCGGCGAATCGCCTCGCTGATAGCTGGCTGGATGGTATGGTCGCTGGTGAGGGTGGTGCCATCGAGATCCAGGGCCAGGGCTTGATAGTGCATGGTGAGCCTCTCGCGTGGGCAGCAAAGCGGCGCCACGGCAATGGCCGTGGCGCACGGGTCTTACAGGAAGGACTTGTAGGGCAGTTCCGGCTCGTCGACGAAGATGTCGTCAAAGCCGCGCGGGTGCTGGTAGTGCATCCGGCTCTGATCGGTCGGGAAGGTGTACTTGCCGCCCACTTGCCAGAAGAAGGGGCTAAAACCGTAGCCGAGACGCTCTTTTTTCATGTTCCACAGCACTTCAATTTCACGGGGATCGCTTTGGAAGTTAGCCCAAATATCGTGGTGGAACGGGATCACCACCTTGGCATTGAGCGACTCGCCGGCGCGCAGGATATCGGAGGCGGTCATCTTGTCGGTGACACCGCGCGGGTTTTCACCGTAAGAGAGCAGCGCCACGTCGATCTGGTTGTCGTTACCGTGTTTGGCGTAGTAGTTGGAGTAGTGGGAGTCACCGGAGTGGTAGAGGTTGCCGCCGCTGGTTTTCACCAGATAGTTGACGGCGCGCTGATCCATACCATCGAGGATCTCCTTGTCATAGGAGGAGACGCCGGCCGGCAGGGTGACCAGGGCGGTGCGGTCGAACGCATCGAGTACCTGGATGGTGATATCACCGACCTCAATATTGTCACCCACCTTGGCCACAATGCAGCGCTCGGCCGGGACACCCCACTTCTTCCATAGGTTGACGCAGGCTTGCGGACCAATGAACTTGACGTGGGAACCACAGTTTTGCAGCACGGCGGCGGCAACGTTTACATCAATGTGATCTGCGTGATCATGAGTGGCCAGTACCGCATCAATCTGCTTGATCCCGAACGGATCGAGCACAAACGGCGAGGTTCTCAGGTTAGGTTGCAGCTTACGGACTCCGCCCATGCGCATCATCTGGTGCTGCTTGTTCATATAGGGATTGCCGTGGGTTTTCTTGCCAGTACCGCACCAGAAGTCGATGGAGATGTTGGTATTGCCGGCTGACTTCAACCAAATCCCGGTACAGCCGAGCCACCACATGGCGAAGGTATTCGGCTTAACCTCTTCTTGCTCGATCTCTTCATTCAGCCAGGTTCCCCACTCAGGGAAGGTGCTGAGGATCCATGATTCACGGGTGATTTCATCAATCTTGCTCATTGGACATACCTTCTGGTTTGGATGCTATGGCCCGCCGCCGGGTGTCGGCAGTGGGTCTTGACGACCGCATGGTGCGCGTTGTTGCGCACTCATGATTACTTTTGACTTGCGGTGACTATATCAATGCGTTTTTTGATTATCAATGATTACCATGATTGTTTTGTGATTGTCGCTGCATAATCCCAGAGAGTGTCATCGGGGGTTTAGGGTTATTTTATTGATTTTACTGTGTTTTTATTTTGAGTGCATTGAATTCATTGGTGGTGGTGAGGGGGCCTTGGGTGCCGATGGCAGGAAGAATTATTTGCAAGTGATGATTCTGTTTAGAAAAAATGAGCAGGATAGGAGTTTTTCTAGGCAAGATCTTCATCACAAAAAATCATAAAATGATTCTATATGATTCGTTGTGAGTTTTATGAGGGTGGTAACAGTCATGCCGCCCTGGTGAGAGTAAAGAAGGGGATGCCCGGATATACGGTGACATCAGCCCTCTAATCCAATAGCAATGAGTTGTCCTCATTTTGGACGGAGCAACGATATGGAAACCCTCTACAACGTTTTTTACATTTTCTACAGTCAGGTGATGACCAAGGCACCGCTGCTACTGGGGCTGGTGACCTGCATCGGCTACCTGCTGCTGCGGCGCGATGGCACCACCGTTATCAAGGGCACGATCAAGACCATCGTCGGCTTTATGCTGGTGCAGGTCGGTTCGACCACCCTGGTGGCCGGCTTTAAACCGGTGATTGAAAAAATCTCGGAGTATCATCATCTGACCGGTTCGGTCATCGACCCCTACACCACCATGATGGCCACCATGGAGACCATGAAGGATAACTACTCCTGGGTCGGCTATGCGGTGCTGTTGGCGCTGGGGTTTAACATCCTGCTGGTGGTGCTGCGCCGCTTTACCGGGATTCGCACCATCATGCTCACCGGCCACATCATGTTCCAGCAAGTCGGGCTGGTGGCGGTCTTCTATCTGGTGATGGGTGCTTCCATGTGGGAAACCATCATCTATTCGGCCGTGATCATGGCGCTCTATTGGGGGATCTCCTCCAACATCATGTTCAAGCCGACCCAGGCGGTCACCGGTGGTGCCGGTTTCTCTATCGGTCACCAACAACAGGTTGCCTCCTGGATTGCCACCAAACTGGCGCCGCGTCTTGGCGATCGTGAAGACAGCGTGGATCAGCTCAAGCTGCCCAAATGGCTGCACATCTTCCACGACAGCATCACCGCGACCGCCATCGTGATGACCGTGTTCTTTGGCATCATCCTGCTCTCGTTTGGTCTGGATAACCTGCAGAAGATGGCCGGTCCCACCCACTGGACCATCTATATCCTTGAAACCGGCCTCAAGTTTGCCGTGGCCATTCAGGTGATCGTCGCCGGGGTGCGGATGTTCGTGGCCGAGCTCTCGGAAGCGTTTAAGGGGATCTCCGAGCGAGTGATTCCGAACGCCGTACTGGCCATCGACTGCGCCGCCATCTATGCCTACTCGCCTAACGCCATGGTGTTCGGTTTCATCTGGGGTACCTTGGGCCAGTTCCTGGCGGTCATTGGCCTGCTGGTGTTCCAGTCCCCCATCATGATCATCCCGGGCTTTATCCCGATGTTCTTCTCCAACGCCACCATCGGCGTGTTCGCCAACCACTTTGGTGGCTGGAGAGCGGTGATGAAGATCTGCTTTGTCATGGGCATCATCGAAGTGCTGGGGTCGGCCTGGGCCATTCACCTGTTTGCCCAGCATGGCACCGCCTTCAACGGCTGGATGGGGATGGCGGACTGGGCGCTGGTGTTCCCGGTGGTGTTGCAAGGTCTCTCCTTCTCCTCGTTCTTCTTCGTGGTGCTGCTGGCCGGTGCCGGGGTCTACATGTACTTCGCCTCCCGGACCCTGCGTGCAGAAGAAGACGCTGCAGCTGACCTGCCGGTTGCCAACGCTGGTGCCGACGATGATGGTGCGCCGGTTGCCATGGGCAGCGGCCACGCCGTGCGTATTCTCGCGGTGTGCGGCAACGGTCAGGGCTCGTCCATGATGATGAAAATGAAGATAGGCAAGTTCCTTGAGCAACGGGGTGTGCCGCACATCATGGATTCCTGCGCTGTGGCAGATTACAAGTCCAAGCTGGCGACCACTGACATCATCGTCTCTTCCAAGCACCTGGCCGGTGAAATGCACCCGGGCGATGGCAAGTTTGTGCTGGGGGTTCAGAACATGCTCAACCCGCAATCGTTCGGTGATGAACTGCTCGGCCTTATCAACCAGAACTTCACCCGTTAACCCCGTTGTAGTCCCGCCACGCTATGGTGGCGGGCAAGGAGAAAGGTATGAAATTCAAGCAATCTTTGATCGATAACGACTCGGTACTGCTCAACGCCAAGGCGGCAAACTGGCGCGAGGCCATCAAGCTCGGTACCGACATGCTGATCGCCTCCGGCGCGGTCGAGCCCCGTTATCACGAGGCCATCATCAGCAGCATCGAGAAGATGGGGCCCTATATCGTGATTGCGCCGCAGTTCGCCATGCCGCATGCCCGCCCGGAAAACGGTGTGAATCGCACCGCATTTTCCCTGGTGACCCTGAGTACGCCGGTCCACTTTGAAGGCGAAGATGAGCCGGTCGATGTGCTGATCACGTTGGCAGGCAGCACCTCGGATGAGCACATGGAGGGGCTGATGGAGGTCACTCAGGTGCTGGAAGATGAGCAGAGCGAAACCGGGATCAACCTCGACAAGTTGCGGGTGTGCCAGAGCCGCGAAGCGGTATTCCAGGTGATTGACGAGGCCCTGGCACAGCCGGCCTGAGTCGTGACAAGGCGCCCCGCAAGGGGCGCAGGAGAGCGAAGATGTACAAGCAATTGAAAGAGACCGTGCTGGAAGCCAACCTGCTGTTGCCGCGCCACGGTCTGGTAACGCTCACGTGGGGCAATGTTTCCCAGATCGATCGCGCGCGTGGCGTGATGGCCATCAAGCCATCGGGGGTCTCTTACGAGCAGATGACGGTCGACGATATTGTGGTGGTTGATTTGAACGGCCAGGTGGTGGAAGGGCGCCTTAATCCTTCCAGCGATACCGCCACGCATCTGGTGCTCTATCGTGCTTTTAGCGCCATCGGCGGCATTGTTCACACCCACTCGCGCCACGGCACCATCTGGGCTCAGGCCGGGATGGACATTCCCGCGCTCGGCACCACCCATGCGGACTATTTTTACGGCGACATTCCCTGCACCCGGCCGCTGAGCGAGCAGGAGATCCGCGAGGATTACGAGCTGCACACCGGTGAGGTGATTGTCGAGGAGTTCGGACAGCGCGATCTCGATCCGGCCGCCGTGCCCGGCGTGGTGATCACCGGACACGCTCCCTTCTGCTGGGGCAAGAGTGCCGTCGATGCGGTCCACAACGCACTGGTTCTCGAAGAGGTCGCCGCCATGGCGCTCTCGACCCGTCTGCTCAACCCGGCCATTCATATCGACCAGTCACTGTCGGACAAGCACTACTTCAGAAAACACGGCGCCAACGCTTACTACGGCCAGCGTAGCGACGCCTAATCGTTGAATTAAACGGATACCCCGATTGTCGGGTGGCAACTGCCACGGGCTTCGTGCATCCAAAAATCGGGTCATCTCACTGTTTTAGCTATGAAAAAGGATACCTATCATGACCAAACCCATGCTCCAGATTGCCCTTGATTCCACCGATCTTGCCACCGCCATCGGTATTGCCGACCGGGTCCACAGCTTTGTCGAAGTGATTGAAGTAGGCACCATTTTGGCGTTTGCTGAAGGGATGAGCGCGGTTAAAACCCTGCGCGAACGTCACCCGGACCACATCATCGTCTGCGACATGAAGACCACCGACGGCGGCGCCATTTTGGCGCGCATGGCGTTCTCGGCGGGTGCGGACTGGATCACCGTCTCGGCGGCCGCCCACGTCGCCACCATCGCCGCCTGCAAGAAAGTGGCGGACGAGTTTGGTGGTGAAATCCAGATTGAGCTCTACGGCAACTGGACGTTGCAGGATGCCCAGCAGTGGGTAGATATGGGGATTACCCAAGCCATCTATCACCGCTCCCGTGATGCCGAGCTTGCCGGCGTGAGCTGGACCCAGGATGACCTGTCGCGTATGCGCACCCTCTCCGAGTTGGGGCTGGAGCTCTCCATCACTGGCGGCATCGTGCCGGAAGATATCCACCTGTTTGAAGGTATTCGCGCCAAGACCTTTATTGCCGGTCGCGCGCTGGCCTCTGAAAGTGGCCAAGCCACGGCCGAAGCGCTGCGCAGTGAAATCGCCAAGTATTGGTAACGTCTCATCAGGCGGCCTTCGGGCCGCCGTTTTTGTTTGTGCTGTTTAACCTCATTCAAGGAGTGATACGTGACCACGCTTCTCGATCAATTGCGGCGGTTGACCACCGTCGTCGCCGACACCGGCGAACTGCCCGCCATCCTGACCTATCAGCCCGATGACGCCACCACCAACCCGTCGCTGATCTTAAAAGCCGTCGGCCACCCCGACTATGCGCCGCTGCTGGAGCGGGTGATGGGGGAGGCCCGCGCCGCCCACAGCGAGTGCAGCCAGCAGATTGCCTGCGCCGCCGATAGGCTGATTGTGGCCATCGGCTGTGAGGTGCTCAAACACATTCCCGGCCGCATCTCGACCGAGGTCGATGCCCGTCTCTCGTTTGACACCGAGGCCACGGTGGCCAAGGCGCGCCGCCTTATCAAACTCTATGCCGAGCAGGGTATCCCGGCTTCGCGGGTGCTGATCAAAATCGCGTCCACCTGGGAGGGGATTCGCGCCGCCGAACAGTTAGAGCGCGAAGGGATCGCCTGCAACCTGACGCTGTTGTTTAGCTTTGCCCAGGCGCGCGCCTGCGCCGAAGCTGGCGTCACCCTCATCTCTCCGTTCGTGGGGCGCATCCTCGATTGGTACAAGGCCAAAACCGGCGAAGAGTATGCCCCCGAGCAAGATCCGGGTGTGCTGTCGGTGCGCGCCATTTACCGCTACTACAAGCGTCACGATTACCCGACCGTGGTGATGGGGGCGAGCTTTCGCAGCGACGGTGAAGTGCTGGCGCTGGCCGGGTGTGATCGGTTGACTATCAGCCCGCTGCTGCTCAAAGCGCTGGCCGAAGAGAGTGGAGAATTGGAGGCCAAGCTGGTGGATGACGGGGTGCGAGACGAGCGTCCGGCCCGCATGAGTGAAAATGAGTTTCGCTGGCAGCACAATCAGGACGCGATGGCGACCGAGAAGCTGGCCGAGGGGATCCGGCTGTTTGCGGCGGATCAGGAAAAACTCGAACAGCTGCTGGCAAGCCGCTTGGGCTAGGGAGTGACACCATGAAACTTGATGCAAGAACCCTGGCCAATGCAGTGCGCATGCTCAGCGTGGATGCGGTGCAGGCGGCTAACTCCGGCCACCCGGGGGCACCGATGGGGATGGCTGATATCGCCGAAGTGCTGTGGCGCCGTCATCTGCGCCACAACCCTGCCGACCCGCAGTGGATCAACCGCGACCGCTTTGTGCTCTCCAACGGCCACGGCTCCATGCTGCTTTACTCGCTGCTGCACCTGACCGGTTACGATCTGCCTATCGAAGAGTTGCGCCGTTTTCGCCAACTGCATAGCCGCACTCCGGGCCACCCGGAGTATGGCTATACCCCTGGCGTGGAAACCACTACCGGCCCGCTGGGGCAGGGCATTGCCAATGCCGTGGGCATGGCGCTGGCTGAAAAAGTGCTGGGGGCCCAGTTTAATCGCGGCGCGCATCAGGTGATCGATCACTACACCTGGGCCTTTCTCGGTGATGGTTGCCTCATGGAGGGGATCTCCCACGAAGTCTGCTCGCTGGCCGCCACTCTGGGGCTTGGCAAGCTGATCGCGTTTTGGGATGACAACGGCATCTCCATCGACGGTCACGTTGAGGGCTGGTTTACCGACAACACCCCCGAGCGGTTTCGGGCCTATGGCTGGCAGGTGATCGAGGCGGTGGACGGGCACGATCCTGCCGCCATTGACGCCGCCATTGTGGCGGCCAAGGGGGATAGTGCCCGGCCAACCTTAATCTGCTGCAAGACGGTGATCGGTTTTGGCTCGCCGAATAAGTCGGGGAGCCATGATTGTCACGGCGCACCACTGGGTGAGAGTGAAGTGGCCAAGGTGCGCGACGCGCTGGGTTGGCCCTGGCCAGCCTTTGTGATCCCCGATGAGATCTACGCCGCCTGGGATGCCCGCTCGGCCGGAGCGATAGCCCAGTCGAGCTGGCAGCATCAGTGGCGTGCCTTTGCTGCGGCCGAGCCCGAGCTTGCCGGCGAGCTGGATCGCCGCTGCCGCGGTGAACTGCCGAGCCACTGGCAGAGCACCATGGCCGATTATCTGGCCGGGTTGCAGGCTAATCCGGCTGCCGTGGCCAGCCGTCAGGCGAGCCTGAATACCCTCAATCAGCTGGCACCCATGCTGCCTGAGTTACTGGGGGGATCGGCCGATCTGGCGCCCTCTAACCTCACTCGCCACAAACTGGCGGTGAGTGTCAGCGCCGAGCAGCCGGATGGCAACTACCTGCACTACGGCGTTCGCGAGTTTGGCATGTCCGCCATCATGAACGGGGTGGCCCTGCACGGCGGGTTTATTCCCTACGGCGGCACCTTCCTGATATTTATGGAGTATGCCCGCAATGCGGTGCGCATGGCGGCCCTGATGAAACAGCGCGCCATTTTTGTCTACACCCATGACTCCATCGGACTGGGTGAAGATGGCCCGACCCACCAACCGGTCGAGCAGTTGGCCTCGCTGCGCCTGACACCCAACATGGAAACCTGGCGCCCTTGCGATCAAGTGGAGACCGCCGCCAGTTGGCAGGCTGCCATTGAGCGTCGTGACGGCCCGAGTGCGCTGATCTTCTCGCGCCAGGCGTTGGCTCAGCACTCCCGTGATGGGAATCAGTTGGCGGCGATTGCCCGTGGTGGCTATGTGCTGCGCGACTGCGTGGGCATTCCGGCTCTGATCCTGATTGCGACGGGGTCGGAAGTGGGGCTGGCCATGAGCGTGGCAACGACGCTTGGTGCCCAAGGGGTGAAGGTGCGGGTGGTGTCTATGCCGTGCACCGAGCGCTTTGATCGCCAGCCGGCAGCCTACCGCGAGCAGGTGTTGCCCTCCAGTGTGCGGGCACGCCTTGCCATTGAGGCCGGGATCGCCGGTTTCTGGCAGCGCTACACCGGTCTGGATGGGGATGTGGTCGGCATGACCGGCTTTGGCGAGTCGGCCCCGGCCGGTGAACTGTTCGAGCTGTTCGGCTTTAGCCATGAACAGGTACTGGACAAGGCGCGGACTCTATTGCAACGTCATTATCAGGCCTGATAACACGCTGTTTACCTGTTATCGGGTCTCAATCCATGGTCAACGACAGGTTGTGCAACATGATTTATCGCTTCGGAAAACAGGAGGGTAAACAGTGTGGTACCAGTCGTTGACCATTAAATAACACAGTGGAGGTGGATATTATATTGGATAAATCACTCAATATGACGTGGTGAAATACAGGATGTCCACATTTCGTTAAGAAACACTTAATAAAGAGTTTGTCTGGTCTGATTTTTAGACCGCTATTGATTGCTTGGTAAAATAATAAGTCGATAAAAGAGAAGCGAGGCGTCGCTTTATCCTGAAATAATGAAACACTGTATGAATAAGAATCAGATTATCTGAATACACTGTATATATTCATGTGATACTATTCTGCATGCCCTTTTGATAAAAGGGTTTAATAGGAGAGAAAAATGAGTATTTTTGAACAAACTCCGGTAGCGCGCAGACGCTACGGGTTGGCCGCATTTATCGGTTTGATCGCTGGTATTGTCTCTGCATTTGTAAAATGGGGGGCGGAGCATCCGCTGCCTCCGCGTAGCCCGACGGATATCTTCAGTGCTGCCTGCTCTCCGGAATCGCTGATCCGTGCAGCCGATCAGATTGACTGCTCGCGTAACTTCCTGAACCCGCCCTATGTATTCCTGCGCGACTGGTTGGGTGTTGCTGATCCGAATGCTGCGGTATATACCTTTGCCGGCCACGTATTTAACTGGGTGGGTGTAACACATATTACCTTCTCCATTGTGTTCGCCGTAGGTTATTGCATCGTTGCCGAAGTCTTCCCCAAGATTAAATTGTGGCAAGGTCTGTTGGCCGGTGCGCTGGCACAACTGTTCGTGCACATGATCTCTTTCCCGCTGATGGGTCTGACTCCGCCGCTGGCTGCGCTGCCGTGGTATGAGCACGTTTCCGAAATCGTCGGTCACCTGATTTGGTTCTGGTCGATTGAAATTATCCGTCGTGACCTGCGTAACCGCATCACTCACGAGCCGGATCCTGAAATTCCGCTCAACGCGGCCCGTTAATGGGTATATTGTCAGGAGCAATCTAGTGTTCCTGATAACGTAAAAAGCCGACATTCCGGATAGGATGTCGGCTTTTTTATCGGCAAATATCAGCCAGTCAGCTTAAAACCAACGGGACGCCGGACGCCCGGTATTTTATGGTTAGCGTTCGCTGAAGAAGGCGCGCCGGATCCCCAGCTCAAGGCCACGCACCTCGGCCAGCCCCTTAAGGCGGCCGATGCAAGAGTAACCCGGGTTGGTTTTCTTGTTGAGGTCATCGATCATCTGATGGCCGTGGTCGGGGCGCATCGGAATGGCGCGCTGATCCCCGGCGGCCAGTCGGCGTTGCTCCTCGCGAACGATCTCCAGCACCACGTTATACATGTCCACATCTCCGTTGAGGTGGGCGGCCTCGTGGAAGGTCATGGGGTCCTCTTCACGCTTGGTCGAGCGCAGATGGGTGAAGTAGATGCGATCGCCATAGGCTTTGATCATTGCCACCAGATCGTTGTCACTGCGCACCCCGTAAGAGCCGGTGCACATGGTCAAACCGTTCATCGGGCTTGGCACCCGCTCAACTAACCAGGCGATATCGTCGATGGTGGATACGATGCGCGGCAGGCCGAGAATGGGGCGGGGCGGGTCATCGGGATGCACCGCCAGACGAACCCCCACCTCTTCACAGACCGGGACGATCTGGCACAGAAAATCAGCCATGTGTTCACGCAACGTGGCTTTGTCGATATGGCGGTATTTGTCGAGCTGGGCTTGGAATTGCGCCAGGGTATAGCCCTCTTCTGCGCCGGGCAGACCGGCGATGATGTTGCGGGTCAGAGTCTCTACCTGCTCCGGCGTCATCGCGGCGTAATAGTCACGGGCCTGCTGCTGTTCGCGCTCGCTATATTCGTCAAAGGCTCCCGGACGCTTGAGAATGCACAGCTCAAAAGCGGCAAAGGCGATGTGATCAAAGCGCAGGGCGCGCGAACCATCAGGCAGCTCATAAGCCAGATCGGTCCGGGTCCAGTCCAGCACCGGCATAAAGTTGTAGCAGACGGTATCGATGCCGCAGGCCGCCAGATTGCGGATGCTCTGCTTGTAGTTATCGATCCAGAGTTGGTACTGGCCGGTGTGGGTCTTGATCTCTTCGTGCACAGGCACGCTCTCCACCACCGACCAGGTCATTCCCTTCTCTTCGATGAGCGCTTTGCGTGCAAGGATCTCCTCGACACTCCAGATCTGCCCGTTGGGAATATGGTGCAGGGCGGTGACGATGCCGGTGGCTCCGGCTTGTCGAATATCATTGAGGGTGACCGGGTCATTCGGCCCGTACCAGCGCCAAGTCTGTTCCATTACTGCCTCGTTTCGTCTCTTGAGAGGTTAACTGGCGAATCTGACGGGATAGGAAGCAAACAGATAACCGTCAAATTCGGGGGCATCGACATCGGAAAGTTCCATCAGTCGCTGCTTCACATTTTCCAGGTGGGTCCACATAGCCAGTTTGGCGGCCGCGGGATCCTTCTTTTGCATTGCAGCCAGAATTGCCTGGTGGTCTTTGAGCCACTCCTGACGGTATTCATAGCTGGCAATGCGTTCGTGCAAGTGTTGCCACATAGGGTTGTTGTCACGGCTCTCCCAGGAGTGTTGCCACAAGTCGACCAGCAGATTGTTGTGGGTCGCCTCGGCAATCGCCTGGTGAAAGTCCCTGTCGCCATCTTCTCCTTCACCACTTTCAAGGTCGCGACGCTCGGCCTCGAGCGCCGCCCGCATCTTCTGGATGTCACTCGGAGTGACCTGAAGGGCAGCAAATTCGGCAATGTTGCTCTCGAGCAGTTGGCGGGCTTGCAGTAACTCAAAAGGTCCCATCATGCGGCTGCGTGACGTCGTGTTATCCGCATCAGGAATGGCGATAACGTAGATACCTGACCCTTTGCGAACCTCCACAAAACCTTCAATTTCCAGCATGATTAGGGCCTCACGGACTACCGAGCGCCCCACTCCCAATTGTTCTGCGATATCACGCTCTGGTGGGAGGCGAGTTCCGATCGAATAGTGTCCGGATGCCAGCTCCTGCTTGAGGAACTCCCCTACCTCCCGATACTGACGTTTGACCTCAGTGTTCATGACGTCACACTCCTGAGTGATTTGATAATTACGAATGGTAGGGAATTGTGCCAAATTGGTCAACCAAAGCAAAGCGTTGGTTGATGTCTGTCACCTTTTTACATTCAACTCAGCATGTGGTTACTCACGTTGCCAGTGGGATTGCTGCTTACCGTTGATATAGAGCGTTCTCTGTTCTGATTCCGGTAGCGTGATATTGAGGTGGTGCCAGGCTGGCTCAAAGTTACCTTCACAGGTGAAGTTCACATCGATACGTGTGGCGTCAGAGCTTATCTGCCAGTACAGCCAGAATGCGTTGTTGCGCTGATAGCCGTAACTCTCGCCGTCATCTTCAAACAGCATTCCGCCGTCATTTCCTTCGCCAAGGTGCGGGAACAAAAGCAAGGTTCGCTGATCATCAGCTTGCATATCGCTATAGGCGACGCGCGATGAGAGGGGGAGCATGGCCCCGGCGCGCACCAGCAGTGGAATGCGCTCCAGTGGTGCATCCAGAACGATGTGCTGGCCGCCGCAATACCACTGACCTGTATAAAAGTCATACCAGCCGCTCTGATTATCTGGCAGATAGACAGGGCGTTGACGTTGACCAGGTTCAACCACACTGGCAACCAACAGATCGCGACCGAGTAAAAAGTCATCACCCTCAATAAAGGTGTTGGGATCCTGCTCGTGATCCAGGAAGGTGGGGCGCAGTATGGGTTCATCGCGACTACTGGCGAGCCACAACAGCGTATAGAGGTAGGGCAGCAACCGATATCGCAGCGCGATGGCTGAACGGATAATCGGTGTCACTGATGGGTACATCCAGGGTTCGTTGACCGTATGATCATCGTTCCAGGAGTGAATAGTGAAACGAGGATGCATTACCCCATTTTGAACCCAACGTACAAACAATTCCGGATCGGGTTTTTCGCCTGAAAAACCGCCGACATCATGGCCGACGTTATACAGCCCGGAAAGGCTCATGCCGAGACCCATTCGGATGTTATAACGAAGTGTTTGCCAGTTGGTGCGATTATCCCCACTCCAGGTTTGGACATAGCGCTGCATGCCTGCACAACCGGAACGTGAAATCAGATACGGACGAAGAGTCGGTGCAAATTGCTGTTGTGCTTCAAGAGACGCTCTCATCATCAGCAATGGCATGACAGGGCGGATTAATTTGATCGGGATAGGTTGACCAAAACCATTGCAACTGGCCTCAGCATCCCAAATTTCATATTCGTTGTTGTCGTTCCAGGTTGAATCAATGCCTTTTTTTAGCAGTTGTTCGGTCACATTATCCTGCCACCACTGGATAGTAGCCGGATTGGTAAAGTCTAGGTGTGAACCCTCGTCATCCCAGAAAACAGAACGTTCAGGCTGATCTGACTCAGAATCACGTATAAACAGCCCTAGTTCGGCGACTTCTTCATAGCGTGGATGGTCTTGTAGCAAACAGGGTTTAATGTTGGCCGCCAGTTTGAAACCAGCTTGATGGAATGCGGCACTCATCCCTTCAGGGTCTGGCACTTTGTCTCGATTCCAATTAAAGACATAACGTTTGTTGCCAATCGAGGTGTAACCCGAAGAGAGTTGGAATGAGTCACAAGGAATGGCATGTTTATGGCACAGCCGGATGAAATTCATCAACTGTTGTTGGGCATCGGGTGCATCTGTGTAATGCATGGTTGAGCCGCTATAACCCAAACTCCAGCGTGGAGGAAAGATAGTTTTTCCGGTTAACCTGACAAAGCGCTGGGTCACCTCTAACACCGTTGGACCCAGCATCAGGTAATAATCCAAATCACCAGCTTCCGCCTGATAGCGGCGATAGGGCAGGTGATAATTATCCAGCTCGTTACCAAGATCGATCTGGCAGGTGCTCAAGTTGTCATAGAAAAGCCCGAAACTGACACCTTCATTGCGGGTGATGGTAAAGGGAATATGTTTGTATAGCGGGTCTGTGCTGGCCGCGTTGTAACCCATCGCATCGAGATTACGCATTTCGAAACGGCGGCCGGAACGCTCCAGATCACCACTTTTTTCGCCCAAGCCATAATAGCGATCAGAAGGATGGCGACGTTGGAAGTGTGCGATACCATCGCCATGCGGGTTGAGCTGGTAAGCGCCTGTATGTCTGTCAGTGGCCAAGGTTAGCCACTGACCTTCACTCAGGTACTCCCACTCCAACCAGAGCGGCTGATGGATGGTTATTCGCAGAGATGTGGTAGTGATCCGCACCCCTTCTTCAAGGGTTTCTAAACGATAACCTGGCAGGCTAAACCCTTCGCAGCTATTTCTGAATCGACCTGTCCATGGGGTATCACGCTCTGGCGCAATACTCCAGGTTCTATTCAGGGTCAAACCTTCTGGGCGCTGAATCATGACTCTGCATAGGGTCTCTTCCAGCACATAGATACGCATCAAATAGCGTTCTTCGATCTTGAGTTCAACAAACTCATCAGTGTGTTGGTTAAGAACCCATTTTTTCAGTGTTTTCATAATCTACTCGTACGGATATAGGGACGATACATCAGATCTGCTGGGACTTTGCTTTTCGCTCAGCAATAAGGGAGATGAGGAAAATGGCACCAAACAGATCAAAGAACCCCATGGCAATAAAGAGTGGGTTATAGCCAATGGTATCGGCAGTGACACCGATGATCAGGGAAAACAGAAAGCTCGCAATCCAGGCGCAAGAGCCGCGCATACCGTTGACTGTCGCCATCTGGCCTTTATCAAAACGTTCAACGACCACAGCGCTAAGCATGCAGGAGATCACTTGGTGGCCAAATCCGCCAATCGAAATCAGCAGAATAGTCAGGTAGGGATTCTGTGTAGTCGCGACCAATGCCAGTGATAGCATCAGGAAGGCCCCCGTGACGGAGCTGGCAACCACCGAGTTGACACGAGTTAAGCCAAATAGACGAGCATAGATTTTAGTCAGATATCCGCTGGCGATGCTGCCAAGATCCGCTGCGAGAAAAGGCAGCCAGGCAAACATGGCGATTTGCTTGAGATCCATGCCGCGTTCGTTGGCAAGATAGAGCGGAACCCAAAAACTGAGTACTGCCCAAGCTGGTTCTGCCATAAAGGCAGGGATCGCAATACCATAAAAGCGCTTGTTTTTGGCGACCGTTTTTAACGCTTGAAAGAAGGGTTGCTTTACTGGTGCAGCTTCATTGTCTTGGCGGATATGGGCCAATTCTTCACTGCCCAAATTCGGGTGTTGTTCCGGGTTGTGATAGAAAGCAAACCAGAGCGCCACCCATATCAGTGCCAATACACCCGAAAGCAGGAATGCACCATGCCAGCCAAATGAGGCATGAGCCATCACAATGATCGGTGGTGCCAGCATAGCTCCAATTGAAAAGCCAACCCCGGCCCAACCAGCTGCAATCGGACGTTCTGATTTTGGGAACCACTCACCGAGTGTTTTGGCGTTCGCAGGGGTGGCAGCGGCTTCGGCGCCTCCCATAAAGAAACGAAGGATTGCCAAGTGCATCCAGCTACCAGCTCCGGCATGTAGCATACTGACAACCGCCCAGATGATGGCACAGATCATAAAGCCCATCTTGAGCCCGACTACATCGATAAACCAGCCACACAAGGGTTGGAAAAAGGTATAGGCAAGCTGGAAGGCCCCGACTATCCAGGAATATTCCTGTGTGCTGATACCCAGACTGGTTTTCAGCTCGGGAGCCAGGATACCTAATGCGTTACGAGTAATGTAGTTAACCGTGACGCCGATCAAAAACAAGACAAGCATCCACCAACGCAAATTCTTGATAATTCCTTTTTTACTCACCGTCGGAACAGTTCGTTCGGCCATTTGGCTCATCGCGTTTCTCCACAATTAATGGAATGAGGGATCTGCCGGATGGCCATTCGGCAGACGGGTGTCAGTTCGCTCAAGCAGAGACATGATGGTGAGAAGGTTAATTGGTGGTCAACAAAACATATTTATTTGGGTGACCTAAATCACATTAAAAAGTAAAATTGGTCAACCAAAAATGTTATTTCTGTTGTTTATCACTCAGTGTGGCGTAGGATTACGGTGATGAAGTGAATGATGTGGTACATGTAGGCATTTGGTTAACCAGAATTCCCATGTCGTTCAACATGACACGTAAGATGAGGGATGAAAAACGTGACGACAAAGACTGAGAGTCCGCGCAAAGATAATTATGCAAAAAATCAATTGGTTAGCCGGATAGTGCATCTGGGCTTTGGCGCCTTTCACCGGGCCCATCAGGCGCTGATCACCCACGAGGCTCAGGCCAAAGGCGGCGGCGATTGGGGCATCTGTGAAGTCAATCTGGTGGGGGGCGAGGCCTTGATTGAGGCGCTGCGCCAGCAACAGCACCGTTACACCGTGCTGGAGAAAGGGGCCGATGGCGCCATTGCCAAACAGATCTGCTCAGTGACCGAGTCGCTGCATCCGGCACTCGACGGTATCCATGCCGTGCTGGAAAAGTTAGCCGAGCCGCAGGTGGCCATCGTTTCGCTCACCATTACCGAGAAGGGTTACTGCGCCGCACCGGCCAGTGGCGAGCTCGATGTGAACAATCCCCTGATTGCCCACGACCTGATGCACCCTGCCGAGCCCAGCTCGGCCATCGGCTATCTGGTGGCGGCCCTGCGGCTGCGTCGGGAGCGGGGATTGCCTCCCTTTACCATCCTCTCTTGTGACAATGTGCAGGCTAACGGCAAGGTAGCGCGCCGCGCCGTGCTCGGGTTGGCGGCGTTGCAAGAGCCTGAGTTGGCCGAGTGGATCCGCGCTCAGGTGACCTTCCCCTGCACCATGGTCGATCGCATCGTGCCGGCCGCGACCGCCGAGACACTGGCCGAGATTGAGGGGCATGTCGGTCACGCCGATCCGTGCGGTATTGCCTGCGAGCCGTTTCGGCAGTGGGTGATTGAGGATCACTTTGTCGCTGGTCGTCCTGCGTGGGATCTGGCCGGTGCCGAGTTTGTTGAAGATGTAGAGCCATTCGAGGAGATGAAACTGCGCATGCTCAACGGCAGTCACTCGTTTCTTGCTTACCTCGGCTACCTCGGTGGCTATGCCCACATCTTCGAGACCATGACCAATCCGGATTACCGCAAGGCGGCATTTCATCTGATGCTCAATGAACAGGCACCAACGCTGCACATGCCGGTTGGTACCGATTTGGCGGCGTATGCCAAGCTGCTGGTCGAGCGCTTTAGCAATCCGGCGCTCAAGCACCAGACTTGGCAGATCGCCATGGATGGTAGCCAGAAACTACCGCAGCGGATGATTGAATCGGTGCTGTTTCACCTGCGCCGTGGCAGTGACTATCGCTATCTTGCGCTCGGCATCGCGGGCTGGATGCGCTATGTGAGCGGGGTCGACGAATCGGGTCAGATCATTGATGTGCGCGATCCACTGGTTGACCAATTCAAGGCAATTTATGCCGAACATGGTCTCTCGGTGGCAGTCGTGCCGGCGTTGCTGGCCATTGACGCCATCTTTGGCCGCGAGTTATCGGCCCATGAGGGGTTTGTCCACAGCGTCACCGAGGCTTACGACGCACTGCTCAAACAGGGTGCCCGTCACTGCGTCGCGACGTTATAGGAGGGTTGGCCATGTCCCGCTTTATGAGTGCCGATTTTCTATTGGGGAGCAGCCCGGCGCGCCAGCTCTATCATGAGTATGCCGCCGCCATGCCCATCTATGACTACCACTGTCACCTCTCGCCCAAAGAGATTGCCGACGATCGCCGTTTCGACAACCTCGGCCAGATCTGGCTGGAGGGCGATCACTACAAGTGGCGCGCCATGCGGGCTGCCGGTGTGCCCGAGGCGCTGATCACCGGCAAGGGCGTGGATGATTACGAGCGCTATCTGGCGTGGGCCAACACAGTACCGCGCACGCTTGGCAACCCGCTGTTTCACTGGACCCACCTTGAGCTGCGCCGTCCCTTTGGGCTGGAAGGGGTGGTGTTTGGGCCGGACACTGCGCGCGAGGTGTGGCAGCACTGCAATGCCCTGCTGGCTGGCCCTGCTTTTTCGGCCCGTGGCTTGATGCGCCAGATGCAGGTGAAGTTGGTGGGCACCACCGACGATCCTATTGATTCCCTTGAGCATCACGCCCGCATTGCACGTGACCCCGAGATGGAGATTGAGGTGGCGCCGACCTGGCGGCCGGATCGCGCCTTCAAAATTGAGCTGCCGGGATTTGCCGATTACCTGCTGGCACTTGGCGCAGCAGCCAGGGTGGAGATCGATAGCTTTGCCAGCTTGCAAGAAGCGCTGCTGGCCCGCCTTGATCACTTTGCCAAACACGGTTGCCGCGCCGCCGACCATGGGATTGAAGTGGTGCGCTATGCCGATTATCCCGGTGAGACGCAGCTGGATCGAATCCTTGCCCGCCGCTTGGCCGGTGAGCATCTTGGTGAGGACGAGGTGGCTGCCTTTACTACGGCACTGCAGGTGTGGCTTGGTCGTCAATATGCCCGGCTCGGCTGGGTGATGCAGCTGCATATGGGCGCCCAGCGCAATAACAACAGTCGGCAGTTTAGTGCACTGGGTCCTGATGCCGGGTTTGACTCCATTGGCGATCGCCCCTATGCCCGTGAGCTGTCCCAGTTACTCGATGCGATGGAGCAGAGCGACGAGTTGCCAAAGACCATCCTCTATTGCCTTAATCCCCGTGACAACGAGATGATTGCTACCATGATCGGCAACTTTCAGGGGGGCGGCGTGGCTGGCAAGATCCAGTTTGGCTCCGGCTGGTGGTTCAACGATCAAAAAGATGGGATGCAGCGCCAGCTCGAGCAGCTCTCCCAGTTGGGATTGCTGAGCCAGTTTGTCGGCATGCTGACCGACTCACGCAGCTTTCTCTCCTACACCCGCCACGAATATTTCCGCCGCATCCTGTGCGCCATGATGGGCCGCTGGGTAGAAGCCGGGGAGGTGCCGGACGATCTGCCGCGCCTTGGCGCCATGGTACAGGACATCTGCTACCACAATGCCAGACGCTATTTCGCCAGAGCCGGCGAGTCGTTGGCCTGATACGTCACAGGTAACAACAAGGCCGGTCAGCGTACGCTGTCCGGCCTTGTTGTTTACATCGTTACGCTGCGCTTGCCGGCAGGCTCTTTTGCACGGCGGCTTGCCATTCGCGCCAGCAGGTTTGCAGGGCGATATGGCGGGGCGGCGCAGGGGTGAAGGTATCGTGATGTACCCCATGTGCCATTGGCAGGGGGCCGTCGCCCAGTAAGGTGCGCTGGGCCAGCATGGCGACGCCAAGGGCCGAGAGTTCGGCCACGTCGCTGCGCATCACCGGGCAACCGAGCAGGTCGGCTTGATACTGCATCAGCCAGTCGTTGCTGGTCGGGCCGCCGTCCACCATCAGGGCTTCCAGTTGAAAATCCGGGTGCTTGGCCATTGCAGCCAGCACGTCGGCAATCTGGTAGGTGATGGCCTCAAGCGCCGCACGCACCAGATGGGCGCGGGTGACGCCCCGGCTCAGACCGCAGATCACCCCGCGCGCCTGATCATTCCACCAGGGGGCGCCAAGTCCAGTCAGGGCCGGCACAAAATAGACCCCCAGTGTGGAATCGACACTGGCTGGCAGACGGGCCAGCTCGCGGGCCAGCTCGTCGGGGGGCAGCTCGGAGAGCCCCGTGCATTCATCCATCCAGGCCACCGCATCACCGGTATGCGGAATATTGCCCTCCAGCGCATGGGTCAGCGTCTTGCCATCGTGCCAGGCAACGGTGGTGGCCAGCGTTGGCAGCTGCTCACCGGTTGCCGCGACCGGCGCCATGATTGACGAGCCGGTGCCGTAGGTGGCCTTGACGCAACCGGCGCGGCCCTGGGCATGACCAAACAGCGCGGCATGCGAGTCGCCGGCCATGGCGAGGATCGGCACCCCGTCGGGAATGCCGGGTACGCCACGGGTCAGCGCAAAGCGGCTGCTGGTGGGTTGCACCTGTGCCAATGCTGCGCGGGGAATATGGAACATGGCCAGCATGTCCGGGTCCCATTCACCGCGATGGATATTAAACAACTGGGTGCGCGAGGCATTGGAGGGATCGGTGGCAAATTGGCTGCCACCGCTTAAGTGCCACAGCAGCCAGCTATCGATAGTGCCAAGGCAAATCTCTCCCTGCTCGGCGAGCTGCTGACCATGGGGCAGGTTATCGAGCAGCCAGCGCATCTTGCTGGCGGAAAACAGCGGCGCAATCGGCAGTCCGGTGCTGGCGCGGATCGGCTCGTCACAGTGGTCCCGGTGTAATTGATGGCAAAGGGGGGCACTGCGCGAGCACTGCCAGGTGATGGCGGCGTGGATCGGTTTGCCGCTGGCGCGATACCAGCCGATGGTGGTTTCGCGCTGGTTGCTGATGGCAATCCCGGCCACCTTGCCGGGGTCAACGGCCGCAAACACCTCGGCCAGCACGCTCAGGGAAGCGCTCAATAACTGCTCGCCAGATTGCTCGACCCAGCCCTGCTGCGGAGTCTGGATGGTCAGTGGCCGTGAGGCTTTGGCCAGCACCCGACCGTCTTGCTGCACCGCCACTGCTTTGGCGTTGGTGGTGCCTTCATCGAGCGCAATGATGATCTCTTGAGTCATGGAATCTCCTGCGTCGTCATGGGGCAAGGGGCGACGCCGCCGCAGCGGCGCCGTGCCGGGATTACCCGTGCAGGTAGGTGTCGATGCCAAGGTAGCGGGTGAACGCTTCATTGAGCACATCTGCGCTCGCCGAGTGGTTCATCGCCACATGGTGCTCAAAGCCGTTACGGCAGATCCAGGCCAGCAATCCTTCGAGATGCGGAACCTGTACCACGGCGCGGCAGCCCACGGTGTCGAGCGGATCATCGACCGATGCGCCTTGGCCCACATAGGCCTTGATGCTGCCGCTGATGTCGTCGGTGGTGAGGCGAAAATAGGTGAGCGGACCGGCCTTGAAGCGGCCATGCACTGCGCCGCAGGTGTTCTCTTTGCCAACCGTGGTGCCGATGATATCGGCGGTGCTCATGGTCGGGCTCTCGAGACTGGCGCTGGCAAAGTTGCCGCAGTGGAACAGGACGCACTTGTCGCGCTCATCACCGAAGTTGTTGTTCCAGTCGGCAATCGACGCGGGGCTCAAGGTGGCGCTGGCCAGCGCATACATGGAGAGGGCACCCATCACGTCCACTTCACAGGCGCTCGGCATCAACTGGCCGGAGAGCACGCTCATGATGGAGCAGACGTTGATGCCAAGGTTCTCCTGCAGCGAGGTCCAGCACTGGATGGCGGTGGTGTCGATGTCGTTGGCGACGATCCATTCGCTCAGCACCACGAACAGCTTGGCCATGGCGGTCAGCTTGTCAGCCGGAATGCCCGCGGTGTCGGCGTTGCGCATTAGCAGGGCTCGCTTTTCATCGACCCGCAGATCACCATCTTCCAGTCGCTGGATGCGGCTGAACACTTCGGACAGATCCAGGGTTTCGACGGTGACCCCCATCTGCTCGAGCAGTTTTTCGCTGTAGCGCACCGTGTTAAAGCTGGCCGGACGGGCACCGATGGCACCAATGCGCACGCCACGCATGGCGGTGACAACCCGACACACCTGCTCGAAGCGGCGCAGGTCACTGCAAAATGCGTCGCCGGTCAGGGCGCACACATGCTGGCGGGTGAGGGTGAAGGGGATGCCGTACTGGCGCAGGTTGTTGCAAAGGGAGATCTTGCCGCAGAAGCTGTCACGGCGTGTGGCCAGCCCCATCTTGTCGAGGTTGTCCTCTTCGGCCTGGATCAGGACCGGCACCTTGAGGCCAGAGAGACGAATGGCTTCGGCCACCGCTTTTTCATCGCCAAAGTTGGGCAGCAGAACCACGATGCCGTGGATCTCGTCGCGGTGCTGACGCAGCAGGTCGGCGCACACCTTGGCATCCTGACGGGTTTCCACGCCGCCCAGCGGGGTTTGCTGTTCGCTGAGCATCACGCTGCGAATACCAAGACGTTCAAACAGGGCAGCCGCCTCTTTGCGGGCTTCGCCGACCAGATAACTTGGGAAAAAGCCGCGGTTGCCAATGATCACGGCCATGGTGAGCTGTTGCGGGATACGGGACATAGCTTGCTCCATCAATTTCCAGAAAATGCCGCTGCCTCGGGGCAGCCGGTCGATATGAGGGCGCACAGCCGTGCTGCGCGCCGTGTCCTTTACTGTGGCTGGCAGAGCGCTTGGGCAGTGCGTACCACGCCGGCGGCATCGATGCCGTGGTAGGCCCGCAAGGCGCTGCGATCGGCTGCCAGGGCATAACCGCCATCGGCGATCCCCAGACGACGCAAGGGCATGGCCGCGCCAGCTTCCGCCAGCACCTCGGCCACCAGAGAGCCGAGCCCGCCATTGATGTTGTGTTCTTCGACCGTGATCACTCCCTTGCAATGTTGCAGGGCACTGAGCAACTGCGCCCGATTGCAAGGACGGATCGACGGTACGCTGATCACCGCAGCCGCCAAACCCCGGCTCGCCAAAACTGTGGCAGCCTCGACAATTTCATGGACGGTCGAGCCCATGGCCACCAGTGCCACGTCGTGGCCCTGGCGCAGCACATCAATCTGGCCGGGTTCAAAGTGGTAGTGCTCGTCGTGCAGCACCGGCAGCGCCTTGCCATCGAGACGGATATAGACCGGGCCGACGTGCGCGAGGGCGTAATCGATGATCTGGCGGCACTCGACCGGGCAGGAGGGGGCATAGATCTCGATGTTGCCAAAGCCGCGCAAGACCGAGATGTCATCGATGCTGTGGTGGGTGCTGGCGAGCGGGCCGTAGCTGGCACCCGAGTTGAGACCAAACAGCTTGACGTTGGTGTTGTTGTAGCAGACGTCAATTTTGATCTGCTCGTTGGCGCGCGAGATAAGAAACGGCGCTGCGTTACAGGTGGCCGCCACCTTGCCGCCAAGCGCCAGCCCGGCGGCCGTGCCGACCAGAGCCTGCTCGGCGATCCCGACATTGACCAGTCGCCCCGGGAAGGCTTTGACGAAGGGGGAGATCTTGGCGGTCGAGGTGGAGTCGGCCACCACCGGCACCAGATCAACGCCACGTTCGACGGCATCGATAAAGGCGTTGACCATCACGGTGGCCAGATGTTCGCTGTTACTCATCGCTAAGTTCCTCCAGAGCCAGTGTTACCTCTTCTCCCTTGGGCACCCGGTGGTGCCACTCGGCCTTGCCGGCAATAAAGGAGATCCCTGCGCCCTTGGTAGTGTGAGCAATCACTACCTGGGGTTTGCCTTGCGGCGTTAACTGCTCAAGGGTGCGCACCACGTCGGCCATGTCGTTGCCGTTGCAGTCGCACACCGCCATGCCGAACGCACGCCATTTGGCATCGAGCGGGTCGGTATTCATGATCTCGCGGGTCGGCCCCGCCAGTTGCAGACCGTTCTGGTCGTTGATGATGATGAGGTTATCCAGCCCATAGTGAGCAGCCACTAGCGCCGCTTCCCAGTTGCTGCCTTCGGCAAGCTCCCCATCACCGGTGATGACAAACACCCGGCGCGCACTGCCGCTGCGTTTGGCCGCCAGGGCCAGCCCCACGGCGACCGGCAGACCGTGGCCGAGCGCCCCGGTATTGAGCTCGATGCCTGGCGTCTTGTGGCGAACCGGATGGCCCGGTAGGTGCGAGTCGGCATGCTGGTAAGTGGCCAGCCAGGCTTCGGGAATGTAGCCAGCTTCGGCCAGTACGCAGTAGTAACTGCCCACTGCGTGCCCTTTAGACTGGATGTAGATGTCGCGCTGCTCGTCATTGAGGCGGTCCGGTGCGCAGTTCAGTACGCGAAAATAGAGCGCCGTCAGCAGCTCGACCTGGGAGAGATCGGCGCCGGTGTGGCCGCCTGCCGGGCTATTGGCATTGAGCAGGACGATGCGGCGGCGCACGGCGCGGGCCTTGCGTACCAACTCATCGACCGAGAGAGAGAACGGGTTCATAACCTTACCTCTGAGTTTTGAATTTAAAATCGATAACGAATATTTATTCCCGCTGGTTAAAAAAAGGGGCGACAACACGCTACCCCTGCTTGCCTCCCTCCATGGCGACCTTCTGGGCCACCACGGCAACCTTCTGCTGCATGCGGTTCTGCATCTGGTCGATGATGACGGCGATGATGATGACCACCCCCTTGATGACCATTTGCCAGAACTCGCTCACCCCCATCATCACCAGTCCGTCGGCCAGAAAGCCGATGACAAAGGCGCCGATCAGGGTGCCGAGGATGGTGCCACGACCGCCGGCGAGCGAGGTGCCGCCCAGCACCACGGCAGCGATGGCGTTCATTTCAAAAGCGGTCCCGTTGGCCGGGTGGCTGGCCAGCAGCTGAGCCGAGACCACGATACCGGCGATGGCGGCGCACAGACCCGAGAGGGTATAGACCCAGATTTTGACCTGCTTGACCTTGACGCCGGAGAGCTCGGCGGCGCGCTCATTATCACCGATGGCGTAAACATGGCGGCCAAACGGCAGATTGCGGGCGACATAGACAATGGCGATGGCGAGCAGCACCATGATCCAGATGGCCCACGGGATGCCGAGCAGGGTGCCGGCTCCAATTTCATCAAAGCCGGTGTTACCCAGTTGCGGATTACCGGCCAGACCGGGGAAGGTCTCCCCGCCCGAGGTGAGCATGGCGGCGCCGCGCAGCACATACATGGTGCCAAGGGTGCAGATGAAGGGGGCCACGTTATAGCGGGTGATGATCCAGCCGTTGATGGCGCCGATCAGCGCGCCGATCACCAGCACCAGCGGCACAATGACCCAGACACTCGGGAAGATGGCGATGCCAAACATCGGCAGCACGATCCCCTTGGTGATGAGCCAGCCGGCAATCATGCCGCACAGACCGAGGGTGGCGCCGATCGACAGATCGATACCGGCAGTGATGATGACAAAGGTGATGCCAAGCGCCAGAAAGGCGTTGATGGCGATGTGTTTTATCATGATCACCAGACTGCCGGGGGCCAGAAAGTCAGGCACCATGGCGGTAAAGAAACCGACGATCAGAAACAGGGCGATAAAGGTGCGCAGTTTGAGCAGCAGCAACACCAGCTGCTCGCGTGAACTGACGGCAGGTACCGGTCGCGTGGTCATGGTCATAGTCTCGTGAATACTCATGTCAGAACCCCTGGGCACTGGCTGTCACCAGCGCCGGTTCGTTTGCGTCTGCCCGTGGTATGTCGGCGGTGAGTTTGCCACCGGACATCACCAGAATGCGATCCGACACCGCCATGATCTCCTTGAGATCCGAGGTGGAGAACAGCACGGCGATCCCCTGCTCGGAGAGCTGCACCATCATGCGAAACACGTCGGCCTTGGCGCCGACGTCGATGCCGCGGGTCGGCTCATCGAGCAGCAGCACCTTGGGGCTGGTGAGCAATGAGCGCCCAATCACCACCTTTTGCTGGTTGCCGCCGCTTAAGGCCTGGATCTCTACATCGGGGGAGGAGACCTTGATGGAGAGATTACCGATGGTCTCGTGCACCACCTGCTGCTCGTCCGGTTTCGAGATGGAGACTCCCCGCTGCAGACGGCGCCACAAGCTGGCGATGGTGAGATTGCTGGCCACCGAAGAGATGGGAAAGATACCGGCGCGCTTGCGATCTTCCGGCACCAGGCTCATGCCCATGCGGATGCGCTCGGCAGTGCTCAGGCGCTGCGGCACCGGTTTGCTGTCGAGCCACAACTTGCCCAGATAGTTCTGCTCGGTGCCAAGCAGGCACTCAAACAGCTCGGTGCGCCCGGCGCCCATCAGGCCATAGATGCCGACTATTTCACCGACCCTGAGCTGAAAGCTCACATCGTCCACTACCTTGCTGCCGGCGCTGTTGACGCAGCTGATGTGCTCAGCCTCGAGCATCACGCCGCCAAACTGGCGCTCGGGGGGCAAAAAGGTGCTGACCGGGTCGCTGCCCAGCATCTGGCGCACAATCCAGGGCACGTCGATGTCGCTGACTTGCGCTTCGGCTTGAAAGCGGCCGTCCCGCAGGATGGTAATCACATCGCCAATGGCCATCAGCTCTTCGAGGCGGTGCGAGATATAGATGATGGAGACGCCCTGGCGGGTCAGCTCACGGATCACCCGAAACAGGATCTCTACCTCGGTTTTGCTGAGCGCCGAGGTGGGTTCATCGAGGATCAGGATGTCGGCATTATCAGCCAGCGCCTTGGCAATCTCGACCAGCTGCTGCTGACCGACCTTGAGGTTGGCCACCAGCTCGCGCGGCGAGATGGGTTGATCGAGCCGGGCCAGCAGCTCGGCGGCGCGCCGCTCCTGCTCGCCCTTATTGATGGGAGTGACCCCGCGTTGCAGCTCGCGGCCAAGGAAGATGTTCTCGGCCACGTTCAGGTTTTCAAACAGGTTGAGCTCCTGGTGCACCATGCCGATACCGTGTGCCAGCGCCTCGCGGGTGTTGGCAAAACTGACCGGCTGGTTGCCAAGAAACATCTGGCCAAGGCTCGGTTGCTGCACACCGGCGAGGATCTTCATCAGGGTCGATTTGCCGGCCCCGTTCTCGCCGATGATGACATTGACCTTGCCGCGCCAGACGTTGTAATCCACGTTGTCGAGCGCCACGGTGCCCGGAAACAGCATCGAGATGCCACGGGTGCACATGACGATGTCATTGGAAATGGCTGCCGTCATTATTGTGCCTCCCGTGTCAGGGCGATTGCCGTGGCGTTGTCGATGGTGGCGCCGTTGAGCGTGACGGCCATCTCGATGGTGACCGGCTGGCCAATCCAGCTCTCATCGACCGTGGGCAGATGCTTGACCGCTTCCCGGTTATAAGCCCGGGCGAGCTGGGCAAACTGCACCTGGTTGGTGAAATCCTGGAAGGTGAAACCGGCGGCATCACGCAGTGTGTTGCTGCGGATCACCGGGCCGATATGCACCGCCAGTGGCGCACCGTTAACGGTCACGACCAACTTGCGCTCGCGTTCGTTACTCGCGTCAATCTGCTCGACCTTGCTCTTGATGCGGACAAACAGGTTCTGACTGCTGCTGCCATGGCTGGCCTGCGCCTTAGCCAGCGCCGCCTCATCGAGTTCAGTATCGCGGGCACGCTGCACCACCTTGATATCCCAGGTTTGCTGCGCTATCTGCTCCGGTGTCAGGTTATCGAAACTGGCCTTGGCTGCCGGATCCGCAGGGATGATCGGTTTGCCGTCGGCGTCCAGTTCGACCACAGTGCAGGCCGTCAGCAACAGGGTGCTGCACAGCAGCGCCGCACCCCATTGTGTTAACCGCATAAGTGCCTCCGCTTATTTGCCGAGCTTGAAGGTGTTGAGCTTGGGCGCGTTGGTCTCATCGATCAGCACGCAATCCATCAGCTGCTTCTCCTGCGTCATGGGCTTGCCCGTTTTCAGGAAGTGATCAGCCTGCACCACGGCCATCTGGGCTTGTTCCCAACCCGGTTGCAGCACGGTGGCCTTGATGTTGCTCTTCTTCAGGATTGAGTCGCGCACATAGTCGCTGCCGTCAAAGCCGACCACGATGATGTTGTGTTTGCCGGCTGCCTTGAGGGCGGCCTCAGCGCCGAGTGCCATGGTGTCGTTGCCGGAGATCACGCCGACGATGTCGGGGTTGCTCTGCAGCATGGATTCCATGCGGGTAAAGGCTTCGGTCTGGCTCCAGTTGGCGGTCTGCTGGGCCACCATCTTCATGTCGGGATAATCATTGATGACATCGTGATAACCCTGAGAGCGCACATGGGCATTGGTGTCGGACTGACGACCAAGCAGCTCCACATACTTGCCCTTACCGCCGAGCAGCTTGACAAACTTCTCGGCGCCAAGCTGGGCGCCTTGATAGTTGTTGGAGACAATTTGGGCCACTGCAATGCCGCTCTTGTTGATCTCGCGATCAATCAGGAAGGAGGGCACGCCGGCGGCTTTGGCCTTCTCGAGCGGACCGACCGTGGCATCGGCACCGGCGTTGTCGAGGATGATGGCCTTGGCTTTACGGGCGATGGCGGTCTCTATCAGCTGGTTTTGCTTGTTCACGTCATCGTCGTGAGAGGCCACCAACGTGGTGTAGCCCAACTCCTTGGCTTTGGCGGCGGCGCCGTCAGCTTCAGCCTTGAAGAAGGGGTTGTCGTGGGAGGGAGTGATGATGGCGATCAGGCCATTATCGGCGGCGTACATTGGGCTCGATACAGCAATCAACGAGGCCACCAGAGCGGTTTTCAGTAGGGTCTTTTTCATCTTGCTCTCCGTCTTGAATATATATTCAATGGTGACTTGTTATTCGTAAGCAACGATATGCCTGTGTTTTTGTGCTGTCTATGACCAGATATGAAGAAATTGTAAAAAGGAGAAAGTGATCACAATCTGCGCGTTTTTAAGCCGGAGATAAGGTGTACTGAAGTGGGGGGTAGGCAAGGGAATACTATTTAAGTTGCTGTAATATATTGTATTTTATTTTTTTTAAGAGTGTTTGGCTCGTCTTGCTTGCGCCGAGTCTCCCAGTCTGGGGTAGCGAGCGGAAAGTTAAAGCGGCGTATCAATGATTGGCTGCGAGGCGCTCGCAGGGGCTCTGCCAAGGTGATGCAGGCGCTCGCCGAGGTTTAGTTAATAAATGGAAGATAGCGAGCCAGATCAACTTAAACGGAGTTAAATGATAAGTGCCTTGTTAAAAATTCAAGCTGGAATAAAAATACAGGGCATCAATCTGGTCGGGGGATGGGATGTCTAAACAGGATGAGCTGAGGCTGTTGGTCAAGATTGCCACACTCTATTACATCGAAGGGAAAAAACAGTCAGAGATTGCCACCTTGCTGCAGATTTCCCAGTCGTTCGTCTCTCGCTCCATCACCCGCTGCCAGAAAGAGGGGCTGGTGAAGATCACCGTGGTGCAGCCGCCCAATATCTTTCTCTCGCTCGAGCAGACGCTGGAGCAAAAATATGGCCTGCGTCAGGCCATCGTGGTCGATGTGGGGGAAGAGGACAGCCCGGCCCAAATCAAACAGGCCATCGGCAGCGCGGCTGCCCATTATCTCGAGACCCGGATCCGGGCCAGCGATCTGGTGGGTATCTCCTCCTGGAGTACCACCATCCGCTGCATGGTCGATGCCATGCATCCTCATAGCATCAAGGCCAGTGGCGTGATCCAGCTGCTCGGTGGTGTCGGCCCGAATGGTAATGTGCAGGCAACCCTGTTGACCCAGAACCTTGCCGCCCTGCTCGATTGCCGCGCCTGGCTACTCCCCTCGCAGAGCATTGAGCGTTCGGTCGAGGAGCGCTCGCGGCTGGTCAATAGTCCAGAAGTCGCTGAAGTGGTTGGGAAATTTGCCGAGGTGAATGTGGCGATTGTCGGTGTCGGCCAACTTGAGCCCTCGCAGCTGCTGAAAAACTCAGGCAACTACTATGACGAGTCGATGCTGCAGGTGCTGGCGGCCAATGGCGCCGTGGGGGATATCTGCCTGCACTACTACAACGCGGCCGGCGAGCCGGTGCTGAGCCGGGAGGATGATCCGGTGATTGGCATGGAGCTGCAGCAGGTGCGCGCCTGCGAGCACGTGATTGGGTTAGCCGGAGGGCTTGATAAGAGTAACGCCATTCGTGGCGCGCTGGCCGGCGGCTATCTCGATGTGTTGATCATCGATTATCCCACCGCTTGCACCCTGATCTGATTCATCGTAAACGGCTCGCCCCCGTATCGGCAGCAAGCGTGCCACACCGGGTGGCAAGAGTGCTGCAGGGATAACCCTCAAATACACACAGCGGACCCGAAGGTCCGCTGTCAGGGGCGTTTAGAACCCGTTTATCAGGCCAGCTTGGCCAGCAGGGCCTTGGCCACACCTTCGGAGCTGGCCGGGTTTTGGCCGGTGATCAGCATGCCATCTTCGACCACAAACGGTGCCCAATCCGGACCCTTCTGATAGTGCCCACCCTGGGCGATAAAGGTATCTTCGATGAGGAAGGGGACCACGTCAGTGAGTGCCACGGCGGCCTCTTCGCCATTGGTAAAACCGGTCACCTGACGCCCCTTGACGATCGGCTCGCCAGCGGTGTTTTTGACATGGCGCAGCACGCCCGGTGCATGGCAGACCAGTCCAAGCGGCTTGCCGCTGCGATCAAAGTGTTCAATCAGCGCGATGGAGTCAGCCGACTCGGCGAGATCCCACAGCGGGCCGTGACCACCCGGGTAGAAGACGGTGTCAAAGTCGTCCGGGTTGATGCTGGCCAGGGTGACGGTGTTGGCGAGCTCATGCTGGGCGGCACTGTCAGCCTTGAAGCGATGGGTCAGCTCGGTCTGAAACTCCGGCAGATCACTTTTGGGGTCGAGCGGCGGCTGACCGCCGGCCGGTGAGGCCAGCACGATCTCGGCGCCAGCATCCTTGAATACATAGTAAGGGGCGGCAAACTCTTCGAGCCAGAAGCCGGTTTTAAGGCCCGTGTTACCAAGATCGCTGTGGGAAGTCAGAACCATTAATACTCTCATGTTGCACTCCTTGGGCCGTCTGTGGCGGCGCAGTCAGTTATAGGTGATGTTATGCGTTCAAAAAGGCTTCAATGGCCGCCAGCTTGTCCTGATAGGGGGCACGCAGACGCAGGCCCGAGGCGCCATCAGCGCTTTGCACCACCACCGGTTTGGCGTGGGTAAAGCGGCGAAAACCGTGTACTCCGTGATAGGCCCCGATGCCCGAAGCGCCAATCCCGCCAAAGGGGAGTGAGTCAATCGAGGCGTGGCTCATCACGTCGTTAATGACCAGCGCGCCCGAGGTGGTGCTACGCATAAAGGCGTGCTGGCGATCGAGGTCGTTGCCAAAATAGTAGGCGGCCAGCGGGCGCGGATGGGCATTAATGTAAGCCACGGCCTGCGCCGGCTCCTGATAGGTCTTGATCGGCAGCAGAGGTCCGAAGATCTCCTCTTGCATGATGGCCATCTCGTCGGTCACGCCGAGCACCAGATGCGGGGCCATTTTGCGGCTGTGGGCATCAAAATCCGGCTCATGCTGCGGGGCTAGGCTGATGATACGGGCACCCTTGGCACGGGCATCGTCCAGCAATCCCACCAGACGGGCGAAGTGGCGGTCGCTGATAATGGCGGTGTAATCCGGGTTGTCCTGAATCGTGGCAAAACTGCGCTGCATAAAGGTGTGAGCGGCTTGTACCAACGCCTCTACCTTCTCTTCGGGCAGCAGCATGTAATCCGGGGAGAGACAGATCTGGCCGGCATTGAAGGTTTTGATGGTCAGGGTACGTTCGGCCACCACCGTTATGTCGGCATCCTGGTCCACCATCACCGGTGACTTGCCACCCAGCTCTAGCGTCACCGGTACCAGGTTTTCGGCGGCGGCGCGCATCACATGGCGACCGACCGTGGTGCTGCCGGTAAAGACCAGATGATCAAAGGGCAGGGCGCTAAAGGCTTGGCCGACGTCGGCATCACCCAGCACTACCATCAACTCGTCGGGAGCAAAGTAGCGACCGACCAGCTCGGCCAGCAGGGCTGACGTGCGTGGTGTCAGCTCGGAAGGCTTGAGCATCGCGGTGTTGCCGGCGGCAAACACCCCTGCCAGCGGGCCAAACGCCAGATTAATCGGGAAGTTCCAGGGGCTGATCACGCCCACCACGCCAATCGGCTGTTGCTCAATCCAGGCCTGCATACCGGGCGCCGGTTGGGCGACCGGCTCGGGTTGCATCCAGCTCATCAGGTGGTCAGAGGCATCTTGCAGCATCTTGATAGAGGTAGCGATGTCAGCCACCAGCGCCTGATAGTGGCTGCGATGGCCAAAATCGGCCTGCATGGCGGCACTCAGGGCCTGATGGTTGTCGCGGATCAGCGCAATGCTGCGAGCCAGGCGATCACGGCGCAGCTCGGCACTGGCCGGGCCGGCGGCCAGATGGGCGCGCTTCATGGCATTGAGAATGGTCAACAGCTCGTGGTTCGTTGATGCCTGCATGATGTTGGCTCCGTAGTGATGGGGTGGACCGGTTGCGGCCCTTACTGGCCGCCTTGTCGATGGGGGGCATCATAAAAGAGGCTCGCGGTGTGGCGCCAACAAGGGTATTTTGGCAGGGGTATAAATTAATTTATGAGGCGATATGTCACTGCTGCGTCTGCGCACTTTTGTCGAGGTTTACCGCCAGCGCTCCATCTCTGGCGCGGCGCGGGTGCTCAACCTGACCCAGCCGGCGGTCTCCCAGCATATCGCTGGGCTTGAGGTCGCCATCGGCAGGCCGCTGTTTGAGCGTCAGAGCAACGGGGTGCAGCCCACGGTGGCGGCTGATGAGCTGGCCGCCGATCTGGGGGACAAACTCGATGCCGCCGAAATGGCGCTGGCTTCGGCGCGCTCGCGCTCGCTCGACATGGCCGGTGCACTGCACTTGATTGGTCACTCCGATTTTATGGCGGAAAAGCTGGCGGCCTTGCTGCTGCCCTTGCTGCAGGAGGGAGTGCGGGTGCGGATGCACACCGGGGACGGCCCCATGGTGACCCAGATGTTGCTCGAAGAGCATTGCGATCTCGGTTTCTCCGCCCATCCGGTCACCGACAGTCGGTTGAAAAGCGAGAAGGTGTTTAGCGATCAGGTGCTGGCGGTGGCCTCGCCGGCGGTGGCCAAGCGGATTCGTGAGGCTGGCGAGCTGTCTGCTGCACTGCTGGCCGAGCCGCTGTTGGCCTACAACGTCCAGCTCTCCTTAATTGATCAGTGGCTGGCGAAAAACCGCATTCCGGTGACCGGACTTATCCCGGCGTCGGTCGGCCAGGATTTGCGTGCCCAGCGCACCTTGCTCTGCCAGGGGTTTGGCTGGTCGGTATTGCCGGCTTATCTGTGCGACAGCGCGATCGCCAGCGGCGAGCTGGCAGTGATAGACGCGCCGGTCGGTAACACCGAGATCCACTACTACCTTATCTGGCTGCCCAGCAAATTGCGCCAGCCGCGAATCGCCCACGCCAGACAGACGTTGCTGTGGCGCCTTGCCGGAGGCGCATCAGGGCGGGGTGGGTAAGAGCCTGAACAGATGAAAGACAGCCGCCGTGCGGCTGTCAGCTCAGTTAAGAAGGTGACTCGGTGCCCGGGATCAACGCCAGGTGACGGCGAGTCAGTGTCCACACCAGCAGTGCAAGAGCAAGCATGAGCAAACCGGCCAGCATCAGGCTGTGCCAACCGCCGAGGTGCCAGAGAGTGCCTGCCAGCAGCGAGCCAGCCGCTCCCCCTAGAAAATTGCAGGTGACAAAGGCGGTATTGAGCCGATTACGTCGTGCGGCATCAAGGGTCAGTAAGCGGGTCTGGTTCAGTACGTTTAGGGTCTGGATGCCGATATCGAGCAACAATACGGCCAGCAGCAATGCCCAGAGCGGCGGGTGAGTTTGCGTTATCAATAGTAGCGCCACGGCACTGAGCAGCAGGCCGGCACCTGTGGCAGGCACCGAGTGGCCGCTATCATGCAGCCGTCCTGCCCGCCTTGCCATCAGGGCCCCTGCCAGCCCAATCAGGCCAACCAGTCCAATCTGCCCAGTGGCGAGCCCGTAGGGCGGCGCACTGAGCAGGAACGTCAATCCGGTCCAAAACAGGGAAAAGACTCCAAACGACAGGGCACCGAGGATCAGGGTGATCTGGGCCGCGCGATGATCCCGCACCACCTGCCACACCGAGTAGAGCAGTGCGCCGTAAGGCAGCGCCGGTCGCGGTGCGTCAGGTGGCAGCCTCTGTGCCTGCAGTATGGCAAGCAGGGCGGTGAGCGCGGCCGCGACAAAATAGATAGCGTGCCAGCCGAGGATATCCGCCAGCAGGCCACTCACCGCTCGTGACAGCAAGATCCCCGAAAGCATGCCGGAAACTAGGGTGCCGATCACCCGGCCGCGCTGCTCGGGGGCGGCGAGTTCACCCGCCAGCGGAGTGAGCAGTTGACCCGCCACGGTGCTAAGACCGAGTGCCCCCATCGCCAGTGTCAGGGTGATGATATCGGGTGCGAGGGCGCAGGCGAGCAGGCAAAGCGCCGAACAGAGCAAGATGGCCGGGATCAATCGCTGGCGAGGCAGGCTGTCACCCAAGGGAACCAGCAGCAAGATACCCAAGGCATAACCGCACTGAGTCGCTGTGACCAGCGCGCCTGCGCGGGCCGGGGAGATAGCCATTGCAGTCGATATCTTTGCGAGCAGAGGCTGGGCCCAATAGAGGTTACCAACTGCCATGCCGGCCGCCAGTGCAAACAGCACTATCTGCCAGCGGCTTAGTGTCGGGCGAACGCGAGATGATGGATGGGTAAAGGTGGTCTTATCCTGCTGCATCATAAAAAGAACCCGGACAGCGCTGCCCGGGAAAATCAAAAGAGGAAAAAGGGTTGTGCTAGCGCAACTTACGGCAGCAATACGCTACCAAGCGGCGCGTTTAGGCGCTCAGTAAACGCAGCCTGAAAGTGCCCAAGGTCAGATTCACTGCGCCCCATCGCCTCATAGAAGGCCAGTGGTTGGTTGTAGCTCATGCCGACATAGTAGGCGCTGGCTTTCATCGGGGTCAGCACCTCATCCATGCTGCTCTTGATGAGCCCGGCGTTTGAGTAGGTAAATTCGCTGGCGCCGGCGGTGACCACGACCTGCATCTCTTTACCCTTGAGCGCGAAGCCGCTGCCAAATGCCCAGCCGTAAGCCCACACGGCATTGAGGTAGGCCTTGAGCATGGGAGTGAGGTTGAACCAGTGGATCGGGAACAGAAACACGATGCGATCGGCCTGCTCGGCGGCCTGCTGCTCGGCTGCAACGTCAAAGCGGGAGAGATCGCTACCGTAGAGCTGCTCGAGGTTGCGCACCGTCACACTGCCTTGCTGCTTTGCGGCCTGTTGCAAGGCCATGATGGCGGTGGATTGTTCGGGGTAGGGGTGAGAGACGATCACCAGGGTTTTCATAACGGGTCCTTCAAATGAGGTCAATGTAGAAGCGTGTTGGGTTAAGCGTGTGCGCCCGGTGCGATGCCTTCGACCAGATAGGCGTGGCTTTCGGCTGCTGCATGGCGGTAGCCGATAATGGCCTGATACTCGGCACTGTCATGCCAGGCGTGAGCCTGCTCGGCGCTGGGGAACTCCAGAATCACGGTCAGGCCGCGCGGTCCGGTTCCCTCCAGCACCTCACTCTTGCCGCCCAGCACCAGCAGCTTGCCGCCATAGGGGGGATAGGTTTGGGCCACTTTCTCCTGATAAGGCTTCATCCCTTCAGGGTTGTGAATCACGACATCGACGATGAAATAGGCGTTGGCCATGGTTGGTACTCCTGCGTTCAGTAAAGTTCGGGTCTGGCCAATCAGGCCATGGGTTGTTCCCAGGCGCCGCGGGTATCAACCCCGGTTGCGCGAGCCAGCGTTTCCAGTTGCGCCATCTCGGCATCGGTCAGCCGGATGGAGGCAGCCTGCGCCGCATCGGTGACATGGTGCACCTTGGTGGCGCCAATAATCGGCAGGGTGCCTTTGGCAATCGCCCAGGCGATGGCAATGTGCGCGGCAGTGGCGTGATAACGGCTGCCTATCTCGGTCATGGCAGTGGTCAGGGTGTCGAGTTGCGCCAGCACCTTGTTGTAACTGGCGGCGCGGCCACTGCCTTCCGGTAGCGGATTTTGGCTGTTGTAACGGCCAGTCAATGCCCCTTGCTCAAGCACCATATAGGCAAAGAAGGTGATGTCGTTTTGTTTGCAATAGTCGAGAATGCCGGCCTCTTCCGAAGAGCGATACAGCAGGCTGTAGTGGTTTTGCACGGCACTGATGGCAAAGCCTGCCGTGCCCAGAATCTCGTTGGCGCGTTTGATTTGCGCCAGATTGTGATTGGAGACGCCGACCCGCTTAATTTTCCCGCTCTTAAGCAAAGGGATCAGGCCCGGAGTCCACTTCTCCACATCGTGCGGATTGTGAATCCAGTAGAGATCGATGTAATCACCGCTAAGGCGCTGCAGGCTGCTCTCGAGCATGGCCGCCACGGGCGCGTCAGCGCGCTCGTCAGCGATTTGCGGCGTAAATTTGGTGGATAACACGAGCTCATTACGGGCGTGCTGTTTGACCAGCTTGCCGAGGGCGGTTTCAGAGGTGCCCATCCCATAGACGGCGGCGGTGTCCCACAGGGTCAGACCTGCCTGCAAAGCAGCCTCAAATACGGCCTGCATCTGATCGTCGGTAAGGTGATTGCCAAAAACCTGATCGCCACCGGCAAAGCCGGCTCCCCAAGACCAAGTGCCCAGTGCGATGGGTGAAAATGTGTTCATTTATGTATCTCTGTCAGAATGAATATTGAATGTTGGTACTGCTACTGGCTTAAATTAAATTCCGAAACCGCCATCTACAGCGTAATGGGCCCCGGTGACATAACTGGCATCGTTTGATGCAATAAATGCGACAACCGCAGCGATTTCTTCGGCTTCACCAAATCGTCCAAGTGGAACAACTTGGGTGACTGCATGTTCATAATTGGTTGCATCTTCTGCGCTTAAACCCAACTTGTCATATAATGGTGTTTTCACTGCACCGGAAGCGACACTGTTGACACGAATACGGTGCGAGGCTAGCTCCTTTGCCCATGTGCGGGTCAGGCTCAACACGGCTGCCTTGCTGGCCGTGTAGATGGAGTTCATTGGCATCGGATTGTTGACCAGACCACTGGTGATATTGACAATATTACCTTTTGATTCGCGTAAAAAAGGGATGGATTGAGCGCTAATATCAATGAGTGCTCTGACATTTAAATTAAAAGTATTGTCATAATCGACAAGGTTGACATGCTCAATAGGCGTCAATGGTGCAATGCCGGCATTATTTACCAAAATATCTAGCTGGCCAAAGCGTTGATTTATTTCGCTCAGTGTGGATGCAATATCTTCGGACTTCATTATGTCTGCGATGATATAGTGAATACTTGAATGTCTTGATGCACTCTCTTGTAATGTTTTTTCACTGCGTCCAACAATTACCACCTCGGCACCATTTTTTGCCAATTCAAGAGCTATGGCGCGGCCGATACCTGTGCCGCCTCCAGTGACTAGATCAATCTTCTGTGACAATTTATTCATCTGATAACACCTGTTGATAAATAGATGGGCGGGTTTGTGTTGCTGTATTATTGCCCACCACATTAATAACCATAAGGTGCCTTATGGTTGATGGATTGGTAACCTAAGGTTGTTGATCATCAAGGGAGCGGGAGATGGAGATATCACAACGGGTTCGCGCCATTTTGTCGTTTGTACAGGCGGTGGACGTCGGCAGTTTTGCGGCGGCGGGCCGTGCGCTTGGCATCAGTTCGGCGGCAGTGAGCAAGAACGTGGCCAGCCTTGAGCAGGCGCTGGGCGTGCGCCTGATGAACCGTACCACCCGCACCCTGAGCCTGACCGATGAGGGGGCGGTGTTTTTACGTCAGGCCCGGATCGCGCTGGAGGCGCTCGATGCGGCCGTCGATGTGCTGGCCGAGCAGCGGGTCGAGATCGGCGGCCACGTGCGTATCTCTTGCAGCGCCGGATTCGGGCGCGAGCATCTGCTGCCGGTGTTGCCTGCACTTCAACAACGTTATCCGGCGCTGACGGTCGAGGTCGATTTTGACGACCGGGTGATCGATCTGGTGCGCGATGGCTATGATCTGGCCCTCAGGGGTGGCCAGATCGTCGATTCGGCCCTGGTGTCGCGCCCCATCTGTCGCCTGCCGATGGCGCTGGTGGCCTCTCCCGCTTATCTGGCTCGCGCCGGCGTGCCGACCACGCCCGAGGCGCTGCGCTCACACCGTCTGATTGTGCGCCGTTTTCTGGGGGGAAAGGCCTCGCCCTGGCAGTTTCGCGATGGGCAGGGCAATCAGATAGCACTGGAGCTGGACGGCGCTGTGCTGACCCTGTCGGCGCCCGAGGCATTGGTGCAAGCCGCAGTGCTCGGCATGGGGGTTGCTCAGGTGGGACTGCATACCGCCTGGCCCTACCTGCGTGATGGGCGGCTTCAGGCGCTGTTACCTGGTATCCACTATCCGGGCAACTACGAGATGGTGCTGCAATACCCGCACCGTGCTCTGATTGCGCCGCGCGTGCGTGCCACCATCGATCATCTGCTGGATGCCTTTGCAAGCGATGCGGCGCTGCACGTGCCGCTGCATGCACTGGAGGAGTACGCCTGTCGCCCATAAGTGTCTTGCTGTTCATGGACTTAACGGGGAAAGAGGCCGGCCACAGCCACGGTGGGCCGGCCAGCTGGGTCAGGCTTGCGCCTTGAGGGTGGCCATGTCGATGACAAAGCGGTACTTCACATCGCTTTTGAGCATGCGCTCATAGGCGTCGTTGATATCCTGCATGGCGATAACTTCGACATCCGACACGATGTTGTGCTGACCGCAAAAATCGAGCATCTCCTGGGTGGCCGCGATGCCACCGATCATGGATGCCGCCACCGCCTTGCCACCAATGACCATCGGCATGGTGTTGAGTGCCGGCTCAAGCGGGCCAAGATAGCCCACCAGCACCAGCGATCCCTTGAAACGCAGGGTCGGGATATAGGCGTTGATATCGTGCACGTAGGGTACGGTGTCGACAATCAGGTGAAAATGACCGGCCACCTGAGCCATCTGCGCTGCATTGGTGGAGATCACCACCCGGTCGGCGCCGAGACGATAGGCATCCTCCTCCTTGCCGGGAGATCGGGTAAACAGGGTGACCTCCGCCCCCAGCGCCTTGGCCAGCTTGATAGCCATGTGCCCCAGACCACCGAGCCCCACCACGGCGACACGGCTGCCGGGACCGATCTCGGCATTTTTTAGCGGCGACCAGGTGGTGATGCCGGCGCACAGCAGTGGCGCAGCCGCTTGCAACGCGAGGTTGTCGGGGATACGCACGACAAACGACTCTTTGACCACCACCTTCTCGGAGTAACCGCCCTGAGTCAGAGTGCCGTCGATGCGATCGGGCGCGCCATAGGTGTATGTCGCGCCGCCGCCGCAGTGCTGCTCATGGCCTTCGCTGCAGGCATCACAATGGCCGCAGGAGTCCACCATGCAACCCACACCGACCCGGTCGCCTACCTTGAATTTGCTGACCTGACTGCCGACGGCCATCACCCGGCCGATGATTTCATGGCCCGGTACGATGGGATAGCTGGTCCAGCCCCAGTCATTACGGGCGGTGTGCAGGTCGGAGTGACAGACGCCGCAATAGAGGATGTCGATCTCCACATCGTCGGGGCGCAGTGGTCGGCGTGTGATGGGATGTAGCGCCAGCGGTGCAGTGGCCGAAGTCGCCGCATAGGCTTTGACGGACTTAATCATGACTGTCTCCTGTAAATCGGCATTGAAAGCCGGTTGTTGTTCTGAGGTGGTCTGCCGCCCTCTAACGGGGCGCTGGGTGCAGGTCCGGTTGCACTGTGTGTGATGACTAATGAGTTCGAATGCGCTCTGGCCTATTGGCTCAACACGGCGGGTCTGAGCCGGTTGCCATTGCCGACCACCAGAGAGGCGGCGGCCAGTAACAGGGCACTGCCTATAAAGGTGGCACTGATCGAGAGAGAATCCAGCAGCCATCCTCCTACGGCAGCCCCGAGCGTGATGGCTAGCTGAATCGCCGCTACCATCAAGCCGCCGCCGCTTTCCGGCGAATCGGCGATGCCTTGGGTTATCCAGGCCGACCAGGCCACCGGGATGGCCGAGTTCAGTGTGCCCCAGAGGATCAGCATCAGGGCCACACTCCAGACGTGATGTTCCACCGCCAACAGGGCCAGCGTGATGATGCCAAGCACCAGCGGCAACCCGCGCAGCATCCGGTAAAGATGGTGGCGCAGCAGCATGCTCACGGCCGTGGTGCCGGCAAAACCGGCCAGTCCGAGTGCCAGCAGCAGTGCCGAGAGTTGCGGCAGGTTGACCTGGGTGCGCGTCTCGAGAAAGGGGCGAAAATAGGTAAACGCACTGAAGGCACCGGCAAAGGTCAGCATCACTCCCATGATGGCAAAGGCCACATTGGGGCGCCGCAGCAGGCGAAACGCACTGGGTGGTCGCGCTTGCGAGCGCATCGAAGGCAGAGTGAGCGCCATCCACAGCAGGTTGACGATCACCAGCGGCACCAATAACCAGAACACCCCCCGCCAGCCGATCACGCCACCCAGGTAGCTTCCAAGCGGGGCCGCAAAGGCGGTGGCCACGGCATTGCCGGTATACATGATGCCAAGGGCCTTGGGGACACGGTGGCTGGATACCAGCCGCATGATGGTGGCCGTTGCCAGTGCCCAGAACCCGCCAACGACGATTCCAAGCAGGGCGCGCGCCACCATCAGCACGGCAAAGTTGGGACTGACTGCAATCACGATCAGTGAAGCCAGCATCACCGTTGCCAGCCCCATCAGCACATGGCGGCGATCCAGTCGGTGGCACAGGGTGGCGATCAGCAAGCTGGTCGGCACGGCAAACAGACCTGAAATCGAGATGGCAAGACCGGCCATGCCGTTGCTGGCCCCAAGGTCTGTGGCGATCGGTGTCAGCAGGCTGACAGGCATAAATTCGGCGGCAATCAGCAGAGCCACGCACAGGGGCATGGCGACAACCGCAGACCAGCGTTCGCGGATTGGCGCCGGCGCAGAGGAAAAATGAGTGGTATTCATAACGTGACCTGAAGGTATCGTGAGGCAGTTATTCGAGCGCTTCGATAGTGATGCTGGTCGCCGGGACGGCCGTGAGGTGGGCAAGACCCGATTCAATGCGTCCTAATTTGATAAGCCCGGCTGAATAGCCAAAGTCCCGGTAGAAGATCGCCAGATTGCCCCATGGGGCGTAATAGGTGATATCGCCTACCTGCGGATCCATGCCCTTGGGGGCGCCCTGAGTGGTTAATCGCTGCGGCAGATAGGCAATCTTCTCGGTTCCGGCGTAGTCCTCAAGCGGTAGCGTCAGGGGGAGCATGGCAAAAAAGTCCCGGGCGCTTTGGCTCTCTTCCAGCGCGGCCGTGATGATCTGGCCGGCTACCGTCATCTTGATGTTCATGGTTTCTCCTTGGTGCTGACTGGCGGTGGTGGCTGCACTAATCATCAGAAGCAGGGCGGTCGCAGCGGCGAGTACAGGATTGGTCATCACCTTTCTCCCTATCCGTTTCTTGTCAGTCGGGACGCGCCGGCGCCACCGCTTAGAACAACGCGGCGAACAGATCGCCGCGTTGCTGGCCGTTACTTCAGGTTGGTCTTGAAGAACTGCTCAATCTTGTCAAACGGGATCTTGTCCATCTGGTCGTAGAGATCGACGTGATTGGCTCCCTTGACGATAACCAGCTCCTTGGGCTCGTTGGCTGCCGCGTAGGCCGTTTCGCTAAAGTAACGTGAGTGAGCCTTTTCACCGTGCACCAGCAGCAGCGGACGCGGCGAGATCTCCTTGATATAACTCAAGAGCGGCATGTTCATAAACGAGAGTGGGGTGGTCTGGGTCCACGAGTTGCCGGAATTGACCGCCCGAGCGTGGTAGCCGCGCTTGGTCATGTAGTAGTCGTGGTAGTCCACCAGAAACTGCGCCTCACCCCCCTTGAGCGTGTTGTAGGGCGGTTGGTAGGCCGGGGTGCCGTGTTCGGCATCCTGCCAACGCTGCTGGCTCAATTGCTCAAGGCGCTGATTGCGCTCCGCTGCGGTCATCTTATCGAAGTACCCCTTAGCGGATACCCGTGATATGTCATACATGGTGCTGGCGACCACGGCTTTCACCCGCTTATCCACGGCGGTGGCATTGAGGGCCATTCCGCCCCAGCCACAGATGCCGATGATGCCGATGCGATTGCGATCAACTTCTTTTTGCAGACCGAGGAAATCAACCGCAGCGCTGAAATCTTCGGTATTGATATCAGGCGAGGCTACATTGCGCGGTTGGCCGCCACTCTCACCGGTGTAGGAGGGGTCAAAGGCCAGCGTGGCAAAGCCGCGTTCGGCCAGGGTCTGGGCGTAAAGGCCACTCGACTGCTCTTTCACCGCGCCAAACGGACCGCCTAGCGCAATGGCTGCCAGTTTGGCGTCTCCCCGGTTTTTCGGCAGATAGAGATCAGCGACCAGCGTGATGCCGTAGCGGTTCTTGAAGCTGACTTTACGATGATCAACCTTGTTGCTCTGGGCAAAGGTCTTATCCCATTGGGTCACCATGGAGATCGGTGCGGTGGGATCGGAAGGTTGTGCATGGCTCATTGTGGAGACTCCGGTTAATGCTGCGCCCAGCAGCAGGGCAGACGCGATAGCTGTCAGCTTCTTGGGTAGAACATTCATGGCAAAGCTCCTTGAAATCGGATGTTTGATGCGTAGTCCTGATGGTGGGGTTGCTGGTTTTGTGACCCACGAAGCGCATTTTAGTTAGAACTATGGTTGATGATTAGAGGCGGTTTTTTGCTAAAATTCATGCGTATTTGTTATGAATGACCCTCTCTGTACCGACTGAGCTGGGCAGGAAAAACCATGAGGTGACACGATGACGGGCCGCGAGAACTACAACGATCTCCACGTGTTTATGCTGGTGGCGCGAGAGGGAAGCTTTACCAAAGCTGCAGCCAGATTGGGGCTGGCCCAGTCCGGGGTTAGTCGCACTGTGCGCGAGCTGGAAGCCCGGCTCGGGGTGCAATTGCTGATGCGCACGACCCGCAGCCTCTGTCTGACTCAGGCCGGTGAGCAGCTATACCGCACGGTGCAGAGCAGCTTTCAATCCCTCGATGCGGGGCTTGCCACCCTTGCTCACTATCGCGATACCCCGTCGGGAACGGTGCGCATCAACGCCAGTCAGCACGCTATCGATACGGTATTGCTGCCCAAGCTGGCCATCTTCAGACAGCGTTATCCGGACATCCGGCTGGAGCTCATCAGCGAAAACCGTTTTGTAAACATCATCGATGAGCGCTTTGATGCCGGCGTGCGGCCGGGCGATGAAGTGGATGAGGGCATGGTCGCCGTGCGCATTTCACCTGATCTGGAGATGGTGATGGTGGCAACACCGGATCATTTTCTGCAGTACGGTTTTGTGCAGACGCCGGCTGATCTGGCAGGGCATCCGTGTATCGCCTACCAGTTTGCCGATGGCAGCCTCTATCAGTGGGAGCTGTGGCAGGAGGGCAAACTTATCAAGCACCGGCCGCAGGGGCAGTGGGTTTTCTCAGATAGCTATATGGAGGCCGCCGCGGCCAGAATGGGGCTCGGATTGGCCTATGTGCCCAAGGATATGGTCGCTGCCGATATCGAACATGGCGCCCTCATCCCGGTCTTGCAGAGTTTTAGCCATCGTCTGGATGGGCAGCATCTGTACTACCCTCACCGCAATGTTTCACCGGCGCTGCGGATGGTGATCGATGCTTTAAAAATCTGACCAGACACGGCACTGGGATAGCTGGCGCCGATAGCTGGACTTGCACGGCAGTTTATGTGGCGGCTCACAAAATGCGGATAGTAAACGTCATATAGTTGATTTCATTATCACTCTTGCTCTTCGGGCATGATTGCCCCTGTTTCACCGCAACAAGAGAATGACTATGGCAACTGGACAATATCTGCTCTGGAAAGATGCAGAAGGGAGTGCGTTTCGCCCGGTTTCCCTGACGGGGACGGATCTTCTCAACAACCGTTTTCTGAACAAAGGTACCGCCTTTACCGAGCAGGAACGCGCCGATTTCGATCTGGAGGGGTTGCTGCCGCCCCAAGTACAAACGTTTGAAGCCCAGTTAGAGCGGGTTTATGAAGGCTTCAAGAGTGCCGGCAGTGATATCGAGAAATACCAGAACCTGCGCGCGCTGCAGGACAGAAATGAAACCCTCTTCTATGCCCTGCTGTCGCGTCACGTCGAAGAGATGACGCCTTATATCTACACCCCGACCGTGGGCAAGGCGTGCCAGGAGTTCAGCCACCGCTTCCAAAAACCGCGCGGACTCTATATTACGCCGCAAAACGTCGATGACATGGCCAGCCAGGCCCGTCACTTCGACGCCAAATCCATTCGCATCATCGTGGTCACCGACAGCCAGGGGATTCTGGGTATTGGCGATCAGGGGGTGGGCGGGATGGGGATCCCCATCGGTAAACTGGCGCTCTATACCCTGGCGGCCGGTATTCACCCCGCTTGCTGCCTGCCGATTGCGCTCGATGTGGGCACCGATAACCAGAAACTGCTCGATGATCCCATGTACCTCGGTCAGCCGCACAAGCGGATGCGTGGCAAGGAGTATGAGGAGTTCATCGACAAGTTCGTACAAGGGGTGAAGCGCCATTTCCCCAATGCCGTGCTGCAGTGGGAAGATTTCAGTAAGTCCAATGCGTTCAACAACCTGGAGCATTACCAAAAGTCGCTGCCCTCGTTTAACGATGATATTCAGGGCACCGGCGCCGTGGTGTTGGCCGGTATCATCGGCGCGGTCAAGGCCAAGGGGGAAACCCTGTCCGAGCAGCGTTATCTGGTCTACGGGGCTGGCGCTGGCGGGGTTGGCGTCGCCGACCAGATCTGTGCCGGCATGATCCGTGAAGGGCTCGATCCGCAAGCGGCGCGCGATCGAATTTATATCCTCGATACCCAGGGGTTGGTGTTTGACAATCGCGAGTCACTCGATGAGTACAAGCGCCGTTATGCCAAACCGGGCACCATGCTCAATGACTGGCAGACCGAAGAGCCGGGTAAGGCCAGCCTGACCGACGTGCTGCGTAAGGTTCCTATCACTGTGCTGCTGGGTACCAGTGGCTCGGGGGGCGCTTTTAAAGAGGAGCATATCCGCCTGATGCTTTCGCACAGCGAACGGCCCATGGTGTTCCCGCTCTCCAACCCGACCGCCAATTGCGAGGCGCTGCCCGAGGATATCTACCGCTGGAGTGACGGTAAGGCCATTGTTGCAACCGGCAGTCCGTTTGCTCCGGTGGAGCATAATGGTCGCTCGGTACGCATTGGCCAGGGCAATAACGTGTTTATCTTCCCGGGTGTGGGATTGGCATCGATTGTCAGTCAGGTTAGCGAGATCACGCCGGACATGTTCACGACCGCTGCCTTTGCGCTCGCTGAGTGTGTGCAGGATGAGGATCTGGCGCTAGGGACTGTCTATCCACCGATCCGCGACCTGCGCTCCATCTCGGTCCAGGTGGCGACGGCTGTGCTCAAGGACATTGTGCGCCGGCAACCGACCCATCCCCTGATTGGTCAGGATCTGGAACAGCATATTCACAGCCACATGTGGGAGCCGGTCTACCTACCTTATCGCAAGGTGTGACGGCAACTCTTATAAAGAAGCAAGGCTGCCTGCGGGCAGCCTTTTCACTATCAGCGTGATACCCGAAACTCGGCAGCCAGGGTTTGAATCTTCTGACTCTCCTGCTCGACATCGCTGATCTGGCGAATACTGTGCTCGGCCAGCGACAACGTGTGGTGGGCAATATCGGCCACTTGAGTGACGTGACGGCTGGTCTCTTCGGCGACCAAAAATTGCTGCTCGGCGGCGGTGGCAATCTGGGTATTGAGCGAGGTCAGGTGATCCACCATGCTGACAATGGCCTGTAGCGTGGCCCCGGCCACGGTTGCTTGTTCAACCGCCTGTTCACTCAAGCGATTAGTCTCGTGCATGGTGCTCACCGCTTGATGGGTGCGTGACTGCAACTGCTCAATCTTTTGCTGAATTTCAACCGTGGCACTTTGGGTCCGTGTGGCGAGCTGGCGCACTTCGTCGGCAACCACGGCAAAACCACGGCCAGCCTCACCGGCACGGGCTGCCTCAATGGCGGCGTTTAACGCCAGCAGATTGGTTTGATCAGAGATAGTGCGGATGACGCTGAGGATATCGCCGATCTGGCCACTCTCCTGCTCCAGACGGTTGATGGTCTCGGCCGCTTCGCCAATCTCTTTGGCCACCTCATGAATCAAGGTGACGGTTTCGGCGACGCGCGCCTGACCTGCTTCGGCCTCGTGCTGAGCGCGGCCGGTATCATTGCGAGCTTCGCCGGTATTACGGGCAATCTCCTGCACTGTGCTGGCCATCTCGGTCATGGCGGTGGCTAGCGCATCGGCGTTGGTTTGCACCTCGGTCATGCCGTGGCGGGTCTGGGTCATCTGCTGCTGCAGAGTCATGACGTGACGTATATTGTGCCCAGAAACGCTTTGCACCGTAGCTATCAGGTGATCAATCTGATCGATGAAGGTGTTAAAGCTGCGCGCCACATGGCTGAACTCGTCATGGCCCACAACTGGCAGGCGAAACGCCAGATCCTTGTTGCCGCGGTTGAGGTTGTCGAGATTGGCTGACAGGCGAGTCAATGGTGTCATCACTTTACTGACCAGTGCCAGCAAAATGAGCAGGATCAGCGCTCCGGTTGCCACTGCCAGCAGGACGGTGCGGGTTTGCAGCTGCTTTTGCAATTCATCGGCTTGGGCAAGGTTACGGCTGCGCAGCTGTTGTTGCGCCGTGAGGGCGCCTGCGACCTGCTCGGCAATCCTGGCAGAAAGATCATCAAAGCCATCACCGCTTCGTTTCATCACCGCATCCCCGGCACTCTTCCCTTCGTGCTGGTAGGCGGCAACCATCTGTTGACCAGTTTGGCTTTGCTGGTTCAGTAAGGGAGTCAGTATGGGCGCCAGGTCTGACAAGGTGGGTAGTAATGAATTGGCCGCCGCAACATGGGCATTGGCTTCATTGATGGCATCACTGTCCCCAGTGAGTGATGCGTCAGTTAAAAACTGCTGGATCTGCGTGGTATGATAACGAAGTTCCTGAAGTTGCTCATATTTTTGGTTTATTGATTCGGTGTTTTTATTTATGTCTTTGATATTAGACACCATTTCATCTTGTATCAGGTTGGAGATAATAAGAGTTGAAATGATGAAAATGAGCGCCGAAGCGGTGAAACGGCGTAGAGAAAAGTGCGCTAACCATGCCTGCATCAGATATCCCTATGAGATTGCTTAAAAATAGATGCATTCTAACCGGCCCGAATCGCCTGACTAGCGGGATAATTCAGCTAAATTTTAAATATTTCATAACCTTATGGACGCATCATTGATAAATGATACGTATCATCGTCTGGGGTCTATATATCGTTATCCACTTAGGGTTAACAGTGAGTCGGCATGCTCTTCCAAAGTGAGTTATAAATAGCCTCAAGTGATGCCTTTTTGTGGTCATTACACTCCCGTTTAGACTTCCTTGCAAAAAAGCGGCGATGAAAAGCGATTGCCAGCCTTAACATATGTGCGTAAAATCGCGTTCTCGATGCTTGAAGCAACGAACCCCCTCTAATTTTCGGTTTAATGCCCCCCACAAGCAGGATCTGATAACGAAGTAGCCAAGCTAGCGCGCTTTGTTGTCAATGGAAGTTCCTGAGTCGCCATAAAAGTGCCAGTTTTAGCCACTAGCGACAAAAATCCTAAGGATAACCATGTTTTCCTCAATCAAGCAAAGCATCGCGGGCCTGCAGATCCTGTTTGTAGCCTTTGGCGCCATGGTGCTGGTACCGCTCCTGACCGGGCTCAACCCCTCGATGGCGTTACTTGGTGCCGGTGTTGGCACCCTGCTGTTCCAGCTCTGCACTCGCCGCCAAGTGCCCATCTTTCTGGGCTCCAGCTTCGCTTTTATCGCCCCTATCATTTACGCCACCCAGACCTGGGGATTGCCCTCCACCATGTTTGGCCTGTTTGCCGCAGGTTTTATGTATTTCATCCTGTCGGCGACTATCCGGGTGCGTGGCATGGGGCTGGTAAACCGCCTGTTGCCGCCGGTGGTGATTGGTCCTGTCATCATGGTCATCGGTCTGTCGGTCGCTCAGGTGGCTTGTAATATGGCCATGGGCCGTGCCGGTGGCCAGCAGGTGATCCCGCTCTCCACCTCCCTCTCCTTGGCCGGTATCTCGCTGGCGGTGACCCTGATTGCTGCCGTGTTCTGCCGTGGCTGGGTCAAACTGATTCCGATCCTGTGTGGTGTAATTGCCGGCTATGTCAGCGCCGTACTGATGGGACAGGTCAATTTTGATGGGCTGGTGAATGCCGCCTGGCTGGCGATGCCCCACTTTGTGACGCCCGAGGTGAACTGGGCCGCCGCGCTCTTTATGCTGCCGGTGGCGATTGCGCCGTGTATTGAACACATCGGCGGTGTGCTGGCCATCGGTGGTGTGACCGGTCAGGATTACACCAAGAATCCGGGCCTGCACCGCACTCTGGCCGGTGACGGCCTCGGCGTCTGCTTTGCCGGCCTGATTGGTGGCCCTCCTGTGACCACCTATGCCGAAGTGACTGGCGCTGTGATGATCACTCGCAACTTCAACCCGGTCACCATGACCTGGGCGGCGGTGTTCGCCATCATCCTGGCCTTCTTTGGCAAGTTTAACGCCCTGCTTACCTCCATACCGATGCCGGTGATGGGCGGTATCATGCTGTTGCTGTTCGGATCGATCGCGGCCATCGGTCTTAAGACCCTGATTGAAGCCAAGGTCGATCTGGGCCTGTCACGCAACATCGCCATCGTGGCCATTACCCTGACAGTCGGTATCGGTTCGCTGGAGATGAAGATCGGTGACTTTGCCCTGGCCGGTGTCGGTCTGGCCTCAATTGCTGCCATCCTGCTCAACCTGGTGCTGCCGCAGCGCTCGGCAGAGGGGGAGATGGCCTCTGCCCGTGATTAAGTGAATCGTTAGACTGTATCAATGTTGAGGCCACCTTCGGGTGGCCTCTTCTTATTGTGCGTCTGCGGCTTTGGGGCAAACCAGAGTGCGCAGCAGCTCGGCAATTTTGTAGAAGGTCTGGACCCGGGTGGTACTCGGTCTCCACACCAGACCAATCTCCCGTGACGCCTGTTCACCGGGTGGGGGGAGGGCAATCAGGTCGGTGTTGTTGAGGATGCCGGCATCAATGGCCATCTGTGGCAAAAAGGTGGTACCCAGTCCGGCACCGACCATCTCGACCAGCGTATGCAGGCTGGTAGCGGCAAACGGGTTGATCTTGTCTTTGTCGCGCAGTTGACAGGCGCTTAGGGCGTGCTCGGTCAGGCAGTGCTCACGTTCGAGCAGGAATATGCTCTGATTGGGTAACTCACGGTAATCAAACGGGGTGTGCAGGGTGGCCGCCAGCTCGCGGCGCATCACCATCTTGAACGGATCTTCTCCCACCGACTTGCAGTGAAAACCGCCCACATCAATGGGTAGCGCCAGGATCAACAGATCCAGCTCACCGTGCTCGAGCAGTTTGAGCAAATTAGCGGTGGTGTCTTCGCGTAGCAGCAGCTCAAGCTCGGGATAGGTGTGACTGCAGGATTTGACCAGTCGGCTTAGCAGGAAGGGGGCAATGGTGGGAATGCAGCCAAGGCGGATAGAGCCTTGCATCACGCCGCCCTGATTCTGCCCAAGCTCCATCATGTCGCGGGCATCGGAGAGCAGGTGACGGGCCCGCTCCACAATCTCGAGCCCAATAGGCGTCATGATAAAGCTCTTGTGGTCACGCTCGACCAGCTGCAGGTTCATCATCTCTTCGAGATTCTGAATCCCGGTGCTTAAGGTGGACTGGCTGACATGGCACGCCTTGGCTGCGCGATTGAAATTCTTGTGTTCGTCGAGCGCCACCAGATAGTGCAGCTGCTTGAGACTGGGCCAACGTTGCATAGGAAAAACCGATTGGGTGAGCAGGGATGGTTCAATAATACCTAAGCTAACATCAATCAAATGGCGCTGTCCTGCAAAACAACTTGCCCTGGCGCACGTTTCGCTCAATCGGCGCGCTCGATGTTTAATTCTGAGCTGATGACATCACGGTGGGGCTGGATGCGTTAACCAGATGGCGCTGCAGGTTTTCTGTGAACTTGTGATCGTCGAGCAAGATGTGCTGAGTAAACAGTTCATGGATAACAAAATGGAAGATGGCCGCGACATCAATATGACTGCTGCGGTATTGACTGAGCAGATGATCGGCCCGCTCGAGTAAATTGCGATGAATGTTTCCATGCAGCTGCGCCATCTCGAGGTCGAGTTGTTTCAGCAATGCCTCTTCATCGGTGAAGTGATGGCGGACCATGTCAATGAACTCCAACATGGCAGCAATGACGCCGGCATGTTGCTGATTATCCAAGGCCAGTAACCGGTTGGCACTCACAAACAAGTTGCGGTGCTGTTCATCAATCTGCGCGTCGCCACACAGATAGGCATCGCGCCAGACCAGCTGGTAGACCCAGCTTTTTTCCATCGCCCCTGGCCTCTGAGTGAAGGCGATCCCATCGGCGCAAACCTGATTACGACCACTCTCCTTCGCGTGATAGAGCGCGGTATCGGCACGTTGAAACCACTCGGCCCAACTGTCGGTAGAGAGACACGCCGCGACACCCACACTCACCGTGACCGTGCGTCCGATAGCAAATGGATGGGCGGCGACGTGCTGGCGCAATCGCTCGGCTATCGCCAACGCCTCAGTCAATCCGGTCATGGGCAAAATGGCCAGAAACTCTTCACCGCCCCAGCGGCCCAGGATATCGGTATCGCGTAGTTGCGGTGCCAACACACGGATAAATTCACGCAGCACCCGATCTCCGCCATCATGACCGTAGTGATCGTTGATCTTCTTAAAATGGTCCAGATCAAACAGGATCACCGTGGCAGGGTGTCCATTACGTTGTAACTGGGCTATCTCCCTGGCCACCACCTCTTCAAGGTAAATGCGGTTCCAGCAGCCGGTAAGGTGATCGCGCAGGGCCGTATTGAGCAAGCGGGCATCGGAGCGCTCTTTGGTCATCATCAAAAATCCGATCGTGACCAACACGATCACGACGAAAACCAGCAGGTAGGTGACTCGCTGCACAGTGGAGGACTGAAATGCCCCATTGAGTGAATCCGGATGAACGATTGCCGCATAACAGCGGGTGATTAGCATGAGGATAATCACGCTGATGCCGCATGCCATCAGGTTGCGTCCCCGAATGGGCGAGTCAAAGCGTGCAGCGAGCAGGCGGTAGTTAATCAAAAGGTTTTGTGCGGCAAAAATGCCGTTGGCGATCACGATGCGGTGCTGAATGTTATCCATCGAAAAGGCAAAGCCGATGGCAACCAGCACCGGTGGGGCAAGCAGCCATGAGGCTGGGCAGCGCATCTCGCGAAAACGACTCACTGCAAGCAGAAACAGGGAGTGCGACAGGCCAATAATGGTGTTGGCAACGATGATGGAGATCCAGTCGGCAATGGCACCTCGCATCGCCAACAGCATATAGCCAACACCATGGGCACACAGGGCCAGGGCAAACGAGCGCAAACCGTCGCGATCGTCCTTGGCTATCCAGCCGATGGCCAGCGCAAGGGAAAAGCTGATCATGATGACCATGACGAACACGGTCTTGATGTCGAGACTGAACATGACGGGACGCTCCGAAAGATCATTCACAATACAGACATCGTGTGCTGGGCCAGATGAACACATCATCACAGAGATGACGGATTGTTAATCGATGGTAGCACAACCCTTGCAGAGTGAAGTTTCTCGGGTCACTGTCGATGGTTTTGCATGTTGAATCAAGTGAAATGCTGATGAAGCAGTAATTTCAGCCATTTTTATGGCAAAAACGAGGCTCTTTTGCTGCCATTACAGCTGAATTTATGGTGTGAATAGCATCAATAGATCCCGAAGAGGGAAAGTGATGAGAGGCCTATAATGAAAGGTATCAGAAAGGATAATTGGGTTTTACTTACTCGGGCCGCAGAGGAATAAAAGTAAAAAGGAGACCATTTGGTCTCCTTTTTGTCGCAACATATTATTACTCGACATCGAACACGCCAAAGTGCTCCTTGGCGTAGGCTACCCGCTGGGGCGGGGTCATCTTGGAGTTGCCCAGTTTTTCCACCGCCTTGAGGTTGGGTAGCAAACCGCGGCCGTTGGCAATCTGAATCGCCAAACCCGGACGGGCGTTTAGCTCCAGCAGCATGGGGCCGCGATACTTGTCGAGCACCATGTCGGTACCGATATAGCCCAGCCCCGACATCTCGTAGCAGGAGGAAGCCAGCGCCAGCATGGTGTCCCAGTGAGGCACCTTGAGCTCATAGAGATCGAGGCCGGTATCAGGATGGTAGCGGATGGGCTGACCAAACTGCACGGCGCGCAGAGCGCGGCCGGTGCGCAGGCACAAACCTACCCCCACGGCGCCTTGGTGCAAGTTGGCCTTGCCGTCCGAGGCCGAGGTGGACAGACGCATCATGGCCATCACCGGGAAACCCTTGAAGATAATAACCCGCGAGTCAGGCACCCCTTCAAACGAGTAACCGTCGAACACGTCGTCGAAGTTGATGAGATCTTCCACCAACACCTTGTCCGGCTTGCCCCCGAGGGAGTAAAGACCGGCCAGGATGTTGGAGACGTGGCGCTCGAGATCCTGCACCGTTTCAGCGTTGCCATTGGGCTTGTAGTAGAGCCCGTCGGCGTGGCGCAGAATCACCAGGATCCCCTTGCCACCCGAGCCGCGTGCCGGTTTGATACAAAAGCCCGGCCACTCTTTGACCATCTCGGCAATCTTGTTCACTTCGTGCTGCTCGCGGATGGTGCCGATCAGTTTCGGCACCGTCACGCCGGCATCCAGTGCGATGCGCTTGGTCTTGAGCTTGTCATCCACCAGCGGGTAGTTGCTGCGCGGATTGTAGCGGCTGATATAGGAGTGGTTCCGCTTGTTCATGCCCAGGATGCCCGCTTCGCCGAGCTTCCAGGGCCAGGTGTACTTTTCCCAGAACCACATCTTAGTGCTTGTCCTTGTCGCCGTGGCGGGAGGCATTCATCTCATCGACCAGCGGTTTGAAGCGCTTGAGCTCGCTGAGCTTATAGCCGGTGTAGTTACCCATCAGCAATACGGTCGCCATCAGCGCCAGTTGCAGACCCAGGAAGTTGAAGGTCAGGTGGCGAATCAGTTCGTTATCCATGGCGAGGTAAGCGAGTGACGCAACCAGCAGCGAGCCGCCGCCTTGCTTGACCACTTCCTTCGGACCCTCTTCTTCCCACAGAATTGACATCCGCTCGATGGTCCACGAGAGGATGATCATCGGGAAGAAGGTGATCTTCATACCGTCGGTCAGCCCCAGCTTGAACGCCAGCGCCGAGAAGATCCCGATCATCGAGATAACCATGATGATGACTGCCGATATCCGTGCCACCAGTAGCAAGTTAAGTCGTGACAGGTAAGAGCGAATAATCAGACCGGTGCCGACAATCAGCAGGAAGCCGACCAGACCGGTAATCAGCTGGGTCTGGATAAAGGCCAGCGCAATCAGCACCGGCATAAAGGTACCGGAGGTCTTGATACCGACCAGCACGCGCAAGAACACCACCATCAGCACGCCGATCGGGATCAGCAGCAGACCCTTGAACAGGGTTTGCTCTTCGAGCGGCAGGCTGTGGATGGAGAAGTTGAGCCAGTCAGACTTGTCATACTTCTTGGCCAGCGCCACGCTCACCGGCTGCTCTTGCTCGATCATCGAGAAGGTAACACGGGAGTTGTGGCCGCCGGTGACGTCGATCAGCGAGCCGGAATTGTACTCCCACAAAAGCAGGTTGGACGGTTGGCCCTGTTGACCGGTCTTGGGGTCAAACAGTTGCACGTCCTTGCCATTGAAGACTTGCAGGTAATCCACCAACTCCTGACGACGGCGACCATCCTCAAGCTTGAGGGCATGCACCACACGGGCAGGTACATCGGCATTATTGAGCAGCTGGGCAATCAGATTGGCGCGGCGCTTGTGGTTTTTCAGCAGCTCGGCATTCTGGTTCTGGTTGTCCATCTCCTTGATGATTTCACGGGTGAGGGTGAAGGCATCGGCGGAGCGCTCCTTGGCACGGTCCAGGATCTGGGCCATGGCAGTGGCATAGGGCTCACTCTCGATCTCTTTTTCGATGGCCGGTGGCGTCGGTTGCGATGAGGGCTTGGCATAGGCGTCGGCCATCATGTCAGCGCGATAGTAGAGCTCCTGGCGGCCGGTGGCAGAGCGGATCGACCACTCGGCGCGGGCATCACCATTCTTTTCCACAAAAGAGAGGCCGTAACCCGGGCTCGCGGCGTTCTCGTTCATCAGGGTGAAACCCTGCTGGGTACCGGGAATCGCCAGTGAAGCGATCACCGGTTCGCCGGTCGCATCAAACTCCAGCTTGGACTCGATAGACCAGATCTGGCGTTTTTCACCCGGTGTGAACGGCACATCAAGGGCAAAGTGATGATAAATGGTGGTACCAAGGCCTACCAGATAGAGCAGGGCCACCAGCAGATAGAACGGCTTGCGCGAAACCATGGATTACTTTACATCCTTGAGCTGCGGTTTGGGTTGGATATATTCGCGGGCCACGTCGACCACGGCGATGTCTTTAAGGAATTCGCGGCCCAGCAGCACGGGGAAGGCCATGTCGCTACGGTCTTTCAGAGTAAATTCGGACTTCTCGGTCATGTCACCCAGACGCACGGTCAGGCGCACCACCGGACGGCGGTCCAGCTCATCGGCCGAGGCCTGACGAACCCGCACATGACGCACCAGCGGCGCTTCGATCTGGATACGATCTTCGCTGTTCTGGTGGCTCAGGAAGAAACGCACCCAGTTCTTGCCATTACGCTCGAAAATGGTGATGTCCTGGGCACTGATGGAGGAGGTGGTGGCACCGGTATCTACCCGCGCCTGGAATGCATCGTTAGCGGCATCCACCCAGATCCACTCGGCTTCACCCACCATCAACTTGCCATCCATCGCATGGCCTTGCTGCGGGACAGGGCATTTTTGCGGCGGAATCACCTGCGGCTTGGGCGGCTCTTTGGGCAGGGTTTCAAGCTTGTCGTCCATCTTGTTGACGGTCTCTTTCATCTGCTTGAGGTCATTAGTCAATTTTACAATCAAATCAGATTGTTGCTGGATAAGCTGTTTTTGTTGCAGCGACAGGCCGGACTGCACGCGCTGTTCGCTCAGCGACAATTCATTCTTGATGTCAGCCAACGAGGCTGCCGGTGCTGTCTCCACCTTGTGGTTGGGGGCAACACACCCGCCCAGGGTGAACATCGAAAGCAGGGTCATTCCTTTAAGTGTGCTGTTCATGTGCTTCATTTGAATGGGCTTCCTGGAATGGGGTCAGTGTATCTTTCAATACAGGCAACGGCTAGTCTCTGGCCTTGCGGGCAAGCAGAACTGCCCGCTTGGGTGCCGGATATCCTTCCACCGTGAGCTGCGGGTTGACCGGATCGAGGTAGTCACTCAAGGACTCATTGATCATCCAGTCGGTACGACGCTGCTCGTCGGTGCTGGTCATATTTTCATCAACAATGCGGACATCAGTAAAGCCGCATCGCTCCACCCAGCGTTTAAGGGCAACGCTGGAGGGAATAAACCATACATTGCGCATCTTGCCGTAGCGATCGGCCGGCATCAGCACATCATTCTCGCCGCCATCGATCACCAGCGTCTCGAGCACCAGCTCACCGTCATCACGCAGCTGATCGCGCAGCTGTTCAATATGCTCGATGGGGGATTTGCGGTGATAGAGCACCCCCATGGAGAAGACGGTATCAAAGGCGCGTAGCGCTGGCAGCTCTTGAATCCCGAGTGGTAGTAGATGAGCACGTTGACTGCCACCGAGAAAATGGCGGATGGCCTCGAATTGGCAGAGAAACAGCGGGCTCGGATCGATGCCGACCGCCAGCTTGGCGCCAGCTCCGACCATGCGCCAGAGGTGATAGCCGCTGCCGCAGCCTACATCCAGCACATAGCGTCCTTCCAGTGGGCTGATGTGGGGGTGCACCCGATCCCACTTCCAATCGGATCGCCACTCGGTATCGATATGAATGCCGTGCAGATGAAACGGGCCCTTACGCCACGGCATCAGCTGGCGCAGCAGGCTTTCGCATTTCTTGCGCTCTGATTCGCCGAGGCTCTGCGCATCACCGATTATCACGCCATGGTGGAGATCGATGGTGCCATGTGCCGAATAAGGCAATTTGGTCAGCACGCGTTCCCAGCGCGGCAGGTCGCCGTGCTGGTTGTCATGGCGCCAGGTGTGCAGCTGCGCCGGCAGGGTGTGTAGCCAGTGGCTGAGCCGGTTTTTGGCAATCAGCTGGTAAAAGTTGGCAAAGTCGATCATGGCTGCTTGATGGCTACCAAAGAGCCGAAGTTGAAACACTGGAACCAGAGATCCACATGGGCAAAACCGGCTTCTGCCAGTCGTGCTTTATGAATCGCTATCGAATCGGTACGCATCACGTTTTCAAGGGCGGTGCGCTTTTGGCTGATCTCAAGCTCGCTGTAGCCATTGGCCCGCTTGAAGTCGAGATGCAGGTCGATGAGTAGCTCATTGATGTTGCCATCTTCAAAGCGGAATTTTTCGCTCAGCACCAGCAACCCGCCGGGCTGCAGGCCATCATGGATGCGCTTGAGCAGTGCCAGACGGCGCTCGGGATCGACAAACTGCAGGGTAAAGTTGAGCACCACGACCGAGGCGTTCTCGATCGGGGTATCGCAGATATCCCCTTCCACCAGCTCGACCGGCAGCCCTTTATAGGCAGCCAGATGCTGGCGGGCACGCTTGATCATCGCAGCAGAGAGATCCACGGCGGTGATGGTGCACCCCTCGGCCGACACATGACGACGCATCGACTGCGTCGCAGCGCCTATCGAGCAGCCGAGATCAAACAGGCGGGTATGCGGCTTGGCATAACGCGCCGCCATCATACCGATGGCAGCGACGATGTTGCTGTAGCCGGGAATGGAACGCTCAATCATGTCGGGAAAGACTTCGGCGACCTGTTCGTCAAAGCAGAAGTCACCCAGCTGGGCGATTGGAGCGGCAAATATCTGATCTTTGGAATGCATGTCGTGCAACCTGATTGTCACCCTAACAGCCTAGATGCTGGCCAGAATGGCAACCCAAAACCTGTTATGGTGCGCTAATCGACCTGACTTGGGTTCAAGCCAGGTTCAGAATGGGTTAACGAGGCGCTAGTGTAGAGGATTGGTGTGCGTTTGTCTTGAGAGGTGACCCCGCTCACATTAAAAAAAGTGGCCCACCGTGGCACCCGCTCCCAAGTCGAGCTGGCCCTGCCTTGCGCAATCGTTTTCTCCGATAAAGGCAGGTAGAGGGTGACCGAGCGCCAATGCAATCTGGCGGGCCAGCTCCGGTGCCTGGGCGTTGTCAGCGGTGTGGATGAACAGATAGAGATCTTTGCCCTCGCCAAGCCACTGCTGCCAGCGGGGCAGCCAGCTTTGCAGAAACGGCAGATTGTCACTCACCACCGGCAGGCCGATAAAGCGCACTACTGGCGCCTGGGCCGTAGCCAGCACATGCACGGGCAGTTGTGGTTTTTTCCCCTGCGCATCCATCAGAGCCCGAGTGGTGGCGGCTACCGAGAACAGTGGCCGACTGTCGAGCATGATGCGATTAACGGCCCGCTCTATCAGCAACCGGTTCAAGGCGCGCTCGGCATCTCCCTTGGCAAAAAACTCGGCATGGCGCACCTCCAGCGCATAGGAAAACCCGCTCGGCAGGCGTGACAAGAAGGCTTCGAGCCTTGGTAAACCCGCCGGGCCAAAGCGTGTGGGCAACTGCAGTTTAAGCAGCCCGAGCCGGTCGTGCAGCGGCGCCAGCAGGTTGATAAAGGCCGAAACGGCACTATCAACCCCTAGCAGATCACTCTGGTGGCTGATGGTCTGGGGAAACTTGAACGTAAAGCGAAACCCATCACTGGTGGCATCGCGCCAGCGCAGCACGGTGTCGGGCGTTGGGCTGGCGTAGAAGGTGGTGTTGCCCTCAATGGCGTTGAACACCTTGGCATAATCGGCCAAATGCTCGGCCGGTTTGCTACCTACACCCAGCAATGTGCCGGGCCAGGCGGGGTGACTCCATTGGGGAAGACCGAGATAGATAGGCATAGTGACAATAACGCGCCAGTGAATGCATCGGGCCATTTTACCCAGCCTGCGCTTTTCCTCTATAATACTCCGCCTTTGTTAACCAAATTCTTGTGACCCATGCCTATCTACGAATATCGTTGCGATAACTGCGGCCATGAATTGGCTAAATTGCAAAAGCTATCCGATACCCCCCTGACCGACAGCCCATCTTGTCAACAATCAGCACTGGTCAAGCTGATCTCCGCCGCCGGCTTCCGGCTCAAGGGATCGGGGTGGTACGAGACCGATTTCAAACCGGGCAAGAAAAAGAATCTGGCCAGCTGTGAATCAGACGGTGCTTGCCAGTCGTGCCCGGCGGCTCAAGGTTAACCGTCTTTCATTATTCGAAGGAAGAAGTCCATGCGCACACACTACTGCGGACAGGTCAATGAGGCCCATGAAGGGCAGACCGTTACTCTTTGTGGCTGGGTACATCGCCGCCGTGATCTGGGTGGTTTGATCTTTATCGACATGCGCGACCGTGAAGGGCTCGTGCAGGTATTCTTCGACCCGGACAAGCCGGAAGCGTTCACACTGGCTTCTGAGCTGCGTGGCGAATTCTGCATCCAGGTCAAGGGGATGGTCCGTCTGCGTCCGGAGTCCCAGCGCAACGCCGACATGGCGACCGGTGCCATTGAAGTGTTTGGCCACGAGCTGACCATTATCAACCGCGCCGAGCCGCTGCCGCTGGACTTTAACCAGGTCAACAGCGAAGAGATCAGCCTCAAATATCGCTATCTGGATCTGCGTCGCCCCGAGATGGCCCGTTTCCTCAAAACGCGCGCCAAGGCCAGTGCCTTTGTGCGCCGCTTTATGGACGAGCACGGTTTCCTTGATATCGAAACCCCGATGCTGACCAAGGCCACACCGGAAGGTGCCCGTGACTATCTGGTGCCGAGCCGTGTGCACAAGGGCAAGTTCTATGCGCTGCCGCAGTCACCGCAACTGTTCAAGCAGCTGCTGATGATGTCCGGCTTTGATCGCTACTATCAGATCGTCAAGTGCTTCCGCGACGAAGACCTGCGTGCCGACCGTCAGCCGGAGTTCACCCAGATCGACGTGGAGACCTCCTTCATGACCGCGCCGCAAGTGCGTGAGGTGATGGAAGAGATGATTCGCAAGCTCTGGCTGCACATCCTGAACGTCGATCTTGGCGATTTCCCGATCATGACCTTCGATGAAGCGATGCGTCGCTACGGCTCCGACAAGCCGGACCTGCGTCTGCCGATGGAGCTAGTCGATGTGGCAGATCTGCTCACTGCGGTTGAGTTCGCCGTATTCTCCGGCCCGGCCAACGATCCGAAGGGTCGCGTTGCTGCGCTGAAGGTGCCGGGCGGCAGCGAGCTTTCTCGCAAGCAAATCGACGAATACACCAAGTTTGTCGGTATCTATGGCGCCAAGGGGCTGGCCTGGATGAAGGTCAACAGCGCCGCCAACGGTATCGAAGGCGTACAATCGCCGGTGGCCAAGTTCCTGACCGATGCGATCGTGCGTGAAATTCTGGCCCGTACCGGTGCCACCGATGGCGACATCATCTTCTTTGGCGCTGATAGCAAGAAGGTGGTTTGTGATGCACTGGGTGCCCTGCGTCTGAAGGTGGGCCGCGATCTGGGTCTGCTCGAGCAGAGCTGGAAGCCGCTGTGGGTCATCGACTTCCCGATGTTTGAAGAAGATGGTGAAGGCGGTCTGGCTGCCATGCACCACCCCTTCACCTCGGCGCGTGATATGAGCCCGAGCGAGCTGAAAGCCAACCCGCTGGGTGCTTACGCCAACGCTTACGATATGGTGATCAACGGCTACGAAGTCGGCGGTGGCTCGGTACGTATTCACAACAGCGAGATGCAATCCACCGTGTTTGACATCCTGGGTATCACCCCGGATGAACAGCGTCAGAAGTTCGGCTTCCTGCTTGACGCCCTGAAGTACGGCACTCCGCCGCACGCCGGTCTGGCGTTTGGTCTTGACCGCCTCAGCATGCTGCTGACCGGCACCGAGAACATTCGCGACGTGATTGCTTTCCCGAAAACCACGGCGGCTGCCTGTCTGATGACCGATGCCCCGAGTTTTGCCAACCCGGCGCAAATGAGTGAACTGGCGATTGCCAGCACCGTTGCTGCCGACGAGTAAGGCATGAGGCCGCGCATTGCGCGGCCCGTTCAGTGATACTGAACGGTTAACTTATTGAAATTCAAAGAGTATAACGGAGAGTTTTTATGGCAGGTCACAGTAAATGGGCCAACATCAAACACCGTAAGGCGGCTCAGGACGCCAAGCGCGGCAAGATTTTCACCAAGCTGATCCGTGAAATCACCACGTCGGCTCGCATTGGTGATGCCGACCCTGCCAACAACCCGCGCCTGCGTGCCGCGGTGGCAGCCGCTCTGTCCAATAACATGACCCGCGACACCGTCAACCGCGCCATTGCCCGTGGCGCCGGCGGTGGTGATGGTGAGCAACTCGAAACCATCATTTATGAAGGCTACGGCCCGGCCGGTACTGCCGTGATGGTGGAGTGCCTGACCGACAACCGTAACCGTACCGTGGCTGAAGTGCGCCATGCCTTCAGCAAGAGCGGTGGTAACCTGGGTACTGACGGCTCGGTCTCCTACCTGTTCAGCAAGAAAGGTGTGCTGACCTACGTCGGTGCTGACGAAGATGCCCTGATGGATGCCGCTCTCGAAGCCGGTGCCGAAGACGTGTTGAGCGAAGGCGATGACACCATCGAGGTGTACACCACCCCGAACGATTTCGGTATCGTGCTTGACGCTCTGGAAGCCGCTGGTTTCAAGGCAGAGAACGCTGAAGTCACCATGATCCCCTCGACCGAGGCCGAGCTCGACGCCGAGAGCGCACCCAAGCTGATGCGTCTGGTCGACATGCTCGAAGATCTGGACGACGTTCAAGAGGTGTACCACAACGGCTCCATCTCGGACGAAGTTGCTGCGACGCTCTAAGAGCACTCATGCAAAAGGAAGGCAAAAGGCAGCCAAGCGGCTGCCTTTTGTTTTTTGTCCGTTTTACCTTAGGCGCAGATGCAAGAGGGACGCAGAGTCTCATACCAGAGATGCCCCTCGGCGGCCTTGGCCTGTTTCTTGGCCTGGGTCAGCTGCTCACTGAGCTGGCTTTGAGTCATGCCACATTCGGGATGCCAGCTGATGGCGCCGATGGCCAGATCCACCAAATCAAACGTACGCTCCTGGCCATCCCGATCCAGGGCCACAATGTGGCCGCGCTCGATATCCTGTTGGCGATAGCACTCGGTGCGCAGGCTGCGAAATGCCTGCTGCACCTCACAGAGCAAGCTCTCCCACTGCGGGCTCTCGCCAATCAGAATAAAATCATCGCCCCCCAGATGGCCGATAAAAGCGCCCTGGGCCTCAAATACTTTTCGTAGCAAACGGGCCACCAGTTTGATCATCTGATCGCCTCGGTCATAGCCACATACATCGTTAAAGGGCTTGAAGTGGTTGAGGTCGCAATAGGCGAGCCAAAACGGTCTGGCACGCTGCATGGCGCGAGTCATCGCCTGCTGGATCGGAACGTTGCCCGGCAGCAGGGTGAGCGGATTGGCGTGGCGAGCAACCTGCAACTTGTAGTGGGTGAGGCGGCGCATCAATTCCCGCACCCGACCCATGCCCACATACGTGCCTTGTTGGCAGATCACAAACCAGGCCTCCATCTCGTCGCTGTTACTGTCGACCAAGTGTTGGCTGACCTCAATGAGACTCTGATTGGCTTCGACCAAAATCGGCGTGTCCATCAACTTGTTGGCCGGTGCTTTGGCATAGAGCGAATACCCGAAGCGATCGGCAAGGCGGGCCAGCAAGGATTGACGCCGCACGATACCCAGAGGACGCTGCTGGCTATCGAGCACCGGAAAACAGCCAAACTGCGGTGATTGTTTGAACAGTGCCAGGATCTCTTCAGCGCGCATCTCCGGTGTCAGCGTTGGCACTGACTGAGCCAATTTACCGACCCGATTTCCGGAAAGTTGCGGGCTGAAGGCAGGATCGCGGCGGGTATCGAACAAGATGGTTGGGCGCTTGCTCGGTCGGCCCAGTAAATATCCCTGGCAGTAGCGCACACCAATTTGGCGCAGGGCTTTGAGCTCAGCCTCGCGTTCGACACCTTCACTTATCAAGGTGCAGCCGAGCTGGCAGGCGAGATCGTGCAGGGTGGTGACAAACTGGCGCTTGGTTAAGTCCTGATCCAGTCCGCTGGTGAAATGGATATCGAGTTTGATGAACTCAGGTCTGAGTGCAGACCACAGCAGCAGTCCGGAGTGACCACTGCCCAGATCGTCGATGGCAATGGCAACGCCAGCTTGCTTGAGCGCCGCCAGCTCGATAAGCAGCGCAGGCAGCGCATCAATGCGCTCATATTCGGTTAGCTCCAGCACCAGGCTTGCGGGCGCCAAGCCATGTTGGCGACACAGGGCCAGCAGGGGTTGGTGACCGACAGCCAGCAACACGCTGGGCGAGAGGTTGGCAAACAACCGGCCTGGGAGATGCTGCGAGCAAAAGTGCTGCATGGCGAGATCGAGACAAAGTAGCTCCAGCTCATGTTGTCGGCCTTGTTCTTTGGCAAGTGCAAAGAGCGAAGAGGGAAGGTGTAACGGACTCTGGTCAGGCCCACGAGCCAGTGCTTCATAGCCAAGCGGGACGTGCTGCTGACAATCCACAATCGGTTGTAGCAGGATCTGTAACTGCCGCTTGCCCAATATGCATTCCAGTTCCGACTCCACCTCTCCTCCTGCATCCATGCGTGGCGTATGCCCATGATGCCCGCATCTCGTGGCATTCTGATGACAGCTCAAGCCGCGTGGTGGCGTGATGAACAATTTATCGTCAATAGGAAAGGGCGAGGGGAATGGCGCTGCTCGGGTAACGCTTGGAACTGGTTTCATACCAGATAGCTGCGTAAGAGGCTGATTACTGGGCAGATGACGCCCAATTAGCCTGGCTCAAGCTGTATCGTCAGGGATTATTCAGGGTTGTTCAGTGAGTTATCCCCAGTTTCTGGGGATAACTCAGAAGGCGAAGTAATAACAGAAGCGCCGGGTCAGACTGAAAAATTGCTGCTGGGCATCATCCAACTCCTCCATGGGAAACGCCTTGAGAATAGAGCGGCCATCTTCTTTCAAGTCGACCATGGCGACGGCTTCAGGTCGCTGCCCTTTGACATAAGGGAGGACCTTGGGCTTCATGGTGTCGGTAGGCTCGGTTGAAAGCACCAGCGCCATGCTGTCATCAGAAAGTTGTACCAGGCAACCCGGAGGGAAGATGCCTAGCAGCTTGATCAGTAATCCCACCTGCTCTGGCGAAAATTTGCCCTTTGATTGTTTGTAGAGCTGCCCGACTACCTGATTGGGCGGGGCGGGAAAGCCACTTTGCCGTGGGTGCAGTAACTCATCGTAGTAGTCAGTCAGTCCAATCAGCTGGGCCAGCGGTGAGATCTCTTTGCCCTTGAGGGCTTTAGGATAACCACTACCATCGAGGCGCTCATGATGCTGCAATGCCACTTGGCGGATTTTTGGCTCAAAGGCATTGAGCTGGTTAAGCATGTCGAACCCATATTGGGGGTGCATGCGCAGGAAGTTGGTTTCAGCTTTGCTCAGCTCGCTGCGTTTTTGGGTGATCTGGGTCGGAACCTTTATCTCGCCGATATCATGTAGCAGACCGGCGAGCCCGACCTCTTCAATCTCGACCGGATTCATCCCCATTTCGCGGGCCATCAACATCGACAGATAAGCCACATTCAGGCTGTGCTGCAGCAGGGTATCGTTGTGAGGCGTGCGAATAAGATGCAGCCCCAACGGTCCTTCGTGCAGCGCCAATTGGGCAGCAGCGTTACGCACAATCTGGGCCGTGTTGGCGAGCCCTTCATCGGGTTTGAGGTTGAGTGAACCGAGCGCATCACGCAGCTCCACCACCGACTCGCTGAACTGTTTTTCAGCCGCGCGTACCGAGCGGCGGAAGGCTTTCTCGTCGAAGCTGGGCGCTAGGCTCTCAAATGGCGTCATGGCAACTGGGGGGGGAGGGACAATGTCACCCTTGATCAGTGGCTCTACCGGAAAATCACTTTTATCGGTGTCGACCATCACCAACATGGCGGTATCAAGATGGCGAATAATGTTGAGCTGATCGTCATCCTTGATTTTGAACGCATTGAACATAAACGGATGGTTATGCCAACCACCAGGTAGATGCACAAAGTGGCCCACCTTGAGCTGTTCGATGGATGCCTGAATGAGTGCCATATTGATCCCCATTAGCCAGATAGATAAAACCTAGCAAGGTTAATGGGATAGCACAAAAGAAAAGCCCGCGCTGTGCGCGGGCTTTGATCTTGCAAGCAAGGAGGATTAGGCCTTGGCCTTCTTCTTGCTTTCAGCCTTGTCGGCAGCCTTCGGGGCTTCGGCAGCAGCGCCTTCCACGTAGGCACGACCGTAGTAGGAGTCGAGCAGGATTTGCTTGAGCTCGGTGATCAGCGGGTAGCGCGGGTTGGCGCCAGTGCACTGGTCATCGAACGCTTCTACGGCCAGATGGTCGACAGCAGCCAGGAACTTCTCTTCCGGCACACCGGCTTCACGGATGGAGGCCGGGATGTCCAGCTCCTTCTTCAGGCCGTCCAGCCAGGTCAGCAGCTTCTCGATCTTGGCTGCAGTGCGGTCACCGGCTGCAGTCAGACCCAGGTGGTCAGCCACCTCGGCGTAACGACGACGAGCTTGCGGACGGTCGTACTGGGAGAACGCAGTCTGCTTGGTCGGGTTGTCGTTCGCGTTGTAGCGAATGACGTTGCTGATCAGCAGGGCGTTAGCCAGGCCGTGCGGGATGTGGAACTCGGCACCCAGCTTGTGAGCCATGGAGTGGCACACACCCAGGAAGGCGTTGGCAAACGCGATACCGGCGATGGTCGCTGCGTTGTGTACCTTCTCGCGGGCAATCATGTCGTTCTTGCCGTTCTTGTAGCTGGCCGGCAGGAAGTCCTTGAGCAGCTTCAGTGCTTGCAGGGCTTGACCGTCGGAGTACTCGTTAGCCAGGACGGAAACATAGGCTTCCATGGCGTGAGTCACGGCGTCAACACCACCGAAGGCACACAGGGACTTCGGCATGTTGGCAACCAGGTTGGCGTCCACGATGGCCATGTTCGGGGTCAGCTCGTAGTCAGCCAGCGGGTACTTCACGCCAGTGGCATCGTCGGTCACAACGGCGAACGGGGTCACTTCAGAGCCGGTACCGGAGGTGGTGGTGATGCAGACCAGTTCGGCCTTCACGCCCATCTTCGGGAACTTGTAGATACGCTTGCGGATATCCATGAAGCGCATGGCCAGCTCTTCGAAGGAGGTCTCCGGATGCTCGTACATCACCCACATGATCTTGGCAGCGTCCATCGGCGAACCACCACCCAGCGCCACAATCACATCCGGCTTGAAGGAGTTGGCCACTTCAGCGCCCTTGCGAACGATGGTCAGGGTCGGGTCAGCTTCTACTTCGTAGAACACTTCCACTTCCATCTTCAGGCCCTTGAGCAGACGAACCACTTCGTCGGCGTAGCCGTTGTTGAACAGGAAGCGGTCAGTCACGACCATAGCGCGCTTCTTGCCTTCCAGGTCGCCCAGGGCGATCGGCAGGGAGCCACGACGGAAGTAAACAGATTTCGGAAGTTTGTGCCACAGCATGTTTTCAGCCCGTTTAGCGACAGTCTTCTTGTTGATCAGGTGCTTGGGACCCACGTTTTCGGAGATGGAGTTACCACCCCAGGAGCCGCAACCCAGCGTCAGGGACGGGGCCATCGCGAAGTTGTACAGGTCACCGATACCACCGTGAGTGGTCGGGGTGTTGATCAGGATACGTGCAGTCTTCATCTTGTCGCCGAAGTACTTCACGCGATCAGCGTTCTGGTCCTGGTCGGTGTAGAGGCCGGAAGTGTGGCCGATACCGCCGAGGTCAACCATGGCGCAGGCCATTTCAACGGCTTCTTCGAAGGACTTGGCACGGAACATACCGAGCAGCGGGGAGAGTTTTTCGTGAGCAAACTCTTCCTCTTCACAGATCTTCACGCCTTCGCCGATCAGGATCTTGGTATCGGCAGGCACGGTGACACCGGCCATTTCAGCGATCTTCACCGCCGGCTGACCGACGATGTTGGCGTTGAGGGCGCCATTGATCAGGATAACCTTGCGCACCTTGTCGGCTTCGTCCTTGGAGAGGACATAACCCTTGTGGGAGGCGAAACGCTCTTTGACCTGGTCGTAAACGGCGTCAACCACGATAACCGCTTGCTCGGACGCACAGACCACACCGTTGTCGAAGGTCTTGGACATCAGCACGGAAGCTACAGCACGCTTCACGTCAGCGGTTTCGTCGATAACCACCGGCACGTTACCGGCGCCTACACCGATGGCCGGCTTACCGGAGGAGTAAGCAGCCTTCACCATGCCCGGGCCACCGGTGGCCAGGATCAGGTTGATGTCGCCGTGCTTCATCAGTGCGTTGGAGAGCTCAACAGAGGGTTGGTCAATCCAGCCGATGATGTCAGCCGGGGCACCGGCGGCAATCGCAGCATCCAGCACCAGCTTGGCAGCGGCGTTGGTGGAGTTCTTGGCGCGGGGGTGCGGGGAGAAGATGATGGCGTTACGGGTCTTCAGCGCAATCAGAGACTTGAAGATTGCGGTGGAGGTTGGGTTGGTGGTCGGAACGATACCACAGATGATACCGACCGGCTCGGCGATGGTGACGGTACCGAACTCGTCGTCTTCGCTCAGGATGCCGCAGGTTTTCTCATCTTTGTACTTGTTGTAGATGTACTCGGACGCGAAGTGGTTTTTGATAACCTTGTCTTCGACGATACCCATACCAGACTCTTCAACAGCCATTTGAGCCAGCGGGATACGGGCGTTGTTGGCGGCCAGAGCGGCGGCGCGGAAGATCTTGTCGACTTGTTCCTGAGAGAAGGTAGCGAACTCGCGTTGAGCTGCCTTCACACGGGCGACCAGAGCATCCAGTTCTGCCAGGTTGGTTACTGCCATAGATGTCATCTCCTGATGATTTTGAAAAATGTTTAATAAGACGTTGCTGGAAAACGACAGGCGTGACGATTATAGCCCCACTCATCTTCGCAAGATTCCCCACTCGGGGTATTGCATGCCTTATTGAACACCTTTCGCCGTCGATTATAGGGTGCGAGTGTGACAGAAAAACTTGATCCGCATCAAATGTAACAAAAGAACAAAAGAAATTTTGTTTCATACTTGTTTGGTGATCAATGTCACACATGTAACTGATTGTTCCGTGTTGATAAAAACAAAACCGGGTTTTAAAAACATAGTGTTAGCGTGTGTTCTTAACCATTCCCTGACAGAGTTGTTTTTGCTCGAAATTGTAGTGTTAACCCTGAAAAAAACACCACTTTGGCGTGATGTGAGTCACGCTCCGCTGGGACGATTTTTGACGCGGTGGCTTGCTTCGGCGCTTTCTGTCTCGAGCGCTCAAGATGCACTCAGTTGGCAGTGATAAAACGGGTAAACCGTTACCTGACGCACCTTTTTGTTGGTCTCTGGTTGGGTTTGCACTGCGCAGAATGTAACGGTAGTGTTGCTTTTTTGCGTAACATTAGCTGGGTTATTGCGTAGGGTGGGGGTATGACCAAGATTAACTAATTGGTCTGATGAGATGCTCTGATGTAAATTTACGCACCGTAATACGGACCTTGTTGACTCACAGTGACAATAACATCATGGCTGAATTTGATTTTTCCCTTTACCTCAAATTTTTCATCGGTTTGATCGCCATTATCAACCCGCTCGGGCTGCTGCCAGTCTTTGTCAGCCTGACCAGTCAGCAGTCGCCGGTGGAACGGATGAAGACCAATACCACGGCTAATCTGGCGGTGATGGTTATCCTGCTGGTATCCATGTTTCTGGGGCAGTGGATCCTGGATGCGTTTGGCATCTCGCTGGCCTCATTTCGCATCGCCGGCGGCTCTCTGATCACCCTGATTGCCTGGTCCATGCTGCAAGGCAAGCTCGGTGAAGTGCGTCATAACAAACAAGAGAAAGGTGAACTGGCAGCGCGTGAATCGATTGCTGTGGTGCCGTTGGCACTGCCGTTGATGGCCGGCCCGGGGGCGATCTCTTCGGTCATCGTCTATGCCAGTCAGAGCCATTGGCAACAACTGCTTGGCATGTCGGTGGTGGTGGTGATCTTCTCGTTCTGCTCCTGGCTGATTTTCCGGGCTGCGCCTTTACTGTTTCGTCTGATGGGCAACACCGGCATCAACGTGGTTACCCGTATCATGGGTCTTATCATGATGGCGCTGGGTATTGAGATCATGGTCGCCGGTATCAAGGCGATGTTCCCTGCCTTGATGTAGCATCACCATTTCATTGTTGCCTCTTTGCGTCATAAACCGGCTGTTTGGCCGGTTTTTTGTTTTCTTGCTTCACGCTATCGCCTAGAATCGGCCGCGGTTGTTTAAAAAAAGAACTCCGTTCGGTTGAAAAACACCCCGCTATTGGCCGATGGATAATTTACATCCAGTTTTGACCATTAAAATGCACTGAAGACTATTGCAAACCTCAATAGTGCAGTGAATGATGCGGGGGCGAGTTTTGACTCGCGGATGGATGTCAGCATGGACTGTTCTTGTTGGAGTATGGAAATGACTCATAAAAAAACCATTATAAATACCCTGTTGGTAGCAGCTCTTTTCGGTGGCGCAGTACAGGCGGCAGAAGTGCCGGCCGGTACCAAGCTGGCCGCGGTACAAGAATTGGTGAAGGGCAACGGCTCTGAACCGGCAACTCTGGACCCGGCAAAAACCGAGGGAACCGTCGAATCCAACGTTCAACGCGATCTGTTCGAAGGTCTGGTCACTACCGGTCCGAAGGGCGAGATCCGTCCCGCTGTTGCTGAAAGCTGGGACACCAAAGACAGTAAAGTCTTTACCTTCCACCTGCGCAAAGATGCCAAGTGGTCTAACGGTGACCCGGTCACCGCACATGATTTCGTTTTCGCCTTCCGTCGCGTTGTCGATCCGAAAACTGGCTCTCCGTACTCCTGGTACCTGGAAACCCCGGGTGTTGTGAATGCGCATGAAATCATCAATGGTAAAGCCAAGCCTGAAGATCTGGGCGTCAAAGCCGTTGATGATTACACCTTTGAAGTCACCCTGGAAAAACCGCTCTCCTACTTCGTTAGCATGATGGCTCACACCACCGTGTATCCGGAGCCGCAGAAGGTTATCGAGAAGTTTGGCGACAAGTGGACCCAGCCGGGTAACATGGTCTCCAACGGTGCTTACACTCTGAAGGAGTGGGTCGTGAACGAGAAGATCGTTCTCGAGCGCAACAAGCAATACTGGGATGACGGCAAGACTGTCATCAACAAGGTGACCTATCTGCCGATCCAATCCCAGAACGCGGACATGAACCGCTATCTGGCCGGTGAAGTGGACATGACCTATGAAACCCCGATCGAGCACTTCAAGCGCCTGAAGAAAGAGCGCCCGAACGAAGTGCGTGTGACCGGTTACGTGGGCACCTATTACTACGAATTTAACACCAAGAAGAAGCCGTTTGATGATGTGCGTGTGCGTACTGCACTCTCCTACGCCATCGACCGTAACGTGATTGCAGACAAGGTGATGGGCCAGGGTCAAACTCCGGGCTACACCTTGGTTCCGGATTTTATGGATGGCTTCAAGCCGGCTGTTCCTGAGTGGGCCAAGCTGACCCAGGCTCAGCGTGATGCCAAGGCCAAGGAAGAGCTGGCTGCTGCCGGTTACGGTCCTGGTCACCCGCTTAAGTTCGAACTGCTCTACAACACTAGCGAAAACCACAAGAAGGTGGCCGTTGCTGTCGCCTCCATGTGGAAGAAGCTGGGTGTAGAAGTGAGCCTGGTTAACCAGGAGTGGAAGACCTATCTGCAAACCAAGTCGTCCGGCAACTTTGACGTTGCTCGTGCCGGCTGGATTGCCGACTACAACGAAGCCTCTTCCATGCTCGATCTGAAGCAAACCACTCACGGTAACAACGACGGTAAGTACTCCAATCCGGAGTTTGACAAGCTGATGGCGGATTCTCGCAGCAAGACCGATTCGGTCGAGCGCAACAAGATTTACGCCCAGGCAGAAGCTATCCTCGACAAGGATTTGCCGATTGCCCCGATCTATCAGTACGTGACTGCCCGTCTGGTTAAGCCCTATCTGGGCGGCTATCCGGAAAACCCGCTGGATAACCTCTATACCAAAGACATGTACATCATTGCCCATTGATGTGACTGGGTCTGCTATATAAGAAAACAAGGGCCCACCAGACATGGTGGGCCCTTCATTACTCTAAAGCACCTGTTGGAAGCAGTTAAAGACAAGGGTCATTGTCTATGTTGAAATTTATATTCAGGCGCCTGCTGGAGGCCATCCCAACCCTGTTGGTCCTCATTACGGTCTCCTTCTTTATGATGCGTTATGCTCCGGGTAACCCCTTTAGTAGCGAGCGCAGCCTCCCCCCCGAGGTGATGGCCAACATCGAATCCAAGTACGGTTTCGACAAGCCGGTTGGCATGCAATACCTCACCTACCTGGGTAACCTGGTACAGGGAGATTTGGGTCCTTCGTTCAAATACAAGGACTTTACCGTGAACGATCTGGTGAGCCAGGCGTTGCCGGTCTCTGCCAAAATTGGCTCTTTTGCGTTCTTGTTTGCCGTGTTGCTGGGGGTGACCTTTGGCACCATAGCCGCATTAAAACAGAACACGATTATTGACTACCTGCTGATGTCGACGGCGATGGCCGGGGTGGTGATCCCGGGCTTTGTGCTGGCGCCACTGCTGGTATTGCTGTTCAGTATCCATCTTGGTTGGTTGCCGGCCGGCGGTTGGCAGGACGGCGGGGCCAAGTTTATGGTGCTGCCGGTGTTTGGCATGATGATGTACTACATCTCGGCCATCTCGCGGATCATGCGCGGCAGCATGATTGAGACCATGAACTCTAACTTTATCCGCACTGCCCGTGCCAAGGGCTTGCCGCTGCGTCACATCATCTTAAGACACGCGCTGCGTCCGGCCATGCTGCCGGTGGTCTCCTATCTGGGGCCGGCGTTTGTCGGGATCATTACCGGCTCGGTGGTGATTGAGACCATCTTTGGTCTGCCCGGGATCGGGCAACTGTTCGTCAACGGGGCTTTGAACCGTGACTACTCCATGGTGCTGGGGCTGACCATTCTGGTTGGCGCGCTCACCATCGCCTTCAACGCTGTGGTCGATATTCTGTATGCCTTTATCGATCCGAAAATCCGCTACTGAGGGGAGTGATTCATGGTAGTTAGTTCTCAGAAGCGCGAGGCGGTAGAAAACTTCGCGCAGCAGGTGGAAGTCGAAGGGCGTTCCCTGTGGCAGGATGCGCGTCGCCGTTTCCTGCGTAACAAGGCTGCATTGACCAGCCTGATCATTTTGCTGATTATCTCGGCTGCGGTCATTGTGGGTCCGCATCTGTCCCAATACACCTTCGATGATCCGGACTGGAATGCCATGCAGACCGCTCCTGACATGGAAACAGGGCATTGGTTTGGTACCGACAGTCTGGGGCGCGACCTGTTTGTCCGCACCCTGCTTGGCGGCCGGATCTCCTTGATGGTGGGGATCATGGGGGCATTTGTCGCGGTCATCATCGGCACCCTTTACGGCGCGACTTCCGGTTTTATCGGTGGGCGTCTTGATAGCCTGATGATGCGCGTGCTTGAAATCCTTAACGCCTTCCCCTTCATGTTCTTCGTGATCATGCTGGTGACCTTCTTCGGTCGTAACCTTGCGCTTATCTTTATCGCTATCGGTGCGGTGAGCTGGCTCGACATGGCGCGTATCGTGCGCGGCCAGACTTTAAGCCTCAAGAGCAAGGAGTTTATCGAAGCGGCGCACGTCTGCGGCGTGTCGAAGTGGAAGATCATTACCCGTCATATCGTGCCGAACGTATTGGGTATCGTGGTGGTGTATGCCACCTTGCTGGTGCCCGGCATGATCATGTTCGAATCCTTCCTGAGTTTCCTTGGTTTGGGTGTTCAGGAGCCGATGACCAGCTGGGGTGCCCTGCTGGATGAAGGTTCCAAGTCGATGGAAGTGGCATTGTGGCAGCTGCTGTTCCCCGCCTGTTTCATGGTGGTGACCCTGTTCTGCTTCAACTTCCTCGGGGATGGTCTGCGTGACGCCCTCGACCCCAAAGATCGTTAAGGAGAGCTCATGAAGCTGCTTGATGTAAAAGATCTGCGGGTTGAGTTCAAAACCCCGGACGGTAATGTGGTCGCGGTCAACGACCTCAACTTTTCTCTCGACGCTGGCGAAACCTTAGGTATTGTCGGTGAGTCGGGCTCTGGCAAGTCACAAACCGCGTTTGCCATCATGGGGCTGCTGGCCAAAAACGGTGTTATCACCGGGTCGGCCAAATTCCAGGGCGACGAGATCCTGAATCTGCCCGAGCGTAAGCTCAACAAAATCCGTGCCGAGAAGATCGCCATGATCTTCCAAGACCCGATGACCTCGCTCAATCCCTATATGAAGGTCAAGGATCAGCTGATGGAAGTGCTGATGCTGCACAAGGGAATGAGCCGCTCAGCCGCCTTCGAAGAGTCGGTGCGTATGCTCGACGCGGTCAAGATCCCGGAAGCGCGCAAGCGTATCGGCATGTATCCGCACGAGTTCTCTGGTGGTATGCGTCAGCGCGTGATGATCGCTATGGCTCTCTTGTGCCGCCCGCAGCTGCTGATTGCCGATGAGCCGACTACCGCCCTTGATGTGACCGTACAGGCGCAGATCATGGAGCTGATGGGTGAGCTCAAGCGTGAGTTCAATACCTCCATCATTATGATCACCCACGATCTTGGCGTGGTGGCCGGTATCTGTGACAAGGTGCTGGTGATGTACGCCGGTCGGACCATGGAGTACGGCAAGGTCAACGATATCTTCTATCGCCCCAGCCACCCCTACACCGAGGGGCTGCTGCGCGCGATTCCGCGCCTTGACTCCGAAGGGGAAGAGTTGCCCACCATCCCGGGTAATCCGCCCAACCTGCTGCGTCTGCCCCAGGGTTGCCCGTTCCAGGAGCGCTGCCACCGGGTTGCCGATCACTGCCGCAGTGACTCGCCGGTATTGACGCCGTTTGGCGATGGCCGCCAGCGAGCATGCCACTGGGTTTCTGATGTGATGGGCAAGGAGGCGGTATGACTGTCGAGAAAAAGCTGCTGCTGGAAGTGTCCGATCTAAAGGTGCACTTCAGCATCAAGAGTGACCGGGCATGGCCCTGGGCAAAACCCACTTCGCTCAAAGCGGTGGATGGCGTGACCCTGCGCTTGTATGAAGGGGAAACCTTGGGCGTGGTCGGTGAGTCTGGCTGCGGTAAGTCCACCTTTGCCCGCGCCATTATCGGCTTGGTACCGGCCACTTCTGGTAATGTGGTGTGGCTGGGCAACGATCTGACCAAGCTGGATCAGAAATCCCTGCGCGAGAAGCGCAAGGAGATCCAGATGATCTTCCAAGACCCGCTGGCGTCTCTTAACCCACGGATGACTATCGGCGATATTATCGCCGAGCCCTTGGTCACCTTCTATCCGGAGCTTCCCAAAGAGGAGGTGAAAAGCCGGGTGCGGGCCATGATGAGCAAGGTGGGTCTGCTGCCTAACCTGGTCAACCGTTATCCCCATGAGTTCTCTGGTGGCCAGTGCCAGCGTATCGGGATTGCCCGGGCGTTGATCCTCGAGCCCAAGATGATCATCTGCGATGAGCCGGTGTCGGCACTCGACGTGTCTATCCAGGCTCAGGTTGTCAACCTGCTCAAGTCCTTGCAAAAGGAGATGGGGCTGTCGCTGATTTTCATCGCCCACGACTTGTCGGTGGTGAAACACATCTCCGATCGCGTGTTGGTGATGTATCTGGGTAACGCGGTCGAGTTGGGGGAGGGCAACGAGTTGTTCGTCAATCCTTTGCACCCCTATACCAAGGCGCTGATGTCTGCGGTGCCGATCCCGGACCCGGATGCTGAGCGCAACAAGACCATTCAGATTCTGGAAGGGGACCTGCCTTCACCGATGAATCCGCCCTCGGGTTGTGTCTTCCGTACTCGCTGTCCGCAAGCTGGTCCGGAATGCGCCAAGACCCGGCCGATTTTGGAAGGTAACTTCCGACACGCGTTCTCTTGTTTGAAAGTCGATCCGCTTTAATATCCGATGGGGCCTGGTGCCCCATCATTTCACTGGCACCCCTGCTATGTTTTTCTTGGCAGGGTGTGAATAGACTGTTATTGTGCGCGTCACAAGGGGAGTAACTTCTCGCCGGCCTATCGTCAGTTCGATGCTATGCATCCGGTAGCCGGGCAGGTGACAGCCTGTAAGTGAGACCTTGCCGAAAGGCGAGGTCTGTCTGCTCCAGATGCATCAAACCCACGCCTTTCGGTTGTGGGTTTTTGTTTTTCTGGGGAGTTAAAAATGGAACAAGGCTGGTTGTGGGGCGGTTTCCTGGCTATCGTGCTGGTGCTGCTGTGGGTTGATATCCGCTTCGTTGGCGGCGGCAAAGCGCACAAGGTGTCGCTCAAAGAGGCCGGTATCTGGTCGCTGATCTGGCTGGCGGTGGCCATGCTGTTTAACGTTGCCATCTGGTGGTGGTATGGCGCCCAGTTTGGCGCCGATGTGGGCGAGCAGAAAGCGGTGGAGTTTTTCACCGGCTATCTGATTGAGAAGGCGCTGGCCGTCGATAATGTCTTCGTTTGGCTGATGCTGTTTGGTTATTTCGCTATTCCGGCGGAGTTGCAGCGCCGTGTGCTGCTGTACGGCGTGCTGGGCGCTATCGTTATGCGTGCCGGTATGGTCTTCGCGGGTAGCTGGCTCATCAGCCAGTTCCACTGGATCCTCTATCTGTTCGGTGCCTTCCTGCTGCTGACCGGTATCAAGATGCTGTGGGCTGCGGACAAGGAGCCTGATCTGGCCAACAACCCGCTGCTGGGCTGGATGCGCCGCCGTTTTCGTGTCACCGAGCAACTGGAAGGTGAGCGTTTCTTCGTGATGCGTGACGGGCTGCGTTATGCCACTCCGCTGCTGCTGATCCTGGTGCTGGTCGAGGTGAGCGATCTTATCTTTGCCGTCGACAGCATTCCGGCGATTTTTGCCGTGACCACCGATCCCTTCATTGTGCTCACATCCAATATCTTCGCCATCATGGGACTGCGCGCCATGTATTTCCTGCTGGCGGGTGTCGCCGAACGCTTTGTGCTGCTCAAATACGGTCTGGCACTGATCCTGGTGTTTATCGGTATCAAGATGTTGCTCATCGACATCTTTAAGATCCCGACCATGCTGGCGCTGGGCGTGGTTGCTGTGATCCTGCTGGTCTCTATGGGGCTGAGTCTTTGGGTCACCCGAGCCGGACGGGTAAAGGCATCGAGCAATACGTAAGGCTGTGTAATGGCAATCTGAGGGTGGCGTGAGCCACCCTTTTTGCATTCAATAGGGGAGTAAAAACAGTAACTCAGCCAGATCGGGATGCCACTGCCACTCTTTGAGTTTTACCTTGCCCGCGAGCACCACGACGCCCTCTTCTTGCAGCAGACCTACCTGCCGCATATGGCCGTCGGAACCTTGCGGCAATGAAATGCGACCACTGGCGCCCAGTACCCGGTGCCAAGGCAATGGTCGCTCAGTCGTTTTCAGTACTCGACCAACCAGACGTGCACGACCCGGCAGACCCGCCAAATCAGCTATCTGCCCATAAGTGGCAACGCGAGCAGACGGGATCAGCGAGACCAGATGTTCAATTCGCTCAAAGGCGCAGAGGGTGGTATTCATGCCCCATTGTGACCAACGGGGCATGCCGGAACAAGGGGAGCAAGCTCCCCGGTGTTAACCAAAAGTGCGGCTGAGTGATTTGAGCTGATCGGCGCGCTTGAGCAGTTCTTCACTGCTGGCGCTGACCTTCTCGATTTTGAGGCTGTTATCGTGGGAGAGTGACGAAACCTGGTTGACGTTGCGGCTGATCTCCTCAATCACAGCCTGCTGCTGGGCGGCAGCTGTCGAAATCTGGCTTGAGAAGTCGTTAATCTTGTCGATCTCTTCCAAAACCAGGTGAAGGTTGCCGGAGCCGGCACGAGTGGTATCCAAACAAGTCTGCGTTTGCCCCAGATTGCGATGCATCATCTCTTTCCACTGCCCCAGCGTTTGTTGGATATGGTTGATGCTGCCTTGGATCTGCTCAGTGGCTTTGTGGGTTCGAGTTGAAAGCAGGCGAACCTCATCGGCGACCACGGCAAAGCCGCGCCCCTGTTCACCCGCACGGGCGGCTTCAATGGCGGCGTTCAAGGCAAGCAGGTTGGTCTGATCGGCAATGCCTTGAATCTCACTCATGATGGTGCCGATGCGATCCGACTCGTTGGCCAACTCGACGGCAGAGTCAAACGCACTCTGTGCTTGAGTGGCTAATCCTTCCATTTCACGCCCGGCCTCCATCAACTGCTGATCGGTCTGCAGGCAGTGATGTCTGGCCTCTTCGATTTGATGGCCGGTCTCTTCAATGTTGCGGGTGATCTCGTTAGCCGCTGATGCCATCTGGGTGACGGCTGTGGCCACCTGCTGCATCTGCATATCCTGCTCGCGGATGTCTTTGCTGGTCGCCGTCGCCGAATGGCTCAGACCATCGGCCAGAGTTTTAAGAGAGAGTGTCGCGTCATCGACTCGTCCCAACACCGTCCGAATGCGGGCTTGCCATAGCTTCATATGAAAGTCGGCAATGCTGTGCTGCCCCTCACCGGAGAAGACCAGACGGCTGACACTGTCATATTCAATTTGCAGCTGACGCAGATAGTTGGGGGTCGTCATCCACTCACGGTACATCAGGAACAACCCCAGCAGCAGGGGAATAAGGCCCCACCACACCTTCTCCAGACCCATTTGCCAGAACATAGCAAAGACGCACAAGAGTAGTGAAACGATGGCCAAGCCCTGGCGCATCTGACCCCATGAGAAACTCATTTTTTTGCCGGAATTCTCCTGCTGACGCAGTTTGGCATAGAGCTCAATGGCAATGGCCTTATGCTCTGGCTGAGGGCGGCAACGCACCGACTGATAGCCCGAGATTTTGCCGTTTTCGTATAAGGGGGTGACATAGGCATCGACCCAATAATAACTGCCATCCTTGCAACGATTTTTAACCAATCCCCGCCATGCCTGCCCTGCTTTGAGATGGTTCCACAAGTCGCCGAACGCGGCCTTGGGCATGTCAGCATGGCGAACCATATTGTGTGGTTTGCCAATCAACTCTTCGCGAGTGTAGCCGGCAACACGACAGAAATGGTCATTGGCATAGGTAATAACACCCCGTAAGTCGGTTGTTGAGACGAGTTGCTCGTCACTACCAAATTCGACTTCCCTGCCGGCCGGCGCCTGCTGCTTGCTCATATTTGCGTCTCTCCCTGAAGCGATCCGTCACTGCTTGGCAATTACAGTTATGACTCAAATGGTAGCGCTAGATTCTCATTCTGGCTGACGTTTTATCGGTATAACCAAAAAGACAGCCTTTAATTGATAGACTAAAAAACGACCAGGGATAAAAACAAACTTGCTCGTCGGGGAGGAGTAGACGGCGAGTAGGGGTCACGCCATGCTGGATTAACGGATCAAACCAACCTAAAAAGTTCAGAAGATAGCCACTTCTGCCCCTTTCTGACTGAACATTAAGCAAACACACCAAAAGCACCATTTCCCTGCTAAAAAAAGCTTGTCTCGATGCGGTGGCTCCGTATAATTCGCCTCGTTGTCAGCCAGACTGGTGTGACACTGCGGGAATAGCTCAGTTGGTAGAGCACGACCTTGCCAAGGTCGGGGTCGCGAGTTCGAGTCTCGTTTCCCGCTCCAATCTCTTTCGAGATTTGGCGCGTTAACAAAGCGGTTATGTAGCGGATTGCAAATCCGTTTAGTCCGGTTCGACTCCGGAACGCGCCTCCACCTTCTAAAAAGCCCGCTCAAATGAGCGGGCTTTTTGCTATTCCAGCGATTCTAATGTTTGGTCGCACCCTTTGCGCCGCCATTGCCCCTGCAGATGGTGGTTCATCTCATCAATGGTTTGCCGCTCCTGCAGCAGGGGAGAGGCTCCCAATCGCTCTTCCATAAATGCCATTCGATTGCGCAATACACCGCATTGCCAGGCGCTGGCATGTTGGGTCAGATGATCTTCGAGTTGCACCGCATCGTCATTATTGAGCCTCCAGTCTTGTGCCTCAGACCAGAGCAACAGAGTGCTGACCGCGATCAACGCCATGTTGGTCAGTTGCATGATCCACTCCTTCCATGTGGGACCTGCTTTAAGAGTATCACTCGGGTCTTGCAGAGCAAGTTTCTTGGTGTGCTTAGTAAATGTTGATTAAAACTTTCATAACAAACTGGCAACTCCGGGGTTTTCGTGATCTCACCCTCATTTTGGTGTAGTAAAACTACAAATCATGGAGTACTATTTGTTCAGTGGTCTTACCAGTGAGGCGTTGAATCATGTACCATTCCTATTCTCTGACTCAAATCGTATTGCGGCGTACCGGTGTGCTGGCGCTGGGTATCGTGGCCTTTCCTGTGATGCTGATGCGTGAGGACCGGGCCCGTTTTTACAGCTATCTGCACCGAGTCTGGTGCAAAACCAGCAGCAAGCCGGTCTGGCTTACCCAGAGCGAGCGCGCCGAACGCCTGTTCTACTAAAAGTACTGCTCCCGTTTACTGACTATCCCGCCTCGTGGCGGGATAGTTGTTTTTGGGGCCTTATAAATAGAAAGGGCCCATAACGGGCCCGGATGGGGGAGAGGTGTTTGACACCTCACGATGACCTGTCTCTAGGTGCTGCCGGATCAGGCAGCTTCCTGACGGGATGGCTGCAAAAAGTCGGAACGTTGGCGGCGATGATGTTTGCGTTTGCGTTCACCGAGCTTCACCCGGCGGCGCTGGCTCCAACTGATTTTGCTTCTGCCCGCCAGGCTGGGTCTTTTGCGTCGTTGCATCTTACCTCCTGTGCGAACTGGCAGGCTGGCGATCACAACACACCATGATGTTCATGAACGCCAGCACTGTAATCCCATCTTAACAAATGACCGCAATTGATAACAGTGACGGCTTAGCCAGAAACGGCAGCCACCACGGCATTGGTCACCGGATCCGCCGTGGTATCCACTGCGATATCATCCGGTTGATCCAGTTGATTTTCGCGCTGACGGGCCTTTTGTTGCTCGTTATCGAGCCAGACCAGGCTTTGATAGTACTGGCGCACGTTGTTCACATAGTTGCGCGCCTCACTGCCCCGGGCATAGCCGTAGCGAACCTTACTGTGCCAGCGTGACTCCTGCAACAGGGGCAACACCTCTTTGACATCGCTCCAGCTGTCCGGATTCTTGCCTTGCAGTTTGGCCAGCCTACGCGCGTCCATCATGTGGCCATAACCGATGTTGTAGGCGGTCAGGGCGAACCAGAACTTCTCATCCTGCGGGACCGAATCTGGCACCTGCTCAAGCAGTTGCAGCAGATAGCGGGCACCGCCCTCGATGCTCTCCTCAGGGTGGGTTCGATCCCGCACGCCCATCGCCTTGGCCGTGTTTTCGGTCAGCATCATCATGCCACGAACACCGGTATAGGACTTGGCACCCGGATCCCAGTGCGACTCCTGATAGCTGAGCGCGGCGAGCAGGCGCCAGTCCAGCTTGCCGGAGTGGTGCTGGAACAGGCGCTGGTAGCGCGGCAGCAGTGTCTTGGCCCGTTGCATAAAGGTACGGGTATCGACAAAGTCGAAGTTCTGCACGTGGCCGAAGTACTTCTCGTCGAGCTGGGCGATGGATCCATCCAAAAAGCGCTGACCAAAAAAGTCGATGACACTGGCATACAAGCTGTCATCCGGCAGCTTGGCCATGGCCCAACCTATCTGGTAATGGTTTTCTAGGGTTAACGCTTCGGCCAGTTCAGGGTAGTAACGCTGACTACGGGCCAGGATGGTGTCGTGGACAATGGTGTAATCCACCTTGCCTTCCGCCACCTGCCGCAGCAGCTCCTCGTTATCAGCCTCTTTGCTGATGGTCCAGTTCAGGTCGGTATACTGCTCTTTGAGCGCACGCAGCGCCTCTTCACTGGCAGAGCCGGCTGCAATCACCAGACTCCCCTTGAGATCGCCGAAATCCTTGGGTTTTGGTGTCCCCTGGCGATAGACCAGTTTCGGTGATACCTGGTAATAGCCGGGACCAAAGCGCATCCGCTTGCGCCGCTCGGGGGTGATGGCAATAGCACCTGCTGCCAGATCGAGTTTGCCGCTCTCCACTCCTTGCTCAAGTGCCTGGAGGGATGCTTGGGGTAGCATCACCAGCTTGACCCCGAGCCAGTCGGCGTACTCTTTCGCCAGCTCGTAGTCATACCCCAGATTACTGTCATCGCGCTGGTAGTAGGAGGTAGGGCCATACATGGTCCCCACCCTCAACTCTCCCCGGGCGCGGATCTGCTCTAACTGACTGGTTGGCTGACTCATATTGCAGCCTGCCAGAAGCAGGGATACCGACAGGGTGAACCAATTGGCTAGTCGTCTCAATCAGACCTCTCTATTGTCTAAAAAATCGTCGCTAGTCAAAAAAGAAGCACCTTTATACCAGAGAGTGTGCACCCTGTCACATTGACGGGAGATTGAAAAACGTTTGTCCGACGTTCGCCCCCTCCCTATAATACGCGCGTCTTCAATCCCCCCACTGTTGATACAAGGTGAGAAAGGCCCTATGGAAATCTTGCGCGGTGCTCCCGCTCTGTCTGAATTTCGTGTTCAAAAGCTGCGGCAGAGCCTGACGGAACGTGGTGTACAGATAACGAGCATCTATGCCGAATTCATGCACTTTGCCGAGCTCAACGAGCCTCTTTCACCGGATGAGCGAGCGACCTTGGACCAGCTGCTGCGCTACGGTCCCACCATCCCTGAACATGCTCCCCAAGGTCACCTCTTCCTCGTTACACCCCGCCCCGGCACCATCTCCCCCTGGTCATCCAAGGCCACCGACATCGCGCACAACTGCGGCCTTGCCAAAGTAGCGCGGCTTGAGCGCGGTATTGCCTATTACCTGGAAGGTGAGTTGGATGCGAACGCCCGGGCGCTGGTTGCGGCGGCGTTGCACGATCGCATGATGGAGTCGGTGTTCGCGTCGCCTGAGGCCGCAGCCGCTCTGTTTGTGCATCACGAGCCACGCGCCTTTACTCAGGTTGATGTGCTGGCCGGCGGTCGTGAGGCGCTGGCAAAGGCCAACGTGGCGCTCGGTCTGGCACTGGCTGATGATGAGATTGATTACCTGGTGGCGAGCTTCACCCGGTTGGGTCGCAACCCCAACGACATCGAGCTCTATATGTTTGCCCAAGCAAACTCCGAGCACTGCCGTCACAAGATTTTCAACGCCGACTGGATCATCGACGGTGAGCAGCAGCCCAAGTCGCTGTTCAAGATGATCAAGAACACCTTCGAGCAGACCCCGGATTACGTCCTCTCTGCTTATAAGGATAACGCGGCGGTCATGGAGGGCAGCCAGGGGGGCCGCTTCTTCCCCAATCCGCAAAGCGGTGAATATGAGTACCATCAGGAGCAGGTTGATATCCTGATGAAGGTCGAAACCCACAACCACCCGACCGCCATCTCCCCGTTCCCGGGCGCAGCCACTGGCTCGGGCGGTGAAATTCGCGACGAAGGGGCAACCGGCCGTGGCGCCAAGCCCAAAGCGGGCCTGGTGGGCTTTAGCGTTTCCAACCTGCGTATTCCGGGCTTTGAACAGCCGTGGGAGCAGGATTTTGGCAAGCCCGGCCGCATCGTTAGCGCGTTTGACATCATGCAAGACGGCCCGCTTGGCGGCGCTGCGTTTAACAACGAGTTTGGTCGTCCCGCCATTCTTGGTTACTTCCGTACCTTTGAAGAAGAGGTCGAGAGCCACAATGGCCGCGAAGTGCGCGGTTATCACAAGCCCATCATGCTAGCTGGCGGCATTGGCAACATCCGCACCGACCACGTACAAAAGGGCGAGTTCCCGGCTGGCTCAGCCCTGATCGTACTGGGGGGTCCGGCCATGAACATCGGCTTGGGCGGTGGCGCTGCATCGAGCATGACCTCCGGCCAGTCGGCAGAAGATCTCGATTTTGCTTCGGTGCAACGTGATAACCCGGAGATGGAGCGGCGCTGCCAGGAAGTGATCGACCGCTGCTGGCAACGTGGTGACGAGAACCCGATCCTGTTTATCCACGACGTCGGCGCGGGTGGCCTTTCCAACGCCATGCCGGAGCTGGTAAGCGACGGCGGCCGCGGTGGTCACTTCTCCCTGCGTGCCATCCCCAATGACGAGCCGGGCATGAGCCCACTGGAGATCTGGTGTAACGAATCCCAGGAGCGTTACGTGCTGGCCGTGGCGCAAGACAAGCTGCCGCTGTTCAAGGCGATGTGTGAGCGTGAGCGCGCACCGTTTGCCGTGATTGGTACCGCGACCGACGAGCAGCATCTGCGCCTTGATGACGAGCATTTTGCCAACCAGCCGATTGACTTGCCGCTGGATGTCTTGCTCGGCAAGCCGCCCAAGATGCAGCGTGACGTCAAGAGCCTGCAGGCTGACGGCAGCGTCCTTAATCTCGATGGCATCACACTGACCGATGCGGCCGAGCGGGTTCTGCGCCTGCCGACCGTGGCCGAGAAGAGCTTCCTGATTACCATCGGTGATCGCAGCGTGACCGGTCTGGTCAACCGCGACCAGATGGTCGGCCCGTGGCAGATCCCGGTCGCTGACTGCGCCGTGACTGCTGCTACCTATGACAGCTACCACGGTGAAGCCATGTCGATGGGTGAGCGCACCCCGCTGGCGCTGCTCTCCCATGCCGCCTCTGCCCGGATGGCGGTGGCCGAGTCGCTGACCAACATCGCGGCGGCCAATATCGGCAACCTCAAGCGCGTCAAGCTCTCCGCTAACTGGATGGCCGCAGCCGGTCACCCGGGTGAAGATGCGGGTCTCTACGAAGCGGTCAAGGCCGTGGGTGAAGAGCTCTGCCCGGCACTGGGTCTGACCATTCCGGTCGGCAAGGACTCCATGTCCATGAAGACCCGCTGGCAGCAAGATGGTCAAGAGCGCAGCAATACTGCGCCGCTGTCGCTGATTATCACTGCCTTTGCCCGCGTCGAAGACGTGCGCAAGACCGTGACGCCGCAGCTGCGTTGCGATCTGGGCCACAGCGATCTCATCTTCATCGATCTGGGTCTGGGCAAGCAGCGCCTTGGCGGCTCGGCACTGGCACAGGTCTATCGCCAGCTGGGTGAGCAGGCGCCGGATCTTGATAACCCGGTGCTGCTGCGCGGCTTCTTCAATGCCATTCAGGCGCTGGTCTCCGATGGCCGTCTGCTTGCTTACCACGACCGCTCCGACGGTGGTTTGCTGGTTACCCTGCTGGAGATGGCATTTGCCGGTCATTGCGGCCTGAACATCGAACTCGACCGTGTTGGTGGCGATGTGCTGCCGGCTCTGTTCAACGAAGAGCTGGGCGCGGTTATCCAGGTTCGCCGTGAAGACAAGGAGGCCGTGATGACCCTGCTGGCCGGTCATGGGCTGGCTGCCTGCGCACATGTGATTGGTAGCGTGACCGAGGGCGATGACATCGTGCTGCGCCGCGCCGGTAGCGAGCTTTGGCGTGAAAGCCGCACCCGTCTGCGCACCCTGTGGGGTGAAACCAGCTGGCAGATGCAGCGCATGCGTGACAACCCGGCCTGCGCCGATCAAGAGCACGAAGCGCGTCAGGATGCCGCCGATCCGGGTCTGCAAGCACGTCTGGTCTACAACCCGTCTGATGATGTAGCGGCGCCTTACATCGCCAAGGGCGTGTCGCCGCGTCTGGCAGTGCTGCGTGAGCAGGGGGTGAACTCCCACGTCGAGATGGCTGCCGCGTTCGACCGTGCCGGTTTTACCGCCATTGACGTGCACATGAGCGACATCCTCTCCGGCCGTATTACCCTCGATGGCTTCCAGGCGCTGGTGGCCTGTGGCGGCTTCTCCTACGGTGATGTGCTTGGCGCCGGTGAAGGCTGGGCCAAGTCCATCCTGTTCAACGCAGCGGCCCGCGAGCAGTTCCAGCGCTTCTTCGAGCGCGGTGACACCCTGTCGCTGGGCGTGTGCAATGGCTGCCAGATGATGTCCAACCTGCGCGATCTCATCCCGGGTGCCGACCTGTGGCCGCGGTTTGTCCGCAACCGCTCCGAGCGGTTTGAAGCGCGTTTCAGCCTGGTGGAAGTGCAGCACTCGCCGTCGGCCTTCTTTGCCGGTATGGCGGGCTCGGTGATGCCGATTGCGGTCTCCCACGGCGAAGGTCGTGTGGAAGTGCGCGATGCCGCTCACTTGGCGGCGCTGGATGCCTCCGGTCTGGTCGGTCTGCGCTTTGTGGACAACCGTGGTGGCGCCACCGAGCGTTATCCGGCCAACCCGAACGGCTCGCCGCTTGGTATCACCGCCGTCACCACCACCGATGGCCGTGCCACCATTATGATGCCGCACCCGGAGCGGGTGTTCCGTACTGTCGCCAACTCCTGGCACCCGGATAACTGGGGCGAGGATGGCGCCTGGATGCGGATGTTCCGCAACGCTCGCGTGCGTCTGGGCTGATAGCCAGACAGCAATACACAAAACCGGTCGCAGTGCGGCCGGTTTTTTTATCTGTAATCAATGGAAAGTGGCGAGTAAGGAAAGCGCTTTAGAAAACAGTAGGGCCACCCGAAGGTGGCCCCAAATCGCTTACTGGTGGTAGCCCTTTAGGAAGCGGGCCAGGCGCCCGATGGCATCTTCGAGCTCCTCTTCACGGGGCAGAAACACCAGGCGGAAGTGATCCGGTGCCGGCCAGTTAAAGCCGGTCCCCTGCACCAGCAGCAGTCGCTCCTGCTGCAGCAGGTCGAACACCATCTTCTGGTCGTCCTTGATGTCATACACCTTGGGATCAAGGCGCGGGAACATGTAGAGCGCCCCTTTAGGCTTGACGCAGGAGACGCCAGGGATCTGGTTGAGCAACTCCCACGCCTTGTCACGTTGGCGACGCAGGCGGCCGCCCGGCAGGATCAGCTCATTGATACTCTGATAGCCACCCAGCGCCGTCTGGATGGCGTGCTGCATCGGGACGTTGGCACACAGTCGCATCGAGGCGAGCATTTCGAGCCCTTCGATATAACCGCGGGCACGGCCCTTAGGGCCGGTCACCACCATCCAGCCTTGGCGGAAACCACAGGCGCGATAGGCTTTGGAGAGACCGTTGAAGGTCACCACAATCACGTCATCGCACAGGGTGCAGATGCTGGTGTGAGCGATATCGTCGTAGAGGATCTTGTCGTAGATCTCGTCGGCGAAAATCATCAGGTTGTGCTGGCGGGCAATCTCAATGACCTCGAGCAGGAATTCGCTGCCGTAGACTGCGCCGGTCGGGTTATTGGGGTTGATCAGTACAATACCGCGAGTGCGTGGCGTGATTCGGGCGCGAATATCGTCAAGATCCGGATACCAATCGGCCCCTTCGTCGCAGCGATAGTGCACCGCATGACCGCCGGAGAGGGTCACGGCAGCTGTCCAGAGCGGATAGTCCGGTGAGGGCACCAGCATCTCGTCGCCGTTGTTGAGCAGCGCCTGCATCGCCATCACGATCAACTCGCTGGCGCCGTTGCCGATGTAGATATCGTCGATATCGACCAGTCGCATTCCTTTCTGTTGGTAGTACTGCATCACCGCCTTGCGCGCGGAAAACAGCCCCTTGGAATCGCAGTAGCCTTGGCTCTGGGGAATATTGAGGATGACGTCCTTGATGATCTCTTCCGGGGCGTCAAATCCGAATGGCGCCGGGTTGCCGATGTTGAGCTTGAGAATGCGATGACCCTCGTCCTCAAGGCGACGGGCTTCCTTATGCACCGGGCCGCGGATGTCATAACAGACATCGTCGAGCTTGTGCGACTTGTCGATGGTAAACATGGTCAGGATGAATCCTTGCCGCTAGGGCATGTGTGACAAATGGGCAATTTAGAATCAAATCTGTCTGTCCTTATTGTTCACAGTATTGCATGCCATAACAATCATTATTTCAGATGAAATGGCTGGTTTTGACCATGCAAACAGAGCTTCCGGATTCCTTTTTCTAGCATGATCGTTTGTGCCGAAAATGACCTTCGGAACAATCTTATGGTGCCTTGCGACCCCTTAAGCGATGAATACCAGAATAGGCCGGCTTCACTGGCAGGATATGCTCACAAAAAAAAGTGGTTTCCGCCGGCGCCGGGTGGCAAAGTGGACCCCGGTTCGCGGGGCTTGAGAGTGACCGCCAAGGAGTATGACGATGGCAGACAAACCGATCCGGCCAGGGCGCTGGCGCCATTTTAAGGGAGGCCTGTACGAGGTCCTCACCGAAGCTAAGCACACCGAGCGCGATGAAGAGTTGGTGATCTATCGCAGTCTTGACGATGGTTGCTGCTATGCCAGACCACGCCGCATGTTTCTCGAATGGGTTAAGCATGAGGGCAAGCTGGTGGCACGCTTCACGCCACTTGATGATTGATGGTTTCCAAAAGAAACGGCCCCGCATGCGGGGCCGTTTCTTTATCACAACCGGAATCAGTGCAGAATACGGGCGCGGATAGTGCCGTCGATGGACTTGAGCTTGCTTAAGGCCACTTCGCTGTATTCGCTGTCGATGTCGATCACCACGTAACCGATATCGGCGCTGGTTTGCAGGTATTGGCCGGCGATGTTGATGCCCTCTTCGGCAAACGCCTGGTTGATCTTGTTCATCACACCCGGTTGGTTGCGGTGGATGTGCAGCAGACGGCTGGCACCACGATGTCCCGGCAAGGAGACCTCGGGGAAGTTAACCGCCGACAGGGTCGAGCCATTGTCGGAGTACTTGATGAGCTTGTTGGCCACTTCCAGACCAATGTTCTCCTGCGCTTCCTGGGTGGAGCCACCGATGTGCGGGGTCAGGATGACGTTGTCAAATTCACGCAGCGGAGTCAGGAACTCTTCGTCGTTAGACTTGGGCTCTACCGGGAAGACGTCGATGGCGGCGCCGGAGAGGTGGCCACTTTTGAGCACATCGACCAACGCATCAATATCCACCACGGTGCCACGGGCGGCGTTGATGAAGATGGCGCCCGGTTTCATCATGCGCAGCTGCTCGGCACCAATCATGTCCTTGGTCGAGGCGGTTTCGGGCACGTGCAGGCTGATCACATCGGACATATTGAGCAGCTCGGCCATGGTCGGCACCTGGATGGCGTTACCCAGCGACAGCTTGTTCTCGATGTCGTAGTAGTAAACCTTCATGCCAATGCTCTCGGCAATGATGCCAAGCTGGGTACCGATGTGGCCGTAGCCGATGATACCGAGCTTCTTGCCACGGGCTTCCACGCTACGGTTCGCCAGTTTTTCCCAGACGCCGCGATGGCACTTGGCGTTCTTCTCGGGGACACCACGCATCAGCAGCAGGATTTCGCCCAGCACCAGTTCGGCCACCGAGCGGGTATTGGAGAAGGGGGCGTTAAAGACTGGAATCCCGCGCGCTTCAGCGGCCTTGAGGTTCACCTGGTTGGTGCCGATGCAGAAGCAACCGATGGCGACCAGCTTGTTCGCTGCGTCAAGCACACGCTCGGTCAGCTGGGTGCGGGAGCGGATTCCGACAAAATGCACGTCGCTGATACGCTCAATCAGCTCCTCTTCAGAGAGAGAGCCCTTGAGGTACTCCACGCTGGTGTACCCGGCAGCCCGGAAGGTTTCCACCGTATTGGGATGAACCCCCTCAAGCAGCAGCACCTTGATTTTGTCCTTGTCCAACGAAAACTTGACTGTCATGACGATCCCTTTGCTTTGTTATGGTGCGAGAAGAACTCGTAAAGTAACAAAAACGTTTGGTTCAGGGAATAAGTGTGACGAAAGTCAAATTTTTTGAACTTTTCAACTAATTAGATAATCCGGGGTGTGTGCGGAAAGAGGTCAAATCAGCAAAACAAAAGGCGCCATGAGGCGCCTTTGTCAGTATGAAGTTCGAGCAAGGAGTTAACGGATCTCGGCCCCGTCAGGGGTGCCAATGATCACTACGTCAGCGCCGCGGGCGGCAAACAGACCATTGGTGACCACACCAGCAATGCTGTTGAGCTTGGCTTCCAGCACCTTGGGCTCGGTGATGGCAAGACCATGCACATCGAGGATTTGGTTACCGTTATCGGTGATGACATTTTCACGCCATACCGGGTTACCACCGAGTTTGCGGATTTCACGCGCCACATACTCACGGGACATGGGGATCACTTCGACTGGCAGCGGGAAGGCACCGAGCACGTCGACGGTTTTGGTGTTATCGATGATGCAGACAAACTTGTCGGCAACGGCGGCCACAATTTTTTCCCGGGTCAGGGCAGCACCGCCGCCTTTGATCATGTCGCGGCTCGGGTTGATCTCGTCAGCACCGTCCACATAGACAGAGAAGCTCTCCACCTCGTTGAGATCAAATACCTGGATGCCGAGTGCCTTGAGGCGTTCGGTCGAGGCGATGGAGCTCGACACGGCACCCTTGAGCTGATCCTTGATGGTGCCCAGTGCGTCGATAAAGTGGTTGACCGTAGAGCCGGTGCCCACCCCGACGATGGTGCCGGGGATCACGTACTCGAGGGCTGCCCAGCCGGCGGCCTTCTTCATCTCGTCTTGCGTCATGTCTGCTCCTCAGAATAAAAGCGGGCGCATTATAGCCAAGCCACGGCCTGCCTGCGACGGCAAATAAACGTTTCGCCTTAAAAACGCCAGTGGCGTGACGGGGTCAGGATCTCCGGCAGCGGCACATCCCACTCTTCGCACGGGATCTGCTCGACCTGCTGGCAGTCATGGGCCACCCCAATTGGCTTTGGGCCAAGTTTATGCGCATGCCACCCCTGCAAGGTGCGATCGTAATAGCCGCCGCCCATGCCCAACCGATTGCCGAGCTGGTCGAAAGCCACCATGGGAGTGAACATCAGATCGAGGCCACTGTGCGGCAGCACCCGATCCATATCGAGTTCGGGCTCTTCGATATTGAATTTGTTGCGCACCATGGGGGAGGTGGGGGTGTAGTGCAAAAACAGCAGGTGGCCAGCTGTAAAGGGATGCACCACCGGCAGATAGATGTCCTTATTTTGGGTCCATAGCCAATGAATGGTCGGCAGCGGATTGATCTCGCCATCATTGGCAAGATAAAAGCCAATACGTCGGGCGTGTTTGACGTCCGGGTGGGCCTTGATGCGCTCAAGCAGAGCCTGCGCCGCTTGTTGCTGCTGGTCATGGCTCAGCGCCTTGCGACGGGTTCGGATCTGCTGGCGCAGGGTATGGCGTTCTGACATGGGGCCTCCTTCTTGCTGCCAGAGCATACCACTGGTCGGTGCACCTTGGCACAACCTGCCGGGCAGGTGATCACCGCTTTGCGGGAAGGATAACGCGCATTTATTGATCTGTGCTTTTCCGATGTGCCAAATCGATGGCTGGCGGCCCGGCGCCAATCACGGTAAAACAGGTTTTCGGCCAGAAGGAACCGGCCGACTCATCTTCAGCAACCAGGACCCCACCCATGCTTGAGCTCAGACCCAATTGCGAGTGCTGTAACAAAGATCTTCCCGCTGACGCCACCGATGCGTTGATCTGCTCCTTTGAATGCACATTCTGTCGTGAGTGCGCCGAGCATACGCTCCACGGCCACTGCCCCAACTGCGGTGGTGAGCTGGTCACACGCCCAAGACGACCGCTTGAGAAACTGGGGAAATATCCTGCTTCGGTAACACGGGTTATTAATCCTGCTGGCTGTCAGTCAGCCTCCTGAGCGAGGCCGTGCTCTTAGTAAGCCGACATGATGATGCGGACGCTGCGACACGACAGGCTTTGCAAAGCGCGCCCTGACTGGTAAAACAGGGAACTTTGCACTGCACAACAAAGAAAGAGGATGGTGATGGAGACTCCGATCCGCGTGGCCGTGATGGGCTGCCAGGGACGTATGGGCAAGGTGCTGCTGGAAGCTATCCAGGCACAAGAAGGGGTCGTGCTGGGCGCGGCGCTTGAGCGTCCGGGTTCGGCCGTGATTGGTCTGGATGCCGGTGAATTGGCCGGTCTGGGCAAACTGGGCGTCACCATTGGTGACAGTCTGGCGGCCGCCATCGATGCGGTGGATTTGATCATCGACTTTACCCGCCCGGAAGTGACGCTGCAGAACCTCAACATCGCGGTTGCCCACCACAAGATGATGGTGATCGGCACCACCGGTTTTGATGATGCCGGCAAACAGGCCATCAGTGATGCCGCGCGTCAGATCGGTATCGTTTTTGCGTCCAACTATTCGGTGGGCGTCAATCTGGTATTCAAGCTGCTAGAGCAAGCCGCCAAGGTGATGGGCGATTACACCGACATCGAAATTATCGAAGGACACCACCGTCACAAGGTTGATGCGCCGTCCGGTACTGCGCTCTCCATGGGGGAAGTGGTTGCCAAGACCTTGGGGCGCGATCTTAAAGAGTGCGCCGTCTATGGCCGTGAGGGGATCACCGGTGAGCGCGATCGCGGCACCATCGGTTTTGCCACCATCCGCGCCGGTGATTTGGTGGGCGAACACACCGTGATGTTTGCCGACATCGGTGAGCGGGTCGAGATTACCCACAAGGCGTCGAGCCGTCTGACCTTTGCTAACGGCGCCGTGCGTGCCGGGCGTTGGCTCAAGAGCCAGCCAGCCGGGCTCTATAACATGCAGGACGTGTTGGGGCTGGTGTAAGACTCCACGCAGGAAGGGCGGCGCAGGCCGCCTTTTTTGTACCTGCAGGTTAATAAATGTGAGTAAAACCACTCATTTTCAGGGGCTTGTTCTCTGCAAGCTGATAACTGCCATTTTTTGATGGACAAGCTGGCGGTTGCGACAGTCTCTGCCAAAAAAGATTAAAAATGCATAATAAGTAAAACGTTTTCCTGCCTTTTGAAAATTTTAATGACAGTGGATGGGCTTCTGATGGCTTTGTCTGTATTGAGTTGTTGTTTTTATCTAAATGAAAAATAAGGATAAAAAATCACATTCACCATAAATTGACGCCTTATGCCGCTGCTGACCCTGTGTGGCGCAAAAAAGTTTCGCGCAGGGGGTTGCGCGGCGCGCTATTGCATAGATAATGACTGGAATTGCTTTTTTATAGAATTTTAATGCATTCGCTGAGCTTTTGCTGGTTGAAATGCCACAAGTTTTCAGTAGAATGCGCGCAATTTGCCCGAAATCTGCCGGCCCAGCTGGGTCCTAAAGCCCCGGCCAGAGGTCCGCAACACCCAGGTAAATTGCTGAATATCAAGCTAAAAAACTGGAGGTTGTCTTGAGTCACACTGCCTTGTTAGTGCTGGAAGATGGAACTGTCTTCAAGGGCGTATCGATAGGCGCTGAAGGATGTTCCGTTGGTGAAGTGGTTTTCAATACGTCGATGACGGGCTATCAGGAAATCCTCACCGACCCCTCCTATTCCCGTCAGATCGTTACCCTCACTTATCCCCATATCGGCAATACCGGCACCAACCCAGAAGATGAAGAGTCCCCCAAGATTCACGCTCAGGGCCTTATCATCCGCGACCTTCCGATCCTTGCCTCCAACTTCCGCAATCAGCAATCTCTCTCCGATTACCTGAAATCCCAGGGCATTGTCGGCATCAGCGACATCGACACCCGCAAGCTGACCCGCATCCTGCGCGAAAAAGGCGCCCAGAACGGTTGCATCCTGGCCGGCAAGCAGCTCGATGAAGCCGAGGCGCTCAAGCAGGCGCGTGCCTTCCCGGGGCTCAAGGGGATGGATCTGGCCAAGGAAGTGACCGTCAGCGAAGCCTACTCCTGGAATGAAGGGAGCTGGCAACTGGGTAAGGGCCATGTCACGCCGAGTGAAGGGCAGTTCAAATATCACGTGGTGGCCTACGACTTTGGCGTCAAGCGTAACATCCTGCGCATGCTGGTTGACCGTGGTTGCCGCCTGACGGTGGTGCCGGCCAAGACCCCGGCTGCCGAGGTGCTGGCACTCAAACCCGATGGCATCTTCCTCTCCAACGGCCCTGGCGATCCGGCGCCGTGCGATTACGCCATCGAGGCGATCGAGGCGTTCCTCAATACCGATATTCCGGTGTTCGGCATCTGCCTTGGCCACCAGCTGCTGGGTCTGGCCTCGGGCGCCAAGACCATCAAGATGAAGTTTGGCCACCACGGCGCCAACCATCCGGTCAAGAGCCTCGATGACAACACCGTGATGATCACCTCGCAGAACCACGGCTTTGCGGTCGACGAAGCCACGCTGCCGGCCACCTTGCGGCCGACCCATGTGTCGCTGTTCGATGGCTCCTTGCAGGGTATCCATCGCACCGACAAGCCGGCCTTCAGCTTCCAGGGTCACCCGGAGGCGAGCCCCGGCCCGCACGATTGTGCCGGTCTGTTTGACCACTTTATCGACCTGATTAAGCAGTATCGCGCCTAAGGAAGAGGAAAGAGTTCCATGCCAAAACGTAACGACCTTCAGAGCATCCTGATCCTCGGCGCTGGCCCCATCGTCATCGGCCAAGCCTGCGAATTTGACTACTCAGGCGCTCAGGCCTGCAAGGCACTCAAAGAAGAGGGCTACCGCGTCATTCTGGTCAACTCCAACCCGGCCACCATCATGACCGACCCGGAGATGGCCGACGCCACCTACATCGAGCCCATCACTTGGGAAGTGGTGCGCGAGATCATCAAGAAAGAGCGTCCGGATGCCGTGCTGCCCACCATGGGTGGTCAGACTGCCCTGAACTGCGCGCTCGATCTGGAACGCCATGGCGTGCTCAAGGAGTTTGGTGTCGAGATGATCGGCGCCACCGCCGATGCCATCGACAAGGCTGAAGACCGTCACCGCTTTGACCAGGCCATGCGCAAGATTGGCCTCGAATGCCCGCGCGCCGGCATCGCCCACAACATGGAAGAGGCGTGGAAGGTGCAGCAGATGGTCGGTTTCCCCTGCATCATCCGTCCCTCCTTTACCATGGGTGGCTCGGGCGGCGGCATCGCCTACAACACCGAAGAGTTCGTTGAAATCTGCGAGCGTGGTCTGGACCTGTCGCCGACCAAAGAGCTGCTGATCGACGAATCCCTCATCGGCTGGAAAGAGTACGAGATGGAAGTGGTGCGCGATCGCAACGATAACTGCATCATCGTCTGCGCCATTGAAAACTTTGACCCCATGGGAATCCACACCGGTGACTCCATCACCGTCGCGCCAGCTCAAACGCTGACCGACAAGGAGTACCAGATCATGCGTAACGCCTCCATGGCGGTACTGCGTGAAATCGGCGTGGAAACCGGTGGCTCCAACGTTCAGTTTGGTATCAACCCGAAAGATGGCCGCATGGTCATCATCGAGATGAACCCGCGGGTATCGCGCTCCTCGGCGTTGGCCTCCAAGGCGACCGGTTTCCCGATTGCCAAGGTCGCGGCCAAGCTGGCCATCGGTTATACCCTCGACGAGCTGATGAACGACATCACTGGCGGCAAGACCCCGGCCTCGTTCGAGCCGGCGATCGACTACGTGGTCACCAAGGTGCCGCGCTTTAACTTCGAAAAATTTGCCGGTGCCAATGACCGTCTGACCACCCAGATGAAGTCGGTGGGTGAGGTGATGGCGATTGGCCGTAACTTCCAGGAGTCCCTGCACAAGGCCCTGCGCGGTCTGGAAATCGGCAAGACCGGTTTCGACCCCATGGTGGATCTCAATGCGGCTGACTCGTTAACCCGCATCCGCTACGAACTGCAAGATGCCGGAGCCGAGCGGATTTTCTACATCGCCGATGCTTTCCGCGCCGGTCTCTCCATCGACGGAATCTTCAAGCTGACCAAGATTGACCCCTGGTTCTTGGTGCAGATTGAAGATCTGGTCAAACTCGAAGATACCGTCAAAGAGCGCGGTATGGCCGGCCTGGATGCCGACTTCCTGCGCGCCCTCAAGCGCAAGGGCTTTGCCGATGCGCGTCTGGCTAAAGTGCTCGGCGTAGCCGAAGCCGAAGTGCGCAAGCTGCGCGTTCGCCACAATATCTTCCCGGTCTACAAGCGGGTCGATACCTGCGCGGCCGAGTTCGCCACCAACACCGCCTACATGTACTCGAGCTATGACGAGGAGTGTGAAGCGGCGCCGAGCACTCGCGACAAGATCATGGTCATTGGCGGTGGTCCGAACCGGATCGGTCAAGGTATCGAGTTTGACTACTGCTGCGTGCACGCGGCACTCGCCCTGCGCGAAGATGGTTACGAGACCATCATGGTCAACTGCAACCCGGAAACGGTATCGACCGATTACGACACCTCCGATCGACTCTATTTCGAGCCGATTACGCTGGAGGACGTGCTGGAGATTGTGCGCGTCGAGCAGCCCAAGGGCGTGATTGTGCAATACGGCGGTCAGACCCCGCTCAAGCTGGCGCGTGCCCTTGAAGCCAACGGTGTGCCGGTGATCGGCACCAGTCCGGATGCCATTGACCGCGCCGAAGACCGTGAGCGCTTCCAGTCTGCGGTTGAACGCCTTGGCCTCAAGCAGCCGGAAAACGGCACCGTGACCACGCTGGAGCAAGCCGTGCTGGAAGCAGCAAGGATCACCTACCCGCTGGTGGTGCGCCCCTCTTACGTGCTCGGTGGCCGCGCCATGGAAATCGTCTATGACGAGCAGGATTTGCGCCGTTACTTCACCGAGGCGGTCAGCGTCTCTAACGAATCGCCGGTGCTGCTCGATCGCTTCCTTGATGACGCCATCGAAGTGGACGTGGACGCCATCTGCGACGGCGAGACCGTGGTCATCGGTGGCATCATGGAGCACATCGAGCAAGCCGGTATCCACTCCGGTGACTCGGCCTGCTCCCTGCCGCCCTACACCCTGTCCAAGTCGATTCAGGACGAGATGCGCGATCAGGTGCGTCGTCTGGCGCTCGAGCTTGGTGTCGTGGGTCTGATGAACGTGCAGTTCGCGGTGAAAGAGGGCGATGTATACCTCATCGAGGTGAACCCGCGCGCTGCCCGTACCGTGCCGTTTGTCTCCAAGGCCACCGGGGTGCCGCTTGCCAAGATTGCAGCTCGCGTCATGGCCGGTCAAAGCCTCAAGGATCAAGGCTTCACCGCCGAGGTGATTCCGCCTTACTACTCGGTCAAGGAAGTGGTGCTGCCGTTTGCCAAGTTCCCGGGGGTTGACCCGCTGCTTGGCCCGGAAATGCGTTCTACCGGTGAGGTGATGGGCGTGGGCAGTACCTTTGCCGAGGCCTATGCCAAGGCGCAGCTCGGTGCCGGTCACCAGGTGCCGCGCGAAGGTCGCGCTCTGCTCTCGGTGCGCCATGGCGACAAGGAGCGGGTGGTCAATCTCGCGGCCAAGCTGCTTGAGCTCGGCTATGACCTCGATGCCACTCACGGCACCGCCGTGACCTTAGGGGAGGCGAGCATCAACCCGCGTCTGGTTAACAAGGTGCACGAAGGCCGTCCGCACATTCTCGACCGGATCAAGAACGGCGAATACACCTATATCGTCAACACGGCCGAAGGTCGTCAGGCGATTGCCGATTCCAAGCAACTGCGTCGTGGCGCCTTGCAGCACAAGGTGGCTTACACCACCACGCTCAACGCCGCCTTCGCCGCCTGCATGGCCATCACCGTGGATGCCACGGCGCAGGTCAACTCGGTTCAGGAGCTGCATCGCAAGATCAGCCGCTAACTCCTATCGACGGATTTTCGTCGATCGTGAGGACTCGTTTACCCCCGCACTGCGGGGGTTTTTTATTTTACGACCTGATGAGCAACCAGCTCGAGGCCCGAACCTTGACCCGATCTTTTTTTGTTCAATGATACAAAATCAAGGCATCTTTTCTGTGTGGGAATGAGAATCTCACCATTTTGGCGCAATAAGTGATTAACAACAGTGGGTTACGGTCGCTAAAAAGAAGCGCGGATGCCAGCAAACCGGATTATCCGTCCCTTCTTCCCAATTGATAGTCACGCTTATGAAACATCTCACACTGAAACAGAAAATATTGCTGTCGGTGGCTCTCGCCCTGACGTTGGTTATTTTGTCGCTCTCCTGGTTTGGTTATGCCAACCAGCGCACTATGCAGCTTAATGGCAGCCAGGAGCAGATACGGCAAATCAGCCTGCTGCGTGCTCAGGCCATCAGCGACTGGCTGGGTATTCGCCAGCAGATGGTCGGTGCCATGGCGGCCAAACTGCCGGCCAACTTTCTCGATGTCTTGCAGCAAGGTCAGGCGTCGGGCCATTTCCAGCTTACCTTCTTTGGTGAAGATAATGGCCTGATGCACGACTCTGATCCCAAGGTCAATCGCACCGGATTTGATCCGCGGGTGCGCCCCTGGTTTCAGGGGGCCAAAACCAATGGCGGTCCGTTTCTGACCAAACCCTATATGGATCAGGCTTATCACGAGTTGGTGGTCACGCTGGCCCAACCGACCACGGGCGGCGTGGTAGGGGGCGCCATCTCGATTCGTTCGCTGGTGGATGACATCAACAAGATGGTGTTGCCGGGGGATGGCTTTGCCATCTTGATGCACAAGGACGGTACCCTGATTGCCACGCCGGGCAAAACCGATCAGATGGTGGAGGTGAGCCAGCTCGACAATGCCCTGACTCCGGCGCTGATCACTCAACTGGCTGATGGCATGGCGGGCTCGCGCCAGTTTGCCGAGATCTATTTTGACAGCCAGGGGCGTGACAAGCTGCTGTGGGCTGACAACATCCCCGGCACCGACTGGCAGCTGGTGATGGTGCTCGATAAAGAGACCTTGCAGGCACCGCTGATGACCATGCTGCTGCAGCAGTTGGGGATGGCATTGGTGATCCTGTTGCTCAGCCTTGCCGCCATTGCTTGGCTGGTCAGCATGTTGCTGGGGCCGCTTGGTAAGGTGAGCCGCGCATTGGCGCGCATTGCTGATGGCAGTGGCGATCTGACCCAGCGCATCACATTGGAGGCAAACGACGAGGTGGGGCAACTGGCCGAGAGCTTTAACCGTTTTGTTGGTAGTCAGCACCGTCTGATAGGCAACATCCGCCAGCTGGCCCATGAGCTGCACCTTGATGCCGAGCAGGGACTTAATAACAACCATGCCATCGTTGCCGAGCTCAATCGCCAACAACAAGAGGTGACCATGGTGGCCACCGCAGTGACCGAGATGGCCAGCGCCACTCAGGAGATTGCCGGTAATGCCGAGCATACCGCCGCCGCAGCGCAGCAGTCGTCGGTAAGCAGCCAACAAGGTAAAGGGCTGGTCAACAAGACCCAGACATCGATTACTCACCTTGCCACTGAAGTTGAGCAGGCCACCCTGGTGATTGGTGAGTTGAGCCGTCACGCACAGGCCATCTCAGGGGTGCTCTCCACCATTCAGGGCATCGCCGAGCAGACCAATCTGCTGGCCCTTAACGCCGCGATTGAGGCCGCCCGGGCTGGTGAGCAGGGACGCGGGTTTGCCGTGGTCGCCGATGAGGTGCGCGTGCTCTCCAAGCGAACCCAGGATTCGACCGGTGAGATCCAGTCCACTATCGAAACGCTGCAAAAAACCACCGAGCGGGCCGTGACCCTGATGCAGACCAGCCAGGGATTGGCCAGCCATAGCGTGCAGGATGCCAGTGCGGCCGCCGGCGCATTGGAGGAGATCACGCAGGCAGTGTCGCTGATTGCCGATATGGCTGGTCAGATTGCGACCGCCGCCGAAGAACAGACCCAGGTGACGGCCGAAATTACCCAAAACACCACGGCCATCAAGGATGTCAGTGACGAGATCACCTTGGTGGCCAGCCGCGAGCTGGAGCAGGCCAAGCGACTTAAGCAGCGGGCCGAGCAGCTTAAACAGGAGGTGATGACCTTTATCCTGTAACGCTCTGACTTGTTCTCATCGATTGGCTGGCGAGCACGGTGCTCGTCAGCCGGTCAGAGGACGACGGAGGCGCCAGTGTGGGCCGTTCCCCCGCGCTTGCTCCTCCACTACAATGGTGGCCATTCTCACTTGCGCATCTTGTTATCGCCGGGGTTGTCCTCCATGTCTTTTTCGCGCCGTTTCTCCCTGCTTGCCCTTTTTGCTTCCCTGTTGCTGGCCGGTTGTGCCAGCGAGCCTCCGGGCACTGCGCCGGTGCGCCAGGCGACCGGCTCACGCCCTGTACCCAAAGCTCTGCAGCCAAGGCCACCTTCGGATATGAAAAGCCGCATCGTGGCGTTTTTACCGCGCAATGTCTCTGATCGGGCAGGATGGGCCAATGATGTGGTGACGGCGCTCACCACCCAGGGGCTCACCGTCAATGATCACAACGTCTGCTCGGTGCTGGCGGTAGCCGAGCAGGAGGCCACCTATCAGGCCGATCCGGTGGTTCCTAACCTCGGCGCCATTGCCTGGAAGGAGATCAACCGGCGGGCTGGCAAGTTGATGATCCCGGAATTTGTAGTGCGCACCGCCCTTAGCATCGACTCCCCGAACGGCAAGAGCTATGCCGAGCGGATCGACCGGCTGCGTACCGAGCGCGAGATGAGTCTGATTTTCGAGGACATGATTGGCGAGTTGCCGATGGGCAAAACCCTGTTTGGCAACATGAACCCGGTGCACACCGGTGGCCCGATGCAGGTGAGCATCGAATTTGCCGAGCAAAATGCCCACGGTTATCCCTACTCAATCAAAGAGTCACTTCGTCACGAAGTGTTTAGCCGCCGTGGCGGTATCTGGTTTGGGACCAAGCACATCTTTGGCTATGAGGTCGATTATCCCGATACCCTCTACCGCTTCGCTGACTTTAACGCCGGTTGGTATGCCAGCCGTAACGCGGCGTTCCAAGCGGCGGTGAGCCGGGTCAGTGGTAAAAAGCTGGCGCTGGATGGGGATCTGATCCGTTATGACAGTGACGAGCCAGGGCAGACCGAGATGGCGATCTACACCATCGCCGGTAAACTTGGCATGAGTCAAAGCGACATCCATCGGGTGCTCAAGACCAGTGACCGCGCCGAGTTTGCCAAAAGTGCGCTTTATGCCAAGGTGTTTGCGCTGGCTGACCGGCAAACGGGCTCGCGTCTACCGCGCGCTATGTTGCCCGGCATTGAGCTCAAAAGCCCCAAGATTACCCGTAACCTGACCACAGCGTGGTTTGCCAAGCGGGTCGATGAGCGGGAGCAGCGCTGCGTGCAGCGCATGGCGACGATTCTGTAAACAGTGAGGGCGACCATGGGTCGCCCTGATTGTATGGGGGCACTGCGTGATTGCGGCTCAGTGCGCTTTTATCACAGTGCTGGTCAGGGTGGGCAGTTGCCAGGTGCCACCGATGACAAGGTTGCGGCAATCGCCGCTGGTCATGGATTCACTGTGCATGAAGCGGCTGCCATCCCACACCCAGCTATCGCTGCGCATGCAATCGGCAATGCCCCGGCCGCGCTGGCTGGCGCTTATCTCACCGTGGGCGTAAGCACTGCCATCATGGGTGACCAGCTGGCCTTGCTCCACCGGCTGTCCTGTTGGCATGACCAGATAGGCGTAACCCTCGTTATACGCTGCTCGCCAGCACAGGGCCTCAACCAGCTGGTGGCCGTTATCGAGCGGATACAACCGCCCGCTGCGACTCTCTTCGTCGACAGTCTCACACTCTTCTGTTTCTAGTCGCTGATAAACCGCCTTGATCTCGGTTGCGGTGAGATCTTTTCCCTCAGTGCTCAGCGTCGGGGCTGCATGGATGATGGGGGCCGGCACAGCAGGCGGGATCTGATCGATTGCCCCATTGCCGGTTTTGGTGAGTGCAGTGGCAGTGCCGATTCTGCCTTGAAACTCATCCATCTTGAGCAATACCGCATAAGCGCCGGCGCCTGACAGCGGCCAGTGATAATCGGGGGCTGCAGAAAACGCAACCGCGCCGCTGCCCTTGATGGCCTTGATAAGCGGTGCGAGCAGTGTTTGTGGAATACGGTAGTGTGAAAGAGCCGTGTCGTAGCTGAGCGTGCCAAGTGATGAGCCATCAAGGGTGAGGGTTAATGGTTCCGTTAGCGGGCGCTCTTGAAACTCGGGCACGTCGGCGTCACCAATAATGAGCTCGCCGCTTATCTGCCCGCTCGCCCCCCCTTCGCGAGTGATCAGCACCGAAATGCCGCCGCTTTCACCGCTGTAACCCGCAGCGGGGCAGGTGCGCGTGTTATCACAGACTATCTCCCAGTCCTTGTGCTGGAACTGAATGCCGGTCGGGGCGGCAGCATTGAGCGCTGCCGCAGTCATCAAGGTGGTCAGGAGCATCTGTTTTTCACATCACGTTTGTATGAGGTGCAGTGTGACCGACACGGGTCAGGTTCTAAAGCGCGATACCAGCTCGCGCAAGCTGCTGCTCATCTGACTCTGCTCCTGGGAGTAGTGCTTTACCTCTTTGGCCTGGGCCGAGACCTGATTGACCGCATCATTGATGGAGACGATGTTCTGATTGATGTCTTCGGTCACCAGATGTTGCTCTTCGGTGGCGCTGGCAATTTGGGTGGTCATGTCCCGGATGGTTTGCACTGCCGACTCGATATTTTCAAACGCGCCGAGCGCTTCTTGTGACAACCGCATAGCCTCGCCAGATTCACTCAAACTGTTGCCCATTGTGACTGTCACTTGTTGGATGCGATTCACCAGCGAGTTCAAAATCTTGCCAATTTGCTCGGTCGAGTCTTGAGTTCGCCGCGCCAAGGTTCGGACTTCATCGGCCACGACGGCAAAGCCACGGCCCTGCTCACCGGCACGCGCCGCTTCAATCGCGGCGTTAAGCGCCAGCAGGTTGGTCTGCTCGGCAATCTGCTGAATAGTCGATAGGATGCTGTTGATATTGACCGTCTCTTTCTCCAGATCCTGAATGATATTGCTCGACTCCTGCATGCTATGGCCGAGCTTGTTGACGCTGGCGGCGCTGCGGCTGATCACGGTTTTACCGCTGTGAGTTGCCTCCAGTCCCTGCTCCGAAACCTCGGCGGTGTGCACACAGTTTTTGGCCACCTCGTTGGCAGCAGAAGACATCTCGGTTACGGCTGTGACAATCAAGTCCATAGCACTGATTTGGTGCGTGATTGCGTCCGTCATGGTTGCGATACGCTTCCCGGTTTCGTCCGATACATCGTGAATGGTGACGGCGTTATCCTTGATGACCCGGATCATCGACTGGGTGGAGTCGATAAACTGGTTAAACCATTTGGCCAGTTCGCCAGTTTCGTCCTGGCTAATGATCTTGAGGCGGTGGGTGAGATCTCCTTCGCCCTGCGCGATGGTTTTCAGTCCATCTTTGACCAGATTGATCGGGGTGCTGATCCGTTTGGCGATCACGCCACCGATAATGATAAAGATGATCACCAATACCACGCTGACGCTCAAAATCATCCAGGTCAGCGACCAGGTGCTGGCATAGATTTCTGACTTCTGCTTGAACCCAATCAGCTTCCAGCCCAAGGCTGGCGAGGTGTACACATTGGCAAAATAGCCAACCCCATCGATATCAAGTTCCACCACGCCCTGATGGGTGTTGGCCAAGGTGGCAAAGTAGGGAGCTTTAAGATCGGCAATTTTTTTGAAGTTGTTGGCGGAGTCGTGACTGTCAACCAGCAGGGTGCCGTTTCCTTCGACCAGCATGTAAAAACCGGTCTCGCCAAAATGGATCTTGCGGGTCATTTCGGTGAGTGATTTGAGTGAAACATCGATAGCCACCACGCCGGCAAATTCGCCGTTGCTACCTTTGACACCCTTCACGACTGATACATAAACCGCATCGTCGGGCTCCCAGTAGTAGCCATCACGCTTTGCCAACTGATAGTTGGCGTCTTTGGCGATGGTAAACCAGGCGCGTTTGCGCGGATCCCACTCACCATAATCACCGGTGCCGGGCCACTCGATATACCCCCCTTTAGTGTCACCGAGATAGACATAACCGAGTGCAGGGTTGCTGTTACCGATACTGGAGAAGAGTTCAAAAATTTGCTTCTCCCGACCGCCCTTGGCCATGGCAACGGCAGAGGGTTTGTGCGCCTCTTTGAAGTAGGTTGATATCTCGCTCCCTGCGCTGTCCCTGACCGCTGGATAGTCAGCCATGGCTGACACCAGATGACCGACCGAGTCGAAGAAGGTAGTGAAGGTGTTATCAACCAGCGCCGCATCCAGGGTGCTGGTTTCGATAAAATCTTCACGCGCCTGTTTGGTGGCGCTGTGGATGGTAAATGCGGCGACAATCAGGACCGGTAACAGTGTGGTAACCAGAAAGGTGCTCAGTAGTTTTGCTCTAATGCTCATAGCGACACATCCTGCAGGCTGACTAACAGGGGAGGTGGTTACCTGATGAAAAGTAGCTGAGTTGTTAACACTCCGCCTTTTACGTGTGCTGATTTGTCTGATTATTTCCCCGCGATTTGTTAAAACCGGAGGATTTAGGAGAGATTGCGGTTTAGATAGACGATTGCAGTTATGTGAGGCCACATTGCCAACTGGCTGTTTGACAAGGCGAATCACGCCGGAGCAATCAAGCAGTGGTGCTGGAGCTTGACTACACTTAGCCCTGTTTGAACGAAAACGGGCTGCTTGACCGGAGGGGGTGGTACCGGTCAGTGGTCATCAGACCCGCACACCTGTCAGGGATTACGACATGAAGATCCTGCACAAGATCATCGCTGGATTTGCCCTCTTGCTCCTGCTTTTGCTCGCCATTGTGGCGGTTAACTTCAATAACACCCGTATTGTGACCGATCGACTCTTTACTATTACCGAGGAGTCGGCGCCGCTCAGTCAGGCTGCCAGCGATCTCTATGTGCACCTGCTGCGGGCCAACGAAGTGCTGCTCTCGGCATTAGCCAGCAAGCAAAGTGATGGCGTGAAGGCGCGTGAGCCAAAATTTGCCGAGAACATTGGCAAGTTCTCTGCGCTGCTTAGCGACATACCGCGCTACGTCAACGGCCGTCAGGGGCTGCTTGATAATATCCAATCCACGCAGGGGCTGGTCTCTGATTACACCGAGCAAGCAAAAAAGCTCATTGCACTGCACGAACAGCTGCTGGATGCCGAGGTGCGCGCCGAGCGTTTGCAGCACTACAGCCGCTCTCAGGAACTCTCGCTTTCCAACCATCTGCAAGCCTATCAGGCTGAGCATGCCGGGCTGCCGACGGGCACCATTGTCGAGGGGTTACTGCGGGAAACCGGCAACGCTTATAAGGCGCTGACCCGTTTTGACAGTGACCATGACATCACGCAACTGGAAAAGAGTCTGGCGTCGCAAGACTCGGTGATCGGTGAGCGGCTGGCCGCGTTATCGCAAAGCGATCCGCGCGGTGGCCGGATTGCGGCGGTGATGGTGCAGCATCTTCTCAACGACCTGTCGGCCCCTGATGGTTTGCTGGCGGCTTTTCGTCAGAGTTTCGCACTATCCAATCAGCTTAAGGCACAGCAGCAAAGTACCGATGCCAGCTTGCAAGCGGTGCTGGGCAGCATCAACGATTTTTCCGGGCAGGCGCTGGCGGTTGCCAAGCAAGCCAAGGGGGATACCGATGCTGCTCTGCAACAGGGATACTGGATTTCACTTTTCACCGGTGCCATCGCCATTGTGCTGACCTTGCTGGTGGCGGCCTGGGTGGCCCATACCTTGCGGGTTCCACTAAGCCAATTTCGCGAGGTGCTGATCAAGGTCACCCGCGGCGATCTGCGGGCGCGTTTTGCCCGCGGTCAGCAGGATGAATTTGGTGAGCTGGGCGGTTATCTCAACGAACTGACGGCGACCTTACAATCGACCGTGCGTGAGCAGCTTGAAGCGGCTGAACGGCTGGCGGGCACCTCGCGCGATAACGAGCGCATCAGCGACACCACCACGCGTGCCGTGGCCGAGCAAAAGGAGCAGTTGCACTCTGCGGCATCTTCAATGCACGAGATGGAGTCCACCGTGCACGAGATTGCCCGGCGCGCCAACGAAACCCGGGATTATGCCGAGGAGACGCGCAAGCAGGCTCATCTGGTTCAAAAGAGCGTGGCCGACACCATAGATGGCATTCGCGAGCAGGCCGATCACATTGTCAACGCTTCGCGTGAGACCGATGAGTTACAGGGCTTTGGCAACAGCATTGACGGGATTGTCGATGCTATTCGCACCATCGCCGAGCAGACCAACTTGCTGGCGCTCAATGCCGCCATCGAGGCTGCCCGTGCTGGTGAGCAGGGGCGCGGATTTGCGGTGGTCGCCGACGAGGTGCGTCTGCTGGCTAGCCGCACCCAGAGCTCAACCAGTGAAATCCAGCAGATGATCGAGCAGATGCAGCGCAAGATCCACTCTGTGGTGCAGGTGATGGGCGAGAGCCAAAGCCGCTCCGAGCGCTGCGTTGAGCTGGCCTCGCGGGCCGACGAGCTGCTCGGAACCATGGGCCAGTCAGTGGAGGCGATCCGCGACATGAACATCCAGATTGCGACCGCGACCGAAGAGCAAAGCCTCACCGTGCAAGAGACCAGCAAGATGATGACCTACATCAGTGATGGGGTTGATCAGTCGGCGCAGGGGGCCGAGCAGACGGCCAGCAACAGTAAGGCTCTGTCATCCATGGCCGCCTCGCAGCTGCAGGTGCTGCGTCGCTTTACCGTTTGAGCAGGCAAGGAGAACCGCTTCATGAATCGTTTGCTACAACCTCTGGTGCGCATCGTTGCCTTGCTGACTCTGCTGTTGTGGGGGCAGATGGCGTCAGCCACGCTGCTGCTCGGTGTCACCATCTCCGAGTTTGATGACAACTTTCGCAACCTGATCCGCCAGCACATCGAGCAGTACGGCAAAGAGCTGGATGTGGATTTGGTAGTGGAAAATGCCAGTAGTGATCCAAAGCTGCAGTTGCGCCAAGTGCGCAACTATATCCAAAGCAAGGTCGACGCCATCGTGATTCTGCCGGTCGATGCGGCCACCGGTCGCGAAGCGCTGTCACTGGCCAGTGCTGCCAAGATCCCGGTGGTGTTTGCCAACAGTGATCCGGAGCCCAGCAGTTGGCCAGCAGGCAGCGCTTATGTCGGCTCCAAAGAGACGGATGCCGGTACCATGCAGATGGAGGAGCTGGCCAAGCTGGCCGGTTACAAGGGAGATGTGGTGATCCTCGAAGGGGAGCCTGGCCACAGCGGCGCGATTGGCAGAACCAAAGCGGTCGAGGCTGTGGTGGCCAAATATCCTGACATGAAGGTAGTCAAGAAAGCCACGGCCAACTGGCAGAGCAGTGAGGCGGCGACGCTGGTGGCACAGTGGCTCAAAGAGTCCCCGTTCAAGGTGGTGGCGGCTAACAATGACTCGATGGCCATCGGCGCCGTGCTCGGGCTGGAGAAATCCGGCAAGCCGCTGGGGGATTTCCTGGTCGGTGGCATTGACGGTACCCGCGAGGCATTGCAGATGATGGGGCAGGACAAGATTAAAGTCAGCGTGCTGCAAGATGCTCGTGGCCAGGCGCGTAAAGCCGTGGATGTGGCCCTGATGATGCTCGCTGGCAATGCTACCGAGAGTCACTACTGGATTCCGTTCCAGCTCATCACGCGGGATAATATGGCTCAGTTCAGTCAGTAAGTGGACAGTAAATAGAAATGGCGCCAGTGTGCGCCATTTCTATTTTGAGAGTCAGCTGATGTTGGAAATTACGCTGCGGCATTGGGGATAGGCGCTGCAGCGCCAGAAGCGATTGCCACGGTTAGTGCCATTTTGGCTGACTCGCAGAATCATCGGACTGCCGCACTGAGGGCAGACCGGCGTGATACCCACCGTCGCTTCACTTTCGTGGGGTGGCACGCTAGCCAACACGGCTGCGGCCGGCATGGGAGCCGGTGTCACATCGACCTGTTGGCGCCAGTGCTCGAGACGCGCCAGTTGCAGCTGCTCTTGCTGAGGCGTTGACTCTAGCCGGTGCTGCTCAATAGCGTTAATCACCCGGGTCATCTGCGCCTGGCTCAGGCACTCTTGCTGATAACGTTTGATATAGGCGGTGACTCCTCCCTTGATGATGTTATCTGGCACGTCCGATTTGAAGCTGCAGCGCCCGACAAACACCACTGCCAGATGTATCTGATCTTCCTGTAGTCCCAGCAGTGACTGCAAGGTGGCGAGTTGCAGCTGATGCTGCTCAACGGGGTTTTGAAAACGCTGCTTTTCTCTTCCGTGCTGCAAGGTCCACAGCTTTTTGTCGGCGCCGCCAAAAATCCAGCCGTGCAGGTTGCGCACATCCACCACAAACAGACCAAACGGGGAGACCACCAGATAGTCGATCTGGGTACTGCCTTGGCCGCCGGGCAGGGTGACATGACTGAAGAGAAAGTAGTGGCGAGCGTCCAGTAAGCGGCGTAATCCGAGATCCAGCCACCACTCATCGAGTCGCCCCCTCAGCCAGCCGTTACGGCTGATCAGAAGCAGCAACACAAGCGCCAGCACAGTCATCATCAGGGTCAGCGGAGTTAACAAATCCATCCTTGGGTTCCATGCGATTGTTCAGGGGCCGGGTCATGGTCCATCGCTGCCAAACGGCTGCAGATGAGACACTGTGGCATATTAGTTCAATCGTGGATTGAGAACAGTGAAGGGGATCAAGGGCTGACAAGCTGCTCAGTACCTATGAGCAGTGTTTTAAGCCACTCCATCATGACCCGAACCCGCAGTGGCTGATGACGACGGTGGGCATAGAGCAATGTGACCGGCAACGGCGGCGGCGAATATTGGGGCAGTAATTCTACCAGTGTTCCACTAGCCAGATGGTGTGCCACGCCGCGCTTGGGCGCCTGGATAATGCCAAGGCCGGCCAGGCAGGCGCGCTGATAAGCCTCGGAATTATTGACGGTCAAAGCACCTTTCATGCGCTGGCGCTGCAGTGTTCCTTCCGCATCCAGCCAGCAAAAACCCTCTGCGCGCTGCCCCAGCGTCTGGGCGTAGTGGATGAGGTGGTGGCGTTCGAGCTCACTCACCTGATGGGGAATACCATGACGGGTCAAATAGTCGGCACTGGCGCAGTTGATCTGCTCAAGCTGACCAAGCGGGATCGCAACCAGCCCTTGCTCACCCACCGCCCCGACCCGGATCACGCAGTCAAACCCTTCGCGCACCACATCAACCCGCCGGTCGGTGCTGCTAAGTTCCAACTCCAGCGCCGGGTGGCGCGCTAAAAATGCCGGGAGGTGTGGGATCACCAGGTCCCGGGCTAAAGCTTGCGGCATATCGACCCGCAGTTTTCCAGTGAGGTTGGCCGGATCACGTTGACTGAACAGGGCGGTCAGCTCATCCATGTCGGCCAGCAGGTCGTGGCTGCGCTCCAAAAATAGCTGGCCATCTTGAGTCAGCTGCACTTTGCGTGTGGTGCGATGTAGCAGCCGAGTGCCGAGGCGCTCTTCCAGCTCGCGCACCGCGAGTGATGCGGTCGCCTTGAGCATGCCCAGATGTTCGGCGGCGGCAGTGAAACTGCCAAGCTCAGCCACCTTGGCAAAGATACGCATGGCACTTACCTGATCCATCCCTGACTCCATTGTAAAAAATTCATGAACAATATAGTAATTCTAGATGGATTTATCGCGTCGCGTCATATCAATAAAGTGCTTCTCACGGCACGCAGGGTGCCTGTAACGAGGAGCGGATATGAACAAGATTGTATTGATTACCGGCGGTAGTCGCGGTTTGGGGAAAAACATGGCGCTGCATCTGGCTCGCGCCGGTAGGGATGTGATCCTGACCTATCGTGAGCGCAGCGATGAGGCAGCGAAGGTGGTTGAGGCTATCGAAGCACTGGGCGCCCGGGCTGCGGCGTTGCCACTGGATGTAGCAAACAGCGCTCAGTTTGCCGGTTTTGCCGACGCAGTGGCACAGGTGCTGGCTGGTTGGCAGTGCAGCTCACTCTATGCACTGGTCAACAACGCGGGTACCGGTCTGCATGCCCCGTTTGCCTCAACCCAGGAAGATCAGCTGGATCAGCTTTACCGAATTCATCTCAAGGCGCCTTACCTGCTGAGTCAGATGTTGCTGCCCTTACTGGCCGACGGTGGGCGCATTCTCAATATCTCATCCGGTCTGGCGCGCTTTAGCGTACCGGGGGCATCGGCTTATGCCGCCATGAAGGGGGCGGTAGAAGTGCTGACGCGCTATCAGGCCAAAGAGTTGGGTGGGCGAAATATCTCGGTCAATGTATTGGCGCCGGGTGCCATCGAAACGGATTTTGGCGGCGGCCGGGTGCGTGATGATGCGGCCATGAATGCCTTTGTGGCGAGCAATACAGCGCTGGGGCGTGCCGGCTTGCCTGATGATATCGGCGCCGTGGTTGCCAGCTTGCTGGCCGAAGGCAATCACTGGATAACCGGCCAACGTATCGAAGCGTCCGGTGGCATGTATCTCTGACAGACTGGGTTGGTGGCAACTGCCGCCTTGCCTGTGGCAACAGGCAAATCTTGCCACCTGGGTTTGCCGCTGCCTTGCCTGTGTTAACAGTCAAAGCGGCTGTGTCAGCTAATCACACTAATTAGAGTGTGTTTGCAGTTTTATCGTTTGGTTTGTTAATGTTTTTTGGTGTTAAAAACTGAGTGTAAAGGTTTCGTTTGCTGGCAATCAATTTGCCTCTATCAGGGGGAGTCCATAGAGACTCCCACTAATAACACAGAAATCGGCTTACGTTCAGGAGACCACCATGACAACGATTAGCTCCGCCAGTGCTACCAGCTCTCTGGCGCAACTGTGGCAGACCAGCAGCACGGGACAGACTTCGCAAGCCCAGATGCCTCCACCGCCCAAGCCGCCCAAGGATGACGGTAAGATGCAGGAGGACATGGAGTCGGTGCTGTCGGGCCTTGGAATCAATACCGACGAGATGAGTGACGAGCAGTCCACTGCGCTCTCTTCGTTTATGCAAACCCTGATGGAGACTCTCCATTCTCAGGGGGCAGGTGATGAGGCCATCAAATCAGGCGATCAGCAGAGCAACCCGATGCAGCTCGACTTGCAAAGCCTTATCAGCAAACTCACTGGCAGCAGTGACAATAGCAGCGATGAGAGCAGCGACAGTGGCGTATCGTCGCTGCAAAGCCAGTTCTCGTCACTGCTCGACAGTTTCGGTGCCAGTGACTCTGGGGTGACGCTGGATCAGTTTGTCAGCGCATTTGCCAGCAAGGTGCCGAGCGGTAGATCCGAACCTGGCTATGTGATTGATACCACAGCCTGATATCACGCAGTCCAACATGCCAGCCAACAGGCTGGCATGTTGTTTTTTGGCATTCTGGCGAGAGAAAAACGGGCCTAATTGTCAAAAATGCGTCTGAGATCTCCATTTTGTTGCTTGAGCAGCAGAAGCCTCAGTCAGGGCTTACACTTCTGTGTGTACATCTCCATTTGCCACTCAGTTCAGCGAGGTATGCCATGGTGAAACTGGGACTGGCCAGCAAAATGTTGCTGGTTGTCTGCCTTCCGTTACTGGCTCTGCTGTTTTTCTCCATGCGCTATGTCTACGACCGTTACCAGACCGAACAGTCAATGAGCGCGGCGCAGTTGCGTTTGTCTGTGGTACAGCAAGCATCAACTCTGGCCCATGAACTGCAAAAAGAGCGAGGCATGTCGGCGGGTTTTATTGGCTCGTCCGGCAAGAAATTTGCCGAGGCCTTGCCGGCCCAACGCGCCGTGGTGGACAAGCTGGTGGGTAGCGCAGCCCTGACAGGGCTCGCGCAGGTACAACAGGATTTGGCGCAGTTGGGCACGATGCGCAGCAACGTCACCTCACTCTCGGCCAAGGTGGGGGATGTGGTCGCCTTTTACAGCGGCACCATTGGACATTTGTTGTCGGTAGTGGATGCCGTGAGTGTGGGCAATCAGGATGCCACGCTGGCTATGCAGACCGGTGCGTTTGCCGCGTATCTGCAGAGCAAGGAGCGAGTCGGACTGGAACGGGCCACCTTGAGCAACGTGTTTGCTCGTGATGCCTTTACTCCGGCCCTGCTGCAGCAATTTATTGCCCTGTTGTCGGCCCAGAAGGTTTATCTGGAGCGCTTCTCGGCCATTGCGACCGAATCACAGAAGGCGCTGCTTGCCGAGTTGGACCGCCAGCCGGTGATGCTCAAGGTGGGTGAGCTGGAGCAACTGGCACTGGCACGGGCCCAAACGGGTGGCTTTGGGGTCGATGCCGAGCAGTGGTTTGCCCTGATCACCGATAAGATCAACCTGCTGCGTCAGGGGGAAGAGAAGCTTTTTACCCAGTTGGCAGAGCACATCGAAGCCAAGCGCCAGGCGAGCCAACAGGCGTTCTGGTGGGCGCTGGCCGGAATGCTGCTCTGTCTGTTCGTGACCACACTGGTCAGCTGGAAGGTGGTGCGCGACCTGCATCTGGGATTTGGCCACCTGCACCACACTTTTCGTAAGTTGGTGCAGGACAACGACTTGACCGTACGGGTCAAATGGCAATCGAGTGATGAGTTGGGAACCTTGGCTCGCGATCTGAACCACTTTTTGCAGCACCTTGAGAGTCTGTTGCTGGAGGTGCGTCGCTCCTGCGATGTGCTCACTCAAAGTGCCGCCCACTCGGGCGCTGTGATTGCCGAGGTCAATGCCGGGGTGGTCAAGGGGGTCGAGCGGGTGGATCTGGTGGCCACCGCCACCACCGAGATGGCTTCGACCGTTGCCGAAATTGCCCGCAATGCGACCCACACCTCTGAAGCCACCCATCAGGCCATCGAGCGGGCCCGCCTTGGCGATCGTGAGGTTGAACGAACAGTCGAAACCATACAGCAGTTGGCTGACACCCTCGACAGCACCCGCGATGTGATCAACACCCTGCATCAAAGCACCACGCAGGTGGGTGATGCGCTCACTCTTATCAAGCAGATCTCGGGGCGTACCAACCTGCTGGCACTGAATGCTGCCATTGAGGCTGCGCGTGCTGGTGAGTCGGGGCGCGGGTTTGCGGTGGTGGCGGACGAGGTGCGTTCACTGGCAGCCCGGACTCAGCAGGCTGCCGATGATATCGAAGCAATGCTGATGCGGCTGCGGGAAGGGGCCGATCAGGCGGTCTCTGCGATGGCGCTGGGTAGTGAACAGGCAGGGCGCAGTGTGGAAGAGGCGCGCAGTGCCGGTAGTGAGATTGGTGATATTGTGGGTCAGGTCAGTCTGGTCAATGACATGACCGGCCAGGTCGCCACCGCCACCGAGCAGCAGCGGCACGTCACGGACGATATCCAAGAGAATGTAATGACGATCCGTGAGGTTTACACCGAGCATATGCAGCACGCCGCGACCTTGCAGCAAAGCAGCCTTGAGCTTGACACACTGGCGCGTGAACTGGCATCACGGGTGGCCAGTTTCCGTCTTGGTCATGGCGGTGCGACGCACCACTGATACTCCCGATACGACGGGGCCGCATGCGGCCCCGCTCTTTTGTTATGAAAGGCGTCATTAATTATTCATTCATTGACTAAGAGGTATAAGAAGAGGGTTGCATGAGGTGAATGCGGGATGGAGTAAAGCACAATGCAGGAGATCTTGGCGGCCATTTGGCAGCAGGATTATGAACAACTCAGCCATTTGGGCGCAGTCGGATTGCTGGTATGTGCACTGGTTACCATCCTGTTTCTCGAATCGAGTTTTGTGTTTTTGCCACTGCCGGGAGACAGCCTGGTGCTGCTTTCGGGTGGGTTGGTCGGCCTTGGCGTGCTCGGGCCGGAAGTGACCTTGCTCTATCTTCCTTTGGCTGCCGGGCTTGGCTCACTGATGGCGTACTGGCAGGGCCATGCACTGGCAGGCACCCGCTTTATGCACCATATCGAGCGGATGATCCCCGATGGCACGCTGTCGCGCGCCGGGGCGCTACTACGCCGTTACGGTTTTCTTGCCATGTTTGCCTCGCGCTTTATCCCCTTCGTGCGAGTTCTCACCCCCATGCTGATGGGGATCTCACGCCTACATTTGCCGCGTGTGGCGCTGGTCAGCTTTGCCAGTGCCTTTCTCTGGACTCTGGCGCTTAGCCTTATCAGTAAGGCGATGATGCAGGTGCCGCTGTTGGCTGAGTATCACCATGTGCTCACCAAGTGTCTGCTTTTGACGTCTTTCGTCCTGTTTCTGATCGCCATCGCCGCCATTGTGCTGCGTCTGCTGCGTCGTCGTCAGGAGCGTGCTCTGGTGCGAGACCGGGAATCCTGACCCTGCAAATGGCGAAAACAGGAAGCGGGTCACGGCAGAGTATGCTCTTGGGTTTTGTTTGGGGCTGTTCATCTGCGCCCCGGAGAGGTAGGCTTGCTGGGCTATCACCCGCTCTTCTGGACTCTTGGCGCTCGGCGGTCAGTCGGGTGATGCACACGCTGGCCAAGAACGTACAGCAGTAGTTTCGATGTAATCAAGGTTCCAAGGAGCGTGACGGCATTATGCACGACATGTTGATGGCCATTTGGCAACAAAACTATGACCACCTGATCCATATGCAGGCAATTGGGCCGCTGGTGGTGTGCCTGATGGTTATCCTGTTTCTCGAGTCGAGTTTCGTGTTCCTGCCACTACCGGGCGATAGCCTGGTGTTGCTGGCTGGCGGCATGACCGGTCTTGGGGTGATGGGCCCGGAAGTGGCTCTGCTCTATCTGCCGGTTGCAGCCGGGCTTGGCAGTGTGATTGCTTATTGGCAGGGGAGAGCCCTGCACGGCACCTCGTTTATGGCATTTATTGAGCGGGCTATTCCTGATGAGAGTTTGCCTCGAGCCTCGCGTCTGCTCAATCGTTACGGTTTTCTTGCGATGTTCTCATCGCGCTTTATCCCCTTCGTGCGGGTATTGACCCCCATGCTGATGGGGATCTCCCGTTTGCGCCTGGGTGGCGTGATGCTCTCGAGCTTTGCCAGTGCTTTCCTTTGGTCGATGATGCTGGCGCTGTTTGGCCGCGCTGTGATGACCATTCCAGCCGTGGCTGCGCACCAGCATATGCTGACCAAGGGGTTGCTCATCTGCTCGTTGACCCTGTTTATCGCTGCCATGGTGGCGATCGGGGTGCGGTTATTGCGGCGACGTTACTCCTGAGCCGATTGCGTTAGCAGCGCCCGCCTTGGCGGGCGTTGTGCTTTTTGCGCCTAGCTGAAACTAGCGGTCGGCAAGTTGCTGACCGAGGCGATCGGCTTGCTCGCGAACCAGTGTCACCTGCTGTTCCCCGGCAACCAGTCCCCACAGGGTTCCCTCTTGGGAATAGGCCGCTGCGATGGCTGAGAACTGGGCATCACGCCAGATAAGCCAGGAGCGTTGTGCCGCCTTGACGGTGCGCTGCTGCTCGGGGGAGAGCATCCCCAGCAAGGCTTGGTAATTGATATTGAGCTGGCGATCCCAGCGGGACTTGGCGTCGCTCAGGCATGCCTGCATGGCGAGGGTGGCGTCGTTTTTCTGCTCGCAGGCTTGCAGTGCTTGGGTGATAGGGTGATCACCCTGCACTAACATGGCGATGGGCAGCGGGTTTCCTCCCGCCGGATCTTGCAACACGGCGCCCAGTTTGGTGTGCCACCCCAGCTTGAGCTTCTGGCCGGCCGCCCACACGCTGACGCGCTGCCAGCTGGTGTCGTCATAGCGAACCCGCAGGATCTCTCCCTCTTTGAGCTCAATCAGATTGGGATCGTGCTGCGCCTTGAAGTGGACATCGCGGCTCCACTCCAGTGCTGGAGCGGCCATCAATGAACTGGCCATCAGCAGACAGGGCAGCGCTGCCACATAGTGAATCATTGCTTGGCTGCGCATAAACGCCTCCTTGATTAATTTATCCTGTCAGGGTAACAGCAGAGTGTGCTGAAAAGTGTGTTGGTCAGGGCAGAACCAGTACAAAACAGGCGCCACCCAGCGTCGAATCCAACACGGTCAGGGTTCCACCATAGGAATCCACTATCTCTGCCGCCACGGCGAGCCCAATTCCCTGACCGCCCGAGCTGTCGGCGCGCACTCCGCGCAGGAAAATTTGCTCGCGCTTGTGCGGCTCAATGCCGGGACCGTCATCGTCGATACGAATTTCGAGACGATCTCCCTGCCGACGCAGTGAGACCTGCACCTGAGAGATGGCAAACTTACAGGCATTGTCGAGCAGGTTGCCCATCAGCTCCATCAAATCGCCCTGTTCGCCGGCAAACAGCACATCGTCATCGAACACGAAACGGGTCTGCAGCTTCTTGTGGCGATAGACCTTGCTCAGACTAGCCAGCAGCTTCTCAATCAGCGGTACCGGCTCGGTGCCACGACTGGCCAGCCCCTGCCGCCCTGTGACGGCGCGGCGCAGTTGATACTGGATAATCTGATCCATGGTGAGGATCTGCTCGTTGATGCTGTCTCCGGTTTCGCGGCTAAGGCCCGCGTCCTGTCCGGCAATCTGGATCAGGGCCAGCCGGGTTTTCAGGCTGTGGGCCAGATCGTTGAGGGCATGCTGATAGCGCAAGGTTTGTTGGCGCTCGTTTTCCAGCAACTGGTTGAGTGATTCGGTGAGCGGCGTCAATTCGCACTCATAGCCGCTGGAGAGGGATTCGCGTTCACCGGCGCGGATCTGATCGATCTCACTGCGCAGACGATAGAGCGAGCCGAGCAGCCAGCGCGGCGTCAACAGCAACACGCCGAACAGCAACAGATAGCCGGCCAGCGCCTGGCGGATCCGCATCAACAGATAATCGTGGGTGGCTTGTTGGTACTCTTTGGCCGAATCGACCATCAGCACGTAATAGGTAACCGGCCCTTTCTCCTCGGCGCGCACAAAGCGGATGCTGTAAACGAAATAGTTTCCTTCGGGCAGTGATTCGTAAGAGAAGAAGTAGTTCGCGTTCTGCTTGCCCAGATAACGTACTAACTTGGGACACACTTCGTTCTGATGGGCGATCACCTCGGGCATGTGCAGGCTGGACCAGCTCAATTCCCCGTCGGCGCGGCAGATCAGGGTATCAAGGGAGGGATCGATGGCGGAGCGGTTAAGCACCACCTCTTCGGAAGGGGGATGATTGCGGGCTATCTCGCTGCTGGCCGAGAGCAGGTGCGACAGGTTGCTGTTCATCCGCGAGCTGTACTCCTGAGTCAGCTGCTCACAGTAGGAGCGATAGAGCGCATAGACCGCCACTGCGGTCACCAATGCTATCACCACCATGGAGCTCAGCAGCAGCTTGGTGTGCAGGGAGCGACGGATCAGCTGCATGCGAGATTGAAGATGTAGCCTTGGCGGCGGATGGTTGAAATCGGCTGGCGCTCTGAATCCGGATCGAGCTTTTTACGCAGTCGGCTCATCATCACCTCGATGGTATTGGGGTCTCCTTCGCCGTCGCCATAAAGCTGATCGAGTAACTGCTGTTTGGACACCACCTGACGAGCATTGCGCATCAGATATTCGAGGATCAGGTACTCAAAGCTGGTGAGCACCACCACGCGGCCGTCTACTTTGAGCTCTTTGCGTGACAGATCGAGCTCGTAGTCACCGGCGCGAACCTTGGGTGAGATAAACCCGGCGCTGCGCCGTACCAGCGCATTGAGGCGGGCCAGCAATTCGTCTTTTTGAAACGGTTTGACCAGATAGTCATCGGCGCCGGCTTCAAGGCCTTCTACCTTCTCCTGCCAGTTGCCACGGGCAGTCAAAATCAGGATGGGGAAGGGGATTTGTCGATCGCGTAATTTGGCTATCAGGGTCAGTCCGTCCATGTCGGGCAGGCCGAGATCGATGATGGCCACATCGATGGGATAGTCACTGGCGTAGTGCAGGGCGAGCTTGCCCTCATGAGCACTGTAAACCTGATTGCCAGCCTCCCCGAGCAGGGTGGTCAGATGGTGGTTGAGCAGCTTGTCGTCTTCGACCAGCAGGATTTTCATCGTTATCTCCAACCAGGGCTTGCCTGCCATCTTGCGTGAGTAAGAGAAGGGGGTCAATCAGAGCATAACCGCCGTGGCTGAACCGGAACTGGACGCAAAAACAGACAGGCCCCGCATCAGCGAGGCCTGTTAAACGCGGGAGTGTTTACTCCAGCTCGGAGAGGCACATCTCTTCGTGCAGCTGTTTGCACCAGGCCGAGATACGCTGGGAGGTTAGCTCGGGCTGACGATCTTCATCGATGCCCAGACCGACAAAGTGCTTGTCATCGACCAGCGCCTTGGAGGCTTCAAACTCGTAGCCTTCGGTCGGCCAGTTGCCGATGATCACCGCGCCGCGTGCTTCAACGATGTCACGCAGGGTGCCCATGGCGTCGAGGAAGTACTCTGCGTAATCTTCCTGATCGCCGCAGCCGAAAATGGCAACCAGCTTGTTGTTGAAATCGATCTCTTCGAGCTCGGGGAAGAAGTCATCCCAGTCGGCCTGCGACTCACCGTAATACCAGGTCGGGATCCCGAACATCAGCAGATCGAAGTTCTCGATATCGGCCTTACTGCTCTTGGCGATGTCGTGCACTTCAATCAGGTTTTTGCCCAGCTCTTTCTGGATCATCTTGGCGACAGCTTCGGTGTTGCCGGTATCGCTGCCAAAAAACAGACCTACACTTGCCATGGTGTTTCGTTACCCGTTTGTGGTGTTGATTCTTGACACTCAGAGGGATCAACCTGTCTACTCGGACAGGGTATCCATCTGTTGTTTCAGGATTGACTGGATCAGTTCTGCGCGGCTGACATTCAAGCGCGCCGCGACATCGTTCAAACGCTCCAGCAGCTCGGCTTCGACCTTTAACTCAACCCGCATGAGCCCCTTTTCCCGATCGCGCTTTAGCTGATTGCGCTTGTTGATCTTGAGCTGGGTCTCACGGGGGAGTGGATTGGTTTTTGGCCGGCCGGGGCGCTTGTCGTTGGCGAACAGATCCAGTGTTGTTCGATCAGCTTGCTGCTTGGCCATACAACTTCATTTTTAGCCGATCCCTGCGCCTTCCCAGCTCAGTTCGATCAGCCCCTTGGCGACAAAACCTGCGCACCCCAGAAACAGCACCAGCCAGACGATAAAACGGCCGAAGCGGGGGACGTTGCCACGTTTGAGAACATCCTGAATGGCGAGACCGATGAGCAGAAAAACGGCGACAAAAAACAGTTTGAGGCCGAGACTCTCAATCAAATCAATGTGTTCACTCAGCATGGGATGCGCACACTCCTAATATCCGGCGCACTATAGCATAAAGGCTTTCGCGCTGTTAACCGCTTGTCGACAGGAAATCCACAACCAGTCTGGCCACCAGGGCCGGCTTTTCGGCGTGCAGCCAGTGACCCGTCGGTGCCACCACCTTGGCGCGGGCGGCAGGAAATTGGGCAATAATGCGGGCCTGATCGTCGGCGCGGATATAGTCCGATTCCGAGCCTTTAAGAAACAGGGTCGGGCCGCTGTAAACTGTCTTAGGATCGGGCCAGCCCATGATGGCGTCATAGTTGGCGATGAGTGTGGCCACGGCAAAGCGAAACTGCCACTGCTCATCGACGCTGACATAGGATTTGAGCAGAAATTGTCGAACCGATGGATCGCTGACAGACTCGGCCATGACCCGATCTGCTGCTCCACGTCCTTGGCAGCGGGCGGCTTCAACGGCCTGAAGACCGGCAAACACATCGTGATGGCGCAGCGGCGGATAGGCTACCGGTGCCATGTCGAGCACCACCAGACGGCGTACCCGCGCTGGCGCCATTTTTGCCAGCTGCATGGCGATCTTGCCCCCCATGGAGTGACCGACCAGCATCACGTTATCTAAGCCCAGCGTATCGAGCAGAGCCAGCACATCGCCGGCCATGGCCGGATAATCCATGGCGGGCGCACGCGGTGAAAGTCCGTGGTTGCGCACGTCGATACTGATCACCTCGAACTGCTCGCTCAAGGGGCGGGCCAGCAGGCCCAGATTGTCCAGATTGCCAAACAGGCCGTGGATCAGGATGACAGGCTCACCGTGGCCTTGTTTTTTGTAGTTAAGTTGCAACATTCAATGTCCGTTTCACGCAGAAGTAAGGGGGCTGTTCACTGTATTGTCAGGCGTTGTGGCAATAGCGCCCATCATAATTGTCGTAATATTTCATCACGCATTGGGATTCAGTGCGGAGGATCACAGTCCCCCCACCCATTATGCCTTATCCTGCCAGACCAGATGCACATCTGGTGCCCTCGCTTGGGCTGCCGGGGCTGCCTATGTATAATCGCCGCATCCGTGTCCGATACAACCAGTGCCGACCCTATGAAAACCATCGAGCTTGATGACGATCTCTACCTTTTTATCGCCAGCCAGACCCGCCATATCGGGGAGAGCGCTTCCGATATCCTGCGCCGCCTGTTAAGTCAGCCGCAAACTGACCTGGCTGTGGTGGCTGCCGAGCCGGTGGTGGCGACCCCAAGCCTGCCCAACGTGGCGACCCCAAGCCTGCCCAACGTGGCGACCGAACGTCCCGCCAATAGTGGTCTGCCGGCGTTACTCGACAGCGGCGAACTGGTGCAGGAAGAGCGTTCGATTCAGCGCTTCATGCTGGTTCTGGGGACCCTCTATCAGGACAACCCGGAGGCCTTTACCCAGGCCACCGAGATCAAGGGCCGCAAGCGTATGTATTTCTCGCGCGATCCCGATGCGCTGCGTGCCAGTGGCAGTACAACCAAGCCCAAGCCGGTTCCGGGCACCCCCTTTTGGGTGATCACCAACACCAATACCAGCCGTAAGCAGAACATCATTGCCCAACTGATGACCAGCATGGGATACGATGATGCGTTGATGGCCCAGGTGTGCGCCGCAATCTGACAACTGTTTGCTAAGGAAAGAGAACCATGGCTCAGCATTCCCATGCCGGCAAGCCGGCGCGCCTCGAAGATTTGACCAATATTCCCCGTCTGGTCAGTGCCTATTATCTCAACAAGCCGGATATGAGCCGTCCGGAGCAGCGTGTGGCGTTTGGTACTTCCGGTCACCGCGGCAGCTCGCTCGATAACGCGTTTACCGAATCTCATATTCTGGCGGTGACCCAGGCTCTGGTGGAGTACCGTCAGGCCGCCGGTATCCGAGGTCCGCTGTTTGTCGGCATGGACACCCACGCGCTGTCTGAAGCCGCACTGGCCAGTGCCGTGGAAGTGCTGGCCGCCAACGGCGTGCAGGTGCGCATTCAGGCTGGCCTCGGCTATACCCCGACTCCGGTTATCTCCCACGCTATTTTGAACTACAACGCCAGCAAGCCCGCTGACAAGGCGGACGGCGTGGTGATCACTCCGTCGCACAATCCGCCTCGTGACGGTGGCTTCAAATACAATCCCCCGCACGGTGGCCCGGCCGAAGGCGAGATCACCAAGTGGGTGGAAGATCGTGCCAATGCAATTCTCGAAGCCGGTCTGAAGGATGTGAAGCGTGTGCCGTTCGCCGAGGCGATGCAACTGCCTAACGTGGTTGAGCACGACTATGTCACCCCGTATGTGAACGATCTGGATAAGGTGGTCGATATGGCCGCCATCAAGAAAGCCGGCATCAAGATCGGGGTTGACCCGCTCGGCGGCTCCGGTGTTGCTTACTGGGACGTCATTGCCAAGACCTACGATCTCGATATCGAGGTGGTGAACTACAAGGTCGATCCGACCTTCTCCTTCATGACCCTCGACAAGGATGGCAAGATCCGGATGGACTGCTCCAGCCCGTTCGCCATGGCCAGCCTGATTGCCCTGAAAGACAAGTTCGATATCGCAGTGGGTAATGACCCGGATTATGACCGCCACGGTATCGTCACCAAGACCGGTCTGATGAACCCGAACCACTATCTGGCGGTGGCGATTCAATACCTGTTCACTCACCGCAGTGGCTGGCCCAAAGAGGCTGCTGTGGGCAAGACACTGGTCTCTTCCTCGATGATCGACCGCGTGGCCGGTGATATCGGCCGCACCCTCAAAGAGGTGCCGGTTGGCTTTAAGTGGTTTGTCGACGGTCTGTTTAGCGGCGACTTTGGTTTCGGCGGTGAAGAGAGTGCTGGCGCGTCGTTCCTGCGTCTGGATGGCTCTGTTTGGACTACCGATAAAGATGGTTTCATTTTGGCGCTGCTGGCGGCCGAAATCCTGGCTGTAACCGGTAAGGATCCGCAGCAGCACTACGATGCTCTGGAAGCGCGCTTTGGTCGCTCCACCTATCGCCGTATCGATGCGCCGGCCAACACGGCCCAGAAGAACGTGCTCTCCAAGCTCGATCCGAGCCTGGTAGAGGCCTCGATGTTGGCTGGCGAGCCGATCCTGGCCAAGCTGACGGCCGCCCCCGGTAACGGCGCCGCCATTGGTGGTCTTAAGGTAGTGACCGAAAACGGCTGGTTTGCCGCCCGCCCTTCCGGTACCGAGTCTATCTACAAGATCTACATGGAGAGCTTCAAGGGCGAGCAGCACCTTGATCTTATCCAGAAAGAAGCGCAGGAGATCGTCTCGGCAGCCCTGGCCAAGGCCGGCGTCTGAGTCATTGTTGTGCATCCCGGCGGGGCCTCCAGTGTGAGGCCCCGCTCGTTTTTACCCATTCATTACCGTGTCTTAAGACTCTCTTAAGATAAGGGGCTGACCATGTCGCCATTGTTTTGGCTGACAGGACGCCCATCCATGTTGTTTCGTTTACCCATGTTTCGTCTGCACCTCTTGCTGGTGCTCTATTTCGCTCTGGTGCTCAACTGGCCGCTCTTCTTGCACATGGCCGATATCCTAAGCGCCCTGGAACACGTCAAGGCCGGCTTTGTGGTCTCGATTCCGCTGCTGCTGATTGCCGCAGTCAATCTGGTGTTCTTGCCCTTCTCGCTGCGATTTATCCAAAAGCCCTTCTTTATCTTCCTGCTGCTGACCGGCTCGCTGGCAAGCTTTGCCATGCTCAAATATGGCGTGGTGTTTGACAGCAGCATGTTGCGTAACGTGGTTGAGACCAATCCCGGTGAAGCGGGCTCTTATCTCAATGCCTCGAGCGTGATCTGGTTCGTGTTCACCGGCCTGCTGCCGGCGGCATTGCTGGCGCTGACCCGTATCCAATATCCGCAAGGCTGGTGGCGTAGCAGCGCTCAGCGCATAGGCGCGCTGGTCTGCTCGGTGGTAGTGGTGGCGGCCATTGCGTCGCTCTATTACCAGGATTACGCCTCGGTCGGTCGCAACAACAAGGTGCTGCAACACCAAATCATCCCGTCGAGCTATGTGCACGCCGGCTGGAAGCTGTTTCGTAACCGCTATCTGGTGACGCGCGAGCCGTACCGCCAGCTTGGCACCGATGCCCAGCAGGTTGCTACTACCAGCAATGACAAGCCGACTCTGCTGGTGTTGGTGGTGGGCGAAACTGCCCGTGCCCAGAACTATGCCTTAAACGGTTATGGTCGCGATACCAACCCGTTTACCAGCAAAGAGCCCGGAGTGATCTCGTTTGCCAAGGTGCAATCGTGCGGCACCGCGACCGCTATCTCGGTGCCCTGCATGTTCTCTAACATGACCCGTTCCCACTTTGATGCCGACAAGGCTGCCAATCAGGACGGCGCACTCGATATTTTGCAACGCGCTGGCGTGTCGGTGCTGTGGAAAGAGAACGATGGCGGCTGTAAAGGGGTGTGCAATCGCGTGCCGACTATCGTGATTGATCCGGCCAAGTATCCGGGACTGTGCCAGGGTGAAGCCTGTCTTGATGCCACCTTGCTCGATGGGCTCGACAGCCAGATTGCTGGAATGAAGGGCAACCGTCTGGTAGCGCTGCACCTGATGGGCAGTCACGGGCCGACCTATTTCCGTCGTTATCCGGCCGAGCAGCGTGCCTTCACGCCGGATTGCCCGCGCAGTGACATTCAGAACTGCTCCGGTGAAGAGTTGGTGAACACTTATGACAACACCATCCGCTACACCGACTGGATGCTCTCCGAGCTGATCACTCACCTTAAAGGGCTTTCGGCGCAATATCGGGTCGGTCTGGTCTATCTGTCCGATCACGGTGAGTCGCTCGGTGAGAAGGGGCTCTATCTGCACGGCACCCCCTATGCGCTGGCACCGCAGGAGCAGACCCATGTGCCGATGATGATGTGGTTCTCCCCTGAGTTTGCCAAGAGCAAGGGACTGGATCAGAAGTGCCTTGCCAGCGAGGCGCAAAGTGGCAGCTTCTCGCAAGATAACCTGTTCCACTCCCTGCTCGGGGTGATGGATGTGCAGACCTCGGTCTATGAGCCGGGTATGGATCTGTTCAAGCCCTGCCGAGCAGGGTGAGTGGATAGCCTATAAAAGGCCAGGCATTGCCTGGCCTTCTTTTTGTCTAGTAGAAAACGACAAGGCCAGACGGATGTCTGGCCTTGTCGTTTGAATGGGTGGGTTATTCGACCAGCGCCGGTTGCGCCAGCTTGTCGGCCCGCCACAGGCGGTAGCGAACTTCATACTCCTGCGGCACGTAGATAACAAACGGCAGCTTGGAGGTGTAGTTCATAAAGAAGCCCTGGCCAAACACTTGCACAAAGCTCTCTTTCTTTTGCGGATCCGGGCAAGCCATCATGGTGGCGATGGGGTCGGAGACCTGGCCCAGTTGCAGGTAGTTGTAGCCCCAACCCTTGACGCTGTGCTGTTCAAGGTTGCCGGAGAAACGGGGCACATTGCAATCGACCATCATCATTTTGCCAATCTGGATTTCGACCATCATGTCGGTTTCGTTTTCCACTTCCGGCAGACGGACTACCACACGCTCCTGGGTGGGCTCGGCGGCCGGGTACATGCTGATGTCAAACTTGCCCGGCTCGTCTGCCAGGGCGGAGCCCGCCACCAACAGGGCGCCCAGCAGGCTGAAACGCATCATGGTTTTCATCGGTACCTCACGGGGATTGCAGTTACGCCGCTAGACTAACTGTTTGTTCTGACTCATGCCAGCGTGGATCAGCGCAAAACGTGCCTTTGCTCGCGCTGGTTACGACACCAATATGGCAAATTGCTGTATTGATCACCGTTATGTGCAAAAAAACACCGCCAATCAACTTGTTGGCGGTGTCGTACTGGTCTCGGGAAACAACAATAGCGGCGCTTAGCCGTCGTTGCGTGCTTCCTTGACCACCTCTTCGAGGCTGGCCAGATCACGCGGTGCACCGCGCAGGATCTGATCGCCCACGATAAAGGCTGGCGTACCGCTCACGCCCAGTGCTTCTGCCAGGGCGCGGTTCTGGCTGATGCTCTGATCGATGCGCGGATCGCTGAGCGTCGCCTTAACCTTGTCCCAGTTCACTCCAGCCTCCTTGGCCAGTTTTTGCACCTGGGCTTCATCGTTGAGTGGGCCGTTAAAGCCAATCAGCTTCTCGTGCAGCGCCATGTAGCGGCTCGGGTCGCTCAGCTGCACCGCCAGCGCGACGCGAGCCGCGTAGTAGGAGGTTTCGGTCAGGATCGGGAACTGCTTATAGATGTAGCGAATGTCCTTGTCTTTTTTCAACAGCTCAGCCACCAGAGGGTGCGCCCGCTTGCAGTAGCCGCAGTTGTAATCGAAGAATTCGACAATGGTCAGGCTGCCATCGGGATTGCCGGTTTGTGGATCTGCCTTGCTGGCAAACAGCGCTTTAGCGTGAGCCTGCACCAGGCTCTTGTCGTTTTGCGCCTGCATGCTCTCTTGCTTGGCACGCAGGTTGTTGGACATCTCAACCAGAATTTCCGGATGGTTGAGCAGGTAGTCGCGCACAATTTGCTCGACATCGGATTTGGTCATCTCGGCAGCCTGCAGCGGCATGCCAAACAGGGCGGCGCCAGCCAGGGCACCTAACAGGGCGGATTTGATCTTCATGATGTAGGTCACTGCTGATGGAATGGCCACTATAGTGGGGGAGCACCTTGCCAATCAAGGGAAGGTCGGCAAAAACCCTATAACCGCCGGCTCTTGTCACAACCTGTTGATTTTATCGGCAAACAGTCTGAGGGGGGATTTACAAGGCCAGCCGGCAACGTTAGTATTCACGCCACTGCTGCGGAGGGGTGGCAGAGCGGCTTAATGCAACGGTCTTGAAAACCGTCGATGGGCGACCATCCGTGGGTTCAAATCCCACCTCCTCCGCCATTCATACATCCGGCAATGTCCGAGAAAATCCAGAAACCCGCATGGCTCAAGGCTTTGCGGGTTTTTTGTTGTCCGATTAAATCCGCCAAGATCCTAGGGAAGCCACAGTTTTTTGGTACACGGGATGGTACATACTCTGATGTACCAAAAAAGACGTGTACCAAAAAATGGAGTTAGCATCATGCCTCGGATCTCTCGCCCTCTGACCGATACCCAGATCAAGAACACCAAGCCGGCCGAGCGTGTGCTTACCTAACGGTTAGCGCGAATGCTTTTCAACCTGTTGATCTTTAATGATGTTAAGCAGCGATGGGAGAAATTCACGGGCTTGGTAAGCGTCTTGGTTCCATAGTCCGGCTTTCATCAGGGCCTTGGGACAGTGAAACAGCAGCGTGTCGATGGCCACCTTGATAACCAGCTTGGGCACAGCGCTTCCATCAAGGCACTCTGACCGGCTGGCGTCATCCACATGAATGGATGCAGTGCCCCTTATCCGAACCACCTTTTCAATCCCGGGAACGGCAAACAACATGCCGATCTTGGGGTTCTCGAGCAGGTTGGTCAGTGTATCCAGCCGGTTGTTACCCGGACTGTCAGGAAAGCCAAGAGTCTAGTCATCGAATACTTTGACAAATCCGGCCTCGCCGCCGCGCGGCGATACATCCACAAAACCATCTTTGGTTTGTGAGGCGAGAAAAAACAGGGTGCTGTGTTCGATAAATGTCTGGGTATGCTTATCGATATGGTGGAGATCTTTTGCAACGGCCAACGGGGCCGGCATGCTGTAAAACTCCCGGAGTTGTTCCAGTGTTGTTATCTGACTCATCACACTCATTCTCTTTGGTTATCGGTTATGAACTATTTGTAATTGATAATTTCGTATAAATACTAATAGTTTCTATTATCATAGCCAACTCATGATATCGAGCCTCACGTCACGCCGACAAAAATAGTGATTCGTTTGAGTAGAGACCAAGTTGATGTCTATTGTTAAAGCGATTGTTCTCACCCTTGTATTATCCCTGGCCAGTTCACTCAGTTGGGCAGAAAATAACACCCCTTATCCAATCAAAATTACCCATGCTTTTGGCACCACAGTGATTAAGAAAAAACCGGTGCGTGTTGCCACGGTGGCATGGGCTAATCATGAAGTGCCGCTGGCACTGGGCATTGTTCCGGTGGGCTTTGCCGCTGCAACATTTGGTGATGACGACGGAGATGGCGTTTTACCTTGGGTAAAGGCTCGATTGGATGCATTGCATGCCCCTGTGCCCGCCTTATTTGATGAAGGGGATGGTATCGATTTTGAAGCGGTTGCGGCCACTAAACCCGATGTAATTCTCGCCGCCTATTCGGGATTAAGTCGCTCGGATTATGAAACCCTGAGCATGATTGCCCCTGTGGTGGCCTATCCTGCTGCACCATGGGCAACCGATTGGCGCAGCATGATTCGTATTAACAGTTTGGGATTAGGCATGGCGCAAGAGGGGGAGGCGTTAATTAAGAATATTGAGCAGGATATTGCCCAGCGCCTTACAAAATATCCCGAGCTACACCATAAAACAGCGATGTTTATTACGCACCTCGATCCTACCGATTTAAGTGTGCTGCGGTTTTATACGGCGAACGATACGCGCGTCAAATTCTTTGCTGATTTGGGACTGTCTTCCCCAAACAGTATCAAACAGCTAAGCCGCTCTGGGCAATTTTCGGGCGAGACCAGCATTGAACAAGTCGATGCCTTCGATGATGTGGACTTGTTTGTCACTTATGGCGGTGATGCGTTGTTAAGGCCGCTCTCTGCAAATCCCTTGATGGCCAGGATGCGTGCCGTCAAGCAGGGCTCCATCGTCATGCTAGGCAGTGGCGCGTTGGCTACTGCCGCAACGCCCACACCCTTATCCATTCCCTGGGTTCTGGATAATTATCTGGAGGCGTTAGCGGTGGCTGCTCGTAAGGTGAAATGAGCGGCATGCCATTGAAACGTCGCATCTTATCAAACGCGCCTCACTGGCATCGCTCAGTGAGCCTGATTGCGATGATCATGCTGCTGGTCATGCTCAGCCTGCTCTCCGTGACATTTGGCACCCGAGATGTGTCGTGGGTCGAAATAACCCGAGCCTTGCATGGTGAGGTTAATACACTGGGGGAAGCCGCCGTGACCATGCGTATTCCTCGCACAGTGTTGGCGATGGTGGTCGGTGCATCACTCGGTGTTGCCGGTGCCGTCATGCAAGGGGTGACCCGTAATCCTTTGGCTGACCCCGGCATTCTCGGTGTGAACATTGGCGCTGCATTTTTTGTCGTTATTGGGCTGGCCTGGTTTGGCATCGAGCAGCTGCAAAGCTATGTGTGGCTGGCGATTTTGGGCGCGGCCGTGACGGCAGCCTTTGTCTATACCATCGGCGCTATGGGGCGTGGCGGAGCGACACCTTTGAAGCTGGCTTTGGCAGGTGCGGCCACCTCTGCCGCCTTGTCATGTTTTACCCTGGCGGTTGTGCTGCCGCGCAATGACATTGCTGGCGGTGTGCGCTCTTGGCAAATTGGCGGGGTCGGTGGCGCGACCTTTGAGGCGATGTACTCTGTGCTGCCGTTTATGTTGGCGGGATGGCTCATCACCATCACGACCGCAAGAAAACTCAATAGTTTGGCCCTGGGCGATGAACTGGCCGCGGGGCTCGGTGAGCGTGTGGCCTGGGCCAGAGGGAGCGCCGGACTCGGTGCCATCTTATTGTGCGGCGCCGCCACGGCCATTTGCGGGCCGATCGGTTTTGTCGGATTAGTGGTTCCGCATTTTTGCCGATTGCTGGTGGGCGTCGATCACCGTTGGTTGTTGCCTTTCTCTGCACTCGGTGGGGCCAGTTTGCTGCTGCTTTCCGATATTATCGGGCGTCTGATTTCCCGGCCGAGCGAATTGGCGGTCGGGGTAGTGACGGCGTTTATTGGTGCCCCCTTCTTTATTTGGGTCGTTCGTCGTCAACGGGTCAGGGAATTATGAGCGATACGCAAGTTAGCCTTAGCAATAGGGTAAAAGCGGTACGCTTGCAACGCACACGCCGTTGGCAGCGGATGATTATCGCGCTGCTGGTTATCTCGGGCGCAGGTTGGTGGATGACACTATTGCTGGGGCAATCTTATATTCCACCCTCGGTCGTGTGGCAGGTGCTCAGTGGCGATCAGGTTCCTGGCGCCGGCTTTACGGTGGAATATTTGCGCTTGCCGCGCGCACTGGTATCGCTGCTGGTGGGGATGAGTTTTGGTATGGCCGGGGTGGCTTTTCAAACCATGTTGCGCAATCCATTAGCCAGCCCGGATGTGGTCGGTGTCTCCTCTGGTGCGAGCGCCGCGGCGGTGTTTGCCATCGTGGTATTGAACATGGACGGTGCATCCATTGCGCTCTTTTCCATTGCAGCCGGATTAGTGGTCGCGATCTCAGTTTATGGGCTTTCCTATCGCAATGGTGTGGCTGGAACTCGGCTTATCCTAATTGGGATCGGCGTGTCCGCGATGATTGAAAGCGCCATTTCCTATCTCTTGTCTCAGGCGAGCTCATGGGATTTGCAAGAGGCAATGCGCTGGCTGGCGGGCAGCGTTAACTCGGTGCAACTGTATCAGGCGCTGCCTGTGCTGGTTTCTCTTCTCGTTTTTGGCGGTCTGTTACTACAGCGCAGCAAGGATATCGATGCCTTGCGATTGGGTGATTCGACTGCTGCGGCCTTGGGGGTTAATGTTGGTCTGACTCGGCTGGTGGTGATGGTGTGCGCGGTCGGGTTGATTGCTGTTGCTACAGCGGTGACGGGGCCGATTGCCTTTGTTGCGTTTTTATCCGGCCCGATTGCCGCAAGGTTGGTCAGATCAAGCGGGTCACTGTTTATTCCATCGGCATTGGTCGGGGCGAGCTTGGTGTTATTCGGTGATTATATCGGCCAGTTTTTATTGCCCAGTCGTTATCCCGTGGGCGTGGTGACCGGCGCGCTCGGTGCTCCGTATTTAATCTACCTCATCATTCGTGTGAATAATAAAGGGGGTACCCTGTGACCATCGCTCACCGCATGGTAGTTGAGCAGTTATCTGCTGGCTATGGGGAACAGGCCATCTTGCAGGATGTGAATGTCAACATCATGCCCGGCAGTATCACGGCAATTGTTGGGGCTAATGCCTGCGGAAAATCGACCCTGCTGCGAACCTTGTCCCGCTTATTGGCGCCAACGCAGGGGCAAGTATTATTAGATGGAAAATCGGTCCATCATCTTCCCACTCGTCTGCTGGCGCGAACGTTAGGATTATTGCCGCAATCGCCCATCGCACCGGAGGGGATCACGGTTGGCGATTTGGTGGGGCGGGGGCGACATCCCCATCACACCTTTATGTCGCGTTGGAGTAGCCAGGATGATGCGGCTGTGGCTAATGCCCTGGCGATGACCAAAACAGACTCACTTATCGACAAAGACGTGGATCAGCTTTCCGGAGGTCAGCGGCAGCGCGTCTGGATTGCAATGGCATTGGCGCAGGAAACCAATATTTTACTGCTCGATGAGCCCACCACCTTTCTTGATGTCACGCATCAAATTGAGGTGCTGGATTTATTGGTTGATCTCAACATTAAGCGGGGCATTACCATCGTGATGGTTCTGCATGATCTTAATCTTGCTGCGCGTTACGCCGACTACCTGTTAGCGATGAAAAATGGCCAAGTATATGCCCATGGCCAACCTCGTGCTGTGCTAACCCAAGAGATGATTTTTGCGGTATTTGGGTTACACAGTCAGTTGATTCAAGATCCGGTTTCGCATATTCCCATGATGATCCCTATTGGGCGACACAAGCTGAATCAGACGTTCTGAATCATAGCTAACCCCACCCATGATGATATCGTGGGTGGGTTGTCAATTAAAAATTGGGGAGGAGTTTAATAAATTCGCTGAGGGCGGGGTTATCGTAGCTGCGTTTATAAATAAAGTGCAGCATCGTCGTCTGCGGCAAAATATCCAGTGCGGTATAGCGAATCATCTTGGATTGACGACTGAAGTGGCGCTCATTGACAATCGCCACACCATTCCCCGACGCGACCAACCCCAGCATGGTGCTCTCACCGTGTGCCCACTGAGTGATGACTGGTTTCCATTGCATCTCTTGAAACAGCGCCTCTTGCCAATCGTAGTAACTGGGATCGGTGCTTCTGGGCAGGCGAATGGCGGAAAACTGGTTTAGCTCTTCGACCGTGATGGAGCAAGGGATCTGGATATCCCAACTGGCGGGGTAGGCGAGAACCAGTTTATCGTCAGTGACGGGTTGCACTATATATTCAGAGGGGAGTACCGGGAAGTGATACAAAAAAGTGCCGTCGATTTGATCCAGCTCCAGGCGCTTTAGCAATACCATCGGTGTATCGGAGTAAACCTCCAGATCGACTTCGAGATTGGTCTGATTAAACTGGTTCACGCACTGAGTAATTTCACCTTCCCATAAGACGAAATCGGGTGCCCCTAGCGCGAGCGAGCCATATTCCGTGTGCATCAACTGACGAATTCTCTCATTCGCATCGTCGATTTGACGTAAGATAGCTCCCAACTCCTTCTGATAGACCTTGCCGGCCCTATTCAAACGCAACCCTCTTGGCAGGCGATCAAACAGCTCTACGCCGAGTTCAGATTCCAGTTCTTTTATTTTTCTTGAAATGGCCGGTTGTGTGACATGCACGCGTTGGGCTGCAGAGCGGATATTTTGGGTTTCAGCTACAGCCAAGAAATACTTCAGTTGCCGTAATTCCACTCGACTTCTTTCCCTATCGGCATCGATCGATGTCTAGATATTAATATTCATCACTGCAAATGACAAGTATTATCATTTGCAGTATCAAAAATAAAGAATTCAAACGGAACTGAAAAACCATGAATATGACGAGTGGTAGTTGCAAGTCTTTGCCAAAAATACCTTATAAATTCAAATATCTGTGGGTATGCTGCGCCTCTGTGCTAGCTTGCTCCGGGGTCGCCTTTGCACAAGATGAAAGTGACGACCAGCAGGCCGATGCCTATCGCATCAATCCCATCACAGTGTACGGTCAGCCCGAAGCCGATGATAGCGAAACCACCGTCGCCAAAGAGCTGTGGGTGGGTGGCAAAGTTGCGACCAGTGTGCTCGATACGCCGGCAATGGTCTCGGTTATTACTGAAAAAGAGATCAATCAGCGCGGAGCGAGCACCACCGAAGAGGTGTTGCAATATTCGCCGGGGCTGGTCACCGACTATTACGGCTCGGATGATCGCAACGATTACTTCAGCATCCGTGGTTTTGATGCCACGACTTATCGTGATGGTTTGACGCTTGGCTCGATGCGCAGTGTGCGTGAAGATCCCTATGCCTATGAACGGGTTGAAGTGATTCGCGGGGCTAACTCGACGCTGTTTGGCCCGGCAGATCCGGGCGGCTCGGTCAACTTTGTCAGCAAGCGGCCCAAATTCGAACGCTTTGGCGACACCTATGTCTCTTATGGTTCGTTTGACAGTAAAGAGGTCGGGGTAGATGTGGGTGATACGGTCAATGCCGACAAGACAGTGGCGGTTCGTTTTACCACCAAACTCAAGCAAGGCGCGTTGGAATATGATCACTCCAAGGATGACTCCCAGTTGGTGATGGGCGGAGTGACCTGGCAACCTTCGTCGGACACGACAGCCAGTCTGCTGGTGGATTATCTTGGTCGCGACTCCACACCAAATAGTGGCGGTTATCCGCTGGATAAAGAGTACGATCGCAGTAATTTCTATGGCGAGCCTGATTACAACAAACATGATGTGTCACGAACCAATATTACCGCGCAAATCTCCCATTATATTACCAGTGACCTGAAGTTGAGTTCTAATCTGCGTTATAGCGATTTGACAGATAACTTCGGGTATGTTTATCTGTATGATTACACAGGTCGCACCGGTAGTGATATATCTCGCTATTACTTTGGTACCGATTCGTCATCACATGAACTGATTGGTAATACTGTGTTGCAGTATGATGCGAGTTTTGATCGTATCGACAGCAGTTCTTTGATTGGACTGGAATATAGTGATACATCAAACCACACCAAGTCAGTCTACGGTTCAGCCAGTAGCATCAATATTGACAACCCTGTTTATAGTGGTGTGCCTACTATTGGTTCTCCTTATAGTAAAAATGATCAGGACTACAAAAATAAATCAGCTTTTATACAGCAAAACCTCTCATTGGATGATCGTTATATTCTGACGCTGGGCGCTCGTCATGATTATCTGGACTTGGATAATCGTGATATCAATGGCGTTAAAACCAGTGGTGATTTTTCGGAGACATCACTTCGTGCAGCGTTGACCTACAAAGTGACTCATGAATGGTCCACCTATGTCAGCCACGTTGAGTCTGTTGCACCACCTTCGATTGGCGTAAAACCGGAACGTGGCGAGCAAGTTGAGCTCGGTGTGAAGTATGCCCCCGAGTCTATCGATGCACTGTTCTCTGCCGCCATTTATGATCTGAACAAAAAAGATGTCACCATTGCTGTTGTTCAACCAAGTGGTGTTATAGAACGGCAGACCGTAGGAGAAACCCGGGTCAGAGGTCTTGATCTGGAGATGAAAATGGAGGTTGCTGATAATTTCAACCTTACCGGCGGTTACTCCTATATGCACTCTGAAGTCGTTCGCGGTACAACCAGCTCCGGTACTTCACAAGAAGGAAATGAGTTTGCTAGCACCCCAAATCATTCCGCATCTCTGTGGGGCTATTATACTCTGCCGATTGAAACAATGGATGTGGGGCTCGGGGCTCGCTACATTGGTAGCTATTACTTTGACCTGAATAATACCGCGAAAAGCGAAGCGGCCACTTTGCTTGATGCTGCGTTTAAATATCGGATGAACAAGTCCACTAATCTGACCGTCAATGTGGATAACCTGACCGATAAGCAGTATGTCGTCGGCTCTGGCACAGCCAATTACTACAACCCGGGCCGTACGTTCAATGCGGCGATTCACTACACCTGGTAAATGAACGGCCGCATTTAAATGTTGCGGTGAGACAAGCCGGGCTGATATCACATCGGCCCGGATTTTTTATTTCCTTAATGCTGGCGCTCGCCCATCACCGGGCAAACTGCTGCCGGAATTGGCGACCCAACGCGTCGGCAACCAGCAAGGCGGCATAGACCGCATCGGCGGTGACACCGCCCGGCATATTGTGGATGGTTTCTCCTTCGGCGCAGGCTGCCTTGGCAACGGTCTTCATCTTCTCGGGGATGCCTTGGGTAATACCCAGCTGCTCGAGGGTGATGGGAAGACCCACGGCGCAACATAGACGCGCAACCTTTTCTATCTCGTCACTCGGCGCATCTTCCAGCACCAGCTGGGTCAGGGTACCGAACGCCACTTTTTCTCCGTGATAGTAGTGGTGGGTATCGGCAATGGCGGTCAGGCCATTGTGCACGGCGTGGGCGGCAGCCAGCCCACCGCTTTCAAAGCCAACGCCACTTAGGTAGGTGTTGGCTTCCACCACCTTCTCCAAAGCCGGGGTGACCACATGGGCTGCGGCGGCCAGCATGGCTTTTTCCCCCTCGGCCAGCAGGGTGTTGTAGCAGAGCTCGGCCAGTGCCAAGGCTGATTGAGTGCTGCGTCCACCGGCCATAGTGGTGGCGTGACTGCGCGAGCAGGCACGGGCCTCAAACCAGGTGGAGAGGGCATCGCCTATCCCGGCGGCCAGCAGCCGGGCCGGAGCCCCCGCGACGATGGTGGTATCGACCACCACCATGTTGGGGTTGGCCGGCAGCAGCAGATAGCGTTCGAACTCGCCGCTGTCGGTATAGATAACCGACAGCGCGCTGCAAGGGGCGTCGGTGGAGGCGATGGTCGGGGCAATCACTACCGGCAGTTTCATAAAGTGAGCGACCGCCTTGGCAGTATCGAGGGTCTTGCCGCCGCCGATGCCGAGGATCACCGAGCCGTGCGCCGCACGGACCTTGTCCTGCAGCCGATTAATCTCGCTTTGGCAGCACTCGCCCCCAAACGGGGCAATATCGAGTTCGACTCCTTCACGGGCAAAGCCAGTGCGCAGTCGCTCTTCCACCAGACCCAGCACAAACTTGTCGCCGATGATAAAGCAGTGTTGACCGAGCAGTTTGACATAGCTGGCGAGGCTATCGACGGCGCCGGCTCCCTGTATATATTTGCTCGGGGATTGAATGACTTGTTGCATATGATCTCTCCTGTCGAACGGTGTTTGGCCGAGGCACCGTCTGGTCGGCAGGATACTCACCGCTTGCCGCAAGGCGTTGCCGGGCATGGAATGGGAGTGACCGTTTGTCGCCCGCAGCATCGGCCTGCCCAAAGAGCAATCCTTTGCTACCGGGCACAGCGAATGTGGGGAGCTGACACATCCCTCTGGTCACGCGTCAGACCTGTTATGACAGTGACCGAGTGCACAAACTTTGCGGGGGATCCCATTTTCGGCGCAATCAGATGGGGTCTTTTAGATATATCTTTCTTCTTGTTGATAATCATCGATTCATTGTGCTGGTCTGCTGCGCAATGGCCATTTTTTACCAAATATAGAGCAAGAAAATGCCATCGTTTATGTGGTGTCACGCCGTGATGGGTGGGTGACAGGAACAGGACGTTGATTGCGCCATTTTGGCTCAGCTGCACGAAATTTATGCACCATGATTGTTTAATGACCATTCATAGGGCAGGGCAGTTGGCGCGCTAATTTATTAAAAATAGAGTATAAACAATGTGTTATGAGTTGGCATGGGCTCTGCAAAGCAAAACTTAACCAATTAGTCAGAAAATGCAGAGGCAAGGATGGCCATGTCGCATTCCCTACAGTTGTTCAGCACGCCAGAGGCTCCCGTTTCAACCCCGTCAGCTGAGGTCACCGCGCTGGCGGCACGGCCGACTATCATCGCCCGTCAGGCCAATGTCATCTATCCGGCAGCCGACAAGCCGGTACACGCCCTGCACGACATCGATCTCACCATTCGTCAGGGGGAGTTTGTCTCCCTGATCGGCCCATCGGGGTGTGGCAAGACCACCTTGCTGCGGGTCATTGCAGACTTGGAGCCCATCACCTCGGGTCAGGTGCTGGTCAATGACGTCACCCCGAGCGAAGCGCGCCAAGCGGGCGCTTATGGCTATGTGTTTCAGGCGCCTGCCTTGTTTCCGTGGCGCACCGTATTGGCCAATGTGATGTTACCGCTGCAGATCCAGGGGCGTTTGCCGGCCGAGGCCGAGGAGACCGCCCGTGAGCAACTGGCGCGGGTTGGACTCTCGGGGTTTGAAGGCAAATATCCGTGGCAGCTGTCGGGAGGCATGCAGCAGCGGGTCTCGATTGCCCGCGCGCTGGGCTTTAAGCCAAAGATCCTGATGATGGATGAACCGTTCGGTGCACTCGACGAGATCACCCGCGATCACCTCAACCAGCAGTTGCAGGAGTTGTGGCGCGCCGAGCAGCGCACCGTGGTGTTTGTGACCCATTCGATTGCCGAAGCGGTCTATTTGTCTACCCGCATCGTGGTGATGTCGCCGCGTCCGGGGCGCATCGTGCGGGTGATTGAATCGACCCTGCCCACCGAGCGCACCCTGGCGCTGCGCGATAGCCCCGAATTCATGCAGCTCGCCCACGAGGTGCGCGAAGCATTGGCGGAGGGGCATCATGAGTAGCCACACCCTGCGCCAGCACCTGCTGCCGGTGTCGGTGGTGGTGCTGATTGGATTGCTCTGTTGGTATCTGCTGACTATCGGCCTCAATGCGCCGGGCACCATTGCCCGGGTGTTGCCCAAAGATGGCAGTTGGGGTTGGCAGGCTCTGGTCGAATCAACCCTGTCTATGTCACGGCCGGTGCTGCCGGCGCCCCACCAGATCGTGGCCGATATCTGGGTCAGCCTGACGCACTGGCCCATCACCTCACCGCGTAACCTGCTGCTTCACACCTGGGTGACCGCCAGTGCGGCACTGACCGGGTTTGCCATGGGGGTCGTGTTGGGCTTGTTGCTGGCGGTGCTGATCGTCCATTCGCGCACCCTCGACAGGGCCCTGCTGCCCTGGATTGTGGCCTCGCAGACGGTACCGGTGCTGGCGATTGCGCCCATCGTGCTGGTGATCCTCGGCAGCCTCGGCATCACCGGTATGCTGCCCAAGGCGGTGATCGCCATGTATCTGTGTTTCTTCCCGGTGACGGTGGCCATGGTGCAGGGGCTGCGCGCGCCACAAAAGCTGGAGATGGAGTTGCTGCATACCTATGGCACCGGCCAGCTCGACACCTTCTTTGTCTTGCGGTTGCCCTCGTCGCTGCCATTCCTGTTTCCCGCCTTTCGGGTGGCGATTGCCAGCGGGTTGGTTGGCACCATGGTGGCCGAGTTGCCCACTGGCGCCCAGGCCGGTCTTGGCTCGCGACTGCTGACCGGCTCTTACTACGGCAACACGGTGCAGATTTGGTCGGCGCTGGTGATGGCGTCGCTGCTCGGGGTGGGTCTGACCGCGCTGGTCAGCCTGATTGAACGCATGGTCATGAAGACAAGGAGCGCCCGATGAGCAAACCGGTTTACCTTGCGCCGCTGCTGGCCCTGACGCTGGCGCTGCTGGCGTTAACCCAAGGCATCAGCGCGGCTGCGCTCAGTGTCACTGCCCTGTTGCTGCTGGGCTGTGTGTGGGCGCTTTGCAGCGCGGACTCGCTGGCCGGACTTGCCGGTGTGCTGGTGGTGTGCCTGTTGGTGGCTTGGCGCTTACTGGTGGGTGATAGCTTACCCCTGCCTGCGAGTGGTTACTGGCTGCAGGTGTCGGGGCTGGCGCTGCTTGCCCATCACAGTGTGCATCGGCTGGCGCACCTTGAGCATGCCCTTGCGCCGCAAGGGGCGGTCGCCGGTTTATTTGGCCTGTGGCTGCTCTTTTTCTGGCAACTGCTGGTGACTCGCTTTGGCGTGCCGCAGGTGCTGCTGCCCACCCCTCTGGCCATCCTTGAGGCGCTGCTTGGCAATCTTGGATTGCTCGCAGGCGACGTGGTGCAGACCGTCATCAAGTCAGTGTTGGTCGGCTATCTGCTGGGCTGCGGCGCCGGCATTGCCTGCGGCATCCTGATCGAACGCTTTCCGTTTGCCCAGCGTGGTCTGCTGCCGCTGGCCAACCTCACTAGCACCATTCCGCTGGTCGGCGTGGCACCGATTGCGGTGATGTGGTTTGGCTTTGACTGGCCATCGAAGGCGGCGGTGATTGTGCTGGTGACCTTTTTTCCGGCGCTGGTCAGCACGCTGGCGGGTTTGCAGGCGACCGGCAAGCTGGAGCGTGAATTGATGCACTCCTACGCGGCCACACCGCGCATGACCCTCTTGGCGCTGCGCTTGCCTGCGGCAATGCCGTTTATCTTCAACGCGCTCAAGGTTAACTCGGCGCTGGCGCTGATCAGCGCCATCGTGGCCGAGTATTTCGGCTCGCCGACCGCGGGGCTCGGATTTCGGATTTCTGCCGAGGCGGCGCGCATGCACATGCCGATCGTCTGGGCAGCCATTGTGGTGGCCTCGCTGATTGGCTCGGGCTGCTACGCCGTGCTGGTACGGTTGGAGCGACGGGTGACCTTCTGGCACCCGGCGATCCGCAGTGCCCACTAATGACATCTGCTTACAAACGGACTTGATGTTCACCATGGAGGATAGAGCAATGACCAGACACACCACGTTTCGTCACAGCCTGCTGGCGACTGCCTTGCTGGCCCTTGGCAGCACCGCCGCAGTGGCCGCCGAGAGCGTGACCCTGCAGCTTAAATGGGTGCCGCAGGCGCAGTTCGCCGGCTATTACGTGGCCCAGGAGAAGGGCTTTTATAAGGATGCCGGGCTGGATGTGACCATCAAGCCGGGCGGCACCGATATTTCGCCGGTACAGGTGATTGCTGGCAAGTCAGCCGATGTCATCGTCAACTGGATGCCCGATGCGCTGGCGGCCCGCGAGGCCGGGGTGCCGCTGGTCAATATCAGCCAGATCTTCAATCGCTCCGGCATGATGCTGACCTGTAAAAAATCGAGCGGTATCAGCACGCCCAAGGATCTCAAGGGCAAGACGCTGGGGGTCTGGTTTGGGGGTAACGAATACCCCTTCTTTAACTGGATGGCCAAGCTTGGCTACAAGCCGGATGTGGACATCAAGGTGCTCAAGCAGGGCTTTAACGTCGACCCCTTGCTGCAAGGGCAGGCCGACTGCATCTCGACCATGAATTACAACGAATACTGGCAGCTGATCGATGCCGGCATGAAGCCTGAAGAGCTGATCACCTTCGCCTATGAAGATCAGGGCGCCTCGACTCTGGAAGATGGTCTCTATGTGCTCGGGCCGGAGCTTAAAGACAAGGCGTTTGTGAGCAAGATGGCCAAGTTCGTCAAGGCGACCATGGCCGGCTGGAACTATGCGGTGAAGCATCCGAAAGAGGCTGCCGAAATCGTGGTCGCGCAAGATCCGTCAGGGGCCAGCACCGTCGAGGTGCAGGAGCGGCAGATGGAGAACGTGGCCAAGCTGATTACCGCGAGCGACAAGGAGGGGTATCTTGATCCGGCCGCTTATCATCGCACCGTCCAGGTGCTGCTCAGTGGCGGCAGCTCACCGGTTATCAAGAAAGATCCGGGTGATGCAGCCATGTCCCATGTGGTGTGGGACGCAGCGGCCAAGCTCTGATCGGATGTGACGCAGTGATGGACAGGGCGCCTTGGTATCGGGGCGCCCTTCTTTTATCATCAGAGGGCGCAAACGCATGCAGGTATCGATGGCGACCATGAGTTCACAACAACCGATCAGTGCCGAGACCCCCTCTTTTACCCTGCTCGATGAGAGCAACCTCACCGATGAAGAGGCCAAAGGGCGGATTCGACGCAATAACGAGGCGCTGATCCTGGCTGCGGCCGAGCGCACCTTTGCCCAAAGCGGCTTCAAGAGCACCACCATGGCGCAGATTGCCGACGAGGCGGGGTTGCCCAAGGCCAACTTGCACTACTACTTTGGCAACAAGCAGACCCTCTATCTGCATGTGCTCGATACGGTGCTGCACGACTGGCTGGCACCGATGGATTCCATCAAAGCCGATGCCGATCCCAAGGTCGCGCTAGAGTCTTACGTGCGCCAGAAGATGGCCCTCTCGTTTGCCCGTCCGGATGCTTCACGGCTGTTTGCCAACGAATTGCTGCAAGGGGCCAAGGTGATCCACGGTCTGCTTGGTGGCGAATTGCGCGATCTGGTGGTCAGTAAATCCGCCGTGATTGATAGCTGGATCCAGGCGGAGAAAATCCGCCCCATCGACAGCACACATCTGTTTTTCTCCATCTGGTCGATGACCCAGACCTACGCCGATTTTGATATCCAGATCCGCGCCGTGACCGGCGATCCGGTCAATTTGGCCGATGAGCAGGAGCGCGCCACCCGCCATGTGCTCAGCGTGGTATTTCGGGCCTGCGGGCTTGAGTAGTGCACACCTGAGTCAGTCGCCCACGCGTTGAGCACTTTTGCAGCAAAATCTGCTCGCAACTGGTGCATTTCTCACCAAAACGAACAGTCTGTAACCTGCGTCAGCGTGGTGATACGGGCTGTTTTGCCTTTTTTTTGAACGTTTCTGACCATTCGGTCAACTTGGCACGATCGTCGCTTTCTCCTCTCTTGTAATCCTAACCAGTTGGTCAGGATTGCTGGAAGCCATGTCTCAAGGAAGGAGCGAGCAATGAATAACAGAACGCCTGTCGGGGTTGATACGCCCGGCATTGTGGCGGGACGCTTGCCGGATCCGGTTTATGTCGCCCAGTTTAGCGACAGCCATCCGCCACTGACGTCCAGCCAAGCGCTGGTAGAAGCCGAGCGCTGCTACGGCTGCTACGACGCCCCCTGCACCAGTGCCTGCCCGGCCGGGATCGATGTGCCGCGCTTTATCCAGCGCATCGCCCAGAAAAATATCCGGGGTGCCGCCTACGCCATTCTCGATGCCAACGAGTTGGGCGGGATCTGCGCCCGGGTTTGTCCGACCGAAGCCCTGTGCGAGCAGGTGTGTGTGCGCAATACCCAAGAAGGCAAACCGGTCGAAATCGGCCTGCTGCAGCGCTATGCCACTGACACCTATTTTGTCGATCCGGGCAAGCCGCTGTTTCATCGCGCCGCCCTGAGTGGTAAGCGGGTCGCCGTGGTCGGTGCCGGTCCGGCCGGACTCACCGTGGCGCACCGTCTGGCGCGTCTCGGTCATAACGTGGTGCTTTTTGAAGCCAAGCCTAAGTTGGGCGGCCTTAATGAATATGGTCTGGCCAGCTACAAGACCACCGGCGATTTTGCCCAGCACGAGATTCGCTGGCTGCTGTCAATTGGCGGTATTTCGGTGCGCACCCATCAAATGCTTGGGCGCGACATCCACCTTGATGCACTGCGCGCCGAGTTTGATGCCGTGTTTCTGGGAATGGGGCTCGCTGGCGTCAATGCGCTGGGGATCCCCGAGCCTGCCGCCAGCGGGCTGGAGGAGGCGGTCGATTTTATCGCCAGATTGCGCCAGTGCGACGATCTGGCCAGCTTCCCGGTCGGCCGTCAGGTCGTGGTCATCGGCGGTGGAATGACGGCGGTCGATGCCGCGGTGCAGGCCAAAAAGCTGGGCGCCCGCGAAGTCACCATGGTCTATCGCCGCGGCGAAAGTGCCATGAAAGCCTCGGCCGTGGAGATTGATTGGGCGCGCAGCAACGGCGTCACCATCCGCCATTGGGCGGCGCCAAAAGCGGTGCACAGCGCAGAGGGTAAGGTCACCGGCATCACGCTGGCCGTCACCTGCGAGCAGGGCGGTCGCTTGGTCGAAAGCGGTGAGACCTTCACCCTGCCGGCCGACATGATCCTCAAGGCCATCGGCCAGACCTATGTCAGCGAGCCGGCGGGCGCTGGATTGATGCTGCAAGATGGCCGCATTGCGGTGGACGAGCAGGGGCGCACCTCGCTGCCCGGCGTCTGGGCCGGCGGTGACTGTGTCGCGGGTGGGCTGGATCTCACCGTCGATGCGGTCCGGCTTGGCAAGCTTGCCGCGTTTTCTATCGATGCCACCTTGCGCGCCGCCGATGGCGCAGCGTCCGATGCACTGGTCGAGGAGTCCTGTCATGGCTGATATCAGCAGCAATTTTCTGGGCATCAAGAGCCCGAACCCGTTCTGGTTGGCCTCGGCGCCGCCCACCGACAAGGAGTACAACGTGGTGCGCGCCTTCGAGGCCGGGTGGGGTGGCGTGGTGTGGAAGACCCTCGGGATCGATCCCCACGTGGTCAATGTCAGCGGCCCCCGTTACGGCACCCTGCGCGGGCCGGATCGGCGGGTGATTGGTCTTAACAACATCGAGCTCATCACCGATCGCACCCTTGCCATCAACCTTGAGGAGATCGCCCGGGTCAAGCGTAACTGGCCCGATCGCGCCGTCGTGGTGTCGATCATGGTGCCGTGCGATGAAGCGTCGTGGAAGTTCATCCTGCCGCTGGTCGAGCAGACCGGTGCCGATGGCATCGAGCTCAACTTCGGCTGCCCGCACGGCATGAGCGAGCGCGGCATGGGGGCTGCGGTGGGGCAGGTGCCCGAGTACATCGAGATGGTGACCCGCTGGTGTAAGCAGTACTGCTCGCTGCCGGTTATCGTCAAGCTCACCCCCAACATCACTGACATCCGTTACCCGGCGCGGGCTGCCCATCGCGGCGGCGCCGATGCGGTGTCACTGATCAACACCATCAACTCGATCATCGGTGTCGATCTCGATGCCATGGCGATGAGCCCCAACACCGGCGGCATGGGGTCGCACGGCGGTTATTGCGGTACGGCCGTCAAGCCGATTGCCCTGAACATGGTGGCCGAGATCGCCCGTGACGGTGAGACGCGTGGGATGCCCATCTCCGGCATCGGCGGCGTGTCTACCTGGCGCGACGCTGCCGAGTTTATCGCGCTGGGCTGCGGCACGGTGCAGGTCTGCACCGCCGCCATGGTGCACGGTTTCTCGATTGTGCAGGACATGATCAGCGGCCTGGAGAACTTCATGGATGAGCGAGGCTATCGCACCATCGACGATTTCCGGGGTAAGGCGGTGCCCACCGTGACCGACTGGCGTTACCTCAACCTCAACCATGTGGAAAAGGCGGTGATCGACCAAGAGAGCTGCATCAAGTGCGGCAAGTGCCACATCGCCTGCGAGGACACCTCGCACCAGGCCATCACCAGCATCAAAAACGGTGAGCGCCATTACGAGGTGAAAGAAGAGGAGTGCGTCGGCTGCAATCTGTGCGCCTCCATCTGCCCGGTCGAGAACTGCATCACCATGCGCGCACTGGCGCCGGGTGAAGTGGACCTGCGTACCGGCCGGGTGGTCAGCGGTGATTATGCCAACTGGACCACTCACCCCAACAATCCGATGGCCACACCGGCCAGTGAAGTGGCGTAACGACGCGGCCGGTCAAGTCCGGCCGCTAATCCTGCCCCCGGATGGTGGGGCAGGGGGCACATCTCGCTGCACTGGCACGTTCGCTGCGTGGCTGGAGTAGCACTTGTTAATCAACAGAGGGATCCGGGATGAACAAGAGTGTATTGATTCGGGGGGGCACGGTCGTTAACGCCGACCGTGAGTTTCGTGCCGATGTATTGTGCGTTGATGGGGTGATTGCGGCGGTGGGCGAGAGTCTGACGGCTCAGGCGCCAGCCGGGTGCTCCGTGGTGGATGCTGGCGGTCAATATGTGCTGCCGGGCGGCATCGATCCGCATACTCACATGAATTTCCCGTTTATGGGCACCACCACGGTGGATGACTTTTACAGCGGCACCTCGGCCGCGCTGGCCGGGGGCACCACCTCGATCATCGATTTTGTGATTCCCAATCCCAAGCAGCCCCTGATGGAGGCCTATCGTATCTGGCGGAGCTGGGCCGAGCATGCGGCGTCGGATTACGGTTTCCATGTGGCGATCACCTGGTGGGACGAGAGCGTGCACCGCGACATGGGCACGCTGGTGCGCGAAGAGGGGGTCAACAGCTTCAAGCACTTTATGGCTTACAAGAACGCCATCATGTGTGACGACGAGACGCTGGTGAACAGCTTTCGCCGCTCGCTAGAGCTGGGCGCCATGCCGACCGTGCACGCTGAAAACGGCGAGCTGGTGTTCCTGCTGCAACAAGAAGTGGCCCGCATGGGCATCACCGGTCCGGAAGGGCATCCGCTGTCGCGCCCGCCCATGGTGGAAGGTGAAGCGGCCAACCGAGCCATCGCCATCGCTGAGGTGCTGGGCGTGCCCATCTATGTTGTGCACGTCTCTTGTCAGGAGTCGGCCGATGCTATCGCCCGGGCCCGGGCGCGTGGACAGCGGGTTTATGGCGAGGTGCTGGCCGGACACCTGGTTATCGATGACAGCGTCTATCGTGACCCTGATTTCACCCGCGCCGCCGCCCATGTGATGAGCCCGCCGTTTCGCTCCAAACCACATCAGGAGGCGCTGTGGCGGGGCCTGCAATCGGGTCAGCTGCATACGACGGCCACCGATCACTGCACCTTCTGCGCCGCCCAGAAAGCCGCGGGTCAGGGCAATTTTGCCAAGATCCCCAACGGTTGCGGCGGGGTGGAAGAGCGCATGGCGGTGATTTGGGATGCAGGCGTGAACAGCGGCCGACTGACCCCGAGCGAGTTTGTCGCCATCACCTCGGCCAACACCGCCAAGCTGTTTAACCTCTATCCGCAAAAGGGGTTGGTTGCGCCGGGGGCCGACGCCGATCTGGTGGTGTGGGATCCGTCTGGTCACAAGACCCTGTCGGCCAAGACTCATCACTCGAAAAACGACTTCAACATCTTCGAGGGGCGCACCGTGCAGGGCATCCCGACCCATACCTTAAGCCAAGGCAAGCTGGTGTGGGTTGACGGGGATCTGCGCACCGTACCGGGCGCGGGTCGCTATCTCAAACGCCCGGCATTCGGCCCGCAATTTACGGCCAATGCGCTGCGTGCTCAGGTCGAAGCCCCGACCGCGGTCGAGCGTTAACCGATTCAAGGAGAGAATCAGCATGGATACCAAAACCTGTGATGCCAGCGTGGTAACGGATCTTCGTGTCAATGGTGAGCGGCTGTGGCAGTCGCTGATGGATCTGGCCAAAATCGGTGCGACCCCCAAGGGCGGGGTGTGCCGGCTGACCCTGACCGATCTGGATCGTCAAGGGCGCGATCTGGTGATCAGCTGGGCGCGCGAGGCGGGCCTGTCGGTCACCATCGACAAGATTGGCAACGTCTTTATGCGCCGTGCCGGGCGCAACAACATGCTGCCGCCGATCATGACCGGCAGCCATATCGATACCCAGCCGACTGGTGGCAAGTTTGACGGCAACTTCGGGGTGCTGGCTGGCCTTGAGGTGATCCGGACTCTCAATGATTACGATATCGAGACTGAAGCCCCGGTGGAGCTGGCTTTCTGGACCAACGAGGAGGGATCGCGCTTTGTGCCGGTGATGATGGGCTCAGGGGTGTTTGCCCATATCTTTACCCTCGAGCATGCCTATGCCGCCAAGGATATCGACGGCAAGACGGTGGGGGAGGAGCTGGCGCGCATCGGCTATATCGGTGATGAAGAGCCGGGCGATCACCCCATCGGCGCCTACTTCGAGGCGCACATCGAGCAGGGGCCGATTCTGGAAGACAAAGAGATCACCATCGGAGTGGTGCAAGGGGTGCTCGGTATTCGCTGGTATGACTGCGTGGTGACCGGGATGGAGGCGCACGCCGGCCCGACCCCGATGGAGCTGCGTAAAGATGCCATGCAAGTGGCGGCGCGCATCATGCAAGAGGTGGTGGCGATCGCCCATCGCTTCGGCCCGCATGGGCGCGGCACCGTCGGCATGGTGCAGGTGTTCCCCAACAGCCGAAACGTGATCCCGGGGCAGGTCACCTTCTCCATCGATTTTCGCAACATGACCGATGCGCTGGTGGATGAGATGGACGCCGCCCTGCGCGCCTATGTCGGCACTGTCGAGCAAGAGACCGGGCTTGGGGTGGCGATTACCCAGGTGTCGCACTATCCGGCAGCGCCGTTTCACCCCGATTGCAAGGATGCGGTGCGCCGCGCCGCCCAGCGCCTTGGCTACTCGCACATGGATATCGTCTCTGGGGCGGGACACGATGCGGTCTATATGTCGATGCTGGCGCCAGCGGGCATGATCTTCATCCCCTGCAAAGATGGCATCAGCCACAACGAAATCGAGGACACCCAACCCGAGCAGGTCACCGCCGGCACCAACGTGCTGCTCCATGCCATGCTTGAGCGCGCCCGCGTGGTGTAAGCCTTATCGTTGTGAAGATAAGAAAACCCGGGCCAGCCCGGGTTTTCTGTTTTTAAGCGATTTAGATGCGGAACATCCCAATCTGACCGTTTAGCTCGCCCGAGATGCTCTCGAGTTCACTCGCCAGCTGATTGGAGTTTTGCGCCTGACCGGCCAGCTCGTCCGAGACATCCTTGACCGCCTGAATATTGCGGCTTACCTCGTCGGTGACCGAGCGCTGCTCTTCGGCGGCGCTAGAGATCTGGGTTGCCATCTGTGAGATACGGTCAATCGATTCGACAATCTGCTCGAGGGCCTGGGTCGCTTCACCGGCATCCCCCACGCTGTTTTGTGCCAGCAACTGGCTCTCTTGCATGGTGCCGACGGCGCTTTGGGTGTTGCGCTGCAAGGTCTCGATCATGGTGCGAATTTCGACCGTGGAGCTGTGGGTGCGCTGGGAGAGCACCCGCACTTCGTCGGCCACCACGGCAAAACCTCGCCCCTGCTCACCGGCGCGGGCGGCTTCGATGGCGGCGTTGAGCGCCAGCAGGTTGGTCTGCTCGGCGATGCCTTGAATGGTGGAGAGGATGGTGTTGATCTCCTGGGTGTTTTTCTCGAGCTCACGAATGGTGCCGGAGGCGTGCTCCACCTGGGAGGCGAGATCGGTGATAGAGCGCTGGTTACGGGCAATCACCTGTTTGCCCTGCTCGCAGTTGCTGGCCGAGGCGCGGGCGGCATCGGCGGTCTGCTCGGCGTTGCTGGCCACCTCGACGGCGGTGGCCGACATCTCGTGCACGGCGGTGGCGATGAGGGAGATCTCGTTTTGCTGACGTGACAACCCTTGCGTGGTCTCACCGGCCATCTGGTGCGAGCGGATCGCCTGTTGGTTCAGTTGCCCGGCCGAGCTTGAGATGTCGCGTACCATGGCGTGAATGCGGTCAATAAAGGTGTTGACGTGCTTGGCGACGGCGCCCACCTCGTCGTGCCGCTCAATCTGGATGCGGCGGGTCAGATCGCCGTTACCGCGCGACAGGGCAGCAATCGCCTCGCCCAAGGTCGAGAGCGGCGCCAGCGAGCCACGGATCGCCAGATAGGAGATACCGGCCACGATCAGGATAGTGAGCAGACCCTGCCAGATAGCAGAGGTGATCATTCGGCTGACCGCCTGATAAGCGACCTCTTTGTCGATGACGATGCCGTAATACCAGTCGGTATCGGGCACTTGGGTTAGCTCAAACAGGCTCGGTTTGCCGCCTATCTCATACTCGGAGATGGCGCCGTCGTGGGCAATCTCCTGAATACGCACCGGGGTGAGCTCCGGGAAGATCTCGCTGCTCTGCTTCATGGCGAGGCTCTGATCCGGGTGGGCGATAATGGTGCCGTGGCTGTCTACCAACATGGCGTAGGCACCCTCCATCTTCATCGACAAAATGCTCTGCACCAGCGCATCGATGGAGATGTCACCGGCGATCACGCCACGGGTGTTACCGCGCAAAAAGGGCTCGGCGATGGTGATGACCAGACTGCCTTGCGAGGCCCCCATGTAGGGCGGGGTGATGATGAGATGGCCGGCGCTCATGGCGCTCTGATACCAGGGACGTTTGCGCGGATCATAGCCTGCCGGCACATTGGAAAAATGCCCCTCAATGTATTTGCCATCTTCGGCCCCCGAGTAGACCAGCTCGAAGTGACCGGATTTCTCAGCCTGTGCCAGATAGGTGACCGGTTCGTCTTGCAGGGCATAGGCCTCTTTGGCTGCCTGCACCATGGCCACCCGTGCCTGCAGCCAGTGGGTGATCCCTTGCACGCTGGCATTGGAGCTGACACTAATCGTATCGCCGACCAGTCGGCGCGTTTCGGCGCCCAGTTGACGGGTGTTGTACCAGACCTGCAGCGCAGTGATGACGATGATGAGGGTACTGATCGCGATCACCAGCTTGTTCTTAATCGATAAGTTCATCCGGTAAATCCTTCTAACCTTTAGGGATTTGGTATTTCTAACCTTATATCGACCTAAAAATCCGACTTTATACTGCGGCAGCCCGGGAAATTGTTAAGCCCGTGATCGAAGGCACATTGGTGCCGTGTGGTTTGTCAATATGGCGACCGGGGCAGGCGGGCAGTGGGTCAGGTCTGATTTTGATGCGCTCGGCTTACAACTGTAAACGATTACAGTTGGTGGTTTCACTCATTGGTTGTGTGGTTATGCTGTCACCCTGAATTGAAACCGGTAACAGGTGTGCGCTGACGCGCATAAACGCCGGTTTTATCGTGATCATGATCACTAAACGGCGTTAAGAATAGCTCCCAATTGTAAACGTTTCCACTGGTGTAGCCAGGATCACAAAAACGCGAGTCGTAAGCTTTTATGATGCCTGCCAATGGTGCGGTCGCACCATTCGACTCTGCAACACCGGGCTCAGACATCATGAACGACATCGTTACTCTGCGTGGGCGCCACAGCGCGCTGCTTATCTCTGTCGGCGATCAGGCTGACATCCTCTACTGGGGCAAGGCGTTGACCACCTCCTGCGATCGTGATGCCCATGTGGCACTGGCGCGTGCCGTGCCTTATGGCCGGCTGGATGTGGATGTGCCGCTCTCGCTGTTTCCTGAATCTGGACGCGGCCTGTTTAGCAGTCCGGCGCTGGAGGGGCATCGGGAAGGGCGTGACTGGTCTGCCGTGTTTGTGCTCAGAGAGATCAAGCAGGAGGGGCAGAGCTTAACGCTGGTCAGTCGCGATGCGGTGGCTGGCTTGCAGCTGGTCAGTGAGATCACGCTCGATCCGCAGCACGATGTGCTGAGCCTGCGCCATACCCTCACCAACTTAGGCGCCACCCCCTATCAGGTCAACCGCCTGGCCAGCACGCTGCCGCTGCCAGAGCGGGCCACCGAGTGTCTCTCTTTCTATGGCCGCTGGGTGCATGAATTCCAGCAGCATCGCCATTCGCTGCGCCACGGTGGCTATCAGCAGGAGAACCGCCGTGGTCGCACCTCGCACGAGCACTTCCCGGCCCTGGTGGTTGGCAATCAGGGTTTTGGCGAGCAGCACGGTGAGGTGTGGGGCATGCATCTGGCCTGGAGCGGTAACCACCGGCTGCGGGTGGACGTCAAAGCGGACGGCCGCCGTTTTATGCAGGCTGAAGCGCTCTATCTGCCCGGCGAGATGAGCTTGGCTCAAGGGGAAAGTCTCGCGACGCCCTGGCTCTATGCCAGCTATAGCCCGGTGGGCCTCAATGTCATGAGCCAGCATTTTCACGGCTTTGTGCGTGAACACATTGTGCGCTTCCCCGAGCCCAAGGCGCGGCCGGTGCATCTCAACACCTGGGAGGGGATCTATTTTGACCACGATCCCGCCTACATCATGGCGATGGCGACCGAAGCGGCGCGGATGGGCGTGGAGCGTTTTATCATCGATGATGGCTGGTTTCGTCGGCGCAACAACGACAAGGCAGCCCTCGGTGACTGGTATCTGGACTCGCAGAAATACCCCGAGGGTCTCGAGCCGGTGATCGCGCATGTGCGCGGGCTCGGGATGGAGTTTGGCCTGTGGGTCGAGCCCGAGATGATCAGCCTGGATTCAGATCTCTATCGCCAGCACCCCGACTGGCTGCTGGCGCTGGAGGGTTACTCCCCGCCGACCGGCCGCAATCAATATGTGCTGGATCTGCAAAACCCCGCCGCCTTTGCCTATCTCTGTGAGCGGCTCGATGCGCTGCTCGGGCGTTACGCCATCAGCTATCTCAAATGGGACATGAACCGCGAAGTGGTGCAGCCCGGCCATGCCGGACGGGCCAGCCAACAGGCCCAGGTCGAGGCGGTCTATCGCCTGATGGACTGGGTACGTGAGCACTATCCACAGGTTGAAATCGAAGCCTGCGCCGCCGGCGGTGGCCGCATCGACTATGAGGTGCTCAAACGGGTGCACCGCTTCTGGCCGTCCGATAACAACGATGCGCTGGAGCGTCAGATTATTCAGCGTGGCTTTAGCTACTTCTTCCCGCCCGAAGTGATGGGCTCCCACATCGGTGCCACTCACTGCCACGCCACCCGGCGCGTCTCCGACATTCATTTTCGCGGCATCACAGCGCTGTTTGGCCATATGGGCATTGAGCTCGACCCGGTGCGCGAAAGTAAGCAGGAGAAGGCCGGATTTAGCCACTACATCGCCCTGCACAAACGCTATCGACCGCTGCTGCACAGTGGGCAAACCCTGCGCATCGACAGCGATGACAGCGAGCAGCAGGTGATTCATGGCGTGGTGGGCGCGGACGGGCGCCAAGCGCTGGTGATGGTCGCCCAGATGGGGATGCCCACTTACTCCTTTAGCGGCGTGCTGCGTATCCCCGGCTTGCAGAGCGAGACCCGTTACAAGGTGTCGCTGATTGCCTGTGCCAGCAACCTGCGTAGCGGCATCGTCAACCGCCAGCCGGCCTGGATCGATACCCCGGTGGAGTTGAGTGGCGAGTGGCTGGCGCAAGCGGGCATCACCATGCCGATCCTCGACCCTTCCACCGCCATCCTGATCGAGCTGACGGCGGTTTAACCGAATAATTCGAAGCAATCACACACAAAAGGACATGGTCATGAGCCTCTCCAATACAAGTAAGCTCTCTTACGGCATAGGCGCACTGGGCAAGGATCTCGCCTGCTCGGTGGTGTATATCTACCTGATGTTCTACTACACCGACGTGGTGGGACTGTCGGCCGCCTTTGTCGGCTCTCTGTTTCTGGTGGCCCGGATCTGGGATGCCATCAATGACCCCATGATGGGGATGATCGTCGATAACACCCGTTCGCGCTGGGGCAAGTTCCGCCCCTGGATCCTGATCGGCACCGTGATTAACTCGGTGGTGATGGTGTCGCTGTTCATGACCCATGCCTTCGAAGGCACTTGGCTCTATGTCTACGCAGCGGTCTCCTACATTCTGTGGGGCATGACTTACACCATCATGGACATTCCTTATTGGTCGATGATCCCGTCGCTCTCCAGTGACAAGAATGAGCGCGAGAGCATCGTGGTGATCCCGCGTCTGTTCGCCAGTCTGGCCTGGTTCCTGATGGGCTCGTTTGGTCTCAAGGCGATTGAATGGTTGGGCAACGGCGACAACGCGCTGGGCTTTCAGCGTGTGTCGATGGTGATTGCCGTCTTCTTTATCGTGAGCGCCATCGTGACCGTGCTTAACGTGCGTGACACCGTGAAGGTGGAAAAGCAGGCCGAGAAGATCAAGCCACGGGACGTGATGGGCATCATCTTCAAAAACGATCAGCTGGTGGCCCTGATTGGTATCGTGCTGGCGTTTAACATGGCGATGCAGCTGGCCGGCGGGTTTGCCATCTATTACTTCACCTACGCGGTGGGTAACAAGGATCTCTTCCCGGTCTTTATGATGCTCTCGGGCGCCGCCGAAATCGCCGGTCTGGTGCTGTTTCCCAAGGTAGTGCAAACCTTCTCGCGCCCGACGGTGTGGAAGATGGCGTGCGCCTTCCCGGTATTGAGCTGCGCCTTGCTGCTCTTCTCAGGTCTGGTGATGCCGGAAAACCATATTCTGGTGGGGGCATCGGGTGCGGCGCTGAAACTGGGTTCAGGTTTTGCGCTGGCACTCTCTACTGTGATGCTGGCTGACGTGGTCGATTACGGTGAGTATAAAAACGGGGTGCGTACCGAGAGCGTTATCTTCTCGGTGCAGACCATGCTGGTGAAAGGCGCCTCTGCCATCGCCGGTTTCCTGATTGGTATTGGCTTGACGATTGCCGGTTATGTGCCCAATGCCGTGCAAAGCGAATCCACCATCTTTGCCATGCGCATGCTGATGATCGGCATTCCGCTGGTGCTGGTGTGCCTGAGCTTTCTTATCTATCGCCGCTACTACAAGCTCAACGGCGAGTTTCACAAGCAGGTGATGGATGGGCTGAGTAAAGAGGCCGCCTAACGCGCTCTCACCCGGAAAAACATTCAGGAGGCCTTGGCCTCCTGAACTGTTTCTACTGGACTGACAGCAAACTGTCAGGGGTGTCAGCTTAGTGCTTACAGCACGGTCAGCGTGACATCGATATTGCCACGGGTGGCGTTGGAGTAGGGGCAGACTTCGTGCGCCTTGGCGACCAGCGCCTCGGCCACCGAGCGCTCCATCCCCGGCAGGGAGACACGCAGCTCAACTTCGATACCGAAGGCTTGACCTACCGGGCCGATGCCAACCAGCCCTTCAATCACGGTCGCGGCCGGCACGGCAATCTTTTCACGGGAAGCAACCAGCTTGAGGGCACCTGTAAAGCAGGCGGCGTAACCAGCGGCAAACAGCTGCTCGGGGTTGCTGCCTTCACCGCCGGCGCCGCCCAGCTCACGCGGGGTGCTCAATGTCAGATCCAGCTTCTTGTCATCGGAAGTGGCATGACCTTCACGGCCGCCAGTGACGCTTGCTTGTGCACGATAGAGAACTTTGTCGATAGACATGATATTTGCTCCTGATGGGGATGGGTCTTGATGTTTGTTGTTTGCAATTAAATTGCATGCAATGTTTTATGTCAAGCAATCTGCAGTCACTATCTGGTCACTTTTGTGGTGTATTCACTTATCTATATGAAATGTAAGCATATTTAAATTGATTCCCCGCATGGTGCTGTGCCAGCTCCGGCAGGCCATCTACAGCCAGCGGCGCGTCGTGTGGCAATAGGCCTGATAATCACGGCCAAAACGGGCGGCCAGTGCGGCCTCTTCACGGCGGATTTGCAGTCGCTCGACCAGATACATAAACCCGAAGGCTGGCAGCAGCCCGGGCAGGCTGACACGCCAGGCGCACAGTGCCAGCAAGGCGAGCAGCAGCGACAGGTACATGGGATTGCGGCTGATGCGATAAATGCCGCTCTGCACCAATACCCGGGCCTGCTCGGGATGGTGCGGCGTAATCGTGGTGCGAGCGCGGCGCAGTGCCACTACCGGGAGCAGGGCAAACAGAGCCGCGCCAAACGCCAACCCTGTGGCTAACCATCCCCAACCATCGTCATAGAGCGACAGAGCCGCTCGCCCCGGTAACAACCATACCAGGCTAGCCGCACAGAAAAACAGCAGGGGAGGGAGGGGCAGGGGCATGTTGGCTCCAGATATCACGGTGTTTGGGTGATGGAAAGCGGCGTGAGCCTGTCACCTATTCTGCGCCTCATCAGAGACATAGCGTAAGCGCTGCCAATAAAAGTTCAACTTCCTGAAACATCTCGGTCATACAGGCTGACGATAGTGGTTTGCGAAGATAACAGTGCGCGTTCGCGCATTTTTATGGACGAACCACACCCATTGGGACAGGAATTATGACTTTTATGCTTCGTAGCTCGGTACTGTGTGTGACTTTGGGGCTGGCCGGTCAGGCAATGGCTGCCACCCAGATCCCTTTCTGGCACTCCATGGACGGGGAGCTGGGTAAAGAGGTTGATTCGCTGGCGCAGCGCTTCAACCAGAGCCATCCGCAATACCAGATCGTGCCGGTCTACAAGGGCAAGTACGACGAGAGCATGGCTGCGGGCATTGCGGCGTTTCGCTCTGGCAAGGCGCCGGCTATTTTGCAGGTGTATGAAGTCGGCACCGCGACCATGATGGCCTCCAAGGCGATCAAGCCGGTCTATCAGGTGTTCTCCGAAGCCGGTATCCCGTTTGACGAAAGTCAGTTTGTGCCGACCGTGGCCGGTTATTACACCGACGCCAAGAGTGGCCACCTGCTGTCCCAGCCGTTTAACAGCTCCACGCCGGTGCTCTATTACAACAAGAGCGCCTTCAAAAAGGCCGGTCTCGATCCGGAGCAGCCGCCCAAGACTTGGCAGCAGATGGCGCAGTACACCGCCAAGCTGCGCGCCTCTGGCATGAAGTGTGGTTATGCCAGCGGCTGGCAGGGCTGGATCCAGCTGGAAAACTTCAGCGCCTGGCACGCCAAGCCGTTTGCTACCGAGAACAACGGCTTTGATGGCGCCGATGCCAAGCTCACTTTCAATGGCCCGGAGCAGGTAAAGCATATCGAGCTGCTCGAAGCCATGAACAAGAAGGGCGATTTCAGTTACTTCGGGCGTAAAGACGAGTCGACCGAGAAGTTCTATAACGGCGATTGCGCCATGACCACCGCATCGAGCGGCTCGCTGGCCAACATTCGCCGCTATGCCAAGTTCGATTACGGCGTGGCCATGATGCCTTACGACAGCAGCGCGGTGCAGGCACCGCAAAACGCCATCATCGGTGGCGCCAGTTTGTGGGTGTTGCAGGGTAAGGATAGTGAGACCTATCGCGGCGTTGCCCAGTTCCTCGATTTTCTCGCCAAGCCGGAGCAGGCCGCCGAGTGGCACCAAAAGACCGGCTACCTGCCGATCACCAAGGCCGCTTACGAGCTGACCCGCAGCGAAGGGTTCTACGAGAAGAATCCGGGCTCTGACATCGCCACCCGCCAGATGCTTAACAAGCCGCCGCTTAGCTTCACCAAGGGTTTGCGCCTTGGCAACATGCCGCAAATCCGCACCATAGTGGATGAAGAGCTCGAAGCGGTCTGGACTGGTAAGAAGACCCCGCAAGAGGCTCTCGATTCGGCAGTGCGCCGTGGTGATGAACAACTGCGCCGCTTCGAGCAGTCGGTTCGCTCATAACCTCTGTTTTATCTTTGGTTTATCCGGCCCCGCTTGCGGGGCCGGTCGCTCCTTTAATTAGGGGCATGTCACGAGAGATCCCATGTCCAGTTCCCGCCCGGTGTTTCGCGCGCGTCTGCTGCCTTATCTGTTGCTGCTGCCGCAACTGGCGATCACCATCGTCTTTTTTCTCTGGCCTGCCGGTCAGGCGCTCTGGTATTCGCTTTTGCATATCGACCCGTTTGGGTTATCGAGCGAGTTTGTCGGTCTGGCCAATTTTCGCGATTTGCTGCGCGATGAGTCCTATCTCGCCACCTTTGGCGTTACCTTGCAATTTAGTGGCATGGTGGCCGGCAGTGGTCTGCTGATATCCCTGTTGCTGGCAGCACTGGTGGACCATGTGCTGCGCGCTCGCCGCATCTATCAAACCTTGCTGCTGTTGCCCTATGCGGTCGCGCCGGCCGTGGCGGCGGTGCTCTGGATGTTCTTGTTTAGTCCGGGGCGAGGCTTGCTCACGCACGCGCTTGATCTGATGGGTTATGAGTGGAATCACGCCCAGCACAGTGGCCAGGCCATGCTGTTGGTAGTGGTCGCCTCGGTATGGAAGCAGCTTAGTTACAACTTCCTGTTTTTCTTCGCCGCACTGCAGTCCATTCCATGCTCGCTGGTTGAGGCCGCCGCCATCGAAGGGGCCGGGCCGATACGCCGCTTTGTGGCCATCTCGTTACCGCTGATCGCGCCGGTGAGCTTTTTCTTGCTGGTGGTCAACGTGGTGTATGCCTTCTTTGACACCTTCCCGGTGATCGATGCCGCTACTGCCGGTGGGCCAGTGCAGGCCACCACCACGCTGATTTACAAGATCTACCGCGAAGGGTTTGCCGGGCTGGATCTGGCGGCTTCCGCCGCACAGTCGGTGGTGCTGATGGTGCTGGTGGTGGGGTTGACCATCGTTCAGTTCCGCTACGTTGAACGCAAGGTAAGTTATCAATGATTGAACATCACCCCTGGCTTGATCGCACCTGTCATCTACTGATCTGGCTGGCGATCGCCGTTATTTTGTTTCCGCTGTATGTGGCGTTTGTGGCCGCCACACTGGATGAAAAAGCGGTCTTTGAAATTCCCATGACCCTGATCCCGGGCTCGCACCTGTGGGAGAACATCACCACCTTGTGGCGCCAGGGAGTGGGCCCAAGCCAAACCCCGTTTGGTTTGCTGCTCGGCAACAGTCTGCTGATGGCGCTCACCATCACGGTGGGCAAGATCTCGGTGTCGATTCTGTCGGCGTTTGCCATCGTCTGGTTTCGCTTTCCGCTGCGTAATCTCTGCTTCTGGCTCATCTTCATCACCCTGATGCTGCCGGTGGAGGTGCGGATTTTCCCTACCGTGGAGGTGATTGCCACGCTCGACATGATGGACAGCTACACCGGTTTGACCCTGCCACTGATGGCCTCGGCCACGGCGACTTTCCTGTTTCGGCAGTTTTTTATGACGCTGCCCGATGAGCTGATGGAGGCGGCGCGCATTGATGGTGCCTCACCCATGCGCTTTTTTTGCGACATCGTGTTGCCTCTGTCGCGAACCAATCTGGCGGCCCTGTTTGTCATCACCTTTATCTATGCCTGGAACCAATATCTGTGGCCGTTGCTGATCGTCTCCGAGCCACATCTTGGCACGGCGGTGGCGGCCATTCGCAGCATGATTACCAGTGGTGATGGCACCACCGAATGGCATTTGGTGATGACCGCCATGCTGCTAACCCTGCTGCCACCGGTAGCGATTGTTCTGATGTTGCAACGCGCGTTTGTGCGTGGCCTTGTTGATAGCGAGAAGTAACCGATGGCTGGTTTGAAACTGGAAGCAGTGACCAAGAGCTGGGATAGCAAAACCCAGGTGATCCGCCCGCTCACCCTGGATGTGGCTGATGGCGAATTTATCGTGATGGTGGGGCCCTCGGGCTGTGGCAAGTCCACCTTGCTGCGGATGGTGGCAGGGCTTGAGCGCGTCAGCGGCGGCCTTATCCACATCGACGGGCGCAATGTCACCGAGCTGGAGCCCAAAGAGCGCGGTATCGCCATGGTGTTTCAGAACTACGCCCTCTATCCGCACATGACGGTGGCGCAAAACATGGCGTGGGGGCTGAAAATTCGTGGCATGGAGAAAAGCGAGGTGCAGAACCGGGTGCAAGAGGCTGCAAGAATTCTTGAACTCGACGCGCTGCTTGAGCGCCGTCCACGCGAGCTGTCGGGCGGGCAGCGCCAGCGGGTGGCGATGGGGCGTGCCATCGTGCGTGACCCGGCGGTATTTCTGTTTGATGAGCCACTTTCTAACCTCGATGCCAAGCTCAGGGTGCAGATGCGCCTTGAACTTAAACAACTGCACAAGCGCCTTGGCACCACCAGCCTTTACGTCACTCACGATCAGGTCGAAGCCATGACGTTGGCGCAGCGGGTGATGGTGATGAACAAGGGCGTGGCCGAGCAAATTGGCACGCCGGTCGAGGTGTACGAAAAGCCAGCCAGCCGCTTTGTTGCCAGCTTTATCGGCTCTCCAGCCATGAATCTGCTCGATGGCATCGTGAGTCAGGATGGCCGCCAGTTTGAGCTGCAAGGGGGGATGAGCCTGCCCATCGGTGATGCCGGCAACGGTTTGGCTGGTAGTGCCATGACTCTCGGTATTCGCCCCGAGCATCTGCTGAGCGTTCCCGCCGGGCAAGGGGTGCCGCTGATGGTCGATACCCTAGAGCTGCTCGGTGCCGATAACCTGGCGCATGGCCGCTGGGGCGCGCAAAACCTGGTGGTGCGTTTGCCGCACCATGATCGTCCGGCGCCCGGCACAACCTTGTGGTTGGGCTGGACGAGTGAGCATCTGCACCGGTTTGATGGAGCAAGCGGGAGAAGGCTATGAGTCATTGGCACTATCCGGCCATGGTGGCGCACCGTGGCGGTGGCTATCTGGCGCCGGAAAATACACTGGCAGCCATCAAGGTCGGCGCAGCGCAGGGCTATCGCATGTTCGAGTGCGACGCCAAGCTCTCGGCCGACGGCGAAATCTTTTTACTGCATGACGATACGCTGGAGCGAACCAGCGATGGGTGGGGTATGGCAGGCGAGCAGTCCTGGTCTGCCCTGGCGCTGCTTGATGCCGGCCGCTGGTTCTCGGCTGATTTTGCCGGCGAGCCGTTGCCGCGGCTGCGTGATGTGGCGGCGCTTTGCCGCGAGCTCAATTTGCAGATCAACATCGAGATCAAACCCACGCCCGGCTGCGAGCTTGAGACTGGCGCCGCCGTGGCGCGTGCCGCACTGCGATGGTGGGAAGGGATGGACACTCCGCTGCTCTCCTCATTCTCGGTTGAGGCGCTGGAGGCGGCGCGTGACGTGGCCCCGGATCTGCCGCGCGGTTTGCTGCTGCATGCGTGGCGTGATGATGCGCTGATGCTGGCAAGAGATCTGGGTTGCCGCGCCTTGCATCTTAATCACGAACTGCTCGATCAGGCCCGCACCGAGAGTATCCGAGGTGCTGGACTCTGCCTGCTGGTTTACACGGTCAATCAGCCGGAGCGGGCGCGTCAGTTGCTTGGTTGGGGGGTAAACAGCATCTGTAGCGACGCCATCGATCTGATGGGGCCGGATTTTCGTTAGTGCTGCGTGATGAGCTAAAAGTAAGACCCCGCCGGTTGGCGGGGTCTTACTTTATCCGGGGAGGCTTAGAGCTTGAAGAAGCGCACGCTCTGGTTCAGATCGACCGCCAATTGCGCCAGCGTATCGACGTTGACCTTGACCTCTTCCACCGTGCTGGCCGTGTCACGAATAGCAGCAGCGATGGTTTCAAAGTTCTCGGCCACGTTCTCGGTCGCCTGATTTTGCTCACGGGCAGCGTGGGAGACTTCGCGGATCATCTCGAGTGCCTCGCTCGCACCTTGGTTGAGCTGCGCAATCGAGCTCGCCGCTTGCTCGGAATATTCCACGCTGCTCTCGACCATCGGCAGTACGTCGTTCATCACCTTGACCACGGCCCCCGTTTCGTTTTGCACCGCGTCAATCATGGTGGTGATCTCGGCAGTCGCCTTGGCCGTGCGTGAGGCCAGCGTGCGCACCTCATCCGCCACCACAGCAAAGCCGCGGCCTTGCTCACCCGCGCGGGCGGCTTCAATGGCGGCGTTCAGTGCCAGCAGGTTGGTCTGCTCGGCGATGGCGCGAATCACATCGACAATATTGCCGATCTGCACCGAGTTCTTTTGTAGCTCGAGGATGGCATCGGTCGAGCGGCTGACCTGGGTCGAGACATCGGTAATACGCTGTGATGCCTGGCTGACCAGCGCGGCACCGCTGACGGCCAGATCCTTGGCTTGCGCGGCGTTATCTTCGGTGCTGCGAGCACTGTGGGAGATATTGGCGATACAGGTCGAGAGCTCTTGAATGGCTGCCGCCGACGAGGTGGTGGCCACCGATGAGTGCTGCGAGGCGTTGTTGATATGGCTCATCTGGGCATTGAGATTGTGCGAGGCCTGGGTCAGACGACCGGCGCTTTGCTGGATCTCCTCGATCATGGTGCGCAGAGCACCCTGCATGCGGAAAATCGAGCCAAGCAGACTGTCAGGCGGGATCTTGCCCTGTGGCCTGACGCTCAGCACGCCACTGGCAATCTCTTGGGAGACGCGCGCTGCATATTCAGGCTCGCCGCCGAGCTTGTGATAGATGCTGCGAGCCAGCATCACGGCCGAACCCGCCACAATCAGCAGGGTCAGCACGCTCACCGCAATCACCTTGGTGGCAAAGCTCCAGAAGGCAGACTCCACATCATCGATATAGACGCCATAGCCAAACAGCCAGTTCCAGCCCGGCAGCTTGGTCAGTCCGTTGATTTTGGGGACATCCACTGTGCCGCCCGGGCGTTTGGATAGTTGTTCGATAAAGGCGTATTTGTCCGTGCGCACCAGCGCCTGGAAGGCATCCCAGTTGGAGGTGCCATCCGGACGGCGCCCTTCATCTTTCTTGCCGATGTCGTTGGCACGCACGTGCACCAGCAACACACCCTGATCGTCACGCACCCACAGGTAGTTGTCGCCACCGCGGAAGCGGGAGAGTGCCTCGATGGCGCGCGCCTTGGCCTCTTCATGGGTCAGCTTGCCCTGTTGCTCCATCTCGACAAACGGGGCGGCGCTTTGCACCGCCAGTGACAGCACATGCTGCAACTCGTGTTTGCGGTTCTCGACCATGGTGGCGTGCAGGGTAGTGAGGGCATAAGTACTGAGCAGTACCAGCCCCAGGATGGCTATCGAAACAATAATGGCCAGTTGCCGGGACAATTTCATAGTGGTGGACCTTCCGTGTGCAGCAAGCAGAGTGTCGTCATCAGCCCGATAAGGGATTGTGCGACGCAATCGTAGTCATAGTTGTTCAAGCAATATAGTTGAACCCAAGCGACATTTCCTGACCAAAACTGAGAGCTGCATCAGCAAAATGAAATCAAGTTTTAAGCATTTACCTATTTACGCATCACTGATATATCACTTTAATAACAACAAGATGATTAATTGATCTTGATGAATATTTGTGGTGAGGCAAACATTATCTAACGAGTCCAGAAGTAATAAATACGAGGTAAGTGACAGATATTGAAGGTGGATGGATATTGTTGTCTGAATCAACAGGTAATGCGGCCGAAATTAATCCGGTTAATACAGGTGTGGATATCAACGCGCAATGTTGTGGGCCTGACCATCCGGTAATTCGGCCCGACATTTAGCGGCGCTCGCCGGCCGATAAGATCCGTCCGGCGAGCAGGCTGCGGGATCAGGCGGGGAGTTTGAGCACGATGCGGTCGTTGTCCTGGCGGCGTACCCAGCCGTCCATCTCCATGCGCAGGCAAAAGGGGATGGCGTATTTGCGCGACAAGCCGGCCTGGTCTTTAACGTGGGCCATGTTGATCAGCGCGCCGACCTGCTGATCGGCGAGAACGGCGCACACCATCTCGCGATAGAGTCCGGCATCAAGGTAGATGCCGCCCTCGAGCAGCACCACGTACTTGAGACGGGCGAGGTTACGCAGCTGCTTTTGCCGCTCGGGCAAGGACAATCCCATCTGCTCGCCGGCATCTTCACTGACTCCGCCGGGACCGGTTTTGCCCGGCTCATAACCCGCTTTATTCTGACTGCGAACCAGTGCCAATACCGCTTGGGCAGGGGCGGGCAGATCGTCTTCCGACTCTCCGTCGCCAAGCTGCCACTTCTCATAGTTAAGGCGGATTTTCTGCGCCTCTTTGAGCCCCTTGAGCAGCACGCCCATCACATCGCTCTCTACGTGCAGCCGCCAGGAGAGCTCACGTTGACTGAACGCACTGCCGGGCTCGGCCAGCAGGGTCAAGACCGCTTGCTGCTGATGAGCCAGCCAGTCGGGCTCAATCAACCAACGGCCGCCTTGCACCATGCCAACCGGGATGGCAGGTAGCGCGCTGCTTTCCACATAACCTTGCAGGGCGAGTTGCAAGCGCGCCGGATGGCAGCCGCTGAGATCGGCGGGCAAGGAGGAGAGCAGGCTATAGAGGGCGCGGCGTTGGTGAGTGGGCACTTCGCCGCTCCAGGCAACGCGCCCGGCGTGCAGCAACTCGCTGCTGCCGTGGCGGATGATGGCCAGCGGCTGGGCAAAAAAGCACGGCAGGGGGCGCTCTGGTAACAAGCGGGCCAAGCCTGGCGCAGCCAGCGGCACCAGGGTGGCGCGGCCCTGCCAGGTGCCTACGGCCACTTCAACCTGCTGCTGGCGCGTTGGCGACGGACCCTCAAGGCGCACCACCAGCTGGCTGGCAGCCAGGCAGTGCGCCTCATCACTGGCCAGACAGTCACCGCGCGATACCTCCTGATGGGGCACCTTTTTTAATCCCACCGCCACCCGTGAGGAGGCACTCACTTCGTCGTGTGGCTGGTGATAGGCCTGCAGCGAGCGGATCTGTACGCTGCGCCCGGAGGGGTAGAGGGTCAGCTTGTCACCCACTCGCAGGGTGCCACCGCGCAGTGTGCCGGTCACCACGGTGCCGGTGCCGTGGGCACTGAACACCCGGTCGATGTAGAGTCGTGCGCCTTGCTCTTGATCTGCCGCTTGCTTGGGCAGGCTGGTGAGCAGCAACTCACGCAGGGCATCGATATTCAGCCCGGTCAGTGCGCTTACGCTCACCACCTCGGGCAGCAGACCGACCAGTTCAAACACCTGCTCCTGGATCTGCTCTTCACGTTTTTTGAGCTCATCGGCGCAGACCAGATCGCACTTGTTGATGGCGACCACCAGCCGCTCGATGCCCATGGCGCGGATCACCTGCAGGTGATCGCGGGTCATCGGCATCCAGCCCTCGTCGGCCGCCACCACCAGCAGCACCAGATCCAGACTCCACATGCCGGCGACCATGTTGCGGATATAGCGCTCATGGCCCGGTACGTCGATCACCCCGACCGGATTGCCCGCCGCGTCGGCGAAGTGGGCAAAACCGAGATCCTGGGTCATGCCGATAGCCTGCTCGTGGGCCCGAGCCGTGGTGATACCGGTCAGCGCCTTGATAAGCGTGGTTTTGCCGTGGTCAACGTGGCCGGCGACACCAATCACACCGCGATAGTGCTGCGCACTCATGGTTGCACCTCGGCCGTGGTGCCGGCCAGCAGGCGGGTGAGCTGGCTGGTGAGCAGCGGCAGATCACCCGGCAGCAAGGTGGCCATATTGAGCAGCACCGACTGCTGGCGCACGGTGGCAATCACCGGCACCGGCAGGGCGCGCAGGGCATCGTGCAGTTGCTGCGCCGGGCGCGGGTCAATGATTTCAAGAGCCAGCGCCGGATAGAACTGATCAGGCAGGGTGCCACCACCGACCACCAGCTGGGCCGGAACCTGGCGCAGTCGTCCCGGCAGGGCGCGCAGCAGGGCGCTGGCGTGCTCTTGCATCGCTTCGGCGTTGCAGACAGTGCGCTGGGCAATCCCTTCACCGCGTGGGTCGCGGTTAAGTTTGTGGATCAGCATCCGCTCAAGCAGGGAGTAGACGATGCGGCTGGGGCGAAACGCCCGCATCATGGGGTGTTTTTCCAGACGGGCAATCAGATCGGCGCGCCCACTCACCATGCCAGCCTGTGGGCCGCCCAGCAGCTTGTCACCGGAGTAGCAGACCAGATGAGCCCCCGCCTTGAGGTAGTGGCGCACCGATGGCTCTTCGTCGGTGAAGGTCTCGGTGGTGAGTCCCGAGCCCTGATCCACCGCCAGCAGCACATGGGGTGGCAGGGCGCGGGCCAGTTCGTGAATATCCGGCGATTCGGTAAAGCCGCGAATGGCGAAGTTGGAGCGGTGCACCATCAAGACCAGCGCGGTCTGCTCGGTGATGGCGTTGAGGTAGTCCTCGGCGGTGGTGATGTTGGTGGTGCCCACCTCCACCAGCTTGGCGCCAGAGAGCGCCAGAATATCGGGAATGCGAAAGCCGCCGCCAATCTGGATCTGCTCGCCGCGCGAGACGATCACCTCGCGCCCGGCCGCCAGAGTTTGCAGCATCAGCAGCACGGCGGCAGCATTGTTGTTGACCACCAGCGACTCTTCGGCGCCGGTCAGGCAGCCGAGCAGGCGGGCAATTAACCCCTTGCGCTCACCGCGTTTGCCCTGGTTCAAACTCAGCTCCAGATTGTTGTAGCTGGTGTTGAGCTCGCGCACCTCGTCCCACAGGGCCGGATGCAGCGGCGAGCGACCAAGGTTGGTGTGGATCACGGTGCCGGTGGCGTTGATAACGCGGGTCTGCCGCTGGCGCAGGTGGTGCTGGCAGCGGGCGCTCAAGCGCTCATCAAGGGGGATGGCCGCCACGCCGAGCTCGCGAAATGCCGGCAACTGGCGAATTGCCGCCAGCTCTTCACGCACCAGCTCGGTGACCAGTGGCCGGCTCAAGGCCGCGATAAAGGGTTGTAGAAACTCCCGCTGCAGCAGTTGCTCAACCTGGGGAAGCTGGTAATCAATTCGAGTGGGTTCTGACATCGCCATATTCACGTCGCCAAACACAGTGATGGAATATTGAAAGGCACATGGCCTGACAATAGAAACGGGGTTCATGGTGCGCAGTCGCGCGGTTATTCTTCGGGAAGGGGGAAGCAAGAGAGTTGGCGGAAGAGGCTAGAATCGAACTCGCCGAACCCTTCTCGGGTCCCACCGGTTTTGTAGACCGGGGAGGCCACCAGACCCCATCAACTTCCGCATGGCGCCCATTGTCTGGAAATCAACAAAGGGACTCAACGTTTATGTTTTCTGTTGTAACGTTCTTTTGATTCAGGTCAGTTTCGATCTGCCCTGCAGGCCTTGCCGTGCCATTGTTACGCTAGATGCACCAAAAAATCGCCCCCAAACGGGGGCGGTTTCGCGTGCGTCAGTCGCTGTCAGCAAGCGCCAGTGGCGAGCCTTCCTGCCAGCCGGCCAACCGCGCATAAAGGCGATCCACCGCGCTCGATACCATCTCGGTGAGCGGGAACGAGAACGCCACGATAGCCGGTTGAATGCCGATAAACACCACCTCGGGCACGAAGGTTTTCAGCTCATCGATGAGAAAGTTAAGCGGCATATTGTGGGTCGAGAAGATAAACATGTCGGCGATGGTCTCGCTGTCTATCTCGCGCACCAGTCCGGCCGGCTCGCCCATCTCGGCGGCGTCAACCAGCACCACCCGCGACGGAGCCAGGGTGCGGATCGCGTGCATCTGCATCTCGGGGGCTGAGCCCCCGTCGATCACCTGCCAGCCGGGCAGCGGCGCGGCGGCCAATCGCTCGGCCAGCAGCGGACCGGCGCCATCGTCGCCCATCATGCTGTTTCCGACGGTCAGGATGAGGTTGCTCATCAGCGGCTCCTCAGCATCAGGTACATGTGTGGATCACGGTGCAGCGCGGCGAGCTGATCCATAAAGGCCTCGGTCCAACCGCGCTCCTCGTCGGTCAGATCGGCCGCACGCAGGCGATCGAAGGCACACGCCAGCATATGGCAGTGCTCGCGATAGATGGTCACTTCCCCGAAGGTCAGAAACCCTTCCATCTTGCGCCGCGCTTCGCTGCCGGCCGGCAGCTTGGCCACCCACTCGCGATAGGCATCGCGCGGGCAGACAATGTCGGCCTTGAGGCAGTCGACAATCCCCAGATGGTGGCCGATGGCGAGGCTGTAGTACATCACCGATTTGGCCTCTTCCGGTACGTCGAATTTCTCGTCGACGAACTTGCGGCTCAGGCGATAAAACAGCACTTGCTCACTCATGCCGCGCTCCCGGAACGGTTCAGGCAGAGGTTGGCGAGGTTGGCCACAATCTCGGACAGACGCGGATCGTCGCGGCGCTCCAGATAACGGCGCAGATCGCCATCGACCGTGTCGGGAGTGGCCTTCTCCAGCACCTCAAGGAACTCATCGCTGATGATGCGCCCTTGGCGATAACCGGCCAGACGGCGTGCTTCGCGCTCGACCATCACCCGGATCTCCTGAGGAATACCGGTGTGGCGCAGTTCAACCCGGCTGCCGGCAGCCACGTCGGTGTGCTTGGCCTTGAGTTTTTGATCAAGCAGGCCGAGTGCCACGGCAAAGCCATAAAGGGTTGCGGCCGGCGTCGGCGGACAGCCCGGAATATAGACATCGACCGGCACGATTTTGTCGGTGCCGCCCCAGACGCAGTAGAGGTCGTGGAAGATGCCGCCGTCGCAGCCACAAGCGCCGTAAGCGATGCAGATCTTGGGATCAGGCGCCGCTTCATAGGCGCGCAGAGCTGGCATGCGCATGGCGCGGGTTACCGCACCGGTAAACAGCAGGATGTCGGCGTGGCGCGGCGAGGCCACCACCTTGATGCCGAAACGCTCGGCATCAAACAGCGGGGTGATGGCGGCAAAGATCTCGATTTCGCAGGCGTTGCAGCCACCGCAGTCCACCCGGTAGACATAGGCCGAGCGGCGGATCTCTTTAAGCAGGGTGTGCTTGAGGCGGGCGGCGTCCGGGTGCTCGGCAATCGGCACCGCACGGGTGTGGGCATCGCCCACCAGTGGCTGGATCCCCTTGATGGCACTCATCACGCATTCTCCCCTTGGTCAGCCGGTTGCAGGTCGCGGCTGATAAACAGATTTTCCTGGGCCAGCATGCTGCGGCGGCGCTTGCAGGCCGGGCACAGTTGCAGGCGGTCGTGCTCGGGCAGCGGCGTGGCCGACTGCTTGAGGGTGTCTTGCACCAGCGACACCAGACGCTCGGGGGCGAAATAGTCGCCGCACTCGCCACAGGCGGCGAGCGGGAAGCTCGCCTCTTCGTACAGGTCGGCCTTGTTGGTCACCGCCAGCTCGAAGGTGGGAGAGAGGGTGATGGCTCGGGTCGGGCAGACCTCTTCGCAGCGGCCGCAGAAGATGCAGCGCGCCATCGATATCTCCCAGCGGCGGGTGCCGCTGGCGAGATCGGTTTCCATGATCAGGGCATTGGCCGGGCAGGCCTTGGTGCAGGCGGCGCAGGCGATGCACTGATCGGCGTTGTATTCCGGCTTGCCGCGAAAATCGTGGTTCACCTCATACGGGGCGAACGGATATTTGGCGACCGGAGTGCCGGCTTTGAGAATGGTCTTGAACAGCTTGAGCATGATCGCCTCTTATTTCAGCGGGGAGCCGGTACGCTCCTGACCGTAACGCTCGATCTCCTTGTAGGAGACCACGGTGGACTTGCCCTTCTTGGCATCAACCAGGGTGACCCGGTCGGTACAGGAGTAGCAGGGATCCAGGCTGCCAATGATGAGCGGTGCGTCGGCAATGGTGTTACCACGCAGCATGTAGCGCAGGGCCGGCCAGTTGGCATAGGTGGCCGCACGGCAGCGCCAGCGGAACAACTTCTGATTGTCACCGGTCATGCTCCAGTGCACGTTCTCGCCACGGGGCGCTTCGGTAAAGCCCAGTGCAAACTTGCCCGGTTGGTAGGTAAAGCCTTCGGTGAGCAGCGGACCGGCCGGCAGGTGCTTGAGGCCGTATTCGATCATATCGAGGGAGTCGTACAGCTCGTGGATACGCACCAGCACGCGGGACTCGACGTCACCGCCGGTCAGAGAGCGGATCTCCATCGGCAGCTCGCGGTAGCCGGCAAAGTCGTGCACCCGGCGCACGTCACGAGCGTGACCGCTGGCGCGCACCATGGGGCCGACGCAGCTGAAATCGCGCGCCACCTTGGGATCGAGACGGCCGATGCCGACCATCCGCGAGGAGATATTGGCGGTCTCAAGCAGCATGGCGACCAACGGCTTGAGCTCGTCGCGCAGTTCGCGCACCAGCTGGGCACCCTTGATCCGGTCTTCCTTCATGATGTCGCGGCGCACGCCACCGATGAGGTTAAGGCCGTAGGTTTTACGGGCACCGGTCAGCAGCTCGGCCAGCGCCATCGACTTTTCACGCACCCGGAAGAACTGCATGAAGCCGGTATCAAAACCGGTGAAGTGGCTGGCCAGACCGACGTTGAGCATGTGGCTGTGCAGGCGCTCGACCTCGAGCAGCACGGCGCGAATCATCTTGGCGCGTGCCGGCACTGCAATGCCGAGGGCGTTCTCTACCGAGGTGGAGTAGGCGACGCTGTGGGTAAAGCCGCAGATGCCGCACACCCGGTCAGTCAGAAACGCCACTTCGTTGTAACCCATGCGGGTTTCAGCCAGCTTCTCCATGCCGCGGTGGACATAGAACAGGCGGTAGTCCGCATCGACGATGTCTTCACCATCGACAAATAGGCGAAAGTGACCCGGCTCGTCCGAGGTGATGTGCAAGGGGCCGACCGGCACGATGCGATTACCGTCATCCCCCAGCTCGTTGATGAAGGGGTAGGTTTCGGTGTCAGTGGTCGGCATCGGACGCTGGCGGTAGTCCATGGCGTCTTTACGCAGCGGATGCAAGTCTTGCGGCCAGTCATCGGGCAGGACCAGACGACGCTGGTCGGGCAGACCGACGGCGGTCAGGCCATACATGTCGCGGATCTCGCGCTCGCCCCACACGGCGGCAGGGATGGTCGGCGTCAGCGAGGGGTACTCCTGCTCGTTGGCATCAACCAGCACGCGCAGGGTGATCCAGCTCTTGGTGGAGCCCTCAACCGAGAAGACGTGATAGACGGCGAAGTGGCCGTTGAGGGTCCGCTCGTCGTTGGCAAACGACACCGACAGCCAGCCATCGAGCTGGTGGAACAGGCGACCGGCCACCTCGACCAGTGCGGTCGGCTTGACGGTCAGGGTCGCCTGATCGGCGGTTTGCCAGGTCTCTTCGACAATGGCATGCGGGTGGTGACGTCTCAGCTCGGCGATGGTGTCAGCGCCGATATGCTGGTCGTGGGCAGTGTGTTGATTCATCTGGTTCATGGTCAGATCCGGGCCAGGTAGGCGACAAGGGCCAGCACGGCAATGCCGAGGCCGTAACGGGTCAGCAGGTGAGTTTTGACAAAACGGGTACGCGCCATGGCGTTCTCAATCAGGCCGGCGAGCAGGAAGGCCACCACCAGTTTGAGCAGCAGCACGGCGGCGGCGCCGATCAGGCTGCCAACGTGCCACTGCACGGCGCGGCCAAAGGGCAGGAACAGGGCAAAGAACAGCTGCACCACCACCAGTTGCTTGAGACCGAGGGAGAGCTTGATGAGTGCGAGGCTCGAACCCGAGTACTCGGTGAGCGGGCCTTCTTGCAGCTCTTGCTCGGCTTCGGCGCAGTCAAACGGCAGTTTGCCCATTTCGACAAACACCGCAAAGGCGCAGGCCAGTGCCGCCAGCAGCGCTGCCAGCGGCGCAGTCAGAGTGTGCTCGGCCATGTAGGTGCTGATGTTGCCAAGGTCAAAGCTGCCGGCCATCATCGCCATCACAAAGCACGACAACACCAGGATCGGCTCGACCAGGATGCCCAGGGTCAGCTCGCGGCTGGCACCGACACCGGCAAACAGGCTGCCGTTATCCAGACCCGCCAGCGAGAAGAAGAAGCGGAACACCGCAAACAGGTAGATGTCGGTGATAAGATCGCCGGCGATCGGGAAGGGCGATTGCTGGGTCAGGGTCGGCAGGGCCATCGCAATCAACAGCAAGGTCACCAGCAGCACCCACGGCATGGCCAGCGACACCAGCGTGACGCTTTGCGGCATCACGGCCTGGCGGCGCAGCAGCTTGGCGATATCGCGATAATCCTGCAACAGCCCCGGGCCTTGACGCGAGTGCATCTTGGCGCGGATCACCCGGTTAAACCCGGTCGCCAGCGGTGCCAGCGCCAGCATGGCCACCGCTTGGAACAGCGCCAGGGTCAGCATGCCCCAGCTCGGCATTTCGAGAATTGGCATCACTTACACTCCTACCAGCATCAGGACGAACAGCACCACCACCAGGGCATCCACCACGCGGGTTGCGCTGGCCGGGAACAGCTTGAGCACAGTGGCCAGATCCAGGCTGGGGCGCAGACGGTAGAGGGGGGCGCACAGGGTCCGCAGGGTGTGGGTCACGGCGCCGGCATTAAGGCTCATACGACCGTCATAGGCATAACCGCAGGCCCACGGCGTGCCGCTTTGACGGCGCGGCAGACGTTCGCTGCGCAGCACTGCCAGCAGCAACCAGGGCAGCACCAGCAGACCGAGCAGGGTGATGGCAATCACCGGGGTCGACAAAATGGCCTGGCTGGCGTCGGTCGGGATCAGGGCGCTACCCTGGCTCACCGGCATGGCAGTGGGCAGCAGGCTCTGAGCGTAGTGAGCCAGCGCGCCGGCAATCCAGGGCGAGCCCAGACCCAGCACCAGACAGCTGGCTGCCAGCAGCAGGGTGCCGGCACGCATCAGCAGCGGCACTTCGACCGCTTCTGCGGCCTTGGCGCTGCGCGCCTCACCACCAAAGCAAACCCCGTACACCTTCACAAAGCACATCACGGCCATGGCACCGGTCACCGCCAGCATCACCACGCCGATGGCGGCACTGGCGGGGCTGCCCAGACGGCTCATGCCAAGCAGGGATTGGTAGATAAACCATTCGCTGACAAAGCCGTTGAGCGGTGGCAGGGCCGAGATACTCATGGCGCCGATGAGAAACGCCAGCGCGGTCCACGGCATGCGGCGGGCCAGGCCCCCCATCTTGTCCATGTCACGGGTGTGCAGGCGGAACATCACCGAGCCGGTGCCCATAAACAGCAGGCTCTTGAACACGGCGTGGTTGAGCAGGTGATAGAGGGCGCCGAGCAGGCCGAGCAGGGTCAGCATCGGCTGACCGCTGGCGATACCGATCATACCGATCCCCATCCCCATCAGGATGATGCCGATGTTTTCCACTGTGTGGTAAGCCAGCAGGCGTTTGAGATCGTGCTCGGCCAAGGCGTACAGCACTCCCAGCACGGCCGAGGCGCAGCCGAGGAACAGCACCACATAGCCCCACCACAGGCTCGGTACGCCGAGCAGGTCTACCGCCAGACGCAGAATGCCGAACAGGCCGAGTTTGACCATCACGCCGGACATCAGGGCTGACACATGGGAGGGGGCCATCGGCTCGGCATCGGGCAGCCAGCCGTGCAGCGGCATGAAGCCGGCACGCAGGCCAAACCCAAGCAGGCCGAGCAGGAAGATGTGGTTGGCGACGGCGCCGACCGGGTGGTGTTCACGCAGCACGCTAAACGAGAAGCTGCCAGCTTCACTGGACAGCAGCCAGAAGGCGGCCAGCACCAGCACCATACCGACGTGGCTTAGCAGCAGATAGAGGCGCGCCTGACGGGTGGCGTCCGGGTTGGTGCGCAGCACCGCCCAGGTTACCAGCGTGATGATCTCGTAGGTCAGCAGGAAGGGGATGGCCGAGTCGACCACCACCAGCAGCGTCATGGCAAGCAGGAACAGGCCGCTGTGGGTGGCGATGGTGGCCGCGCCCTTGCCTTCGTACTCGTGCAGGTAGCTGGTGGCGTAGAGGCTGGCGGCGACGCCAACCAGCGAGATGGCCAGCAGCAGCACGGCCGAGAGGCCGTCACAGCGCACGCTGCCCAGCAGCCACAGTTGACCGGTCAGAATGTCTCCGCTGGCCAGGGTATGCACGGCGCACAGCAGGCCGAGCAGGGCGCCGGCGGCCGAGACCAGGCTGGCCAGACGACAAGCGAGGGACTCGCTGCCACGTCCGAGCAAGGCAATCAGGGTCGCGACGACATAAAGGAGCAGGGCTCCGGATAGCAGGCTCATCAGGCGTCTCCCTCGGGCGATGCAATGGTCACCGCCGGGTGATCGACGGCGGCACGTTGGCGGCGGGCGGTGCGGGCACGCTCGGTGCTGGCCGGATCAACCAGCATCAGCGCCTGGGAGGGGCAGGCACTCACGCAGGCCGGTCCTTCGGCACGGAACTCGCACAGGTCGCATTTGACTGCGATATTGCGCACACCCGGCTCCCAGCGCAGCAGGTCTTTGCCAAAGCAGGGCAGACCGGAGGCGGTGGAGGGGTTGCTCGATCGAATCGAGTTGGGGATATAGGTGTCGTAGCTGGTGGCCACGGCGATCGGGCGGCTGCCGCCAGACTGGATGGCACCGAACGGACAGGCTACGGCGCACAGGTTGCAACCGATGCACAGGCTCTCGTTGAGCTGGACACTGTCACCGGTCTGGGTGATGGCCTCGACCGGGCACACCTTGAGACAGGGGGCGTCATCGCAGTGCCGGCACTGGATTGGCATGGTTGCGGCGCCGTGGCGTTCCACGGTCAGTCTGGGAGTTTGCTGTAACCCCTCGGCCTTGTGTACCTGGCTGCAGGCTGCCATACAGGTGCCACAGCCGATACACAGGCGGGGGTCAGCAATCACGAAGCGGTTCATTAGCTTACCTTGTCATGTGCTGTGAGTGCCCCTCCTTATACAAAAATGGTGCCATCGCCAAAAAACTTTTTAATTTATTGATTTTATTGAATTTAATTAAGGTTGCATGGTGTTGGTCGCTAGATTAATTGTGACTGGCGTCACAAGTGTCGAGGGTGTCACCGGCTGTCGGCCCCCTCGTCAGGGCATCACTCTGGCGGATGTCATCTGGCCGTAACCCTTATCTGGCAAGGGCTGGCGTCAGGCAGGGCCACATCTTGTGAGCCTCGTCACATCGAATAAGTCCCCTCGACAGGCGTCGTCACTTTTGTCGACATCTGACTGTCGTCACCTCGACACTGATGAAAACCCCTTTCAAATCAATGAAATAAAAGTTGGCACACTCCATGCTGTACTGGTCCCGCCTTGCCGCTTTCTGCAAGCGGTTCGCTAACTAGAACAATCAGGATCAAGTTATGAACAGGTTTGTGATTGCCGATCCGGAACGCTGCATTGGGTGCCGTACCTGCGAGGTGGCCTGCGCCGTTTCGCATCAGGCGAGTGATGCCCAGGGCACTGTTCAGGCAAATGCGCCTTTTCACCCCCGTCTCAAACTGGTGGTCACGGAGCGGATTACTACGCCGATCCTCTGCCGCCAGTGTGAGGACAAACCGTGTGCCATGGCCTGCCCGAATCAGGCGATTGTTACGGAAAACGGGTGTGTGACCGTGCGTCAGGAGCGTTGCATCGGCTGCAAGTCGTGCGTGGTGGCCTGCCCTTATGGCGCCATGAACGTGGTCGTCACCGAGACGGCCCCCGAGTCCGATTCGTTGTTTGCCAAGGCGCACAAGAAGGCGCATGCCCTCAAGTGTGACCTGTGCGGACATCGTGCCGATGGCCCGGCTTGTGTCAGTGTCTGTCCGACCCAGGCCCTGCGGCTGGTGACGCCGGATGATCTGGAACAGGAGCGACGCCGCAAGCAACTGGCCAGCGCACTTGCGCTGCAGCCGGTCTGATTGTGGATGCCATCCGATATCCATCCCATGAATCAATGTGAGTGGAACTTTTAATGAAAAAGGTGATCACCGTCTGTCCCTATTGCGGGACCGGCTGCAAGATCAACCTGCTGGTAGAGAACAACAAGGTGGTGGGGGCTGAGGGTGCCCACGGCCGTACCAACGAAGGGCAACTTTGCCTCAAGGGGTACTACGGCTGGGATTTCCTCAACGACACCAACTTGCTGACACCTCGTCTCAAGAGCCCGATGATCCGTCGCGTCCGCGGCGGCAAACTGGAATCGGTCTCCTGGGAAGAGGCGATCGAGTTCGCCAGCAGCCGTCTGGCGGCCATCAAGGACCAATACGGTCCCGATGCCATCATGACCACCGGCTCTGCCCGGGGGCCGGGGAATGAAGCCAACTACGTGATGCAGAAGTTTGCGCGAGCGGTGCTAGGCACCAACAACGTAGACCACTGCGCGAGGGTGTGTCACGCCCCATCAGTCTCCGGTCTGGAGACAAGCGTAGGGAACGGCGCCATGAGTAACGCCATTCCACAAATTCAAGATGCCAAGTGCCTGCTGGTGTTTGGTTATAACGCGGCGGATTCCCACCCCATCGTGGCCCGTCACATTCTCAAAGCCAAAGCCAACGGCGCCAAGATCATCGTCTGCGATCCGCGGATGATTGAAACGGCCCGGGTGGCGGATCAGTGGCTGCCCCTGAAGAACGGCTCCAACATGGCGCTGGTCAACGCGTTTGCTAACGTGCTGATCAACGAAGGGCTGTACAACAAGGAGTATGTCGCCAACTTCACCGAGGGGTTCGACGAGTTCAAGGCTATCGTCGACAAGTACACCCCCGAGTACGTGGAGTCGATCACCGGTCTTAAGGCTGCGGACATCCGTGCGGCGATCCGCACCTATGCCGAAGCGCCCAACTCCATGATCCTGTGGGGCATGGGTGTGACCCAATACGGCCAGGCCGTTGATGTGGTCAAGGGACTGGCAGGTCTGGCACTGCTGACCGGTAACTTCGGCCGTGTCGGGACCGGTTGCGGTCCGGTACGTGGTCAAAACAACGTGCAGGGCACCTGCGACATGGGCATGCTGCCGCATCAGCTCCCCGGCTATCAGTCGGTGACTGATCCGGAGATCAGCGCCAAGTTTGCCAAGGCGTGGGGCGTGCCGTCGCTGCCGATGAAACCGGGTTACAAGTTGACTCAGGTTGGTCACAAGGTCGAAGAGGGCATCTGTAAAGCGATGTACATCTTCGGTGAAGACCCGGCTCAGACCGAAGCGGATCTCTCTGCTTTCCGCCGTACTCTCCAGGCGATGGATCTGGTCATCGTGCAGGATATCTTCATGACCCAAACCGCCGAGATGGCGGATGTGATCCTGCCGGCCACCAGCTGGGGTGAACACGAAGGGGTTTACAGCTCGGCTGACCGCGGCTTCCAGCGTTTCTACAAGGCGGTTACCCCGCCGGAAAACGTCAAGCCGGACTGGGAGATCTTCTCGTTGATGGCTCGCGCCATGGGTTACGAGATGCAGTACAACAACACCCAGGAGATCTGGGATGAGATGCGTGCCCTCTGCCCCCTGTATGCCGGTGTCACTTACGAGAAGATGGCCGATCTGAAGAGCGTGCAGTGGCCCTGCCCGACCGAAGATCACCCCGGTACGCCGACCCTGTTCGAAGGCAACGTCTTTACCACCCCAAGTGGCAAGGGGCGTCTGCTGGCCGCCGAATGGCGTCCGCCGCTCGAACAGACGGATGAACAGTATCCGCTGGTGCTCTCGACCGTGCGTGAAGTGGGTCACTACTCCTGCCGTTCGATGACCGGTAACTGCTCGGCACTGCAAACGCTGGCCGATGAGCCGGGTTATGTGCAGATCCACCCGACCGATGCCAAAGCGCTGGGTATTCGTGACCAGGCTCTGGTGTGGGTCTCCTCTCGTCGTGGCAAGGTGATTACCCGTGCCAACTACAACGAGCGGATCAACGCCGGTGCGGTCTACATGACCTACCAGTGGTGGATCGGTGCCTGTAACGAGCTGACCATCGAGCACGTTGACCCGGTATCGCACACCCCCGAGTACAAGTACTGTGCGGTGCGGATTGACCGCATCGAGGATCAGGCCGAAGCCGAAAGCTACGTCCAGATCGAGTACAGCGCACTCAAGGCCAAACTGCGCAGCGCCGCACGCGGCTGATGACAACACGGGCTCTCTTCACGGAGAGCCCGTTTAGAATTCGGTTGGAGATAATCTGATGAGCGATCCGCAGTCCCGCTCCTTTTCCCGTTTTTACATGGGTTTTTATCTGGCCAGCATGTTGCTGGGTGTGGCCTGTTTTGCCTTCAAGCACGATCTCATCTTTCTGATAGGCTTTTGCTTCTTCGGCTGCTTTATGGCTGCGCGTGCCGCCATGCGTGCCGTGCTTTCATCTCTTTCGATTACCCTGGCCTGGCTGCTGGCTTTTGTGGAAACCACCGTCATCAATCTGGTATTGGTATCACTGGCGGCGCTGGTGATCTGGCAGTGGGGTATCCGTATTCCGCCCATGGTGGTCGACAACCTGCCCTGGCTGCTGGTGGCGGTGCAATTGCTCAGTGCCAGCTTTATTTTCAGCGGGCTGAAATGGCATAACAGCGCCATGCTGGTGCAAAAATCCTGAACCCTGCCGGCTTTCCCCCCAGGTGCGCAGTTCCTGTCGGATAGTGCGTGTTAGTTTGATGTAAAGCAATTTTGTGATCGATGACGACCGTATCATGACCGCAGCTGTTTGCGTCTCTTTTTGATCTTCTTATTGGCCCGCTTCATTGAGTGGTCAATCAAAAGCCTCAAAAAGATGGAACTCAGATCCTTCCGAAACAGTTTCGTGCGGAGCCTTCATGCTGAATCTGACTGCCATCCCCCTGGATGACATCTCGCCCGTTTGGGACGATAAATTTCTGACTCTCTCCAAGAGCCTGCTCTCGGCGGTGACGCTGGGCGATTTCGTGCGCAAGCTCAACCGGATTGACGATGCCTTTGCCGGTGTGACCCGGGTCAATCTGGTACTCAATACCGGCAGTGACGATGAGGCGCTGTTCTATTTCATGAGCGAGCAGGGGCCGCGCCATCTCACCTGCAGCAAGCGTGAGCTCAATTTCTCCCGTGAGCAGGCCATCGTGCTGGGCGCCGATCGCTTTGAAAACCGCAGCCGGGCGCTGGCCGAGTTTGGGGTTTACGACGGTCTGACCGCGTTTTGCCAGTTGCCGGTCACCACGGCGCGCAGCCACCTGGGCGGCCTGGAATTTATCCATACCGGGCGCGAGCGGTTTGACATGCAGACCGTGGCGCGGCTTACCCAGCTGGCCGCCATCGTGGCCATTGCCCTTGAAAACGTACTCGACAAAGAGCGGGCGCTTGAGCAGGCTAATACCCTGCGCCTTGAGCGCGACAGCTGCCGCATTCTGGTGGACGTGACCAACGCGGTCATCAAGCAGGTGCGCATTGAGGAGTTGCCGCGCACCCTGTTTGCCATCTTGCAGCACCACTTTGCCATCAGCAGTCTGTGCCTGGCTGAATACAACACCACCTCCGATTGCTTTCGCAGCTATTTTGTCAGCGCCACCCGTGGTGAAGCGCAAGGGGTGGCCGAGCACACCTGTTTTGAAAAACGCTGTCTCAGTGATGCCCAAAGCCGCCATCAGCCGTTTTTCCTCTATCGGGACCAGGAGTGTGGCTGCGAGCAGCGCTGCCGCTTTAACTCCCACATGTTGCCAAGCGATGCCAGCGCCTCGTGCGTACTGCCGCTGCGCTATCGCGACCAGTTGCTTGGTGTGCTGATCCTCTCGCACCCACAGGCCGATTTCTTCAATACCCTCGATTTGTCGCTGCTTGAGCAGGTGGCGGCGCGCACCGCGATCGCCATGAACAACGTGCAGGCCCAGCAGGAGATCCGCAACACCAACGGCGCGCGCGAGAAGACCATCCGGGTAGCCGAGGCCAGCATGGATGGGGAGATCGTGTTCCAAAGCCAGGCGATGCAAGAGGTGATGGATAAGGTGCGGATGGTGGCCGAGAGCGACTGCTCGGTGCTTATTTTGGGCGAAACCGGCACCGGCAAGGAGCTGATTGCCCGCGCCATTCATGCGTTGAGCCCGCGCCGTGGCCACGAGATGATCAAGGTGAACTGCGCCGCCATCCCGACCGGCCTGATTGAAAGTGACCTGTTTGGCCATGAGAAAGGGGCCTTTACCGGTGCCCTGAGCCGGCGTATCGGCCGCTTTGAGCGGGCCGACAAAGGCACGCTGTTTCTCGATGAAGTGGGCGACATGCCCCTAGACCTGCAGCCCAAGCTGCTGCGGGTATTGCAAGAGCGCGAGCTGGAGCGGGTCGGCAGCACCGAGGCCATCTCGGTGGATGTGCGACTGGTGGCCGCCACCAACTGCGATCTGCTGGCTATGGTCGGCGAGAAGCGCTTTCGCAGCGACCTCTATTATCGCCTCAATGTCTTTCCCATCAACCTGCCGCCCCTGCGTGAGCGGCGCGAAGATATCCCGCTTTTGGTCAATCACTTTATCCGCAAGATTGCCGGCCGGATGCAACGCTCGATCACCTCAATCCCGGCCGATGCCATGAAGATCCTGGTGTCGCTGCCCTGGTACGGCAACATTCGCGAGCTCGAGAACATCATCGAGCGGGCGGTGGTGATGACCCGGGGCCAGGTGCTCAACCTCTCTCCCGAAGAGCTGCTGCCACTGCGCATGGAGCCGGTGTATGAAACGCCGAGCTACTATGTCGATCCGGTGGTCAGTCAGGTGATCCCGAGTATGCCCGCCACGGCGCCAAGCTCCGATGAGCGGGAGCTTATCTTGCAGGCGCTGCGCCAGTGCAACGGCATCGTGGCTGGTGAGCGTGGCGCCGCGGCCCGCCTTGGTATGAAGCGCACCACCTTGCTCTCGCGCATGAAGCGCCTTGGCATCTCGACCCGCCATTACGACACGTTGCAGTAAGGAGGCGTTATGGCTCTGGATAACCAGCCGTTTGCGGCCCTCTGTGTGCCGCGTGAAGTGGTGCACTATCAAAGCGATGGCGTGACGGTAGACAGTCAGATGCAGCTGCCGGCCGAGACACCGGTGGCGCTGGTCTATAACGGCATCAGCCATAGCGTGATGATGTGTTCGGCCGCCGATCTCGATGACTTTGCGGTGGGGTTCTCCTTAAGTGAGGGGATCATCGACAAGCTCTCCGATATCCATGATCTGGAGGTGGTGCCGGGTTGCAATGGCCTGGAAGTGCAGGTGACGCTGGCTAATCGCTGCGTGGCGCGCCTCAATGAACGAAAGCGCAGCATGGCCGGGCGCACCGGCTGCGGCATCTGCGGTAGCGAGCGCCTTGAGCAGGTGATCCGCCCTTTGCCTGCCGTCGCCAACAGTCAGACGCTCTCGATTGAATTGATTGAACAGGCGCTGGAGCAACTGCGACCCTTGCAACTGCTCGGGCAGGCCACCGGCGCCACTCATGCCGCCGTTCATCTCGATGGTGCGGGAAATATCACCGCCATTCGCGAAGATATCGGTCGTCATATCGCACTGGATAAGCTGGTTGGCCATCTGCTGCGCAGTGGCCGGCGTGATGGCGCCATTCTGGTCACCAGCCGCGCCAGTTTCGAAATGGTGCAAAAGTGCGCCAGTACAGGCATCGAGATCCTGCTGGCTATCTCGGCAGCAACCGAACTGGCCGTGCAGTGCGCCGAATCGGTGGGCATGACGCTGGTGGGTTTTTGCCGCCCCGGCCGCGCCGAAATCTACACCGGCCGCGAGCGGATTAGGTTGTAGTCTCATCGTCCGCCGGATGCCTCATTCACACAGAGTGTGATAGCCCTCAATAAAATCACCCAGCGCCAGCAGAACTAGGAAAAATTCCTAGTTCTCTTAGGCGGTGTGCTGACGGGTGCCAATCCCTGGCTTCTTACAATGCGAAGCGATAACCAGACACCCCCTGGTTCACTTTCACCATTGCCAAGGAGCACTCCATGCTGGCCTTTCTTAACCAGGTACGCCAACCGACCCTGGATTTGCCGGTCGAAGTACGGCGCAAGATGTGGTTTAGACCCTTCATTCAGTCCTATCTGGTCGTCTTTATCGGCTACCTGACCATGTATCTGATCCGCAAGAACTTTAACATTGCGCAGAATGACATGATCGCGACCTACGACCTCACCATGACCCAACTCGGGATGATTGGTTTGGGCTTCTCGATTACTTATGGCGTCGGCAAGACCTTGGTGTCGTACTACGCCGATGGCAAGAACACCAAACAATTTCTGCCCTTTATGCTGATCCTCTCGGCAATCTGTATGCTGGGTTTTAGTGCCAGCATGGGCGCCGGCTCCGTCAGCCTGTTTATGATGATTGCCTTCTATGCCCTGAGCGGATTTTTCCAAAGTACGGGCGGATCCTGTAGCTACTCCACCATCACCAAGTGGACGCCCAAGCGCAAGCGCGGCACCTATCTGGGGTTGTGGAATATGTCTCACAACGTGGGTGGGGCAGGGGCTGCAGGTGTTGCGCTCTTTGGCGCCAACTACCTGTTTGATGGTCATGTCATCGGGATGTTTATCTTCCCCTCCATCATTGCCCTGATTGTCGGCTTTATTGGTCTGCGCTATGGCAGTGACTCACCCGAATCGTACGGCCTGGGTGCCGCTGAAGAGTTGTTTGACGAGCCGGTCAGCGAAGAAGATCAGCAGGCTGATGGCGACGAGATGACCAAATGGCAGATCTTTGTCGAATACGTTCTGAAGAACAAGGTGATCTGGCTGCTCTGCTTTGCCAACATCTTCCTCTATGTGGTGCGTATCGGTATTGACCAATGGTCCACCGTGTATGCTCACCAAGTATTGAATCTACCTAAAGAAGTTGCGATTCAAGGGTTTACCCTGTTTGAAATCGGTGCGCTGGTTGGCACCCTGATGTGGGGGTATCTGTCGGATCTGGCCAATGGCCGTCGTGGTCTGGTGGCGTGTGTCGCGCTGGCGTTGATCATCGCCACCCTGGGTGTGTATCAACATGCCGCTAACCAGTATGTCTATCTGGCCTCCCTGTTTGCACTCGGTTTTCTGGTGTTTGGGCCCCAACTGCTGATCGGGGTTGCTGCGGTGGGCTTCGTGCCCAAGAAGGCCATCGGGGCCGCCGACGGCATTAAGGGGACCTTTGCTTATCTGATTGGTGACAGCTTTGCCAAACTGGGCCTAGGGATGATTGCCGACGGTACTCCGGTGTTTGGTCTGACCGGTTGGGCCGGTACCTTTGCTGCGCTCGATACCGCCGCCATCGGCTGTATTTTCCTGATGGCGATGGTCGCCGTGATGGAAGAGCGCAAAATTCGCCGCGAGAAGAAGCTCAAACTGCAGGTGGCACCAAGCGCAGCCTAATCACATTTACACCGTCTTGTGGCGGGACCTTTCAGACGCCGCGGTTTCGCGGCGTCTGTGCTTTTAGAAACGGCAGTAACAGCAGGCCAGAGATACCCGCGGCCAGCGAGATGGCTACAAAGAAACCATCCCACTGCCACTGCTCGAGAATACGCGCCAGCGGGTAGCCCGAGATGGCGGCGCCCATGTAAGCAAACAGTCCGACAAAGCCGGTGGCTGCACCGGCGGACTCTTTGTGGGAACACTCGGCGGCGGCCATGCCTATCAGCATCTGTGGACCAAATACAAAGAACCCGATGGTAAAAAAGCAGGCGCCTTGCATCAAATAGCTGACAAACGGCATCAGCCACAGTGCGCCAACCGCCAGCAACGTGCCAGCGGCAAAGATCAGATTCATCGGTCCACGGTTGCCGTTGAAGAGTTGATCCGAGCCCCAACCTGCTACCAGCGCGCCGATAAATCCGCCAACCTCAAACAGGGTGACCACCGAGTTGGCTGTCACCAGATCGGAGCCCAAGCGTTCAGTCATATAGAGGTTGCCCCAGTCATTGATGGCGGCGCGTACCACATAGACCATTACGTAGCTGCAGCCAAGTAACCACAAATAGGGGTTGGTCAGCACATAGCGGCGCAGGATTTGGCGTCGGTTCAGCCCTTCCCCCACCTGTTGCTGCTCGATTTCAAGGGCATCCTGACGCCACTGGCCAACGCTCGGCAATCCCATGGTCTGCGGCTTGTCACGCAAGCGCCAACACAAAAATAGACCGCCAATAATAGCCAGGACACCGGGCAGCATCATGCCAAGTCGCCAGCCGTAGTGCAGTGTGATGGCTGCCACTAGCATGGGGGTCAGGGCACCACCGACATTATGAGCGGTGTTCCATAGCGCCCACCAACTGCCACGTTCACTGCGTGAATACCAGGTGGTGAGCAGTTTGGAGCAGGGGGGCCAGCCCCACCCTTGGAAAAACGCATTGACCACCCACAGGCTGGCAAACAGCCAGAGCGATGAAGAGAGCCCGAACAGCAGGTTGACCACGCCAGTGGCTATCAGGCCAATGCCCATAAAGTAACGGGGATTGGAATCATCGCTGACGATGCCAGAGATAAATTTCGACAGGCCGTAGGTCACATAGAACAAGGTGGCGAGCAGGCCGATATCGGTACGCTCCAGCACGCCACTGGCCAACATGTCCGGCACGGCAGCGTTGAAACTTTTGCGGGTGACATAGAAGAGTGCATAGCCCAGATAGAGTGTGAGCAGGATATGGCGGCGCCAGTAGCGATAGCTGTGGTCGATCTCTTGCTGCCCGGTGAGCTCGGGGAGCGGGGTGGGGCTGCGTAAAAATCGGATCATAACGACTCCTGATCGAGACGAACGGGCAGCGTCACCGCCAATCTGACGCCGTGGGTACAGGTGAGTTGCAGTTTGCCACCCATGGCTTGCACTCGCTCATTAAGACCACGCAGCCCATAACCTTGCCGGGTCGCATCAAGCGGCAAACCACAGCCATCATCTTCAATAACCAGGTGAAAGCGGTTGTCCTCACGCCAGGCATGCAGGGTGACCGCGCTGGCACCGGCATGCTTGATGATGTTGTTTAGCGCCTCCTGACAGATGCGAAACAGCGTCACCCCCTGGCTATCACTGAGTTCACTATCGACAATCTGCCAATCCAGATGGCTGACGATGCCCTGGGCGTCCAGCTCGAGCTCTCGCAGCAGGCTGCGAACGGCTGCTGACAGGCTCAGATCGTCGAGTTGTCTCGGCCGCAGGCGCCCGAGCAGCCGGCGTACTGCGTCATAGACATCCAAAGAGAGTTGCTCAATCTGGCGGCTACTGGCGGCTACCCGTTCCTGGCCTGGCAACAGGCGCGGCAAGATAGTGGCCTGAGTGCGGATGGCGGTGATGGTCTGGCCGATGTCATCGTGCAGCTCACGCGCGACCTCGCGGCGCACCTGCTCCTCGGTCTCGACCAGTCGTTCGGTCAGTTGCCGGTTGCGGGTCAGTTGCTGTGACAGTTCGGCGTTGAGATCGCGCAAGCGCTGGATCCCGGCGCCCAGCAGCAACCCGGTCAGACTCTGGGCCAACAAGGAGAGCAGCAAGTCCACGGCATGGTCATGCAGGGTTTGCCCGGCAATCAGCGCAATGGCATTCATCAGGGTGGCCATCAGCGCACCTTGCCAGCCATAGCGCCAGGCCAGTGCCATAATGGGCAGGGCCAGACAAAACGGAGTGAAACGCGCAAGCTCGCCGGGTAAGCCCAGTTGCAACCCCAAGCTCAGGGTAAACAGCAGCAGATACCAGAGCAGATGACGCGCACGCCAGCTCACCGGTTGTTCGACCAGTGCCGGTCCGAGGGGCACCCAGGTGGCACGGCTAAGGTAGTGCCAGAACAGTAAACAGGCCGGCGCGACGGTGAGCCCACCGCTTAACGTCAGCAGCAGCACTGTCATGGACTGAGCGGGGAGATCCAGCCAGAGCATGGCTTGCAAGAGGGCGCAGAGCACCAGCGCGGCACCTTGCCATAACAGGGTGTGGACATCGTTACGTTGAGGGCGTTGGCGTAGCCAGAGCAGTGGATACACGGTCAGTAGGCTGCCGGCTACCAGCCGTGGCCAACCCGGCAATCCCACCTCAGCATGCAAGCCGGCCAGTAACAGCCATTCACTGCAAAGTAGCAGCGGCCAGTAGCGCTGGGGAGATTGCAACATCAAGCCGCAGCGCAGTCCAAAGGTGAACAGCAGCGCCGCCATATCGGGTTTTTGCACCAGATGCAGGCCGATACTCCAGAGGCAAAACCAGCTGGTGGAGAAAATAAAGAAAGTGGCAAATCCCAGTGGCAAGCACCGCAGGTAACGCGCTATTGCCACTGATCAAACAGGCGGTGCGCCAGCTCCACATTGTTACTGACGCCAAGTTTTTCCATCAGGTTGGCGCGGTGCACATGAATCGTTTTGGGCGAGAGGCCAAGCTCATTGGCAATGGCCTTGACCTCCCAGCCTTGCGCCAGCTTTTCGGCGACTTGCCGCTCGCGCGCGGTGAGGGGATCCTGACGAGCAAAGGCCAGTTTGCGGGCAATCTCGGGGGTGAGATAACAGCCACCCGATGCCGCGGTGCGAATGGCGGCGACCAGTTCATCGGGACTGCAGCGTTTGGAAAGAAACCCCTTGGCACCGGCTTTTAGAGCCATCTCAATCAGCGACGGGCTGTCGTGAACCGACAGCATGATAACCGCCAATCCGCGGGGCAGTTGTGCCAGCAGATCCAGCCCGGAGATATCGGGCATGGAGATATCGCAGATGCAAACCTGAGCACCACTGCCCGGCAGTCCTTGCAAGGCCTCCTGCCCCGAAGAAAACTGGCCGACGATACGCAGATCCGGCTCAAGCCCCAGCAGTTGGGCAAATCCGGAGCGTACTACCAGATGATCATCAATAAGCGCAACGGCAATCATAAAACGCTTCCCGATAGCAGACAGGGGACTAACATACTTGGCTCACTGACGGTACTCAAGCCAAGTCAATGCGAGGTGACGGGCTATGTGACGTGGCGCTGGACTCACAATAAAAAACGCCAGTCGCATGACTGGCGTTTCGCTGTGGATATCCATGCCGCAAGCGGCGAACCGGATATTAACGCAGGATCATCTCTTCGCGGCCCGGGCCGACGGAGACCATGCTGACCGGCACGCCGAGCAGCGCTTCGATGCGCAGCACGTAATTTTGGGCGGCCTTGGGCAGGCTTTCCCAGGTGCGGCAGGCAGTGATGTCTTCGCTCCAGCTCTCCATCTCTTCATAGACGGGCTTGAGACCGGCGGTTTGCGGCCAAATCGGGTTTTCGGTGTGGGCACCTTCGTAGGCGACACAGATCTTCAGATCCGGCAGACCGGTCAGGCAGTCCAGCTTGGTCAGGGCCACTTCGTTGGCCGCTTGCAGCTCGACACCGTTTTTGGTCGCGACGGCATCAAAGTAGCCGACATCGCGCGGACGACCGGTGGTGGCACCGAACTCGTTGGCGATCTTGCGAAACTCGTCCTGATTCTCCATGGCGGTCAGCAGCGTACCGGTACCGACCGAGGTACTGAACGCCTTGGCCACGGCGATAACGCGCTCCGGACGCAGGGCCGGCAGGCCGCCACCGATACCGGCGTAAGCGCCAGATACGTGGGAGGAGGTGACCCAGGGATATTCGCCATAGATCAGATCGCGGCCGGCACCGAGCTGGGCTTCAAACAGCAGGGTGTCACCCTTGGCTTGCAGCGCCTTGAGCGGGGTGCTGACGTTGCATACGGCATCAATCCAGGGGGCGGACACTTCCAGCAGCCAGTCAGCCATCTGTTGGGCGGTCTGCTCGAAGGTAAATTCGGGGTAGAGTGCCTTCATCTGCGGCAGCTTCCAGTCCAGCATGAACTGGATGCGCTCAACCAGCACGTCCGGCTGCTTCAGCCAGCCGACCAGGATCGCTTTTTTCATGACGCGATCGCCATAGGCCGGGGCGATGCCCTGACGGGTGGAGCCATAGGCACCGGCGCCAAGGCGCTGCTCTTCGAGGGTATCCTCGATGGCATGCAGCGGCAGGCAGAGGGTGGCGCGATCAGAGATGGCGAGCTTGGGATCGACACCGGCAGCCTTGACTTCGGCCAGCTCGACAGAGAGCTTCTCGGGGCTGATCACCATGCCCGGGCCGAGCACGACCAGACAGTTCGGGTTGAAGACCCCGCTCGGGATCTGGTGCAGCTTGAAGGTACCCAGGTCGTTGACCACGGTGTGGCCGGCATTATTGCCGCCCTGGAAGCGAATGCTGGCGGCGGCGTCACCGGCCAGATAATCGACGATGCGGCCCTTGCCTTCATCACCCCAGTTGGCCCCTACCACGACGATAGACGACATGCTGATTTCTCCTCAAACGGAAGTCTTTAAACACGAAGACTCCATCCTAGGAGCGCAGCCGAAATTAGAAAAATTAATTATCTTTATAGTACTGATAAGAACGGCATATAATTTCGGCCATCGCTAGCAGGAGGCGAACATGCTCGATCTTCACTGGCTCAACACCTTTGTGACCCTGGCCCGGCTGCAGCATTTTGGCCAAACCGCTGCCGAATTGCACATGACCCAGCCCAACGTCAGCCTGCATCTGAAGCGGCTGGAAGAGGCAACCCGCACCAAGCTGGTCGAGCGCACGCCGTTTCGTTTGACCCAGGCCGGTGAGCGGCTGCTGGTCAGCGCCCAGCGCACGTTGCAGGAGCTGCAGTTGTGCCAATCCGATCTCAATGCCCTGAATGAACTGAGTCAGGGCACTATCTCGATTGCGGCCAGTGACATCATCTCGCGGCTGCTGCTGATCCACCCGTTCCAGCGCTTTAAACAGGCCTATCCCGGTATCGATCTCACCTTGTTCAACACCACCTCGGATCGGGCGGCGGAGCTGGTGCGCAGCGGGCGCGCTGACTTGGGACTGGTGATGGCGCAGCGCCCCAGTGACACGCTGCATTTTACCGAGCTGAAAAAAGTGCACTGGTGCGCGCTGGGCGAAGGGCTGGATGCAGAGATGCCGACCCTGATTCTGCTGGGGCACGATACCCGTACCCGCGCCCTGATCGATCCCTGCCTGCCGAGCCTGCAGTTACCGGGTTATCGGATTATGGAGGTGGGCAGTGTCGATGCGCAGCTTGATTGGGCGCGCGCCGGTTTTGGCGTGGCTATCGTGCCTGACTTTGCACTGCTCAAAACCCGCGAGACGGGTGTGCCGATGATGCGTCTGCGTGATTTTTCCCCCACCAGCCTTGGCTATATCGTGCGGCAGAACCAAATCCTGTCGCGTGCCATCAAGGCGCTGCTCGGCTGGGTGGGGGAGGAGATGGCCGATACGCCTTAAGCGTCGGGTTGCACGGCGGCACTGGCGTTGCTGGCCGGCGGCGTCTCATCGCCGGGAGTGATCGTTACCGCTGGCCTTTGCGGTTTCTTGCCATCGGCAAAGGCTTGCGAGCCCGCGTGCAGCGGCAGGATGGGGGAGGTGAGCATCTGGCGGCGGGTCAGATGAGTAAACGCCGGATGCAGCCGTTTGAACTGCTCGAGATGAGTGAAAATCACCTGATCGAGCTGGTAGGCCAGATCCGCCGGGAGCGAGGCGCGAGTCACCACCACGGCCGTGGATCCAAAGCTCGGCAGTGCCGGCTCATCGCTCTGATAGAGGTTGGCCGGCACAGTCTGGGCACTGTAATAGGGCACGTTGGCCAGCAGGGTATCGACGGCATCACCTTCCAAAGGCACCAGGGTAGCGCCGCAGCGCTCCACCACGTCGGCAATGTTCTGGTTTGGGTGGGCGGTAACCATGAAAAACGCATCAATCTTGCCGCTGCACAGGGCGCTGACCCGCTCGCTGACCGAGCGCTCGCCAAGCTCGGCAAAATGGCTGCTATCCCAGCCGATGGCGCTCAGTAGCGCTTCGCTGGTGGTGTGATCCCCTGAGCCGGTGCTGCCAATATCGACGCGCTTACCTTCCAGATCGCCCAGATCGCTGATGCCACTGTCACTGCCGGCTACCAGGGTGAGCGGCTCTTGATAGAGGGTGAACAAAGTGGCGAGGTTGGTCAGCGGTCTGCCCGCATATTCTCCCTGGCCCTTGATGGCTTCCCACAGCATATCGGACTGCACGATGGCCAAGTCCACCTTGCCATCTTCCAGCAGTTTCAGATTGTCGCGTGAGCCAGCCGAGCTTTCTACCGCGCAGCGCGGCGCATCGCTGCGCTGATTGAGCAGGCGGCAGATGGCACCTCCCGCCGGATAGTAAACCCCCGTGACGGCGCCGGTAGCGATAGAGATAAACTCGGCAGCCTGGGCAGGCAGGGCCGAAACGGTGAGCAACAGAGCAGGGAGGATACAAACGGGCTTCACGGCGGGCTCTCGCAGACAGAGGGTGATGCACACTGTAATCAAGGCCGGTTGACTCGGCAATCCGGCCTTGCTGAAGTCGGGCATTTCCCGCTGTTTTGGGCTCATTTGCCCCTGGTTTGACCTTAGCCCTGATGGGCCAGAATGGCGCGCTCCATCCGGTCCAGTGCCTCACGCAAGGTGGCGCGGGTGCAACCAAAGTTAAGACGGACAAACTGACCATTGCCAAACTGGGCTCCCGGCGAGAGTCCTACGCCGGCTTGCTCGAAGAAGGCGATAGGATTGTCCAGCCCCAGAGCGGCCACATCAATCCAGGCCAGATAGGTCGCCTGATGGCGCGCCAGATTGACTCCCGGCCAGCGGGCGACCGCCTCTTCAATCAGGGCCAGGTTGCCACGCAGGTAGTCCAGCTGCGCCTCGAGCCAGCTATCGCCACCCTCATAGGCGGCTTCAGCTGCCACAAACCCGAGCAGGTTGACGTCGGCGCAGATACCGCGCATCGCCTGCTGCAGACGAAAACGCAGCCGTTCGTTGGGGATCACCGCAAACGAGCAGCAAAGACCTGCGATGTTGAAGGTCTTGCTCGGTGCCATCATCACGGCACAGCGATCGGCCGCTTCCGGGCTGATGGCGCCATAGGGCAGGTGGCGGACGTTTTTGTCGAGGATGAGATCGCAGTGAATTTCATCGGAGCAGACCACAAGATCGTGGCGCTCGGCAATCGCCTGAATGGCGAGCAATTCGTCTCGGGTAAAGGCGGTGCCACCCGGATTGTGCGGATGGCAAAGGAGCAGCAGATCGGCACCGGCCGCTTGCAGCTCAAGCTCTTCGAGATCCAGCACCCAGCGGCCATCTTGCTCGACCATCGGGACGTTCAGCAAGGGGCGATCATTGATGCCGGGGGCCAGCAGGAAGGGATAATAGACAGGTTTTGGCGTGATCACGCCGCGACCGGGCGCGGTCCAGGCACGGCACGCCAGGTTCAAACCCGGCACGACGCCTGGCAGAAACACCAGCCAGCTCGGATCAATTTGCCAGCCATAACGCTCGGCCAGACGATTGACAATCAGCTCGATAAGACGCGGGGAGGGACGGGAGTAGCCAAAAATGCCGTGCTCGACGCGCTTGCCCAGCGCCTCGATCACACACTCAGGGGAGCGAAAGTCGGTATCGGCGACCCACATCGGCAACACATCCTGGCCTTTGTATTTGTCCCACTTCAGGCTCATGGTGTTGCTGCGGTCAATTTCCTTATCAAAATCAAACATATTTTTTATCCATGTTCAGTCAGTCATCGGTCACTGTACGGGGATGGCCGAGGCAGCGCAAGCCGCACAACTGCATTGACAGGACGCCGCAATCACCGCATATAGGGGAGTCTTTGCGCATATCCCTCCATTCAGTCCGGATTCAGTTTTATGAATATGTTGTCAGCGCTGCGTGAACGCAGTGATCCCGTCTCCCTCTCCTTCCTCGGGGTAACCTTTACCACCGGCATGGCCGTGGCGCTGCAGGTGCCCACCTTGTCGCTGTTTCTGTCGCAAGAGGTGCAGGTCAGGCCGTTTCTGGTGGGGATGTTCTACACCATCAACGCCGTGGTCGGGATCCTGATCAGCCAGTGGCTCGGTCACCGCTCGGATCGCAAAGGGGATCGCAAGCAGTTGATCCTGCTCTGTTGTTTGTGTGGGGTGATGGTATCGCTGCTGTTTGCGTTTAATCGCAACTACTGGATGCTGGCCAGCCTTGGCGTGGTGCTTGGCAGCATTGCCGGGACCTCCAGCCCGCAACTGTTTGCCTTGGCGCGTGAGCATTCGGACCGGGAGGGTCGGCGCGCCGATATGTTCAGCTCGGTAATGCGGGCGCAGTTTTCGCTGGCCTGGGTCATTGGCCCACCGCTCGCCTTTGCCATTGCGATCGGTTACGGCTTTACCTTTATGTATCTGGCCTCAACCCTGGCGTTTCTGGTCTGCTGCGCCATTGCCTGGCGCTGGTTGCCGTCGCTGCCGCTGCCACCGGTGCCGGTGGGCGATGAGAAGGTGAGCAGCTGGCGTGATCCGGATGTGCGCATTTTGTTTCTGGCCAGCACCCTGATGTGGACCTGCAATAGCATGTATCTCATCAACATGCCGCTCTACATCACCCGTGAGCTGGGCATGGACGAAAAACTGGCCGGTATGCTGATGGGCACGGCGGCGGCGCTGGAGATCCCGTTTATGCTGCTGGCCGGTCACTACACGGCGCGTTTTGGCAAGCGCCCCATGATGCTGGTGGCGGTGCTGGCCGGTGTGCTGTTTTACGCCGGGCTGGTCACGCTGCACAGCGAGCAGGGATTGCTGATGCTGCAGCTGTTTAACGCCATCTTTATCGGGATTGTGGCCGGGATCGGTATGTCTTACTTTCAGGATTTGATGCCGGGGCGCGCCGGGGTGGCGACCACGCTTTTTACCAACAGCATCCGCACCGGCTCCATTGTGGCGGGCGGCATTGCTGGGGTGGTGGCTGAGCTTTGGAACTATCACGCCGTCTTTATGGTGGCGCTGGGATTGGCACTGCTTTCGCTGCTGGGTTGCACGCGAGTGCGCAATGTCTGAGTTACTCTGCCGCCTCGGGCGGCAGGTATTCATCGCGCAATAACCGCAAGAGCAGCTCGGTAGCCGGGCCCAGCTGGCCGGGGTCCTGGGTCAGCAGGTAGGTGTAAAGACGCCGCTCGCTGCCGCTGACCAGCTTGAGCACTACCAGCTCGCCACGGCTGAGATCATCGACCACCAGATGTTCGGGCAGCCACCCATAACCGATCCCCTGCAGGATAAGTTGACGCGCTTCGTGCAGATGGGTCACCGCCCAGCTCAGATCGCTGCGATGACTCCAGTCAAACGAACGGTGAATGGGCGGGTGCAGGGTAATCTGGGTGTGCTCGAGCAGTTGCTCCTGGGTGAGGGCCTCGTCGCGGCGTGCCAGCGGATGATCGTGGCGGCAAACCGGTAACAGCTTGACCTCATCGAGCGGCAGGCCGCTGCGCTCGGCCGGCAGATGCTCGGTGATCATCAGATCGCCCGGCTGTAGCGCATTGAAGTGGCAGTGGATGCGCTCATGCAGATTGATGCGGCACCCCCGCGAGCGGGGTTGAAAGCGCGCCAGCGCCCGTTGCAGCCGCTCACGCGGATAGAGCACCGAAATATAGAGGGTGATCTGGGTTTCCCACTGCCGCTCAAGATTGCCAGCCAACTGCTCGAGCTCTTCCATCTGCATCAGCAGTTGGCGTGAGCGGTTTAAAAACAGGGTCCCGGCCGGAGTCAGCACCGCCTTGCGACCGCGCACCTCAAGCAGCGCCACGCCGAGTGATTGCTGCAGCTTGGCCACCGCATGATTGAGTGACGATTGGCTCTTGTTGAGTGCCTCGGCCGCCTGGGCGTAGCCGCCATACTCGACCACGGCCTGAAAGATGCGCCACTGCTCAATGGTACTTTTCGGTCGAAACATGCCGTTGCCCGCTAGAGTCCCTGTGTCAAGCATATCAAAACGCTCCGGGCGTTGCTGCGGGCAGCATTATTTGGGCTGCGCCACAAAGGTCTTGCCGGTTTGGCCGCGGCTGTCACTGCCCATCAGGTAGAGATAGAGCGGCATCAGGTCGGCCGGGGTCTTCAGGTTCATGGGATCTTCGGCTGGGAAGGCGCTGGCGCGCATCTTGGTGCGGGTGCCGCCCGGGTTGATGGTATTGACGCGCACTCCGGTATTTTCCAGCTCATCAGCCAGCACTTCCATCATGCCTTCGATAGCGAACTTGGAGATGGCGTAAGTGCCCCAATAGGCGCGGCCCTTGCGTCCCACACTGGACGAAGTGTAGATAATTGACGCATCGCCGTGCTGGCGCGCCGTCAGCCGTACCAGCGGCAATAGTGCCTGGGTCATCAGGAACTCAGACTTGACGTTGACCTGCATCAGCTCATCCCATTCGCGCTCGCGGATCTGCTCGAACGGGCAGAGGGTACCAAGCAGTCCGGCGTTAAACAGCACCCCGTCAAGGCGGCCAAACTGGCGCTCTAGCGCAGCGGCAATGCCTTGATAGTCGGCGGCACTGGCGCTGTGCAGATCGAGCGTCACGATTGCCGGCAGTGGCGCTCCGAGCGCCTCAATCGCGGCGGAGGTGGCTTCGAGCTTGGACTGGGTTCTGCCGACCAGGATCAGGGTTGCGCCATGGGCGGCATAGGTGATGGCCGCTTCACGGCCAATCCCGTCGCCAGCGCCGGTTACCAGTATCACCTTGCCTGCCAGCAGTGTTTGATGGGCCTGATAATCCAGCATGATGCGCTTCCTTATGGTGACGGGTGCAGTCGGCAAGTGTACGCAGACGATCCGGCGCTTGACCAGTCCCCCGCGTAAAAATGTGAATCAAATTGAGGAGTTGTGTCATCATAAACCGGTGACATCGAAGCAGGCGGTGACCGCCGTGGAGGAGTGTGTGGAGTTTCTGAGTGAATACGGGCTGTTTGTGGCCAAAACCCTGACCTTGCTGTTGGCACTGGTTGCCGCTGTGGTGTTGGTCACCGTTGCCGGACGCGGCGCCGGGAAAGGGGGCAAGGGGCAGCTGGAGGTCACCGATCTGGGCGATGAGCTGGACGAGACGCGTGTACGCCTGCAGGCCATGCTGGCCAGTAAGGATGAGCGCAAGGCGCTCGAGAAGCAGCACAAGCAAGAGGTGAAGGCCCGCAAGGGGGGCGATCATCGCTCGCGCCTGTTTGTTATCGACTTCAAGGGCGGTATGGAGGCGCGCGAAGTGGCGGGCCTGCGTGAAGAGGTGAGCGCCATTCTGGCTGTTGCGACACCGCAGGACGAGGTGTTGGTGCGTCTCGAGTCCGGCGGCGGCGTGGTCCACGGTTACGGTCTGTGTGCCTCCCAGCTGCAGCGTCTGCGTGAGCACGAAATTCCGCTCACCGTTGCGGTAGACAAGGTGGCCGCGAGTGGCGGTTACATGATGGCCTGCGTGGCGGATCGCATTTTGGCGGCGCCGTTTGCTATTGTCGGCTCAATCGGTGTGGTGGCCCAGTTACCTAACTTCCATAAGCTGCTGAAAAAGCACGATATCGAGTTTGAGATGCACACCGCCGGCCAATACAAACGCACCCTGACCGTGTTTGGTGAGAACGATGACGAAGGGCGGGCCAAGTTTCGCGAAGAGCTGGCCGAGATCCATGAGCGCTTCAAGCAGTTTGTTGGTACCCATCGCCCGCAGCTGGATATCGACAAGGTGACCACTGGCGAGCACTGGCTGGCGAGCCAGGCGCTGGAGCTGGGGCTGGTTGATGAGCTTAAAACCAGCGATGACTATCTGCTGGCGCAGGCGAAAACCCGCCGCGTGCTGGCGCTGCACTATCGTACCCGCAAGGGGCTGCTGGCCCGCCTTGGCAAGCAGGGCGCCGAAGGGGTGCTGGAAGGGGCAGGGCAACTGCTGGGACGTCATTCTCCCTGGCAGTAAGACACCGGCGTTTACGTCGCCATACCAAAAGAGACCCGCCATCGGCGGGTCTCGTGTTTTAGTGACATGGTTAGCGCTGGAAGGGGTAGATGGTGCCGAGCTTGAGGATCTGGGTCAGCTCGTCGAGCGCCGCCCGCGATTCAGTGATGAGCGCCGGATCGCGCAGATCATCGATGCTCAGGCGATCGCGATAGTGCTTGTCAATCCACTGGCCAAGACGCAGTTGCAGTGCCTCATCGAGCAGGCAGGCCGGATTGACGGCAGCGAGTTCCGTGTCGCTTAACGCCACCCGAAGGCGCAGGCAAGCCGGGCCGCCGCCGTTGCGCATACTCTGCTTCACATCCATAAAATACACGTGGCGAATGGGCGTCTCAAGGCCGGTCAAGCGTGCAAGGTAGGCCGCCACCGCCGGGTTATCACGGCACTCGGTCGGGGCAATCAGCGCCATCTGGCCGCTTGGCAAGCTGACCAGCTGGGTATTGAACAGGTAGGTCTGCACCGCATCCTGCAGTGACACCTCGGCAGTGGGCACCTCAATAAAATGCAGCTCGCCGTCCCCGAATTTTTCGCGGATTTCATGGCGTGCCGTTTGGGTGTCGAGGAAGGCCTGCTGGTGATAAAACAGCACGTTGCCATTCCCCACCGCAATCACATCATTGTGAAATACCCCTTGGTCGATCACCGCCGGGTTTTGCTGGATAAAGACGCAGCTGTCGCTATCCAGGCCATGCAGGCGCGCAATGGCTTGGCTGGCCTCCAGCGTCTGGCGCGCCGGATAACGGCTCGGGGCTGGGCGGCTTGGGTCAAAGGCGCTGCGACCATAGACAAACAGCTCGACCCCGGCCTGCCCATAATCGGCGCACAGACGGGTATGGTTGGCGGCGCCCTCATCGCCAAAACTGTCGTGTTCGGGCAGATGGCGGTGATGGCAAAAATGGTGTTCATCACTGAACACGGCACGCAGAATGCGGCCGGTGACTTCGGGCTCGAGGGAGCGGTGAAATTTGTTGGTGAGGTTGGCGGGTGTAAAGTGGACCCGGCCATCGAAGGTGTCGGCACTGGGGGAGACGGTGGCGGCATTGGCCGTCCACATGCTCGATGCCGAATAGCAGGCGGCCAGCACGGCCGGTGCCTGCGCCGCTGCCTGACTCAGCACCCGGGCATCACTGCCGGTAAACCCCAGTCGGCGCAAGGTGGCAAGATCAGGGCGCTCCTGCGGGGCCAGTACCCCTTGTACCAGCCCCAGATTGCGTAGCGAAGCCATCTTGGCCAGCCCCTGCTGGGCTGCTTCGCGGGGATTGGAGGTGGCGTGGGCATTATGTTGCGAGGCGACGTTTCCGAGCGATAAACCGGCATAATTGTGGGTCGGTCCCACCAGACCGTCGAAATTGGCTTCGACATGCTTCATGAAGTCCATCCTTTTTGAGTGATTTCCCTATAACTGCATGGTCATTGCGCAGTGTATGCTGCTGCCCAAATCAGGGCATATCGCCATCATATCCTGTTTTCATGCGGCTTGTAACAAGATGGTAACCACAGCTGTGGCAGCTTGTCAGCAGGGTGCACGGCAGGGGTAATCGAGACCCTGTCAAAAAAATTGGTTGCCTGAACCGGTAACGATTGGGCATTAATAAAAATAAGCAATCCATCACAAGCAGACCCGTAAGGTTTGCTTTTTGCTGGTAAATCTCTTATACAGCCCCACAAAACTGCAGCCCCAATACCGGGGCCAAGAGGAAACGAGCTACAGCATGGGCAAATCTCTGGTCATCGTGGAGTCTCCGGCCAAAGCCAAGACCATCAACAAGTATCTGGGCAAAGACTATGTGGTCAAGTCCAGCGTGGGCCATATCCGCGACCTGCCGACCGCTGGCAGCGCGACCACGGGCGAGGCGAAGAAGCCGGCTGTCCGTGGCGTCAAGCTGAGCGAGGAGGAGAAGGCCGTCAAGGAGCGGCGCGCCCTGTTCAACCGCATGGGGATTAATCCGGAGCACGGTTGGGAGGCGCATTACCAGATCCTGCCTGGCAAGGAGAAAGTGGTCTCCGAGTTGCAGTCGCTGGCGGCCAAGGCTGACACCATCTATCTGGCAACCGACTTGGATAGAGAAGGGGAAGCCATCGCCTGGCACCTGCGCGAGGTGATCGGGGGTGACGACAGTCGCTACAAGCGGGTGGTGTTTAACGAAATCACCCAGAGTGCCATCAAAGAGGCGTTCTCGCAGCCGTCGAACCTTAACATCGACCGGGTGAATGCTCAGCAGGCTCGTCGTTTCCTCGACCGGGTGGTGGGCTATATGGTGTCGCCGCTGCTGTGGAAGAAGCTGGCGCGTGGTCTCTCTGCCGGTCGGGTGCAATCGGTCGCAGTGCGCCTGATTGTGGACAAGGAGCGCGAGATCAAAGCATTTGTGCCGGTCGAGTTCTGGGATCTGCACGCTGACCTGCTGACCGGTAGCAAAACTGCCCTGCGCATGGAGGTGCAAAGCCACCTCGGCAAGGAGTTCAAGCCGGTTACCCAGGCCGAGACTCAGGCTGCGGTCGCGGCCCTCAAGGGTGTGCCCTATGTGGTGCAGAGTCGTGAAGATAAACCTACCGGCTCCAAGCCGTCGGCGCCGTTTATCACCTCGACCCTGCAGCAGGCTGCCTCGACCCGTTTAAGCTTTGGCGTCAAGAAGACCATGATGCTGGCCCAGCGCCTCTATGAGGCCGGTTACATCACGTACATGCGTACCGACTCTACCAACCTCAGCCAAGAGGCGGTGAGCGCGGTGCGTGACTTTATCGTGAGCGAGTACGGTAAACCCTACCTGCCGGCCGAGCCGAATGTGTACGGTGCCAAGGCCGGCGCTCAGGAGGCGCACGAAGCCATTCGTCCGTCTGACGTCAATGTCAGTGCCAGCGATCTGGAAGGGATGGAAGCCGACGCCCACAAACTCTATGACCTGATCTGGCGCCAGTTTGTGGCCTGCCAGATGACCCCGGCCCAGTACGACGCCACCACCCTTACGGTGCGTGCCGGCGATTATGAGCTCAAGGCCCGTGGTCGCATCCTGCGCTTTGCCGGTTGGACCAAGGCGCTGCCGCCGATGGGCCGCAAGGGCGAGGATGTTCAGCTGCCGGCAGTGGAAGAGGGGGAAACCCTCGAGCTGGTGGCGCTGGACCCGCGTCAACACTTCACCAAGCCGCCTGCGCGCTTTACCGAAGCTGCGCTGGTGCGCGAGCTGGAAAAGCGTGGAATCGGCCGCCCGTCCACCTATGCCTCCATCATCTCCACCATTCAGGAGCGTGGTTATGTGCGGGTGGAAAATCGCCGTTTCTTTGCCGAGAAGATGGGCGAGATTGTCACCGACCGTCTGGTCGAAAACTTTGTCGAGCTGATGAACTACGAGTTCACTGCGCGCATGGAAGACAAGCTCGATGACATCGCCCAGGGCGAAACCGAATGGAAGAAGGTGCTTGATGCCTTCTACGCCGAGTTTACCGAAGAGCTCAAGAAGGCCGAGCAGCCCAACGAAGAGGGGGGCATGCGTGCCAACCAGATGGTGCTGACCGACATCCAGTGCCCCGATTGCGCTCGCCCCATGGGTATTCGCACCGCCACCACCGGCGTGTTCCTTGGCTGCTCCGGCTATGCCTTGTCGCCCAAAGAGCGTTGCAAGAAGACCATCAACCTGGTCAATGCCGCCGATTTCGTCTCGGCCGGTGAAGAGGACGAGGCCGAAACCAACGCCCTGCGTGCGATGCACCGCTGCAAGCTGTGTGGCACCGCGATGGACTCCTACATCATCGATGATCAGCGCAAACTGCACGTCTGCGGTAATAACCCGGACTGTGAAGGCTACGAGGTGGAGCAGGGCCAGTTCAAGCTCAAGGGCTATGAAGGTCCGAGCATCGAGTGCGACCGCTGCGGCGCGCAGATGCAGCTGAAAAACGGCCGCTTCGGCAAGTACATGGGTTGCACCAACGAAACTTGCAAGAACACTCGCAAGATCCTCAAAAATGGTGATATTGCACCGCCGAAGGAAGATCCGGTGCCGTTGCCTGAGCTTAAGTGCACCCAGTCCGATGCCTATTTCGTCCTGCGTGATGGCGCCGCTGGCCTGTTCCTGGCGGCCAGCAGTTTCCCTAAATCGCGCGAAACCCGTGCGCCGCTGGTCGAAGAGCTCAAGCGCTTTCGTGACCGCATCTCGCCCAAGCATCTCTATCTTGCTGATGCGCCGGCCTATGACGCCGATGGTAACCCGGCCGTGGTACGCTTTAGTCGCAAGACCAAGGAGCAGTACGTGATGACCGAAGTCAACGGTAAGGCAACCGGTTGGGCAGCCTGGTATCAGGATGGTCGCTGGGTTGAGAGTTCAGCCAAGGCAAAGTAACCCCCATATGGTAAAGTGAGTGAGGGCTCCCGAAAGGGGCCCTTCTTTTTATCTATACTTTTTGGCAGGCCAGGACGGCCTGCAGTGACAAGGAGCAAGGAGATGGATATTCACGATATCCGCCCTGGCATGTATTGCCAGACTCGTGAGGGAGCGGCCTGGGTACTGGAGGTTGATCGCCAGAACCAGCTGGTATTGTTGCAGAGGGAAGATGAGACCACCCCGGTGCAGGTGCGTAGCGAAGAGATTCTCGCCCCGCGCGACTAACACGCCGACCAAACAAAAAAGCCGCCCGAAGGCGGCTTTTTTCATGGAGCAATGGCTCAGGCAGCGTTCTTGATAGGCTCTGCTTCGCTCTCTTCCAGTGCACCTTCGGTCTTGGAGACCACGCTGGCAGCGATGGCGTTGCCGAGTACGTTGGTCGCCGAGCGACCCATGTCGAGGAAGTGGTCGATACCGAGCAGCAGCAGGATACCGGCTTCCGGGATATGGAACTGGTTGAGGGTAGCGGCAATCACTACCAGCGAGGCGCGCGGTACACCCGCCATCCCCTTGGAGGTGACCATCAGCAGCAGCAGCATGGTGATCTGCTGGCCCATGGAGAGATCGATCCCGTAGGACTGGGCGATGAAGATAACCGCGAAGGTGCAGTACATCATCGAGCCGTCCAGGTTAAACGAATACCCCATCGGCAGCACGAAGCTGGCGATACGCTTGGAGCAGCCAAACTCTTCCAGACGCTGCAGGGTCTTCGGATAGGCCGATTCCGAGCTGGCGGTGGAGAAGGCCAGCAGTACCGGTTCACGGATCATGCCGAGCAGTTGCAGCACGCGGCGGCCGAGGAACAGGCTACCGAGCAGCAGCAGAACGCCCCACAGGATGGAGAGTGACAGATAGAACTGGCCCATGAAGGTGCCGTAGGTGGCGAGGATGCCGAGCCCTTCCTTGGCGACCATGGCGCTGATGGCAGCGAACACGGCGAAGGGGGCGAAGTTCATCACATAACCGGTGACTTTCAGCATGATGTCAGCGGCGCTCGACATCAGGGTGACGACCGGCTTGGCGTGTTCACCGATGGCTGCCGCTGCCATACCGAAGAACAGCGAGAACACCACAATTTGCAGGATCTCGTTGGTGGCCATGGCCTCGACCACGCTCTTGGGAATGGCGTGAGTGACGAAATCCTTGAGGGTTATGGCTCCGGCACTGATGCCACTGGAGGCATGCTCAGGCGGCAGCTCCAGATGCAGGCCCATACCCGGCTGCAGCAGGTGCACCATGATAAGGCCGAGGGTCAGCGACAGCAGGGACGCCATCATAAACCAGCCGAGGGTCTTGATACCGACGCGGCCCACGGTGCGAGTGTCGCCCATTTTGGCGATACCGACGGTGAGGGTGGTGAAAACCAGCGGCGCGATGATCATCTTGATAAGGCGCAAGAAGATATCGGTCAGAATCGTAATATTGGCAGCGAAGGAGGCTGCTTGATCCGGGGATGCCCAGCGCAGTCCCTGGCCGGTGACGATACCCAATAGCATCGAGACGATGATGGCGATCGTCAGTTTATTCATTTTCATGTGGTGTGTGCTCCGTTTACCGCAGGCCTCGGAAGGTCTTTTTAGTTGCCTTCTGTCGGTAGAAAATCCGGCACATCAATTTGCCGGAAGGCAGCAGAATGCACAAACTTTGTGGTGAAATCCAGACGCTAATCACTGAAAAATTTAAGCGAACAGGTTGTGATGCAGGGATGTTCACAACTTGCAACGAGTTTGTTCTGTTAAGGGGCGGTCGATGAAAATACCATCAAAGCCCAGAGCAGGCCGTACCGTATCGATGCTGCAATCCTGTACGGATTTGTTAATGCGGGGCAGAAATCACCCCGGCAATTAATTAATCGAATCGCGCAAATATACCATTTTGTCAGCTAGGCCAGGCCAGGAAACCCAGGACCAGGATGGGACCGAGCAGGCTTAAGACAAAACCCGAGACCACTGCAATCGGAACGACGTCGACACCGCCTGAGCGTTGAATGACCGGCAGGGTAAAGTCGAGCGCGGTTGCTCCGCTGTAGCCGATGGCTGACGACGGATGGCGTCGCATCAGCACCGGGATCAGCAAAATCGCCAGCAGTTCCCGTCCAAGGTCGTTGAGAAACGCCGCCGACCCCATCAAGGGGCCAAGTTTATCGGCCACCAGGATCCCCGACAGTGAATACCAGCCAAAGCTCGACGCCAGTGCCAGTGCTTGCGTGGCCGAGAGCGGTAGCAGCAGGCTGGCAACCAGGGCGCCGGCCCAACTGCTGAGTAACACACACAGGGCAATCTGCAGGCCCCAGCGGTTGAGCAGAATTTGGCGCAGGCTCATGCCGAAGTTTCTCATTTGGATACCTATAAGCAGCAGCAGTAGCATCAAGGCCCATTCACTGAAGCGGTCAACTGGCAAGGCCCGCACGGCGGCAAACTGGCTGCCAAGCGCAAAGCCGGCGATCACCACCAGTGCGAGCTTCATCGATTCGGCCATCATTCGCCATTTGCTGGGGGCGGGTAGTGACGTGACGCTGTGGGTATGACGACGGCGCTGATCGAGCCACCATAGCGCGAGCAGGTTGGCGACACTGATGCAGCCGAGCAAGGTTCCACTGATGCGCCCAAGCGTGGCAAGTTGCGCAAATAGCCCTTCTACATTGGCCAGTCCCACCCCCATCAGGGCCAGGATCAGGTAGACCAACTTGCCCAGCAACTGGTTGATCAGCTTCAAAAGTGGGGGGGAGGAGAGAGGGATCAGGTATCCGAGAAACAGGGGAAACAGGATCAACAGGGCATCAAACAGCATGGCAAGCGGGCATGGGGTGCGGTGGTGACAGGTGTGCCTATCCTGCCGTGCCAGCGCCACAGAGGCAACCCAATTGGTCATTGACCCGTGGTGAGGGCTCTGAATATTCATTCGACCCCGCCCTTGTGTCATGATGAGTCATATCCGGTCGGGACCAGCGTGAATTTTCATGAAAAGCAGTGTTTTTCCCTGTTGGATGCTTTTCTTCCTTGAAAAATATGGCATTCTGCAAGGATGATCCGCGCCTTTCTCCGCTCGGGCAATAGTGTTTTTATGCACGTTTTTCGATTTTAATTCTGGAAATGTCCTGCCGGTCCGGGCAAAAACCCTGGAGAGAGGCGGGAAATGTTGTATTTTCAGCATCCCGATGATACTTTCGCAGAAGGTGCCACATCGTTGCGTAAATGTTAACTTTTGCGCGCGTTGTGTCGGCCAGGATGGCCATCTCAGGGATAGACAACACAAGGTTGTAATGGATGAGCGAAGTCGCCGCACTGGAAGTCCGTGATCTGCACAAATATTTTGGTTCCCACGAGGTGCTCAAGGGGATCAACCTGACCGCTCGCAAGGGGGACGTGATCTCTCTGGTCGGCTCCTCCGGCTCGGGTAAATCGACCTTTCTGCGCTGCATCAATCTGCTTGAAACTCCGTCTTCCGGCAGCGTGGCGCTGCATGGCGAACTGATCCGCATGAAACAGGGACGTAGCGGCGAGCGCGTTCCCGAAGAGATGCGCCAGGTTGAGCGTATTCGCAGCAAGCTGGCCATGGTGTTTCAAAGTTTCAATCTCTGGTCGCACATGACCATCATGCAAAACATCATCGAAGTCCCCATTCAGGTGCTCAAGGTGCCCCGTGCCGAAGCCATTGCCAAGGCAGAGCATCTGCTCAACCGGGTGGGTCTGTGGGAGCGCCGGGATTACTATCCGGGCCACCTCTCCGGTGGTCAGCAGCAGCGTGCCGCCATTGCCCGCGCCCTGGCAGTTGATCCAGAGGTGATGCTGTTTGATGAGCCGACCTCGGCCCTTGACCCCGAGCTGGTGGGTGAGGTGCTGGGTGTCATGCGCGAGCTGGCCGAAGAGGGCCGCACCATGCTGGTCGTGACTCACGAAATGGCGTTTGCCCGTGACGTTTCCAACAAAGTGATGTTCCTGCATCAGGGCAAGGTAGAAGAAGAAGGCGATCCGAAAGAGATCTTTGCCAATCCCAGGTCCGAGCGCTTCAAGCAGTTCATATCCTCCATCTACTGATGGAATCGCGTTGCATCAAGGAGAGAAAATGATGAAAAAAATGGTTCTGGCTGCCGCAGTGCTGGCCGTGATGAGCTCCACCAGCGTCATGGCCAAGGAGTGGAAGCAGATTCGTATCGGTGTTGAAGGCGCCTATCCCCCCTTCTCCTGGACCGAGCCAAGCGGCGAGGTTAAGGGCTTTGATATCGATATGGCCAATGCCCTGTGCGCCGAGATGAAAGCCAAGTGCACCCTGGTCAAGCAAGATTGGGACGGCATGATCCCGGCGCTGATGTCGCGTAAGTTCGATGCCATCATCGCGACCATGGACATCACCGAAGAGCGTAAGCAAAAGGTCGATTTCAGCCAGAAGTATCAACACGTTCCGGCCAGCTTTGCCGCCAAGAAGGGCACTGAGCTGAAACTCGACAAAGAGTTTATGAATGGCAAAGTGGTGGGTGTGCAACGCGCCACCTCAATGGATTCCTACATCACCGACAACTTCCCGAACGCGACCATCAAGCGCTACGGCACCTATGACGAGGCCTACCTCGATCTGAAGGCGGGTCGTCTGAACTATGTGCTGGCTGATTCTGCTGCGCTGGAAAGCGGCCTGTTCCAGAAAGAGGGCGGTGATGCTTATGCCTTCGTCGGTCCCAAGCTCTCCGATCCCAAGTGGTTTGGTGAAGGTGCCGGTATTGCCGTGCGCAAAGCCGACAAGGATCTGAAAGAGCAGTTCAACAAGGCCATCCTGGCCTTGCGTGCCAATGGCAAGTACAAAGAAATCAATGACAAGTATTTTAAGTTTGATGTCTACGGCAACTAAGCCGCTCTGCTCTGCATGCGATTCGGGCCCGTTTTGGGCCCGAATTCAATGGAGTTGCCCATGTTCGATTTGAAAGGCTACGAAGGTTCACTGCTCGAAGGGGCCGGCATCACACTGCAGGTGGCGATCTTCTCGCTGCTGCTGGCGATGTTGCTCGGTATGCTGGGTGCACTGGCCAAGCTCTCCCCTTATCGTGTTGCCCGCTCGCTGGCGGATCTCTACACCACCATTATTCGTGGCATTCCCGATCTGGTGTTGATGATGCTGCTCTACTTTGGTGGCCAGTTGCTCATCAACAACGCGCTTGGCTGGATTAACGAGACGTACAACGCCTGGCTGACCCAGAGCAATCCGGATCAAGAGTGGGTGTCACTGGTTCCCGATTACATCGACATCAGCCCCTTTGCGGCCGGTGTGGCGACCATCGGTTTTATCTTCGGCGCCTACATGGCCGAGACCTTCCGTGGCGCTATCTTGGCGGTGGACAAAGGTGAGCTGGAAGCAGCTCGCGCTTTTGGCATGCGGCCGGTTCAGGTATTTGTGCGCATTCTGTTTCCGCAGATGATGCGCCATGCCCTGCCGGGCTTTGGCAACAACTGGCTGGTGCTGTTAAAAACCACAGCCTTGGTGTCGGTCATCGGTCTGGATGACATGGTGCGCAAGGCGTCGCTTGCTGCCGGCTCGACCCAACTGCCATTTACCTTCTATATGGCGGTAGCACTCATCTTCCTGGTCTTTACCGCGGTCTCTACCTCACTGCTTAAGTGGGCCGAGCGCCACTACTCCATCAAGGCGAGGTAACCCATGGACTTTTCGATCATTCTCAAGGAGTGGCCGACCTACTGGGAGGGGTTTTACACCACCGTCTGGCTGGTGCTGGTCTCGCTCATCTTTGGCCTGTTGCTGGCGGTGCCCCTTGGTGTGCTGCGCACCAGCCGTAACTGGTTTATCCGCTTTCCGATCTGGGCCTATATCTACTTCTTTCGCGGCACGCCGCTGCTCGTGCAGCTGTTTATCATCTATTACGGCGCTTCCCAGTGGCCCTGGCTGCGTCAAAGCATCGCCTGGGATCTCTTCTCCCAAGCCTGGTTCTGCGCACTACTGGCCTTTACGTTAAATACCGGTGCCTACACCGCCGAGATTGTGCGCGGCGCGGTGCACAACATGCCCAAAGGGCAGATTGAGGCGGCGCTGGCGTTTGGTATGAGCCGCTGGCAATGCCTGACTCGCATCATCCTGCCCAACTCGTTTCGCCGTGCGCTGCCGGCCTACAGCAACGAGGTGATCTTTATGCTGCAGGGCTCGGCGGTGGCAGGCATTATCACCATCGTTGATTTGACCGGTGCGGCGCGCATTATTAATGCCCGCTACTACAGCCCGTTTGAAGCATTCCTCACCGCCGGCATGCTCTACATGCTGATCACCTTTGTGATTGTCTGGCTGTTTCGCAAACTCGAAAAACGCTGGCACGCCCACCTCAAGCCGCGCACCGTGTGAGTGCTGCGTAAAATCAACAAGGCCATCCCTCGGGATGGCCTTGGTTTATCGGCGTTTAACCCAGCGGGTCACACCAGCTCGGCGTCCTGCAGGCGCACCGCCAGCCGATCCTTTTCCGAGAGCAGCAGCGGCGCATCCATGGCTGGCCACTCAATGCCAATCGCCGGATCGTTCCAGGCGATGCTGCGCTCGCTCTGCGGCGCATAGTAATCGGTGGTTTTGTAGAGAAACTCGGCGTGCTCGCTCAAGGTCACAAAACCGTGGGCGAGCCCGGCCGGGATCCACAGTTGGCGCTTGTTGTCGCCACTTAAGTGAACGCCGACCCACTGGCCAAAGGTGGGGCTGTCTTTGCGAATATCCACGGCCACATCATACACCTCGCCAGCTACGCAGCGCACCAGCTTGCCCTGAGCGTGGGGCGCCAGCTGATAGTGCAGACCGCGCAGTACCCCCTTGGCCGACTTGGAGTGGTTGTCCTGCACAAAGTTGACCGGTGCGCCGACGGCGGCCTCAAAACGCTGCTGGTTAAAGCTCTCGAAGAAAAAGCCGCGTTCGTCGCCAAAGACCTTCGGCTCGATGATAAAAACGCCTGCAATGGCGGTGTTGATGATGTTCATGCTGAATCTCTTCGCGTGATCACAAGGTTGGTGACGGGGCAGCATATCAGGTTCGCGGCAATGGGTGGGAGACACCTGCTGCGCTGGCGCCTGATCCTGCCAACAAAAGCGCATACGATAGGCAATGGTGTGGCAGCAGACAACCATGAGTCTGGATAAACCATCACGGTCCCAGATATTCCCGATCATAGAAGGTCGCTACCCAGTGTGGGCGATAGACCACCAGCAGCGTGGTGCTCATGCCACTGAGCAAGGCTTCGGGAAACAGCAGCAGCGGCAGGATGGCCAGATAGTGATCGCTGACAATCTGCCAGCTGTAGTGCGCTTGCCACAGCATCCAACCCGCAGTCGTGAGCACATGGACCGCCATAGTGAGCGCACCGCCAAGAAAGGCCACGACAAACAGATAGACAAACAGATGGCGGGTGAGCCAGCGGCGGCTGGCCATGCGCACGCCTTCACTCACCAGCACGGGCAGCAGGATGGTAAAGAGCAGCGTGCTGCCGAGCAGTGATCCGTTGTCGATGGCAAACGCGCACAGCATCAGCAGCGGCAAGGTCGCGGCCACCAGCGCCAGGCGCCAGCCCAGCAGCAGGGTGAGGGGGGTGATCCCAAGAAAGTGGACAGTGAGCCCATCGTGCAGCCCGGCGCGCAGCAGCCACAGCGGTACCAAGCAAAGGGCAGAGCCCAGCAGCAGGCGCTGATAAAGGGCAGTGGTGAGCAGTTGCTGCCACTGACTGCGCCGCTGGCTAAGCAGGATAAACAGGGCGCCCAGCAGCAGTGCCGCCAGCTCACCATCAGTGATGAGCACGTCGCTGGTCAATGGGGCTCGGTGGCTGGCATCCATGCCTGTCTCCCTCGCTAGAAACGAAACGTGCGCCCTTGGGCGCACGCAACTTAATATTTCACGTTGGGGTGATACTGACTCAAGATCCCTTTGATCCGCTCCATGGTATCTTTTTTAGGCGGATGGATTTCACCGAGTTCATAGGTATCGCCCAGCACTTCCCACTTGTGCTTGCCCAGTTCATGGTAGGGCAGCAACTCAATTTTTTCGACGCAATCGCCCAACTCGGCGATAAAGCGGCCCAGTCCTTCGGCGCTCTCGTCATCGTCGGTCCAGGTGGGCACCACCACGTAACGAATCCACATCTTCTTGCCAAGGCGGGCTAGATGACGGGCGAACTCGAGGGTGTAGCGATTACTGACGTGGGTCAGCGGAATATGCTTGTCGTCGTTGATCTGCTTGATGTCGAGCAGGACCAGATCGGTCACGGCCAACACGGCGTCGAGCTGCGCGTCGTAGTTGCGCACAAAGCCGTTTGTATCAAGGCAGGTATGAATACCTTCAGCCTTACAGGCGGCAAACAGCTCGGCGACAAAGGCCTGTTGCAGCATGGCCTCGCCCCCGGAGGCGGTCACCCCACCGCCCGAGGCATTAATAAAGTGGCGATAGCTGGTGATGTCTTTCATCAGCTCGGGTACGGTCACTTCGCGGCCACCATCGGTGTCCCAGGTGTCGCGGTTGTGGCAATACTTGCAGCGCATCAGGCAGCCCTGCAAAAAGACGATGAAACGGATCCCGGGTCCGTCGACAGTACCGCAGGTCTCCACTGAGTGGATCCGACCAATCACAGACATAGTGAGCTCCAGATATTCATTTTGCCTGCCATTTTAGGGCAAAACCGGATTGCGATCACCCGTGGCCTCGATACCGAGGTACTCCTCAAGGGCGCGAACCGGTAGCGGGCGACAGCGCAAGAACCCCTGAAAGTGCTGGCACCCGATTTCGCCGAGCACCCGCAGTTGGGCCTCTTCTTCCACCCCTTCGGCAATCACGGTGAAGTGGAACACCCTTGAGAGCTCGACGATGGCGCGCACCAGTGCCCGGTCTTGCACGCTGTGAGCCAGTGTCTGGATAAAAGTGCGATCGAGCTTGACCTCATCGGCGGGCAGATCGCGCAGATAAGCCAGCGACGAGTAGCCGGTGCCAAAATCGTCAATCGAGAGCAGTACACCAAGCTCTTTGAGTCGGTTCATCCGGGTAATCCCCTCTTCGCGCTGCTCAAGGATCACCGACTCGGTGATTTCCAGCATCAGGCGCGAGGGTGGCAGTCCGGTGTCGCGCAGCACGTACTCTACCTGGGTCAGGAACGAGGGATTATGGAACTGGCGGGCACTGACGTTAACCGACAGCTGGGGGATCTCGATGCCGCGACTGAGCCAGTGGGCAAATTGGGCACAGGCGCTTTTCAGCACCCAAAAGCCCAAATCTTCGATAAGACCGCTCTCTTCGGCCACCGGAATAAATTCGCCGGGCGGAATCATACTGCCATCGGGCCGCTGCCAGCGTAGCAGTGCTTCAACCCCGCTCAGCGCCCCGCTATCGACACGGAACTGAGGCTGAAAATGCAGCAAAAACTCATCATGGCGCAGGGCATCGCGCAGCTGGTTGTTGATGGCAAGGCGGCTTTTTTCCTGCTCGGCCATGCGCGGCGTGAAGAAAGCAAACTGGCCCTGGCCGGTTCGCTTGGCCATATGTGAAGCCGTGTCGGCCTGCTGCAAGACGGTCAAATAGTCGAGCTCGCCGGCACTGAACAGGCTCACACCAATGCTGGCCGAGCAGTGCAGTTTGTTCTCGGCGATAGTAAAAGGCTGACGAAACAGTCCGATCACCTCGCGGGTAAAGTGCTCGGCCAGAATCTTGGCCGTGACCAACCCGTTCCCCAGCGCGGTAAACAGCAGCAAGAACTCGTCCCCCGAGCTTCTGCCAAGCACCAGATTTTCTTGTGGCAGGCTGTGCAGGCGCTCTACCACGGCCTTGAGCAGTTCATCGCCCGCCTTGTGGCCAAGAGAGTCGTTGATCGCCTTGAAGTTGTCGAGATCCAGATGCAGCAGTGCCCCCCACTGACCATCTTGGCCTTGCAGGGCGCTCTTGAGACTGGCCAGCATGCTGCTGCGGTTACTGAGCCCGGTCAGCTCATCAAAGTAAGCCAGACGCTGGATATATTGCTGCGCTTCACGCTCCTGGGTGATGTCGGTGAAACTGCACACATAGTGGGTGAGATTGCCCAGTGGCGAGAAGACGCCGCTGACTTGCAGTCGCACCGGAAACAGGCGTCCCTCTTTGTTAAGACACTGCTCTTCACCGCGCCAGTAGCCTTGGGTTAGCACCGCTCCTTCGATGCGGCTGGGCAGGTCATCACCGTAGTAGCTCGGGCGCAGCCGTCTGACCGGCTGCCACAACACATCGCCCGGCGTAAAGCCACTGATACGGGTAAAGGCGCGGTTGACCTTGAGCACTTCACCGCGCATGTCACAGACCAGCAGTGCCTCATAGGTTTCAAAGGCCACCTCCGCCAGGCGCAGAGCATCTTCGTTGGCCAGTCGCTCAATTTCGATGGCGGTGCGGGGGCCAAGCTCAATCAGGCGATCCATCAGCGGCAGCGGCTCGTCGAGCGGCTCGGCCAGCAACAGGGTGATCTGCCCCATGACCCGGCCATCGGGCGCTTTGAGTGGCACCCCCAAATAGGCGGCGGCCCCGGTGGCGTTCAATTTGTGCGCCTGCGGATAGCGGCTGGCGATATTGTCGATATAAAGGGCTTGGCCGGCATCAAGGACCTCCTGAGAGGGGCCGGGCTCTAATGCCATCGGTGGCGCCGGTTGCGGCTCACCATCCATCTCCATGTAGCGCGGGATGATCCAGAGCGTGTCATGGCGCACCTGGTATTCACCCACCCAGCCGCTTTGTACCTTGGCCTGGCGTTGACACCAACCGAGCAGGTTACGGCAGTAGTCGATGCCGGTGCTGTAGAGCAGTGGACAATCTGCACTCGGCTCTTCTACCGGGTTGGGCTGCGACTCGCTGGCCGGTTGCCATTGTCCCAGCTGCTGAGCGCAGTAACGTGCCAGCTGCAGCAAATCGTCGCTTATCGGCATGGGTGTGAGGTATTCGAGGGATACCATGCCCAGTAAGCGCTCGCCCTCTTTGAGGGCCGCATCAAGGCGCGAACAAACGCCGTGCCCGGCAAGATAGGTGTGCTGCGCCAGCATTGGCTGGTGCGTGCACTCGGAAAAACTGAGCGAGCCGCGGCTGCGCAAGGTGCGCAGGTAGCGGCTATCCCCCTTGAATGGGAACAGGGCACCCTTGACGCCCAGCTGATAGATAGGGGTCAATAGGTCGCCGTCGTCGAAATGCCAGACGATCAAGCGGTCGGCCTCTGCACCATCACGCAGGGCCGCCAACATGGCGGCCTGCTGACCACGGCTGGCCAGTTGGCCGAGTTTGGGTAGCAGCAGAGCGAGGTCGGGCGGCTCGAGGTGGCGGCTTTGCTGCAGGCAGACCAGCCAAAAGTTGCCCTGCTCGGGGGAGAGCGACACCAGCCATTCACGGCCCAGGGCCTGGATGCGTAGCTGACCGCCACTGCCACTGTAAAGCTGGGCTTCAATGGGTTCACGCAACACCTGCGGCAACTGGGCCGGCCAAGGCTGGCGCGGTTCATCGAGCCAGTAGAGCGGCGTCTGCATCACATCGGTCAGTGCCACCAGTCGCTGGCTTCGCATATCCAGGCGAAAGAACAGTGGCATGGGGCGCAGGGGTGTGAGCACACTCAGGGCGGTGGAGGACATGGGCCAGATAACATCCTGTTGACATTCCAGAGAGTCAGAATACTCCAAATGATGTGGAAACGAAATTTCGTTGAAATGTAAATTAGAAAGATCTAATTTATTGCAACCCTATGGAAACGGAGGCTTTATCATGACGCGGATCCTGATTGTCGGTGGTGTGGCCGGCGGTGCTTCGGCCGCGGCCCGGGCTCGTCGTATGGACGAGCATGCCGAGATCATTGTGTTTGAACGCGGTGAATTTATCAGCTTTGCCAACTGCGGCCTGCCTTATCACATCGGCGGCGATATCCCGTCGCGCGATGCCCTCCTGTTGCAAACCCCCCAGAGCTTCAAGCGCCGTTTCAACGTCGAGGTGCGGGTGTTCAGTGACGTCGTCGCCATTGACCGGGCTGCCCGCACGATTCGGGTGCGCGATCTGGCGCGCGGTGAAGAGTATCAGGAGCACTACGACAAGCTGCTGCTAAGCCCTGGTGCAGCACCAGTTCGCCCGCCATTGCCGGGCATCGATGCACCGGGGGTGCTGACGCTGCGCAATATTCCCGACATGGACCGCATTCTGGCCGCGCTGGCGCACAACCGGCCAGAGCATGTCACGGTCGTCGGCGGCGGTTTTATCGGCCTCGAGATGATGGAGGCGCTGCATCAGCGCGGCTTGCCGGTCACCTTGCTGGAGCTTTCTGATCAGGTGATGGCGCCAGTGGATCGGGAGATGGCCGCCATGCTGCATGCCCGCATCCGCGAAGCCGGGGTCAGTCTGCGGCTTCGCACCGGTCTCAATGCCATTGAGCATATCGAACCGGCTGGCCTGCGGTTACATCTGGGGGATGGCTCGACCCTTGATACGGGCCTGATCATCCTGGCCATTGGTGTGAAACCCGAGACCCTGCTTGCATCAAAGGCCGGGCTTGAACTTGGACCGCGCGGTGGCATCAAGGTCGATGCCGACATGCGCACCTCGGATCCGGATATTTTCGCGGTGGGTGATGCCATTGAAGAGCTCGATTTTGTCACCGGCGAGCCGGCTCTGGTGCCGCTGGCTGGCCCGGCTAACCGGCAGGGGCGGATCGCGGCTGACAATATGCTGGGGCGCAGCGAGCAGTATCACAAGACGCAGGGGACGGCGATCTGCAAGGTGTTTGACTTGGCGGTAGCCTGCACCGGACTTAACGAAAAGCGGCTGCGTCAGCTCGGTATGGCCTATGAAAAGGTTTATGTCCATCCGGGCAGTCACGCCGGTTACTACCCTGGGGCGCAGCCGGTCAGCCTCAAGCTGCTGTTTGCTCCGGATGGCCGGATCCTGGGGGCTCAAGCGGTGGGCAAAGATGGCATCGACAAGCGGATCGACGTCTTGGCGGTGGCCCAGCGCGCTGGCATGACGGTCTATCAGCTGCAGGATTTGGAGCTCACCTACGCGCCGCCCTTTGGCTCGGCCAAGGACGTCATCAACATGGCCGGCTTTGTGGCGAGTAATCATCTGAAGGGGGACTCCCCAGTGTGTCACGTTAGCGACGTGCAAGCACTGCGCCCCGATCAGCTGGTGCTGGATGTGCGCAACCCCGGCGAGCTGGAAAAACTGGGGCGTATTCCCGGAGCCATAAATATTCCCCTCGATGAGCTGCGCGGCCGCCTTGGCGAGCTGCCCAAAGATAAAGAGCTCATCATCAGTTGTCAGGTGGGGCTACGGGGTCATGTGGCCACCCGCATGCTGGTGCAGCATGGCTTTAAGGCGAAAAACCTCTCCGGTGGCTTTAAAACCTGGCAGATGGCCACCGCCGAGTAAGGCAATCGGGCAACAAAGCGTATAGACAATGCAGTGGGGCGACATGGGCCGCCCCGTTTTTTTTTTTGGGGCAGTGAACGGGATGTCGGATGCGAAGACGCCGGGCACTTATCCCTGCTGGCGCAGATTACCAAGGCGAGTAAAACCGTGGCGGCTGCGCTGGTGCAGAAAATGGCTCTTTTTCACCGGTTGAAACTGCAAGGTGGTGAGCCCGTCACAATGGGGACCGCGATAATCGCGCAGGGCATGGATCATCGGCATGGCCGCTAGCCGTGTGCTGGCCGAGAGGCACAGGGGGATCTGCACCGCGTCCGGTCCCATAAAGGCGGCCAAGGTGGCGCGGGCGGTCAGAAAGTGCTCCAGCAATCCCACGTCCGGGTAGCCCGAGTCGAGCATATCAAGCAGCGCTTCGAGGGTCTGGTGAAAGTGGGAGAGTGCGCTGCGATAGCCCTGCCTGCGGCGAAGATTGAGCAGTTCATCGACCGGCAGTTGCGCCAGCTCGCGCGGGACCGGCAGGCCAATCTCGACAAGAAAACAGTCCTGCCCACCACGATGGTGATAGCGTGATTCCAGCAGGTGCAACAGCCGGTCGAGGTAGTCGTGATCGGTGATAAGCACGCCGCCATTGGCCAGTGCCCAGTCGCGGGCCAGGCGCATTGACAGCAGATTAGCCAGCCGGCGCGCCATCAAGAGGCCCCCCGGAACGGGCGTGGCAAACCCGTGCTCGATACAAAAACGGTGCAACGCCTCAAGACCGGCCTGCTCGGGGCAAAAGCAGTCATGGTTGCGCCCCTCGCGCCAGCGATGGATAAGCTCGCGGTTGCCATAGACCTTATGGCGGACGAAATCGGGGGCCAGCAGGCTGGAGAGTTGGGTCAATACGCCAGGCGTCACGCTACCAAAAAACGGCGCACTGGGGGGCGGCGCCAGCAGGTCGCTCTGCTCGCCCAGGGTACCGAGGGCGCCAAGCAGCCCGCTTTTTTCACTGACAGTGAAGACAAAGGCGAGCTGCTCTAGCCAGAGCAGGGCAAATTTCAGCCAAAGCTCGTCCCGAACTTCCATGCCCGGATAGTAGATAAAGGTCTTCATGACGGTGATCGGTTGCTGCGCGAGGCCCGCACTATAGCGGCTCGCTGGCAGGCTCGCAAATTGCCGGCGCGCGCCCAACCCAGGACGTGATGGCAAACGTATTTGTGCATGTGATCATCCCTGATGGGTCCTTCCAGGGGTATTGTGAGCGAACATCACTCAGAATGAACCCTCGCTGGTGAGATAATATCCACACCGTCACTATGTCAGCGGGAACAGGTTTGCTATAATCCGCGCCCTTGTTTCAGCTCACCCGAGTTTACCCATGAAGTTCATCATCAAGCTGTTCCCGGAAATCACCATCAAAAGCAAGTCGGTACGCCAGCGCTTTATCAAGATCCTGCAGGGCAACATCCGCAATGTGCTGCGCCGTTTCGACGACGATGCCCGGGTGCGCATGGATTGGGACAAGCTGGTGGTGAGTTCGCGCAACGATCAGTTCCTCGAGCAGACCATCGAGGCGCTCGCCTGCATCCCCGGTATTCAGGCGTTTCTCGAGGTGCAAGCCAGCAAATTTACTGATCTGCACGATATCTTCGAGCAGGTCAAAGCCGTGTGGGGCGACAAACTGGCAGGCAAGACCTTCTGCGTTCGCGCCAAGCGCCACGGTAAGCACGAGTTCTCCTCGCTCGAGATTGAGCGTTATGTGGGCGGCGGTCTGAACCAACACTGTGACAGTGCTGGCGTGCGCCTGAAAAACCCTGATGTGCAGATTAACCTCGAGATCGACGGCGAAGAGCTCTTTATCGTCAGTGCCATTCACCACGGCCTGGGCGGGATGCCGATTGCCACGCAGGAAGATGTGCTGAGCCTGCTCTCCGGCGGCTTTGACTCGGGCGTTGCGTCTTATCAGTTCATCAAGCGCGGCTGCCGCGTACATTACTGCTTCTTTAATCTCGGCGGCGCGGCCCATGAGATTGGTGTCAAGCAGGTGGCCTATCACCTGTGGAGCCGCTTTGGCTCATCCCACCGGGTGCGTTTTACTGCGGTCGATTTCGAGCCGGTGGTGGCCGAGATCCTGGAGAAGATCGACAACGGTCAGATGGGCGTGGTGCTCAAGCGCATGATGATGCGTGCTGCGGCCAACATTGCCGACCGCTTCCAGATCCCGGCACTGGTGACCGGTGAGTGTGTCGGTCAGGTGTCGAGCCAGACCCTGACCAACCTCAACGTGATTGACAGGGTGACCGACAAGGTGATCCTGCGCCCGCTGATCACCTGGGATAAGCCGGACATCATGAACCTGTCGCGCCAGATCGGCACGCTGGAGTTTGCTGAAACCATGCCGGAGTATTGCGGTGTGATTTCCAAGAAGCCCACAGTGAAGGCGGATCTGGCCCGCATCGAAGCCGAAGAGCAGAACTTTGATTTCGCCATTCTCGACAAGGTGGTGGACGAAGCGCGTTATCTCGATATCCGCCGTATCGGTGAAGAGACCGCCGAGCAGGTGCAGGAAGTGGAGACCACCGCCGAGACCAGCGAGAACGAAGTGATCCTTGATATCCGCTCGGTCGATGAGCGCGATGACAATCCGCTGCTGGTAGAAGGACGCGAGGTGCTGCATATTCCGTTCTTCAAGCTCGCCACCGCCTTTGGCGATCTGCCCCGTGACAAGACTTACCTGCTCTATTGCGACCGTGGCGTCATGAGCAAACTGCAGGCGCTCTATCTCAAAGAGAAGGGCTTTGACAACGTCAAGGTCTACCGTCCGTAACCGACGCTCTGCTTAAAAAACCGGCCACCATGGCCGGTTTTTTTATCGTCTGGCGCTAGGCGCTGGTGGACAGGGGAAGGGTCGGTAGGCCGGCTCATCCTGGCAGAGCCAGCCGGTTTCGGCATGGCGCAGCAGCCACAGCCGGTTTTGCCGGTAGAGGGTGAGCAGGTAAAGACGCTCTCCCTGCGTACCGGCCAGCGTAATGGTCAGCACCATATCGCTGCCAAGCGGCTGGCTTTGGATCTGTGCATCGGGGATGCTCTGGCCGATAAAGCGGCGCGCCACTTGGCGATAATCCATCACCCAGGGCTGGCTCTGGGCAGTGCGGATCTGCTGGTTAAAGGGCTGAACCGGAGTAGAGGCCAACCGGCCGATCAGAGGGGAGTCAGTCGCATGGGTGACTTGCGAAACAAACAGCAGAAGTGACAGAAGAAGCTTGTGCATCGAAACCGCAGGATTGTGATAACTATCGGTTAAGACAGTCATCCTGCGGTTTGGTTCCCAAGTGGATCAGTGGGCGCGCCGTCCTTCCAAGGTAAAAGTAGGCAGCGAGAGGTGCCAATAGATGGCAGCGACCCGCAGGCCGAACACGCTGACCATGCAGATTAGCATGGCGGTAATGCGATCCAGACCGGCTTCGAGCGACAGGGTATAGAGAATGCCGCCGAGGATGCAGGCGGTGGCATAGATCTCTTTTTGCAGCACCATCGGCACTTCACGGGCCAGCACGTCGCGGATCATGCCTCCCGCCACACCGGTCATGGTGCCCATCAGCACGGCAATCAGGCCCGAGGTGCCAAAGGCCAGCGCCTTTTGGGCGCCGATCACCGTAAACAGCGCCAGACCAAAGGCGTCAGCGACCGGCAATACATACCAGGGCAGACGGCGCGGCAGCCGCACCAGCCACATGCCAAACAGGGCCGTAGCAAGGATATTCCAGATATAGAGCGGATCGCGCACCCAGAACACCGGGGTTGCGCCGAGGATCATGTCACGAATGGTGCCACCGCCGATGGCGGTCACTGCGGCCAGCACCAGAACGCCAAAGCCGTCCATACGCAGTCGGCCCGCTACCAGCACCCCAGAAAAGGCGAACACGGCGGTTCCGAACATGTCACACACATATACCCACTGATCAACCAGGTTTGTCATCACGAAACCCTGCAAGAGACAACGAAGGGGCTGCGATTGTAGGGGAGGCGACGGCCGCTGCCAATATTTGCAACTTGAAATGGGATCTTTAACACTTTTTTGATGATTTCAATCAAATCTTCGTTACATCAACGAAAGTGTTCAACAGGCAGATCGGCGGCCAGCCAGGATTGCCAGCCACCGTGCAGGTGGTACACCTTCTCGAATCCGGCTCGCTCCAGACTCTCTTCCATGCCATCGAGTGCCTGATCCCGGCTGTGGTAGAGCACCACAGGGCGCTGCTGCATGCCTTTGAGGGCGTCAGTGACCGGCAGTGGACCGCTGAGTGGGCGGGCGCCCGGCAGGTGGCCACTGTCGTATTCGCTGCGGCTGCGCAGATCAAGCAGCAGCGGCGAGGTGTCTCGTTGCAGCCAGCCTTGCAGGGTGTCGCGGTCGATGGGCAGGGCCGCCAGTGCGGGCAGAGACAAGGCCGACCCGCCGGTCAGCAGGGCAAACAGCAAGGCAGGACGCATGGCGACTCCTTGTCAGCGGTGTCGAACCGCATCGATCGCCTTGCAGATCGCCTCTACCGCATTGAGCGCCCTGGGGGTGAAACGATGCAGCTCATCAGGGTTGATGAGCACCAGATGGTGCTGTTTGACTGCATCGAGGTTAGGCCACTTGCGCCAGTGATCCAACTCCTCAGAATGGTGGGTCCCGGCCAGGATCAGCTGGGGATTGCGGGCCAGCACCTCCTCCATCCCCACCTGGGGGTAAGGGGCTGACGAGTTGGCCATGATGTTCTCGCCGCCGCATAACTCAATGGCTTGCGCAGCCCAGGCCACGCCACTGGCGCTGGTCAGGGGGGGATACCAGAGCTGATAAAACACCCGAACCTTGGGGCCTGCGTGGTGGCCATAACGCTGACGCAAGCTGGCAAGGCGCGCCAAAAACGCATCGGCAGCCTGGTTAGCCTGGGTTTCGACATCAAGCTGTTTACCCAGTGCCCGCATTTCATCGGCCAGTGACTCAAACCGGGTTGGGTCGGAGTAAAAGACCGGCACACCGAGCACTGTCACCGAAGAGAGCATGGAGGATTGCACCGAGCGCCAGGCCAGGATCAGATCGGGCCGCTGGGCCAACAGTGCTTCGCTGTTGATGCTGCGAAAATTGGCCACCTTGGGCAGGCGTTTGACCTCGGGCGGGTAATCGGACCAATCGTCGGTCGCGACTAACCGATCTCCGGCGCCAATGGCGTAAACCAGCTCGGTCAGGTGAGGGGTGAGCGTGATAAGGCGCTGCGGTGTCGCTAACACCGGCGCGGCGAGCAGCAGAAGCCACAGCCAGTATTTAGACAACACCAGCCCACCCCGCCAGCGTGGCGATGATACCAAGGCCCAGCCAGCACCAGGTGATAAATTGCAGTCGCGCCAGCGCGCGGGCCGGAGTGTGGCCATCGGGCTCATGACCGCCATCAAGCACCACCCAGCGCTGCTTGTCACCGCCATACAAGCGTGGTCCACCGAGGCGTACCGAGAGGGTGTGCGCCATGGCGCCCAGCAGGGCACCACCGAGTGGCCAGGGCCACTGCAATCCTTGGCGCGCTAGCGCTCGCGCCCCTTGGCGCAGTAGCAAGGGGAGCAGCAGTAGCAGAGCCGGAATCGTCATCAAGGCTTGATAGAGCGCGCTGGCCGGACGGCCAAAATGGGCAAAGGTTGCCGATTTGGGGCTGAATGCCTGATTGAGCAGCTGCGCCAGACGCCACAGCAGGGCGCCTTGCACCCCGGCCAGGGCAAATCCAAACAGGGGACCAACCCATTGGCCGACCAGCCGCAGGGTGCAGCTCTCGGTGACCGCCTTGGCAAGGCCCAGGGCGGAGAGGCTCTGGCATTCGCGCTTGAGCCAGGGGCCGGCTTGCAAGCGGGCGACCGGCAAGGTGCCACTACCCAGCAGATGGCGAATCGCACTGGCGAGTTCACGCAGTGGGCGCGATTCGATCAGTAGCAGCAACACCAGAACATCGAACAGTGGTTCGCTCAGTGCCAGGTTACGCACCGACCAGAGCAGGGCGGCGCAAGGCAGCCACATCACCGGCATGATCAGCAGCCCCGAGCGCCACTGCTCGGTCTGTCCGCCATCCGGGCGACAGACCTTATGACCGAGCCGCTGCAAAAGCGGCACCAGCGCCGATGGGCGCAGCCGCGGCGGGCAAGGCAGCAATGCTTCGAGTAACACAGCCGCCAGCATAATGACCGCCGGGGCGGCGGTCAGGGTATCGAGCGGGGGAAGGGTCACAGCTTGGCCAGCATGGCGAGGATTACCTCAGCCGAGTGAGCGCCAGCGACCTCGATAAACGCGTCGAACGATTCCACCTGCTCTTTACCGGCGATATCCGACATGGCGCGCACGACCAGATAAGGCACCTGGAACATATGGCACACCTGACCGATGGCCGCGCCTTCCATTTCAACCGCCAGCATCAGCGGGAAATCGGCGCGGGCTTTGGCGATGGCATCGGGCTGGCACATGAACTGATCACCGGTACAGATAAGGCCCACTTTTGTTTGATGCTTACCTTGCTCGCGGATGGCATCACCGGCCACGGTGATAAGGCGCGGGTCGCACGGGAAGGCGGCCGGTTGCTGCGCCATCTGGCCCACTTCATAGCCAAATGCGGTCACGTCCACATCGTGAAAGCGCATTTCGCTGGCGATCACCACATCACCGATGTGCAGGTCTTGAGCAAAACCGCCGGCCGAGCCGGTGTTGATAATGCAGTCGGGGGCAAATTTCTCGATAAGCAAGGTCGTGGCAACACTGGCCGCCACCTTGCCGATACCAGAGCGAGTCAGCACCACATCGCGACCGGCCAGCTTGCCGCTGTAAAACTCGCAGCCACCGGCCTTGAGGGTCTGCAGATCCAGCATCTGGCTGCGCAGCAGGGCAACCTCTTGCTCCATGGCGCCGATAATCCCAACTTTCATCATCTACCTCGTGTTTTCAATCGCTTGGGGTATATGGGGCCATGATAGCAGACAACGGCGGCAAACTCAGAGCCCTCTCCCCATGCAAAAAGGGGAGGCCAGTGCCTCCCCTCATGTTTGGTGGTCGCTTAAATCTGGTCGCTGCCGTTTAAGCCCAGCATAAAGGTGCCGTGCGGACGGATCGGCAGATAGCGCTGGTAGAAACCAAGGTAGGTGGCTTTGGGGTCGAGATCCTTGAACAGGGCAGGGTAGAGCGCCTTGGCCATAAATTGCAGCAGGGCGGCATCCATGATGCTGCGGGTCGCACCGTGATAGACGGCATAGACACGGCCATCATGCACTGCCGGCAGATCGCTCCAGCCCGGGCGCTGGGTAAATCCCTTGAGGCGAGTGAGCACGTTGGCCGCATCAATATCTTGCCCGACCTGCATGGCCACCGCACTGGTGACGCTCTCATAACCTGCCATCAGAATGACCTGCGGCTTGCTGGCCAGCAGCTGCTCCGGGTGAATCGGGCCCCAGCGATCGACAAACGGGGCGGCAATATTATCGCCACCGGCCAGCGCAGCCATGGCGCCCCACATGTCTTTCCCGTAGGTGTAGCTGTATTCAGCCGGGCCCTTGTCACCGAGTTCGATATAGACGCGCGGTTTCGGTTGGCCCGCCTTGGCGATGCGGCTTTGAATGGTATCCACCACATGCTGATAATCATCGGCAATCTGCTGGGCCCGCGCCGGTTGACCGGTGATCTCGCCCAGTAAGCGGGTGCTGGCCAGATGGCGCTCGAGGGTTTGAGCGTTGTAGTCAATCACCACAATGGGAATGCCGGCCTGCTCCAGACGCGGCAGATCCGGCGCCAGCGCCTTGTATTGCCAGTCGGCCAGAATCACCACATCAGGGCGCACCGCCAGGGTCTTTTCGATAGAGAAGCTCTGATCCTGCACACTACCCAGATCCGGCACCTTGGCCAGTTGCGGCTTTTTCGCCACATAGAGATCCCAGGTGGCTGGACGGGATTTTACAAACCAGCCACGCGACATCCCGGCCAGACGGTCATAAGCGGCGTCACCGCCCACGGCAAAATAGTCTTCGATATAAAAGCCCAGCACGATGCGCTTGGCCGGCAGATCAACGGTCACCTTGCGGCCGGTCACATCCACCAGCTCGGTCGGCTTGGCCTGGGCCAGACCGGCCAACAGCATCAGCGACAGCGCGGCCACCACTTTGCTCAACAATTTCACACTCAACATCAGTTCTGAACTCCCTGTTTTTATAAGAGTGAGAATTATTCCCACTTGTCTGACTCGATGCAATCACAGCGCGTGTTTGTGCTGCTATTAAGTCTCCTCTCAACGACAGTTTTTCCGCCAGAATGCGCCGGATCACATTTCTCGCTGTGGTCACCTGATTTAAATAATCCATCGTTATTTAATTTGGTGATGCAGATCTAGAAAATTAAAACAACGTTTCCAGCTATTTGTCGTTTGTGACTTTTTTCACCTTTCGCCTTCATCAGGATCGATATAGTGCCAATCAATCGATGATTAGTGATTTGTCGAGCAGTCAAACGATCAAACATGTTGAGGGAACATCCATGAATATGAAGAAGATTGCCGCCGGCGTTCTGTTTGCCCTGCCGCTCACCCTGACCGGTTTTGCCGCTCAGGCCATGGAGAGCGTCACGCTCAAGCTGGCCCACAATCTGGACACCAGCCACGTTGTGCACCAGACCTGGGTCAAGATGGCCAAGGATCTGAGCGATGCCACCGGTGGCAAGATGAAGATCCGCATCTATCCGGGCGGCCAGATGGGTGGCCCGCGTGAGACGCTGGAGCTGCTGCAAAACGGTGCCCTCGACATGACCAAGGCTATGGCTAACGAGCTGGAAGCCTTTACCCCGGCTTACTCCATTTTCAGCCTGCCGTACCTGTTCAAAAACGATGAGCACTTCAAGGCCGTCATTCACGGCGAGATTGGCAAGCAGATGATGGAAGAGACCAAGTCCAAGGGCTTCTTCCCGATTGGTGCCTATGTGGGCGGGACCCGCAGCTTCTACGCCAAGAAAGCCATCACCTCGCCGGCTGACATGAAAGGGATGAAGATTCGCGTGATCACCACCCCGACCACCATCAAGTTCATCGAGCTGCTCGGTGCCTCGCCGGTGTCGATTCCGTTTGGTGAGGTTTACACCGCCCTGCAACAAGGGGTGATTGATGGCGCCGAGAACAACGAGCCGTCCTTCGTGCAGACCCGTCATGTGGAAGTGACCAAGTACTACACCGAAAACCAGCACACTGCCGTGCCCGATTATCTGGTCATCTCCGACAAGACCTGGAACAAGCTCTCCCAAGAGCAGCGTGATGCGCTGACCAAGGTGGTGAAGGCTTCCGAGCAGGAGCAAGAGACCATGTGGAACAGCCTAGTGAGCGAAACCAGAAAGCAGGCCGAGCAGCAGGGCGCAACCTTTATCAATGTGGATAAGGAGCCGTTCCGCCAGGCACTCAAGCCGCTGTATGACGAGTTCAAACAAGATCCGGTCAAGGGCCCCTGGATCACCAAGGTGGAGGAGGCGGGCGCCAACATCACCCTGTAATGGATGAGCAGAGAAGGGCGGCCAAGGCCGCCCTTTGTTGTACAAGGAAGAGATCATGAATATCGAGACATTCAAGAGACCCATCGACCGCCTGCTGGCCGGTTTTACCATCACTGTCATGGCGTTGCTGGTGGTGTGCGTGGTGTGGCAGGTGTTTAGCCGCTACGTACTGCAAAAGCCCAGTACCATGACCGACGAGATTGCCCGTTTCAGCATGATCTGGGTCGGCCTGCTTGGCGCCGCCTATGCCGTCGGCCAGCGTCGCCATCTCTCTATCGATTTGTTTACCGCCAATCTCAAAGGGGCGCGGCGGGTGATGAATCTGTTGTTCGTTGACGCCTGCGTGCTGCTGTTTTCGGCTAGCGCCATGGTGTGGGGCGGACTGACGCTGGTGACCAAGGTCTACTCGACCGGTCAGCTGTCACCGGCGATGCAGATGCCGATGGCCTATGTCTATGTGGTGTTGCCGCTCAGCGGCCTGATTATCTGTTACTACAGCGTTCTGTTTGTGCTGCAGACCGTCAGTGAGCAGCTGCTCACTCGCAGCCACAGCGCGGCCGTTATCGCCAAGGGGGGTCGCTGATATGGATTGGACTATTGCTCTGGTGATGTTCGGCTCGTTTTTTGTGCTGGTGTTTGCCGGCGTGCCGATCTCGTTCTCCATCGGACTGGCCACCCTGGCCGCCGGTGTTATGATGCTGCCGCTCGAAACCATCCTCGCCGTGATTGGCCAGAAGATGGCAACTGGCCTCGATAGCTTCTCCCTGCTGGCCATTCCGTTTTTCTTTTTGGCGGGCTCCTTGATGAACTCGGGCGGTATCGCCCAGCGGCTTATCAACTTCTCCCAAGTGCTGGTCGGGCGGATGCCGGGATCGCTCGGTCATGTCAACGTGATGGCCAATATGATGTTTGGCTCCATCTCCGGCTCGGCGGTGGCGGCTGCGGTCGCGGTGGGTGGCACCATGGCGCCGATGCAGAAAAAGGCGGGTTACGATCCGGCTTACTCGGCGGCCATCAATGTCACCTCCTGCATCTCGGGGCTGCTGATCCCACCCTCTAACGTGCTGATCATTTATGCCCTTACTGCGGGCGGTATTTCGGTGGCGACCCTGTTTATGGCCGGCTACGTGCCGGGCATCCTGATGGGGCTGTCGGTGATGGTGGTGGGCGGTATTATCGCCAAGCGCCGTGGTTATCCGGTGGCTGAGCGGCCGACCTTGCGCGTGGTGCTCACATCGTTCTGGGATGCACTGCCCAGCCTGATGCTGGTGGTGGTGGTGATGGGCGGTATCCTTGGCGGGGTGTTTACCGCGACCGAAGCGTCGGCCATCGCCGTGGTCTACACCTTTATCCTCTCGGTGCTGGTCTATCGTCAGGTGAAGCTTGCCGATCTGCCGCGCATCCTGCTTGACTCGGTGATCACCACCGCCATCGTGCTGCTGCTGATCGGTATCTCGGTCGGCATGTCGTGGGCCATGACCAACGCCGATATTCCCTACACCATCAGCGACGGTTTGATGGCGGTATCGGATAACCCGATTGTGATTTTGCTTATCATCAACGTGATCCTGCTGGTGGTCGGTATCTTTATGGACATGACGCCGGCGGTGCTGATCTTCACACCGATCTTCCTGCCGATTGTCACTGACCTTGGGATGAACCCGGTGCACTTTGGCATCATGATGGTGTTTAACCTCTGTATCGGTCTGTGCACGCCGCCGGTGGGCAGTGCCCTGTTTGTCGGCTGCTCGGTGTCGGGGGTAAAAATCCAGTCGCTGATCCGTCCCATGCTGCCGTTCTTCCTGGTACTGCTGGTTTCGCTGCTTGCGGTTACTTATGTGCCGTCACTCAGCCTGTTCCTGCCGGGACTGTTTGGCATGCACTGAGCCGACACATAGCAATAAAAAGGGGAGCCGCAGCGGCTCCCCTTTGACATCGTGAACAGGTCACCCATTAGCAACCGAGGTAATCGAGGATCCCTTCGGCGGCCTTGCGACCTTCATAGATGGCGGTGACCACCAGATCGGAGCCGCGCACGGCATCGCCACCGGCAAACACCTTGGGATTGCTGGTCTGGAAGGCAAACTCGCTCTTTTCCGGCGCCTCAATGCGGCCGCGGCTGTCAAGACCGATGCCGTGCTGCTCCATCCAGGGGGAGGGGCTGGGCTGGAAGCCAAACGCCATCACCACGGCATCAGCTGCCAGCACTTGCTCGGAGCCTGCTACCACCACCGGGCTGCGGCGGCCATTGGCATCCGGCTCACCCAGCTCGGTGCTGACTACCTTGATGCCACAGGCGCGGCCGTGAGCGTCCAACTCCACACCCACAGGTTGCAAATTGAACATGAACTCGGCTCCTTCCTCGCGGGCGTTTTTCACCTCGCGTTTGGAGCCTGGCATGTTCTCCTCGTCACGGCGGTAGGCGCAGATGACACGGGTCGCACCTTGGCGCACTGCCGTGCGCACGCAGTCCATCGCGGTGTCGCCGCCGCCCAGCACGACGACTTGCTTGCCGGCAAAATCGATGTAATCGCTCTTGCTCTTCTCAAGGCCCAGCAAGCGGTTGGCGCTGGAGATGAGGTAGGGCAGGGCGTCATAGACACCGGGGGCCGTTTCGTTGGTAAAACCGCCCTTCATGTACTTGTAGGTACCGACGCCGAGGAACACCGCATCGAACTCTTCAAGCAGGTCGGCAAACTGCACATCCTTGCCCACTTCAACGCCGAGGCGAAACTCGACGCCCATCTCGGTAAACAGCTCGCGGCGGCGGCTCATCACGCTCTTTTCAAGCTTGAAGGAGGGGATACCGAAGGTGAGCAGGCCACCGATCTCCTCATAGCGATCAAACACCACGGGTGTGGCGCCACTTCGCACCAGCACGTCGGCACAGGCCAGCCCGGCTGGGCCGGCACCGATCACCGCAACGCGCTTGCCATTTTTGACCACCTTGGAGAGATCGGGCTTCCAGCCCATCTCCAGAGCCTTGTCTGTGATGTACTTTTCGATGTTGCCGATGGTGACGGCACCAAAGCGATCATTGAGGGTACAGGCGCCTTCACACAGGCGATCCTGCGGGCAGACGCGACCACACACTTCCGGCAGGCTGTTGGTCTGGTGGGAGAGCTCCACCGCCTCCAGGATGCGCCCCTCGTTGGCCAGTTTCAGCCAGTTGGGGATGTAGTTGTGCACCGGGCACTTCCACTCGCAGTAGGGGTTACCGCAGTCAAGGCAGCGATCTGCCTGCATCTGCACCTGGGCCTGGTTGAACGACTCATAGATCTCGACAAATTCGATTTTACGGATCTTGAGCGGCTTCTTGGGCGGGTCAACCCTCTGCACATCAATAAATTGGAATACGTTCTGGCTCATCTCGCTGTCTCCTTACATCGCCTGAACCCGGAGCTCTGCGCTCGACCGGCTGGTGTGACCAAGCAGTGACTTCACGTCGCTGGACTTGGGTTTGACCAGACGGAACTTGGGCACGTAGGCGTCGAAATGCGCCAGGATCTCTTCGGCACGCGGACTGTTGGTCTCGTGCAGGTGAGCCGTGATAATGCCGCGCAGGTGCTCCTGATGGATGGCGAGATCCGCCACTTCCAGCAGTTCGACCAGTTCGGGGTTGGTGCGCTTGGCAAAACCGCCGTCCTCGTCGAGCACGTAGGCAAAGCCACCGGTCATACCGGCTGCGAAGTTGACCCCGGTCGGGCCGAGCACGGTGACGATACCACCGGTCATGTATTCACAACCGTTGTCACCGATCCCTTCGACCACAGCGAGCGCGCCGGAGTTACGGACCGCGAAACGCTCACCGGCTGTGCCGGCGGCGTAGAGCTTGCCGCCGGTTGCGCCATAGAGACAGGTGTTGCCGATGATGGCCGCTTCGTGCGACTTGAAGGCCACGCCGATGTGCGGCTTGACCACCAGCTTGCCGCCGGTCATCCCCTTGCCCACATAGTCGTTGGCATCACCGGTCAGGATCAGCTCAAGGCCGCCAGCGTTCCAGACACCGAAGCTCTGGCCGGCGGTACCGTTGAAGTGAACGCGCACCGGATCGGCCGCCATCCCCTGGTTCCCGTAACGCTTGGCAATTTCGCCAGAGAGACGGGCACCCACCGAGCGATCGGTGTTGCGAATGTCGTAGCGATATTCGCCGCCGCTCTTGTTTTCAACCGACTCGAGCAGGTCAGCCACCATCTGCAGATTAAGCGGCCCCTTGTCGAAGGTATCGTTGGTCTGCTGGCAGAATAGGGCAGAGCCCGGCACGGCAACCGGCTTGGCCAGAATGCCGGAGAGATCCAGCTTGCCCTGACGGGCGGTGATGCCCGGCAGTACGTCGAGCAGGTCGGTGCGACCGATAAGGTCGGTCAGCTTGGCAATGCCAAGTTGCGCCATCAGTTCACGAGTCTCTTCAGCAATGAACTTGAAGTAGTTCATCACCATCTCGGGCAGACCGATGAAGTGTTCGCGGCGCAGCTTCTCATCCTGAGTGGCCACGCCGGTGGCGCAGTTGTTCAGGTGGCAGATACGCAGGTATTTGCAACCAAGCGCAACCATGGGGCCGGTACCAAAACCGAAGCTCTCGGCGCCGAGGATGGCTGCCTTGATGATGTCCAGACCGGTCTTGAGACCGCCGTCCACCTGCAGGCGCACCTTATGGCGCAGACCGTTAGCCACCAGCGCTTGCTGGGTTTCTGCCAGGCCTAGCTCCCACGGCGAGCCGGCATATTTCACCGAGGTGATCGGGCTGGCACCGGTGCCGCCGTCGTAACCGGAGATGGTAATCAGGTCGGCATAAGCCTTGGCGACGCCACAGGCGATGGTGCCGACACCAGGCTCGGAGACCAGCTTGACTGACACCAGGCAGTTCGGATTGACCTGCTTGATATCAAAGATGAGCTGAGCCAGATCCTCGATGGAGTAGATATCGTGGTGCGGCGGCGGGGAGATCAGTGTCACGCCCGGCACCGAATAACGCAGCTTGGCAATCTGGGCGGTGACCTTGTCACCCGGCAGCTGACCGCCTTCACCCGGCTTGGCCCCTTGCGCTACCTTGATTTGCACCACGTCGGCGTTCATCAGGTAGTGTGGGGTGACGCCAAAGCGGCCGGATGCCACCTGCTTGATACGCGAGTTCTTCTCGGTACCGAAGCGGCGCGGATCTTCACCACCTTCGCCGGAGTTGCTCTGACCGCCGAGGCGGTTCATGGCAACTGCCAGTGACTCGTGTGCTTCCGGGCCGAGGGCACCGATCGACATGGCGGCAGAGTCAAAGCGCTTGAACAGCTCTTGGGTTGGCTCAACCTGATCGAGCGGCAGCGGCGTTTGACCCCCCTTGAGCACCATCAGGTCACGCAGTGTGGCGACCGGGCGCTCGTTTACCAGACGGGCATACTCCTTGTAATCGGCATAGTTGCCGGAGCGCACCGCAGCTTGCAGGGTACGCACCACATCCGGGTTGTAGGTGTGGTATTCGCCGCCGTGGACAAACTTGAGCAGACCGCCCTGATTGAGGGTCTTGCGGGCAATCCAGGCGCGGCGCGACAGGTTGTGCAGATCTTGCTGGATGTCGCCAAAATCGGCGCCGGCAATGCGGCTCGATACACCGCGGAAGCAGAGATCAATCACCGACGGCGACAGACCAATGGCTTCAAACAGTTGGGAGCAGCGGTAACTGGCGACAGTGCTGATGCCCATCTTGGACATCACCTTGTAGAGGCCCTTGTTGATGCCGTTACGGAAGTTGAGCATGGCTTGACGCATGTCCATCTTCAGCACGCCATCTTGCACCTGCTTGGCGAGTGTCTCGTAAGCAAGGTAGGGGTAAACCGCGGTGGCACCAAAGCCCAGCAGCACGGCGAAGTGGTGTGGGTCGCGGGCGCTGGCGGTTTCAACCAGAATGTTGGCGTCGCAGCGCAGGTTGTTGTCAACCAGGGTACGTTGCACCGCGCCCACCGCCATGGCGGCCGGGATCGGCAGGGTGTCGGCACTGATATCACGATCTGACAGCACCACCAGCACGGTACCGGCCTGGGCGGCCGTTTTGGCCTCTTCGCAGATACGGACGATGGCCGCTTCCAGACCCTCTTCGGGGCGATAGTTCAGGCTGATCACATGATGACGGTTGTAGTCGTCATTGAGCGCCATCAACTGGTGGAAGTCGGAATAGAGCAGCACCGGCGATTGGAACAGCACCCGGTGCGCGTGGCCGAAGGTCTCGTTGAAGACGTTCTGCTCACGACCGATACAGGTAGCCAGCGACATGACGTGGTTTTCCCGCAGCGGATCGATAGGCGGGTTGGTGACCTGCGCGAACATCTGGCGGAAGTAATCGTAAAGGTTGCGCTGGGTGCCGGAGAGCACCGCCATCGGGGTATCATCCCCCATGGAGCCGACCGCTTCCTGACCATTTTCACCCAGCACCCGGATGACCTGATCGAGCTCTTCATAGGAGTAGCCGAACAGTTTTTGATAGGTATTGAGCTGATCGTCGGAAAACTCGCGCTGACCGGTGTGGTGCTCATCTTCGAGCTGCTCGAAGGGCACCAGACGCTTGCAGTGCTTGCCCATCCACTCCTTGTAGGGGTGGCGGCTTTTCAGATCGTCATCAATTTCGAAGCTGGTCCACACCTTACAGTTGTAGGTATCGACCACAAACAGCTCACCCGGGCCAACGCGACCCTTCTCGAGCACTTCGTCCGGGGTGTAATCCCAGGTGCCCACTTCCGAGGCGAGCGTGATGAACTTGTCTTTGGTGACCACATAGCGGGCCGGACGCAGACCGTTACGGTCGAGCGCGCAGGCGGCAAAACGGCCGTCGGTCATGACGATACCGGCCGGACCATCCCACGGCTCCATGTGCATGGAGTTGAAGTCGTAGAAGGCACGCAGATCTTCGTCCATGTTCGGGTGCTTCTGCCATGCCGGCGGAATCAACAGACGCATGGCACGGAACAGGTCCATACCACCAGCGAGGAACAGATCCAGCATGTTATCAAGGCTGGAAGAGTCAGAGCCGGTGGTGTTGACGAAGGGGGCGGCATCCTGCAAATCCGGGATGAGCGGCGTGGCAAACTTGTAGCCACGGGCCTTGGCCCACTGGCGGTTACCGGCGATGGTGTTGATCTCGCCGTTGTGTGCCAGATAGCGGAACGGCTGCGCCAGCGGCCAGCGCGGACTGGTGTTGGTTGAGAAACGCTGGTGGAAGACGCAGATAGCCGACTGCATACGGATATCGGCCAAATCCAGATAGAAGCGAGGCAGGTCCACCGGCATGCACAGGCCCTTGTAGACCGTGACCAGGTTGGAGAGGCTGACCACATAGAAGTAGTCATCCTGCACCCGCTTTTCGATGCGGCGGCGCACGATATAGAGGCGGCGCTCGAGATCCTTCATCACCCAGCCCGGAGGCGCATTGACAAACACCTGCTCGATACTCGGCAGGGAGGCTTTGGCGATGGGGCCCAGCACGTTGGTATCGATCGGCACTTTACGCCAACCGACCACGCTCAAGGTCTCTTTCTCGAGTTCAGCTTCTATAATGTCGCGGGTTTGTTGTGCCAGCACCGGATCGGGGTTTAAAAACAGCATGCCGACCGCATATTTGCGGCCCAGATGCCAACCCTGCTCCTGGGCGATAGCACGATAGAAACTGTCGGGTTTTTGCAGCAGCAATCCGCAGCCGTCGCCGGTCTTGCCGTCGGCGGAAATCCCTCCACGGTGTTGCATGCGGGCCAACGCCGACATCGCGAGACGAACAAGCTTGTGGCTGGCTTCCCCTTCCATGTGGGCCATTAGGCCGAAGCCACAGTTATCCCTCTCCAGCTTTGGATCATAAAGTGACATTGCATTTCTCCCTTGCTCGGCCTTATGTCGCGAAATGCATAAACAGCGACTGGCTCTTGTGGTTCCGTCTGCCTGAAGTGGCGGACCTTCAAACTAAAGGTAATTCTCTGCAAGGTCAATTGACCCGAGCGACTGTTTTTCGTGTTACAAACAACTAACAATTCACTATGTTAAACGCTTTTTTGAGGAAGAAATCTTAGGTAAAACCTAATCTCCTTCTCATTTTAGTGTTTTTATCTGAATTATTTCATATTTGACGGAGACCATAGGGAATCCGTGTCATGTAGTAAAATTACGAAGGGTTAGGGGAATGAACTGGCGAAGATCACATTTTTGTGCGTTTTGACTTGCAAAAAATAAAACCATGAATGCTTTTTTATTTTAAGTAAAAACAATGAGTTAATCTTTGTTATCGTATATATCACCATCGGCAGATAGCCAATGTCTCACATGTCGATGTGACTGTTTATGCTGTTTTGTTTTTTAAACATGCAAGCATTGGAAAGTTGACCCCGTCAAGCCTTGATCCAGCGCAGGGCTTGGTCAGCCTCAGTCGCTAGAATGCGCCCTCGATTGTCGAGGAGGCATCATGGAGCTGCATCAACTGGTCAATACCCTGGGTCAGGATCTCAAGCGCCGGCACGGCCAGAAGATCCACAAGCTGACCCTGCACGGTGCCTTTACCTGCCCGAACCGGGACGGCACCCTGGGCAGGGGAGGGTGCACCTTCTGTAATGTGGCCTCGTTTGCCGACGAAGAGGCGCAGCATCTATCGATTGTCCAGCAACTGGCTGCCCGCCGCGATGAAGTGACCCGCGCCCGCCGCTACCTTGCCTATTTTCAGGCCTACACCAGCACCTATGCCGAGGTGGAGTATCTACGCGCCATGTATGAAGAGGCGTTGGCCTCGGCGGACATGGCGGGTCTGTGTGTGGGCACCCGCCCTGATTGTGTGCCGGATGCGGTGCTTGATTTGCTCGCACACTATCAATCCCAAGGTTATGAAATCTGGTTGGAGCTGGGGTTACAAAGCGCCCACGATGCGACATTGTGCCGTATCAACCGTGGCCATGATTTTGCGGCGTATGTTGAAACGGTCAAGCGGGCTCAGGTGCGTGGCATCAAGGTGTGCGCCCACCTGATTGTCGGTTTACCCGGCGAGCAGGGGATGGATAGCCTCGATACCTTGCATAAGGTGGTTGATGTGGGGGTGGCCGGTATCAAGTTGCATCCGCTGCATGTGGTGGCAGGCAGTACGCTCGGAAAAGCTTGGCAGGCTGGGCGTCTGGAGGTGATTTCTCAGGAAGAGTATGTGCAGGCTGCCGTCGCCATGATTCGCCACACGCCAGCGGAAGTGGTCTATCACCGGGTCTCTGCGTCAGCCCGAAAACCAACCTTGCTTGCCCCCGAATGGTGTGAAAACCGTTGGAGTGCCATGACGGCGATAGCCAAAGGATTGACTCTGGAAGGCGCGCAGGGAAGTGCGCTGGGACACCCGTTTGTGTTGCCTGAGTAGGTCTGTTTTGCCAAAAGTGTAAAGAAACGTCGTATTCGATGAAACCGGATGGTGTGATTAAGCGCGTCCTGTTATAGTGTTTTCTGTTATAAAACACACTGTTATGGTTAGCAATCGACTGCTTTGATAGACTGATGGTTTGGACTCAACCGCACCAATTATCACGGGTGGTCCATACTGGGTCTCTCTGGCCGCCTCGGCAATGGCGGCAATGTTTTTTTACAGGTGATAAAAATAATGCAAGCTGGAACTGCGCAGTTGGACGAGTTGCTGGAAGCGCTGGTCTTTTTGACCCGTTTCTACGGTGTCCCCAATAGCCGTGATGCCCTGGTCACCGGACTGCCGCTTCCTTCTGGCCGTTTAAGTCCTTCCCTGTTTCCTCGCGCCGCCGAGCGCGCCGGCTTATCGGCTCGTCAAGCGGTGCAGCCTCTGGCACAGCTCTCCTCGTTGTTGCTTCCCTGTGTGTTGCTGATGAAAAACGGTGGCGCCTGTATTTTGCTGGAGTGGCGCCCGGAGCTGGGTGACGCCAAAGTGCTGTTTCCCCAGGCCGGTGATGCCGAGCAGCTGGTCAGCTGCGCCCAGGTCGAAGATGAGTACAGCGGGCAGCTGTTTTTTGTCAAAAAGCAGTTTCGTTTCGATGCTCGCTCGCCCAAAGTGCTGGAGACCCGCCACGGTCACTGGTTTTGGAGCACCCTGCTCGAATCACGCGGCATCTATCGCGATGTGTTGATTGCCTCGATTCTTATCAACCTGTTTGCAGTAGCCAGCCCGCTATTCACCATGAATGTCTACGACAAGATTGTTCCCAATCTGGCCTTTGACTCACTCTGGGTGTTGGCTGTGGGCGCCATGCTGGTGTTTACCTTCGATTTTGTAATGCGCCAGCTGCGCAGCTATTTCATCGACATCGCCGGTAAAAAGTCCGACATGCTGCTGTCGTCCAAGATTTTTGCCAAGGTGATGGGGATGCGGATGGAGGCCAGACCCGCCTCGACCGGCGCGTTTGCCAAGCATCTGCAGGAATTTGAATCTATCCGCGAGTTTTTTACCTCGGCCACGGTCTCGACCCTGATCGATCTCCCGTTTGCGCTGCTGTTTTTGCTGGTGATCTGGATCTTTGCCGGTGTGATGGTGGTGGTGCCCATCGTGGCGATGATCATTTTAGCGGCCTACAGCTTCTATATTCAGGGGCCGCTCAAGCGCAGCATTGAAGAGGGATCGCGGCTTGCCTCCCAGAAGAATGCCAACCTGATTGAGAGCATTGCCGGGCTCGAAACCGTCAAGATTTTCGGTGCCGAGAGTCTGTTCCAGTATCGCTGGGAGCAGGCGGTGGCCCACATATCCACTTGGGGCGTGCAGACTCGCCGTATCACCAACACCATGTCGTCACTGGCCAGCTATATCCAGCAGGTGGTGACTGTTGCGCTGGTGATCGTAGGGGTTTATCAGATATCGGAAGGCAATGTGTCGATGGGGGGCATGATTGCCGCCGTCATGCTGGCCAGCCGCGCTATTGCGCCCATGGTGCAGTTGTCGGTGCTGTCGACCCGCTACAACCAGGCCAAGTCGGCGCTCGGCATTCTCGAGAAGATCATGCAATCGCCCGACGAACAGGAAGAGGGTAAGCAATATATCCACCACCCTGTGCTGGAAGGGCGTATCGAGTTTGAAAATGTCTCCTTCAAGTATCCCGGGATGGAAACCAGTACGCTGCACAATATTAATCTGCGTATCGCCCCCGGCGAGAAAGTGGCCATTATCGGGCGAATTGGTGCCGGTAAGACCACGCTGGAAAAACTGTTGATGGGGCTGTATCGACCGACCGACGGATCGGTGCGTCTTGATGGTTACGAGATTGACCAACTGCCGCCTTCGGTGATTCGGCGCAATATTGGTTGTGTGCCACAAGATGTCACTCTCTTTTTTGGCTCGGTGCGTGACAACATCATGCTGGGTAACCCGCTGGTGGATGATCCGCAGGTGCTGCGCGCCGCCAAACGGGCCGGGGTCACCAATTTTACCAACCAGGACCCAAACGGTCTGGACAAGCAGATCGGAGAGGGGGGCCGCCAGCTCTCCGGCGGTCAGCGCCAAGCCATCGTGTTAGCGCGCTCCCTGCTCAATGATCCCCCCATCCTGGTGATGGATGAGCCCACGTCGAACATGGATAACCGATCCGAGTCGCAAATCAAGCATGAGCTTGCTCGCTTGGGGCCGGAGACCACGCTCGTACTGATCACGCACAAGACCTCCATGCTGGATGTGGCTACGCGGCTTATTGTGATGGAGCAGGGGCAGATCGTGGCCGATGGTCCCAAGGAGCAAGTCCTGCAACAGCTGCGTGAGGGTAAGGTTCGGGTTGGAGGGGTGGCTCATGAATAAGCGCAATCAGACATTGCCGTCGTCGGAGCATCTCGACTACGTCGATGACAGCGCCGCAGCGGTGCTGCTCACCACCCCGACGCGCGCCCGTATTTTGCTCTGGTGCAGCTTTGGCTTTTTCATGGTGGCGTTACTGTGGGCTGGCTGGGCCAAGCTCGATGAAGTGACTGTGGGCCAGGGCAAGGTGATTCCCTCGATGCAACTGCAGGTGATTCAGAACCTGGAAGGGGGCATCGTCAAAGAGGTCATGGTCAAAGAGGGGCAGGTTGTCGAAAAGGGGCAGCCGCTGCTGCGCATCGATGACACCCGTTTTCGTTCTGATTTTCGTGAACGCGAGCAAGAGGTGGTGACGATTCGCGGTGATGTGGCGCGCCTTAAGGCCGAGATCGCCAGTGTCAAAGTGAATGTGGCAGATGGGGTGCCTTGGCGCGATCAGGTCAAGGTGGAATCACAGCAAATCGAGTTTCCAGACGGGTTTGAGAAGGTGTTTCCTGATGAGGCGGCCCGCGAGCATTCAGTACAAAACGAGCGACTTAACAATCTGGCCAACCAGCTGTTTATTCTGGGTCAGCAGATCCAGCAAAAAGAGCAGCAGATTGTCGAGGTGAACTCCAAGATCAAGACCATCGGCCGCAGTGTCGAGCTGGCCAGCAAGGAGCTCAATATCAGTCGCCCGCTAGCCAAAGAGGGGATTGTGCCCCAGGTCGAGCTCATCAAACTTGAGCGGCAGGTCAATGAGATGCAGGGGGAGCTGGAGTCTAACCGCTTGATGTTGCCTAAAGCCAACTCCGAGCTGCGCGAGGCGATTCTCAAGCGCAACGATGCCGCACTTAAATACCGGGCCGATGCCCAGACCGAGCTCAACCAGCAGCAGGGTAAGCTGAGCCAGCTGTCAGAAGGTCAGGTGGGGCTGCGTGACCGGGTGGATCGCACCACGGTGCAGGCGCCGGTCAAAGGTACGGTCAAAGCCATCAAGGTCAATACGGTTGGCGGCGTGGTGCAACCCGGTATGGACATGATGGAGATCGTGCCACTGGAAGATACCCTGCTGGTTGAGACCAAAATTTCTCCAAAAGATATCGCGTTTATCAGACCCGGGCTGGACGCCGTGGTTAAATTTACTGCCTATGATTTCACCATCTATGGTGGTCTGAAAGGCAAAGTGGAACAGATCAGTGCGGATTCCATTCAGGACGAGAAGGAAAATACCTTCTATCTGGTGCGGATCCGGACTGATAAAAGTTACTTGGGCGATGAGCAACACGCACTTCCCATCATCCCCGGTATGTTGGCCAGTGCTGATATCATCACTGGTAAAAAGAGTGTCCTTGAATACCTGCTGAAACCCATTTTGCGGGCCAAGCAATCGGCACTGAGGGAACGATAGTCAACCTAAGTACAATGACGACTGGAGTGACTATGAAAAAAACAATGGTTGCAGTTGTAGTGGGGAGCGCTCTACTGCTGCCTTGCCTGACCCAGGCACAAACCCTGGATCAAGCGGTGGCACAAGCGCTGACCACCCACCCGAAGATCAAGGAAGCCTTCGATCTGTATCAAGCGCGACTCCATCAGCATGATGGTGCCAAGGCCGGATACTACCCGACGGTGGATGCGGTCGTAGGGGCGGGCTATAGCGATGTGAACAACAGTACGACGCGAGCCGGCGGTACCAACGCTGACCCGACTCAGAACCCGAAGGAAGCCGGCATCAGTCTGCGTCAGATGCTGTTTGACGGGTTTGATACCAGTAACAACGTGGCACGTACTGACGCAGAAGCCAATGCTCAGCGGCTGGCCATGGTGTCAGAGGCTGAGAATACCGCGCTGCGTACCGCCGAGGTCTACATCAACGTGTTGCGGCAAAAAGAGATCCTGGAGCTCTCGAAGCGCAACTTGGAGATTCACGAGCAGATCAAGGGCGATATCACCAAGCGTACCCAGTCCGGCTTGGGCTCGACCGCAGACCAGACCCAGATCGAGGGTCGGGTGGCTCGGGCGTATGCCAATATGGCGGCAGCTGATAACAACTACCAGGACGCGGCCAGCGAATTTATCCGAGTCGTGAACGAGCAACCCAAGGATCTGGTGCAACCGACGCCAGATGCCAGCAAGTTGCCGGGATCGCTGGATAGTGCCCTCAAGGTGGCACTTGAGCACCATCCCACCCTGCTCTCTTCCCTGCAGGATGTGGAGGCAGCCAAGTACCAGTATGAAGGCTCCAAGGCCAACTTCTATCCCAAGGTTAGCCTTGAGGTAGATAAAACCTGGGATCAGGATAATGCCGGTCTCAATGGTGGTGATCAGGCGTTTACGGCCATGGTGCGGGTGCGTTACAACCTGTTCCGGGGTGGCGCCGACATGGCGCAGAATCAGGCAAGTTCAGCCCTGTATTCCCAGGCTAAAGACATTCATATGAATGCCTTCCGTCAGGTGGAAGAGGGGACTCGCCTTGCCTGGAACGCCCGCGAGTCGCTGGAGAAGCAAAAAGAGTATATCCAGCAGCACGTGGATGCGAGCTATGAGACGGTGCAGGCCTACAAGAAGCAGTTTGGTCTGGGGCAACGAACCTTGTTGGACGTGCTTAACACCGAAAACGAACTGTTCGAGGCTCGCAAGAGTTTCATTACTGCCGAATATGACGCCATGTATGCGGATTATCGCGTAATGAACGCTACCGGCAATCTGCTTGATGCAATGCAGTTCAAGCAACCGACCGAGTGGGCGGCCAAATAGTCTAAATGCAGAGCGGGGGCGCAGGTCGCCCCTTGCTCTTGTTTGAACTGAGCATCCAAGGAGCATCTGATCATTCCCGGTTCCCTGTCCCGACTTATTCGCCTGGGGCTGCTGGCCAGTTGTGTGGTCGCGTCGTGCTGGCTCATGGCCGACGGTCAGCTTAGCGCTGACGATCAGCGCATGGTCAACCGGGCCGAGCAGACCTATGGGCCGCGCGCAGCCAAACGGGTGGCGGCCTGGCGCATGCTGGCGCTGGAGGGAAAACAGGCCAATTGGGATGAGAAAGAGCGCCTGCACAAGGCGAACGATTTTTTCAATCAGCTGCAGTTTATTGATGACAGCAAACTGTGGCGCAAGAACGATTACTGGGCCACGCCGCTTGAGTTTCTCGGGGTGGCTGGCGGGGATTGCGAAGATTTCAGTATTGCCAAGTATTTCACCTTGCTGGAACTGGGTATCCCCGATGAAAAAATGAGGATGGTGTACGTCAAGGCGCTGCGCTACAACCAGTTTCACATGGTGGTGGCCTACTACGAAACCCCCTCATCGGTACCGCTGATTTTAGATAACCTGATCCCCGATATCAGGCCGGCAACCCAGCGTAGCGATCTGGTGCCGATTTTCAGTTTTAACGGTAGCCACCTTTGGCTGATGAAAGCGCGTGGGCAAGGGGAGCTGGCGGGAAATGCCTCCCGGTTGAGCCTCTGGAATGAATTGCGCCAACGCATGACAGATGGCCGGTTGGCCAAAGCAAAACTCAAGCTCGAATAAACGATTCATGGAGTGGATGCGTAATCTATGACCCTTTACCGACAACTTCTGGCCACCATGGTGTTGCTGTTCGGACTGCTGTTCGTGGCTTCCTATTGGGTCCAGTTCAGCTCGACCCGCAGCTATCTGGCCGAGCAGCAGCAGACGACGGTCACCAATACCGCGACATCGCTGGGTTTGGCGTTGACGCCATATCTGGAAACCGGTGACAAGGTTGGGGCCGAGTCGGTGATCAAGGCGGTCTTCGATGGCGGCTATTACCGTGAAGTGCGGCTTGAATTACTGGCCTCTAACTCTGTGATTTCTGAGGAGAACAGCCGCCAAATCGAGGGGGTACCGGATTGGTTTATCCATCTCGGACTGTTCCCTGACGTGGCCTATGAGACGGTGCTGACCTCCGGTTGGTTGCAACTGGGTAAGCTGCGTATTGTTGGCCACCCCGGCCAGGCTTATTTCGAACTGTGGAGTGGCATGAGCCGGCTCGCCACCTGGTTTGTGGTGGCGTTTTTGGTCACGGTGCTGCTGCTGATGAGGGCACTGCGTTACCTGCTGCTACCGCTGCAGCAGATCTGCGAGCAGGCCGTCGAGATTGAGCAGCACCATTTCAATCACTCCATTCCGCTACCCAACACCTTTGAGCTGCGCCAGGTGGTGCAGGCGATCAATACTCTGTCCGGCAAACTGGCTGTGCAGTTTAAAGAGCAGGCCCAAGAGGCAGAGCACCTGCGTGAGCGGGTATATCGCGACGCGGTATCTGGTCTTGGCAATCGCGCCTACTTTGTCGGTCAGGTGAATGCTTGGATTGCCGAAGGTGGTCAAGGCGGCGTGTTGCTGGTGGCGGTCGATCTGCTCGAAGATATCTACCGCAATGAAGGCTTTGCTGCCCGTGACAACATGGTCAAGTCGATAGCCGGTGTTTTGCGCGACCTACTGCAAGGGAAGGAGGATTCGGCGCTGGCCCGTATTTCGGCGACTGAATACGCCGTGCTCTATCCGACCGATGACAAGGATCGCCTGCGCGATCTGGCCGAGCAGATCAATGAGCGCATTGCCTCTTTGGTGGTCAACCCGATTGATGATGGCCAGGCTCTGTCGGTGGTTGGCGTGGTGATGCGTGAGCACAGTGAAGATCTCTCCGGGCTGTTGACCAAGGCCGACAATGCACTGACCCGTGCTCGCAGTGAACGCCGCGGCGCAGTGGTCATGGAGGGCGACGAGCGTGGCCATCAAATGGGACGACTAGCCTGGCGCGATCTGGTGCAGGAAGCGCTGCGCAGTGACTTGCTGCGCTTTAAAGCGCAACCTGCGTGCCGTTTTGCTGATGGTAGCGTCATCCATGCCGAGCTGTTTGCCAGTATCAGCAAGCAGGGGCATGACTATTTTGCCGGTCAGTTCATGCCGGCCATTGAACAGTTCAAGATGGGGGCCGAATTTGACCGCCATATCCTTGAAAAAGCGATGACTCTGCTGGATGCCAATCCCGAGTTGAGTCTGGCGATCAATATTATGAGTGGCAGTCTCTGTGCGCCGGAGTTTGTGCAGTGGCTTGAGTCTTCTCTGCCAACGGGCTCCAGCGTCAGGGGGCGGCTCTTCTTTGAAATTCCGGAAGTGGCGATCATGAAGCACCGTGATGAGGTGACCAAGATCATTAAGGTGATCCGTGACAATGGTTTTGCTTGGGGCGTCGATCACTATGGCCGTCACTTCCAGTCGCTCGGTTATCTTGAAACGCTGCAGCCGGCTTACGTCAAGGTTGACCACGGCTATACCAGTCAGGTGCTGGAAGAGGACACCGATACTTCCTTCCTGGCGGCAGTGTGCCGCACCGCCCACAATGCCGGAGTGATGACCATTGCCACCCGGGTTGAATACGAAGCGCAGGTCGCAGCATTGGCTGCACTGCATATCGACGGCTATCAGGGCTTTGTCAGACCCGCCACCGCGATTGAATAATCGTTTCTTTATAAAGAGCGCCTGCGGGCGCTTTTTTTATACCTGTAAGTTGCCATCAAGCCCCAAATGGTGAGAGAGACTGTTTGAGTATTATTTTTATCTGATTGATTTTTAAGGGGGTGAAAAACCTTTCGCTTATTTCGAACGATTGATTGATCGACCAGCCTTTTTTTTGCGCGGGTACTCATGGAGCTCCCTGATCTAGGGTAGGGCATAACCGTGTGCCAGACAGGGGAGAGTCAATCGTGCGTACTCAAATATTCGAGCAGGCTGTGGTGGTCAATCATATCAACGGCCAAGCGTGGATCATGAACGGCCAGGTTCGTGGGGCGCCGATCAAAGATGGCGATCTGCTTGCTCCCGGCACCGTGGTCACACTGGATGATTCGGCGCGGCTTGAGACCGAGCGGGCGCCAGCGCCGCTACCCAAAGAGGGCGCAGATAATGCGCCGGCAGAGGAGGCGTTGGCCGCTTTGGCAGGTCAGGATGCTGCTGCCATTGCGCGTGCCATCTTGGAGGGGCGTGACCCGACCCAGGGCTTTGCAGCGCCTGCAGCCGGTGCAGCCGGTGGTGGTGTCGTGGGCGGTAGCGGTAATGCCGGCTTTGTCACCGTGGATCGCACTGGTGATGCGACGCTGGCCGAGTCTGGATATGACTCGACCTATCAGGCCTCCCCTGTCGCCACTATCGGTGCTGCCGGTGAAGCTATTTTGATCAATCAATTGGCTGATGGCGATGAGGCGGTGACGGTGGTTGAAGATGGTGAGGTAAGCGGTAATTTGCTCGCCAACGCCGACAATCCGGATGGGCCGGATGATGCCTCGATTGTTAGCTACAGCTGGGGCGTAAATCTGAATGTGCCCGCAGGGGTGAGTGCCGTTCTCACCGGTATCGGTACCTTGCTGGTCAATGCCGATGGCTCTTATACCTTTACGCCGGCTGCTGATTATGACGGCGCTGTGCCGGTAGTCACCTATCTGGTGACCGATGGTGAAGATACGGTGACCTCCACCCTGCAAATTACCATTATCCCCGGCGATGATCCTGTGGTCTTAAGCGGCCTGGATGTGGCCGGTGGTGAGTTGACGGTCTCTGAGGCCAACTTGCCGGCGGGTTCTTCACCGGATGAGGCATCCCTGACCCAAAGTGGCACATTCACGTTTTCGGCCAAGGATGGGGTCGCCACGCTGAGCATTGCCGGTGTCGATCTGATTGTTGATGGGGTTGCCGTGACGCTGCCGGTGACCTTGACCACAGACCTTGGTAATACCCTGCAAGTGACGGCCGTGACCTACGATCCCCTAACCGGTAGCGGCAGCGTGACCTACAGCTATACCTTGCTGGAAAACGAAGATCATGTTCAAGCAACCGCCGATGACAGCCTGCTTGAGAGTCTTGTCGTCACGTTGGTGGATGAAGATGGTGATACCACCAGTGCCAGCCTCGATGTCACGGTATTGGATGATACCCCTTCCGTCAGCAGCAATGACGTGGTGCAGCTCGATGACGATGCGCTGGCTAATGGCAATGCTGGCGGGGTTGGTGATGATAGTGAAACCAGCACGCTAAGCGGCACGCTTAACTTTAGCACCGGTGCCGATGGCGGTACGGTGGCCTGGCAGACGGGCAGCGACGGGACATTCACCTACACGCTAGCTGATGATGGCAGCACGCTGGAGGTACGGCAGGGCGATACGCTGGTGATGACGGTGGCGCTGGATAGCAGTACGGGCGCTTATACCATTACCCAGCTGGCGGCGATAACTCACGAGACGGGGGATGATGAGAACAACGTCACCCTGAATCTGGGTTATGTGGTGACCGATGGCGACGGGGACACGGCCACCGGCACGCTCACGATTAATGTGGATGATGATACACCGGTCGCCAGTGATGACAGTGCCACCGTGGTTTCGCCCGAGGGGCAGAATGTCAATGTCGCCTTCGTGCTCGATTTTAGTGGCAGTATCAATAACAGCGAATTGAAAGGCATGCTCTATGCCGTCAAACAGGCGGCTGCTGCGCTCTATAACTCGACCACGGGTGAAGTGCGTATTGAGATTGTGATTTTCTCGGACGCGGCGATAGCTTACACCGTCAGCAGCTATGACGAGCTGACCACACTGTTGACCTCTCTACAGGACCACCGTCCGTTAAGTGGTTACACCAGTTTTAGCGACGCTGTTGAATCACTGATGGCAACGTATAGCGCCGAGGAGGGGTGGAATAATCAGGTCTTTTTTGTCAGTGACGGCAATGCCAATCTGGATACTGGTAGCAACGGTCAGGCTCTTGATGACAGCATTGCCCAGAGCTGGAGTGAGTTTGTCAGTGATGGCGACATCAATATCACCACGATCGCCGTGGGTAAGCGCAGCGAGCTCGATACCACGCATCTGCAGCAGATCGACGTAGATGGCAGCACCAGCGTGGTGTATGTGGAGAACTTCGCCGCGCTGATCCCAACATTGACCAGTCTGGTATCCGGCACGCTCGTCTCCGGCAATGTGCTGGCTAACGATGAGTTTGGCGCTGATGGATTGGGCCAGATTGTTTCCATCACGGTCGATGGGGTGACCTACACCTGGGATGGCAGTGATGCCATTACCTATGCCGGAGGAACGTACTCGGGCAGTGAAATTACCATCTCGACTCAGCAGGGTGGCACGTTCACATTTAACTTTGCCACTGGTGACTGGACTTATCAGACGGCGACCTCGGTAGAGGGTGATTTTACCGAATCCATCTCTTACTCCCTGGTCGACGGTGATGGTGACCCGACAGCGGCCACCCTGACTATTTTTGTAGAAGACAGTAGCCCGGTGGTCATCACGGCCGATGAACAGGCCTTGCAGTCAGCCGATGCCACGATTGTCGAGGGGAACCTCAGCGCCCTCATCGTGGGCGAAGATCTTAGCAGTGCCATCTTCACTTTCTCGCACGATACCTCTGCATTGGCCAGCCTGACGTCTAACGGCATCACCCTGACTTACAGTGTTAGCGATGATGGCAAAACATTGACCGCCACGGCCAATAATGAGGTGGTCTTTACTATCACGCTCGGGGTTGGCGGCGCGTTTACCTTTACCCTCTACTCGTCGCTTGACCATGGCAGTAGCAGCTCGCAACTGGTGTTCAACTTTGCCAGCCTGCTAGAGGCCACCACGGCATCCGGCAGTGAACTAACCCTGGCTGGCGCGGCCCAGGTCATTATTGTCGATGACACCCCCTCTCTGACGGTCTCTGCGGTGTCGACGACGGACCTGACATTGCAAACCAGTGACAGCAATGCAACCCAAAGCGGCGGTACGCAAGATAGCGTAAATGTGAGCTCGGCCTTTGTGGCGGCAGTGAATGCCAACTATGGCGCGGACAGTGCTGGCTCGTTAGTGGTCAGTGGGTACAGTTTGACGCTACTGGCAAGCGACAGCGGACTGACCAGCGGTGGTGAATCGATAGTGCTGACGCTGGTGGATGGGGTGGTGATTGGGACAACTGCATTAAGTGGCGTCACCGTTTTTACCATCAGTATCGATGACAGTGGTGAGCTGGTATTGACGCAATCCGCTGCTATCGATCATGACGCCGGTGAGGATGTCGCATCGTTAGCCACGTCTCTTGTCGAGCTCACCGCCACCGCCACCGTCACAGACGGTGATGGTGATGTGAGTAGTAGCAGTATCACGCTGGATCTGGGGTCCTTGATCAGCTTTACCGATGCAGGGCCGAGCCTGAGTACCAGCGAGGTGGATGACACGGCATTGGTGTTGCAAACCACGGACGGCTCTGCCCAGACATCCTCCGTCAGTTTTGCCGCTGCCTTTGCGGCCGCCGTGAGCGTGGATTATGGCGCCGATGGTGCAGGCTCGACGGTCATTAGTCACTACGCGTTGGCACTCAGTGGTGACAAGGTCGATAGCGGCCTGACCAGTCAGGGCGAGACCATCTGGTTAACCTTGGTCGATGGTGAGGTGGTTGGTACCACTGAACATGGCACTATCGTGTTTACCCTGAGTGTCGATGACTCCGGCAACGTGACGCTGAGCCAATCTGCGGCTCTCGATCAGAGTGGCGAGCTGGCCACATTGGCTGATGAACTGGTGACGCTGACGGCTACGGTGACGGCTACCGATAGTGACGGGGATGAAGTAACCAGCACACTGTCGGTGGATCTCGGCGCTAATGTGCAGTTTGCCGATGCAGAACCGACGCTGAACGCTGACCAAGCCATTGTTTCAGAAGGGCACAAGAGTAGCGTCAATCTGCTGTTGATGGTCGATGTCTCAGGCAGCATGCTTGATCGCATCAGCTATAACGGACAGAGCATGACCCGCCTGTCCGCTACTCGCTTGGCGCTGACCACCCTGCTTCAGGAATATCAGGACAATAGTCAGGATGTCCGGGTGCGTCTGGTGCAATTTAGTGGCGATGGTAATCCATCCACTGACGATGCGACGGCGCTGGGTAATGGCTGGCTGACGGTAGCTCAGGCGCTGACCTATATCAGCACCTTGGGCCAAGATACCAAATCAAGCGATCAGACCAACTACGACGCGGCGCTGGCCAAGGCGGAAGAGGCATTTGCCACGGGCGGTGCGCTAACCGGCGGGCAAAACGTCGCTTATTTCTTCTCTGATGGTGTGCCGAATCTGGGCGGCGGCATCTCCTCAACCGAGCAGCAATCCTGGCAGCAGTTTCTCAATCAGAACGACATCCTCTCTTATGCCGTCGGCATCGGCAGCAATGCCACATTGAGTAAGCTCGAACCGATCGCTTGGGATGGACAATTGGGTAAGGACATTGGCGCGGTTTCCGTGGTCAATGAGTCGCAGCTTGAGCCTGTTCTTAAAGACACGGTCGTGGTCTCGACGGTATCGGGGAATGTGTTGACCAACGACCAGGCCGGCGCGGATGGGTGGGCTAACCCGGCGTTGGTATCTGTCACCTACAACGAGCGGATCTATACCTTTGATGCAACCCATACCTCTTATCAGATTGCTGTTGAAGGGGGCACGCTGACCATCAGTCATACCGGTAGTTACTCCTTTACCACCGATGGGACAGACATTAACGCACCGCTGGATATTGCGTTGATCTATACCGCAGCGGACAGCGATGGCGATGAGAAAAGCGCCACGTTACATATTACGGTCACTGATCAGAGCGACGTTGTCGCCTATGACAATGCTGATGTGGCTGTGGTCAGACAGGTTGAGCAGACCATCACCCATACCACCGTGCTGGCCGACTTTGAACACGCCCACTCGGCAGGATCTTGGGAATTTGATACGTCGTGGTGGGATAGCAATGTGGTCTCTATCGATAGCCATCCGACCGCGGATCAATGGGGCGTGCAGGGGGACGTTGAGCAACACCAACATGCACTGGTGATGACCGATAGCTGGTTTGCAGGGGAGACAGAGTTGTTAACTCCTGAGTTTGTGGTGAGTGGCAGTGGCCAGCTCTCTTTTGATGTTGATGTCGGCTGGTTGGATACCAAAAGTGCGCTGCAATGGGAAATCCTCGACAGTAAATCCCAGGCAGTGCAAAGCGGCCAGGTTAATCAGGACGGCACCATTACCTCGGCGCTGCTGACATCAGGCCGCTACCGGGTGCAGTTTACGCTGACGGATCGCACTTTCGATCTCGCTGCAGCCCGTGTCAGCATTGATAACTTGCAGCTTCTCACCATGTCGACGGTGCTGGTGACCGAGACCGTGGCGGCCAGTGGCAATGTGCTCACCGATGGCAACCAGAATGTTCACAGTAGTGATAGCTGGGGGGCGGTGGATGATCCGGGCAGCGAAGGGGCGACCCTGCAGATCTGGTCCGGCAGTCACTACACCACGGTGACCGACGGTACTCAGGTTATCGGGAATTACGGCACACTGATCGTCGATGAAGACGGTAGCTATCAATACACGCCCAATACAGATCTGACCTCAGTTGGCCAGCAAGAGGTCTTTACCTATCGACTGGTGCAGGCTGATGGTGACAGTGATGATGCCACATTGACGATTGATATCGGTGGCGGTCAGGGCAGTGCCAGCCAAAGCAGTACCAATCTGTCTACCCAAGGCGAGACCTTGGTCGGCACCCCCCACGATGATGTGCTCACTGGCCATGAGGGTGACGATCTGCTGCAAGGCTTGGCAGGCGATGATCACCTCGATGGCGGGGCGGGTAATGACCGACTGGAAGGCGGGGCCGGTAACGATATCCTTATCGGGGGGGATGGGGATGATGTGCTGATCGGTGGTGCGGGTAATGATGAGCTTTATGGCGGTACTGGCAATGATCAACTCCAAGGTGGAAGCGGCAACGATCTGCTACAAGGTGGCGCAGGTAACGACATCCTCAAGGGCGGCACCGGCGCGGACACGTTGCAAGGCGGTGCCGGGGATGATCAGCTTAAGGGCGGCGAGGGCAGTGACACCTTTGTCTGGAAAAGCAGTGATGGCGGTGGCAAGGATGTGGTTAGCGACTTCACGGTTGGTCAGGGAGGCGACATACTCGATATCAGTGATCTGGTAAGCGGCTCGTCAACCGGTGGCAGTTTGGATAAACTTCTAACCTTTAGTTTTGATTCCGCCGCCAATCAGACCACGATGACGGTGACCTCCGACAATCAGACCACCACGCAGAGCATCGTGCTAAGTGGTGTGGATCTCACAGAGGGCGGCACGCTCGAGACAGCGCAGATTGTTAACAGCCTGCTCGAGCTCGGCAATCTTAAAGTTGATCCTTAATGACACATCACCCTGCCTCGTGCGGGCAGGGTAGAGAGGCGAACAGGTAAGGCCATGACCACATTGGGTTGGATTGATATTGATGGGGTGCGCTATGCGTGGGACGGTGATGACCGAATCGACTGCTATGGTCAGTTTGGTTATCACACCGCGCTTGGCGGCCATCAGTTGACGCAACTCGAGATTGAAAATCCCGAAGGTGATGTGGCCGGCGTGCTGGAGGTCGATTTTGCCTCCGGTGCGGTGCACTTCACCCCGACCCCTGGTGTCGATAGTCATGGCATCACCCTGTTGCTGGGTAGCGAGTTTGGCCAAAGTGAAGTGGAGCTGGCCAGCTTGTCTAGCGAAGGGTGGGACGATTTACTTGGGGTGGATGAGGGCTTGCCCGACTGGACGCCGACGCGGGTTGAGACTGCCCACGCTGGCGCCGGACAGGTTCTGACGTGGGAATCGTTCGGCCTGCAAGAGAGCGCTGGACTATTAAACGAGGGGCATGACGGGCAAGGACAGAGCACGCTGGCGCTCAGCGATCTGCTGGTCATGGAGCATGCGCCCATTCAACTCGACCTGCCGCCTATTGTACCCGACGTGTAAAGAGGGTGTTTCAGGGTATAATCCTTGTGGTTTCTTTCACGAGGTTAATGTCATGCACAAGTCCCTGCTTCCTCTCATGTTTCTCACGGTGTCCCTCCCTACTTTGGCCATCGAGGTGCCTCAGGCACCCCACGTCATTGTCAGCGGCATGGCCGAGCAGAAAGTAGAGCCTGACATGGCGACCCTGACTGTGTCGGTGAGCGAGTTGCAAAAAGATGGCCTCAAAGCCAAGCAGCAGGTGGATGCCAAGGTGGCCGGATTTTTCGGCAAGCTGGAATCCCTCGGTATTGCTCGCAGCGATGTAGAGGCGGGGAATTTGGTGGTGTCGCCAGAATATGAGTATGCGCCGGAGAAAAAACCGCAACTGCTGGGCTATCGCGCCCAGCGCCAGCTCTCTATCAAGCTGGGCCAGCTCGACAAGCTGAGCTCGCTGATGGATGCGGCCCTGGCGGCCGGCCTCGAGTCGGTAACTCAGGTGGAATACGGTCTTAAAGATGCCAAGAGTGTGCGGGAGAAAGTGCGTCTGGCCGCAGCAGCGGATGCCCGTGACAAGGCGGCACTGCTGGCGCAGGGCTTTGGCGTGAAGCTGGGTAAGGTTTACTCGATTGAGTATCGCACTGATGCGCCCACGCCGGTTTACAGCCGCTCCCTGAAGGCGATGGCGGCTCCGCCGGCTGCCGAGAGTGCCGACACCAGCTATCAGCAGCAAGGCATAACCATCAGCGACAGCGTGGATGCGGTGTTTGTGCTGGAATAAGTGCTTGCTTTGAATGAAAAAAGCCGCGAATGTTCGCGGCTTTTTCGTCTTCACCAGATAGCGCTTAAGCCTTGAGGCTGGCCGCCTCGCGGGCCAGGGCGCGTACGCCATCCCAATCACCGGCAGCCACTTTGTCGGCTGGCAGCATCCAGGAGCCACCGACACAGAGGATGTTCGGCAGGGCCAGCCATTGCAGGGCGTTGCTGACGTTGATGCCGCCGGTGGGGCAGAACTTCACGTCGGCAAACGGGCCGCTGAAGGCCTTGGCCAGACCCGGGCCACCAATCTCCATGGCCGGGAACAGCTTGAGGCGATCAAAGCCCCATTCGGTGGCCTGCATGATCTCCGATGCACTGGCTACGCCTGGCAGCAGCGGCAGGCTGCTGCCGCGAGCGGCTTGCGCCAGCTCAGGCGTGAGGCCCGGGCTCACGGCAAAGCGGGCGCCCGCTTTTTGCGCCGCATCCAGCTGCGCGGCGGTGCGCACCGTACCGGCACCGACCACGGCATCCGGCACTTCACGGGCGATCAGCGCCATGGCATCCAGTGCCACCGGGGTACGCAGGGTGATTTCGAGTGCCTTGAGTCCGCCTTCGACCAGAGCGCGGGCCATCGGGACGGCATCTTCCAGTCGATCGATACGGATCACCGGAATCACCGGCGCCAGGCGCATTACGTCTTCACATTTCATAGCGGTTCCTTAACGAGCAGTGCTTAAACAAAATGTTGTTAAATAGCGTTGATTAGACAGACAGCGGGGCGCTGGTGGGGGCAAACAGCGCGCTGTGGCTCGGCATCGCCTGCGGGGTAATGATGGCGCCAGGATGCTGGATCACGGTGCCGGCCATCAGATGACCGGCGCGCGCCGATGCCTGTTCATCCAGACCGCGTAGCCGGGCGGCCAGATAGCCTGCGCCAAACGAATCTCCAGCGGCCGTGGTGTCGACCACTCGGGGCACCGGGGTGCTGGCCACTTCAATCGATTGGCCCTGTTGGGTGCGGATGAGGCACGGCTCGGCGCCACGCTTGATGATGACTTCGGGGCAGGGCAGGGCGCAGACGCTCGCCAGGGCGGCCTTGGCATCTTGCTCACGCACGGCCATCTCGTCGTCGAGGGTGATCAGGGCGTGCGTAGCCAATTGATAGCAGGCGTCGTAGCAGGCTAACGCCTCTTCCCGCGATGACCACAGGCGTGGGCGGTAGTTGTTGTCAAACACCACCCAGGCACCGCGCTCACGCAGGGTCTTCATGGCGGCCAGCAAACGGGCGCGACCGGCGTCGGGTAAAATGGCGAGGCTGATGCCGCTTAAATAGAGCACATCCACGTCATCAAGGTTGGCCTCGAGCGGGCTGGCTGCCCCATCAAAATAGGCCTTGGCCGCGCTGTGGGAGCGCCAGTAGGCGAAGCTGCGCTCGCCCTTTTCATCAACTTGAATGGTATACAGACCCGGTACGCGATCACTTAGATGAGAGATCCAGCCCAGCTCAATGCCCTCGGCGGCCCATTCAGCTTGCATCTGTTGGCTGTAGTGATCGCTCTGGCCAAGGGCCGTGGCATAACCCACCTGGTAGTGGGCGCCCGCCAGACGGCTCAGATAGACGGCGGTATTGAGGGTGTCTCCACCAAACGACTGGTGCAGGGTGCGCGGGGCAATTTCGCGCAGTTCAATCATGCATTCGCCGAGGGCGACGACGCGTTTGACATGAGCTGTCATGGCTACTCCAGATAAACGCCACATCCCGCATCATGTCAGACGACACTGTGCAGGGCGCGTTACCAGTTGGCTGGCGGGGTGTCCCGTTCAGCACGGTTGTTGACGAAATAGTCCGGACGCAGGCTGCGGGCGCTTTCAACGACCGGCAACACGTCATCCAGATGGTTTTGCATGGCTTGCAAGGCGGCCACGGCGTCGCCGGTTTGCAGAGCCGTCACGATGGCTTCATGCTCGCCTACCACCAGATCCATCCGGCCCGGCATGGGCAGGGTCAGACGGCGGTAGCGGTCAAGCTGGGTCTTGGCCTGCTGGATCATGCGCCAGACGCCGGGGACGCCGGCGATGTCGGCCAAGGTTTCATGAAAGGCTTCGTCGGTTTGGTGAAACCCGCGCATGTCCCCTTCGCTCACGCAGTGGTGCTGCTCGCTCAGGATGGTGCGCAGACGATTGAGCCCTTCATCGTCAATGCGTGCCACGGCGCGTTCAATCACGGCGCGCTCTAAGGCGGTTCTGGCCAGCATGGCCTCTTCAAGTTCATTGAGCGGAATGCGGGCTACAAAGGTGCCGACCCGCTGTACCACTTCCACCAGCCCCTCTTCGGCCAGACGCAGTACGGCTTCGTGTACCGGGGTGCGACTGGTGCCGTGTTCGGCGGCAATGTCACGCTCGACAATGCGGGTGCCGGGCAACATTTTCATATCGATGATGCGCTGGCGCAGTTCGATATAGACACGCCGAGCGGCACTCATGCCGGGTTGGGCACAAAGAAGGGTGGAATCCTGCATGTTGGTCTGTTGTTCGGACATAGGAGCTGGGCGCGATCGCCGCCTTGTTGTGAGAACTGAGCCAACCATTCTATTCAACCCTCTGGCCATGCGCCAATCAACCGGACTTCAGAGTGTGGCGCTGCGTCATGTTTTAACGCGCCGTCAGGGGTTCTGACGGCGCGCTACAGGCTTAGCTATGGGCCGGAGCCAGGTCACGCGGCAGCGTGGCCGATTGGTTTTCTACATGGGGACGGGCCAGTACGCAGACCACCACAGCGGCAATCAGGTCGAATACTGCCAGCACCACGAACAGCGGGCTGTAACCGATCTGGGTCACCAGGATACCGAACACGGCGGTAAAGGCTGCGGCACCGAGATAACCCATCATGCCGCCCATACCGGTTGCGGTCGCCACTTCGCCCTTGCCGAACACGTCGGAGGTGACGGAGTAGAGTGCGCCGGACAGGGTCTGGTGAGCAAAGCCACCAACACACAGCAGGGCAATGGCAGTGTAGGGGCTTTCAACGAAGCCAACACAGGCCGGGCCAACCATGAACAGGGCACCGAACACCACCACCATCTTACGGGAGTTGAACAGCGACACCTTGAAGTGCTTGTGGAACAGCGGGCTCAGATAACCACCGAGTACGCAACCGACGTCAGCAGCCAGGAACGGCAGCCAGGCAAACAGGGCGATCTCTTTGAGGTTCATGTGACGCTCAGTCATCATGTAGAGCGGGATCCAGGCGTTAAAGGTCTGCCAAGCCGGCTCGGACAGGATGCGCGGGATACCAATTGCCCAGAAGTTGCGGCTGGTGATGATCTCGGTCCAGCGCTTCTTCTTGACGTTCGGGTCGGCAAACTGGGCTTCCTGACCCTTGACGATGTACTCATGCTCTTCTTTGGAGAGCAGCTTTTGGTCACGTGGGTGCTTGTAGAGGAACATCCAGAACAGGCACCACACTACACCGATACCACCCACTATGGTGAAACCGGCTTGCCAGCCACCGTGCATGATGGCCCATACCACCAGCGGAGGCGCCAGCAGGGCACCGACCGAGGAGCCGATGTTGAACCAGCCGATAGCCACAGAGCGCTCTTTGGCCGGGAACCATTCGGTGGTCGCTTTCACGCCAGCCGGGATACCGGCCGCTTCGGTGATACCGAGGATACCGCGAAACACCGCCAGGCTCTGCCAGTTGGTAGCAAAGGCCGCGGCCGCACAGGCCAGTGACCAGGCCAGGGCGAAGATAGTAAAGCCCAGTTTGGTGCCGATGGTATCAATGATGAAACCAGCGATGGGTTGCATGATGGCGTAGCAAACCTGCCAGGCCACCACGACGTGTGAGTATTGCTCGGTCGAGATGTTGAGCTCTTGCATCATGGTCGGTGCAGCCACCGACAACGTGTTACGAGCCAAGTAGTTGACGATGAGGCCAAGTGTGAGCAAGCCCACCATGTACCACCGTACTCCCTTGATCTTGATCATTGTAATATCCTTAGATATTCTCAGTACGCTTTGAGTTATTAAGATCGTCCTGAGCAGTAGCCAGTCTTATCCTTTTGCCGAAGAAAGACCAACTCCTGATTCAGACGCCCGATTTGGCGAGTGAAGTGGCAACTTCCCTCGCTAATTCTTTATTGGGGGAGAGGTCCATTGGCCTCTCCTCTCCATTTTTATGTCCCGCAGCAAGCAAACTCAGGCCATCGCCTTGAGGGTCTGACGCATACCATGCTCAGTGATGGCGGTCAGCGCCTGGGTCAGACCATCGGTCAGGCCGCTTAGGGCATTGAGATCGCAGCCCCACAGCGGTTGGTAGGCCAACCATTCACGGGCCAGCGTCGCCAGAGACCACTCACCGCTATCCACCTTCTGCCAGCCGGCGGCAAACCACTCCAGATTGGCCGCATCGTCAGCCAGGCGGATCACCTTGCCACGATAGAGCACCATGGTGGCGGCCAGCGCCAGGATCAGGCGGCTTGGCGTGTGGCCCTGCGCGATGCAGGTTTGCAGTTGCGGCATGACGCGCGCGGCAAACTTGCTCCAGCTGTTAAGGGCAATCGACTCCAGACGGTGACGGATATAGGGGTTGCGGAAGCGGCGCAGCACGTCAGCGGCAAAGGTGTCGAGCTCTTCGCGCGGCAGCGGCAGGGCCGGAATGATCTCCTGATCCAGTGCGCTAAGCAGGAACTGCCCCACGTCAGCGTCATCGACCGATTCACCGACCGTTTCCAGATCGGCCAGCAGTGCCACCGGCACCATGGCGGTGTGGCCACCGTTGAGCACGCCCACTTTGCGCTGCTTGTAGGGGGTGATGTCGTCAACTAACTGAATATTGAGACCGGCTTGGCCCAGCTTGAGCTCGTCGGCCAGCCACTTCGGACCTTCAATCACGAACAGATAGAAGTATTCGGCGGTGACCAGGAAGTGGTCGCGATAGCCGGTTTCAGCTTCGATCTCGCCCATCTCGTCACGGGGATACCCGGTCACGATGCGATCGACCAGGGTTGAGCAGAAAGTGCAGGCGGTATCGAGCCAGCTATCAAATTCAGCGCCCAGCTCCCAGCGGGTGGCAAAGTGCTTGACCGCCGCCTTGAGCAGATCGCCGTTGTGATCGAGCAGCTCGCACGGCAGCAATACCAGCCCCTTGTCCACGGCGCCGTGGAAGTGGGTGAAGCGCTCGTGCAGCAGACGGGTCAGCTTGGCCGGGAAGGTGGCCGCCGGGGCGTCGTCATAGGCATCGGTATCGTTGATGGCGATGCCGGCTTCGGTGGTGTTGGAGACGATGTAGCGTAACGTCGGGATGTGGGCCAGTGCCAGGTAATCCTGATACATGGAGGTCACGTCCACTTCACGCTGGATGCAGGCGATCTTGCGATACTCTTTGACCGCTTCACCGGCTTCGTTAAGACCGCGGATCAAGGTGGTATAGACCCCGCCCTGGGTGTCGAGCAGCGGCATATCGGCACGGGCAATCGGACGAACGATGACCACGCCGGCATTGAGACCGGCACGCTCGTTGAGCAGGTCAATCTGCCAGTCAACAAAGGCGCGCAGGAAGTTGCCTTCGCCAAATTGCAGGAACTTGATCGGCAGGTCGAATGCCGCTTCACGGGTTAACTGTTGCATGGTTTCTGTCCGTTGTGTTGCTTAACAGGGAGTATTCTCGCCTGTGGGTTAAATCAGGTGGCGCTGCGTCGGCGCCGCCTTGGACCCCGCGTTAGCGAGGCCCAAGAGGTATTACAGACCGAAGTAGTTCTTGGCGTTGTCGTAAGCGACCCCACGCACGATACGGCTGAGCGCTTCCATGTCGTGGGGGTACTCGCCATCGGCGACCCAGCGACCGAGCAGACGGCACAGCAGTCGGCGGAAGTAGTCGTGACGCGGGTAGGAGGCGAAACTGCGCGAGTCAGTCACCATGCCCACCGAGGTACCGAGCACACCGTGGTTACCCAGGGTTTGCAGCTGCTCAAGGTTGCCGTCTTTGTGATCGTTGAACCACCAAGCCGGGCCGTATTGAATCTTGCCGGCAACACTGCCGTCCTGATAGCAGCCGATCAGGGTCGACAACACTTCGTTCATGCCGGGATTGAGGCAGAACAGCATGGTCTTGGGCAGCTCACCGCTGAGATCCAGCGCATCAAGCAGGGAAGCCAGACCGGCGCTGCAGCTCATGTCGGAGATAGAATCGTAACCGGTGTCGGCGCCCAGACGGCTCATCTGGCGGCTGTTGTTGTTGCGCTGGGCGCCGATGTGCAGGCACATGGTCCAGTTAAACTTGGCATAGACGCGGCCAATTGATTCCAGCAGTCCGCGCAGGTACACGCTCTGCTCGGCTTCGCTCAGTACTCCGCCTTGCACGCGCTTGGCAAACAGGGCTTCCAGCTGCTGCGGGGTGGCACGTTCACGCGGCAGCGCCACATCGACCGCGTGGTCAGAGATGCGAGCGCCACGGGCGTGGAAGAAGGCGACGCGCTCGGCCAGCGCATCCATCAGGGTGGCGAACGAGGAGATGGCGACGCCCGATACCTTGCCCAGATGGCTCAGGTAGTCGATAAACCCTTCGGCATTGATGCGCATTGCCTTGTCCGGGCGATAAGCCGGCAGCACCCGGGTCTTGAGGGCCGAGGCTGCAATCTCGTCGTGTTGCAGCAGATCGTCGGCCGGATCATCCGTGGTGCAGGCAATCTCGACGTTGGATTGTTCGAGGAAACTCCAGGTATCCATCTTGGCCAGACGGGCGTTGGCCTCTTCCCAGATGTGACCGGCGTTCTTTTCGTTGATCAGCAGATCGATGCCGAACAGGCGGGTCAGTTCAAGGTGGCTCCAGTGATAGATGGGGTTACCGGCGGCCAGCGGCAATACCTTGCAAAAGGCGCGGAACTTGGCTTCATCACTCTGGTTACCGGTGATGAAATCTTCGGTCACGCCGGCGCTGCGCATCAGGCGCCACTTGTAGTGGTCACCGCCGAGCCACAGCTCAGTGAGGTTGCGGAAGGTCTTGCGAGCGGCGATCTCGCCCTGTTGCAGGTGAGAGTGGTAGTCGATGATCGGAAGATTGGCAGCTACGTCATGATAAAGCTGGCGAGCAACCTGAGTATCCAGCAGGAAATCCTGAGTGATAAAAGAGGACATTTTGCTTCAATCTCCTGGGCCGTGGGCAAGGTTGGTACAGCAGGCCCGTCTGTTTTCATACTGCGCAACCTGATATATCAGAACGGTAAATCTGATATATCAGCTAAACAAGCAGAGTTTGTGAGGGAATGTGCTGTCCGTCACATACCATCGGCGAAATCGCTTGAGAATGTGGCGGACATCACAAAATGGGTAGGGTTCTGAACGATGCCTTCAGATTGTGTTCATGGGGCCGGATGGAGACCTGCATCGCGCAGTAATGGCAGCAGGGTGCCATTTTGGTAGAGGCGGCGCAGGGTTTGATCGAACAATAGTGCCTCTTTGGCGCTCAATGCGTGGCGTGACAGGCCGAGGGTGAAATCGAGGGCGCCAAGAGTGCCTACCTCTACCAGATTGTCGATGCGCTCATGCTTGAGCAGATAATCCGCCACATCACGATTGATGACCACCACTGCCTGGCGGCCGTAGCGACCACTGGATAACTTGCGTAGCATGCGCAGGTTATCGGCCTCTGTGACCAGCTTGGCACCTTTGGCCCGCGGCAGCAGGCGTTGCACCTGCTCAGCCGTGGCCGAGGGGCTATAGGCCACGATTTGATAGCCGGCCAAGTCAGAAAAACTCTGATAGCTAAAACGGCGATCCCGGCGCACATACAGACCGTTGCTGGTGCGAACCAGATTGCGGCACAGATAAAAGTCCCGGTCACGAGTGGCATAGGGCACCAGGCTGAAGATCCCCTCCACTTGCCCTTTTTCAGCCAGTTGCAGGGCCCGGCGCCAGGGGTAAACCTGAATGCGGCAAGGTTGTTTCAGCTCGCTGCATACACGCAAAATAATGCGGGCAAAGGGGCCTGCATGAGGGCCGGGTTGTCCGGTTTTAGTGGCGTCGGCTTCGCTGCTAAAGGGTGGAAAAGGCTTGGTGACAAAGGTCCAGGTCTTGGCTTGGACAGGGGAAACGAGACTGAGTATGCACAGCACCGTGAACCCGATGGTTCTTAACATGGCTGCTCCTGAGAGGGGGACGCCATGAGTCTAGACGGGGCGATGGCTCAGGGCTACCCCGGATAGGGGGCATAGCGTCAGAAGGTGGCGACGGCTTGGGCCGTCGCCACCTGATATCACCGGTCTGGTTGCAAGGCTGCACGCAAGTGGCGATAGAGCAGCCATCCCGCTGTCATGCCACACAGGGCCAGCAGCAGCCAGATGAGACTGGTGGGACGACTACCGGCATCACCCAGCAGCACACCGATCAGCACATTACCAACTAGCGCCATGCAGCCACCGGCGCTGGCGTAAAAGCCGTAGTAGCTACCGAGCTGTTCACTCGGGGCATAGCGCGGCAACTGCGCCGCAAACAGCGGAAAGCAGAGAATTGAGCCAAGCGATAACAGGCTGACCTGCAGCAGCACACCGGCCATCGGCCATGCGGCTAGCAGCGGCAGCGCCAGATAGCTCAGCCCCATCATCCCCAGCCCCAGCCCCATCGCCAGTGGCACGCCAAGGCGCCGCTCCACCAACCGGGTTGCCGGGAGCTGTAACAGCACGCCAATCACCGCTGAGAGGGTGAATACATAACCGAGCAGCTGGCTGGCATCCGGCAAGCTCTGGATATGGGCCGGCAGCGCCAGATAGAGCTGATGGAACAGCACCTGATAGGCGCCGGCCAGCAGGGTAAAGGTGATAAAGGGGCGATGCTGCACAATGCCGCGCCACTGCTGCAAGATGGCGCCACGCGGCGCGCGCTCAGCCACCGGCCGCTTGGGCAGCACCCGATATTGCAGCACCCCGAGCAGGGCAAACAGACTGGCGGCCAACAGACCGGTCAGCACATAGCTTTGGCTGGTAACCAGCATGCCGACTAATGGTCCGAGCAGCATGCCCGCTTCGCTGGCGAGATTGTGCAGGGCAAAGGCGCGTTGACGCTGGGTTGGCGTGTGGCATTCGCTGGCGAGATACGCCTGAGCGCACGGGGTAAACAGGGCGCCGGCAAAGCCGGTCAGCGCCGCGGCCAGCAGCAACACGGGCAGTGACTCGGCCCAGCCGAGCAGGGCAAAACCGAGCGAGCGCACCAGACAGCCCCAGACAATCGCCGGATGATAGCCGATGCGATCGCCCAAGGTGCCGCCGAGCAAAAACAGCCCCTGCTGGCTGAACACCCGCATCCCCATCACCAGGCCGCAGGCCCAACCGGCCAGTCCCAATCCTGATCCAAGATGCTGCGCCAAAAAGGGCATCATCATGTAAAAGCCGATATTGAAGGCCAGACCGTTGATGATCAAAAGACGTGCCGCCGGGCTCATGCTGAGCCAGTCACGCCAGAAGGCAAATCGCTGCATGCTTACTTGACCTGAGCGAGCAGGGCATCGATGCGGGCGCTGTTGCTATACATCCTTCCCTTGCTGCTTTGCATGCTTTTGCGCACCGCGTCCAGATTGACGGCGTTGCCCACCTGCACCAGCCCGACCATGCCCATCATCAGGTGCGGCGGGCACATGTAAAAATAGAGCCCTTCCTGCTCGAGCTTGATGGTAAAGGGCTTGTCTAACTCGCTTTGCCACGCAGTCGCCTTGTCAGGTACAGCCAACGCACGGACATAGTGGCCAGTTTGGGTGGGTTCAAAGCGCACGGTGTCGCCGACCTTGGCGTTCACAAAGGCCGGCTGGAACAGCATGGTCTGATCGCCATCGAGATTGAGCATGCGTACCACGTGCTCGGTGGCGTGGCTGCCAATCGAAACGACTAAGGTCAGCGCGGTAAAAACGCGAGTAATAAAAAGGGTCATGACAATTCCACTTTTCGCAATGTTCTGAGAAACGGGATGCCGGCGTGGTCATGGTGGACCTGAACCGGAACGTGATAGAGGCGCTCAATCAGATCGGCGTCGAGCACCTTTGCGGGGGGGCCAAACGCCTGTAGCTCGCCGCCAGAGAGCACAATCAGCTGGTCGGCAAACTGGGCCGCCAAATTGAGATCGTGCAGCACCACCAGCGTGGTCCACTGCTGGGCGAGGGTCTGCTGGCAGAGGTGTTCCATCAGCTGCATCTGGTGATGCAGGTCGAGGGCGCTGACTGGCTCGTCGAGCATCATGATGCGCGGATCGCGCAGCAGCACCTGGGCAAACAGCACCATCTGCCGCTGACCTCCGCTCAGAGAATAGAGCGGGCGATCAGCCAGATGACTGATGCCCAGCGCCTCCAGCGCCTTGGCGGCAGCGAGGATGTCCTCGTCAGCCAGTCGCATGGAGAGGCTGTCGAGCCGCCCGAGCACCACCACCTCGATGACGCTCAAATCGAGCTCCAGCTGGATGTTTTGCGGCATATAGCCAAACAGCTGGCGCCACTTGGTCAGGTGCATGTCGTGGGCTGACTGGCCGTGAAAACGCACCTCGCCAGCGGCCGGTTTAAGCTCGCCAAACAGGGCGCGCAGCAGCGAGGTTTTGCCGGTGCCGTTCGGTCCGATGATGACGTGAACCTGCCCCGGATGCAGCTGCACGCTCAAATCGCGCAGCAGGGTTTGCTCGCCCAAGGAGAGCGCCAGATGGGATATCTCAAGCACGTTTGCGCCCCCTTCCCAAAATCAGCCAGATAAAAAACGGCACGCCAATGAGCGCCGTCACGATCCCGATGGGGAACAGGGCGCCGGGCACGATGCTTTTGGAGAGCACGGAGGCCGCCGACAGCATGCAGGCGCCGCACAGGGCCGAGAGCGGGATCAAAAAGCGTTGATCTTCGCCCACCAGCATGCGGGCAATATGGGGCGCCACCAGACCGACAAAGCCGATGATGCCGACAAAGCTGATGGCGGTGGCAGTGAGCAGCGCCACCAGCACCAGGGTTTTCAGGCGCAGCCGATCGACATCCACCCCCAGACTTCTGGCGCGCGCCTCCCCTAAGCGTAGCGAGGTTAGCTTCCAGGCATCGCGATAGATAAGCACGTAACAAAACAGGGTTACGCCGGCGGTGATCAGCAGGGCATCCCAGGTGGTGCGCATCAGGCTGCCAAACAGCCAGAACAAGATCTGCTGGTTAAGCTCCGGCGAGGAGAGAAACTGCAGCAGCGAGAGCAGGGATTGAAACAAAAACAGCAGGGCAATACCGGCCAAAATGAGCGTCTGGCTGCTGACGTGGCGCATCATGGCCAGCGCAAACAAGAGGCTTGCCGCCAGCATGCAGAAGATAAAGGCGCCGACCGGAATGGCAATCAGTGGCGACAGACCGAGTCCGCCAGTATACAGCGCGAGCGCAGCACCAAGGCCTGCAGCGGCGGCGAGTCCAAGGGTATAAGGGCTGGCGAGCGGGTTATCGAGCAAGGTTTGCATCTGCACGCCACCAAGGCCCAGCGCGGCACCGACCACCAGTGCCATCAGGGCGATGGGCAAGCGCATGTCATAGACGATGGTGCGGGTCATGGGATCGGCTTGCGCCGGTGAGAGCAGGGCATCGACCACATCGCGCAGGGCGAGCAATGAGGGGCCGGTGGCGATATCCAGCAGCAGGGTGATGCAGAGGATCAGGGCGAGCAACAGCAGAAAACGCCAACGACGCCGCTCCCGTTGGCGCTGCCGGGAGAGCGTCTGCTCAACAGCAGTGGGTTGATTCATGTTCTATATCCTGAAAAGGCGCTCCGCATGGAGCGCCTTTCTGGTCGATTACAGGCCGATGGCAAAAGTACCCTCTGCCTTGACCGGCAGATAGCGATGGTAGAAATCGAGGTAATTGGCCACCGGATCGATGTCTTTAAACTGCTCCGGATAGAGCGCCTTGGCCATAAACTGCACCATGGTGTAATCGAGCACGCTGCGCGAAGCCCCCTGATAGATGCCGTAGACCCGCTGGTTTTGCACTGCTGGCAGATTGGCCCAGCCGCTGCGCTTGGTAAAGCCTTGCAGGCGCTCGCGCGCTGTTTCCGGCTTCACCCCTTGACCCAGCTGGATCGCAGTCGGGTTTTTGGCTGACTCGGTGCCGGTGAGGAAGATAACCTCCGGCTTGGCAGCCAGCACCTTTTCCGGGTTCATCGGGCCATACCACTCGACAAACGGTGCGGCGATGTTGTCACCGCCAGCCAGTGCGCCGAGCGGGCCCCACATGCCCTTGCCGTAGCTAAAGCTGTATTCGGCCGGTCCCTTGTTGCCAAACTCCACATAGAAGCGCGGCTTGGGTTGCTTGGCCTTGGCGATGCGCTGTTGCACATCATCAATGGCATGTTGATACTCATCGGCGATCTGCTTGGCGCGCGGCTCCTGGCCGGCAATCTTGCCAAGCAGCAGGGTACTGGCATGATGATTGGCTGGCAGCTCCATGTTGTAGTCGACCACCACCACTGGCAGACCGGCCTTCTCCAGACGCTCTACATCCGGTCCCAGCCCTTTGTATTGCCAGTCAGCCAGCACCACCACATCCGGTTTTAGCGCCAGCACCTTTTCGACCGAGAAGGTCTGCACTTCCACTTCGCCCACGTCGGCAATCTGCTTGAGTGAGGGGCGATGTTGGGTGAACAGGGCCCAGTTGTCCGGACGCCACCCTTCCCAGGCTTCCCGGGAGATGCCGACCACCTTATCGAAGGCCTGCTCGCCACCGATGGCCATGTAATCTTCGAAGTAAAACGCCAGCACCACGCGCTTGGCCGGCACATCGACCTTGACCTCGCGACCCAGCACATCCTTGAGGGTTTCCATCTTGGCGTAGGCACTGCCAGAGAACGCCAGCAACGCCACCAATGCGGCAGCATAACCTTTTGATAAGTATCTCATTTTGCGTGTGATGTCCGTTTTTTGTTTTGGTTGGGATGAGAATTATTATCGTTTGTTTTTATAAGTCAATTGAAATCGTTTTGTTACGTAAATGGTTAATAGAGGGAAGGGTAAGGCAGTCGATATGTGACGCGCTGGTATGAGGTGTGTTGGTGCTGGATGAGCCTTTTCCCCTCTGTCATGGGGGCGTCATCGCACCCGCAGTGGTCATGTTTTGTGATGTGGGTCACAAAATAAATCTGGTCAGATTGTGTGCATCAAAAAAGAAGTGCAACGTTTTACTATAACGTTCTACTAAAACAAAAAATGGCTTGTAGCCTGGGCCAATCTCTCAGTTGCACGCGCCAATGGCGCATTAGGAGAAAGTATGGAAATGTTGAACAAGGCCAGGATGGCGTTGGCCAAACTGTCGATGATAGGGCGTGCGCTGATGCTGCCCATCTCCCTGTTGCCGGCGGCCGGTTTGTTACTGGCATTTGGCTCCAAGTTTGATTTGCCGCTGATGATGCGTGCCGGTGGCATCATCTTTGATAACCTGCCGCTGCTGTTTGCTATCGGCTCTGCGGTGGGGCTGGCGGCTGAATCGGGTATCGCTGCCCTGTCGGCCACGGTGTCGATGCTGATCATCAATACCACCATCAGCACGCTGCTTAATATCACGCCGGAGATGGCTGCATCGGGTGGGCGTTTTGCCATGGTCATCGGCATTCCCACTTTGCAGATGGGGGTCTTTGGTGGCTTGATCTCCGGTATTCTGGCGGCCTGGTGTTATAACCGTTTTCACACCATGCAGTTGCCCGAGTTCCTCGGCTTTTTCTCCGGCAAGCGCTTTGTGGCCATTGCCACGGCGTTTCTCTCGTTCCTGCTTGGCTTGGTGCTGCCCTGGGTATGGGGTTATGTGCAATCGGGCATCGATGCGCTGTCGCAAGTCGTCAACGGGGACAATCAGGCGCTGTCGACCTTTATCTTCGGTCTGACCGAGCGGGCGCTCATTCCCCTTGGTCTGCACCACATCTGGTACCCCTCCTTCTGGTACACCTTTGGCCAGTACACCTCCAGTGCCGGTCAGGTGATCCATGGCGATCAGACTATCTGGTTCAAGATGCTGGAAGATGGCGTCACCAGCTTTAGCAGCGATACCTACCAAAATGCCGGCAAGTTCATGCAAGGCGAGTTCCCGCTGATGCTGTTTGCTCTGCCGGCCGCCTGTCTTGCCATGTATCAGGAGGCGTACACCCAGAATCGCAAGATTGCCTCGGGTATCTTGTTCTCGGCCGCGCTCACCTGTTTTCTGACCGGGATCACCGAGCCGGTGGAGTTCACCTTCATCTTCGTCGCGCCCATTCTCTATGTGTTTAACGCCATCATGGCGGGGCTGGCCTACATGAGCATGTATCTGGTGCATGCCCACATTGCCAAGTCGTTCTCGGCCGGTCTGATTGACTACATCTCGTTTGGTATCCTGCCCGGCCTCAACGGGTTTAACACCAACTTCCTGATGGCCTTCGTGGTCGGGATCCCGATGGCCTTTATCTACTACTTCACCTTCCGCTACGTTATCCGTCGCTTTGATGTAAAGACGCCCGGCCGGGTGGCGGTGATGAACACCATTGATGGCAAGTCCGATGACGAGCTGGCGAGCGAGATTGCGACCTTGCTGGGCGGTGTCGATAACATCAGCCAGGTAGGTGCCTGCATCACCCGTCTGCGCCTGGAAGTGGCCCAGAGCAGCCAGGTAGACAAGGAAGGGCTGCGTGCGCTCGGCGCCCGTGGCGTGGTGTTTGTCGGCGAGCAGGGCATTCAACTGGTGTTCGGTGCACGGGCACAGTTTATCGCCAAGGCGATGGACTCCTTGCGGGTCTGATCCCGTCCCGAGCCCTCATGCGTTGAGGGCTCGGGAGTGTTTTGTTAAGGTGGCCGGCGAAATAGCGGCAGCGGGATGGAGTCGTGGCAAAAGTCAGTATCGTGGATGTGGCCAAAGCAGCTGAGGTGTCGGTATCGACCGTCTCGCTGGTGCTCAGAAAAAAGGGACACATATCCCAGGCCACGACCGACCGGGTGCATCAGGCCATGGCCGAGCTGGGGTATGTCTATAACCAGTCGGCCGCCAACCTGCGCAGTCAGAAGAGCAATGTCATCGGTCTGCTGTTTGACCGGCTCGAAAGTGACTTCTCCATCAAGATCCTCAAGTGCCTTATCCGCGAGCTGGAAAAGCAGGGCTTTATCGCCATGGTCAAGACTGGGGCGTTAACGGCGGATGCCTTGACGCTGGCGGTTAATGAGCTCAAGACCCAGCACGTGGCAGGCATCATTCTGGTGGCGGCGGGCTCGGTCGATGGTGGGTTGACGCCGGTGCTGAGTGCGGCCGAACTGCCCTATCAGGTGATGGCCAATCAGGGTGGATTAGGGATGAGCGATCTCATCGTCTGTGACCACTACAGTGACAGCCTGACCCTGACCCGTTTCCTGCTCGACTTGGGCCATGTCAGCACCGTGTTGTTCGGTGGCGAGTTGCACGATCCGGTGTTTGGCGAGCGGGCTAACGGTTATCTCGAAGCCTACCGCGAGCGCGGCATTCCGGCGCGCAAAGCTCATATCATCTATGCCGATACCGATCTCACCGGCCAGCGTCAGCGACTGGAGGCGGCGCTGCGTTCCGATAACAGCATCTCGGCGCTGCTTTGTCACTCACCGGCGGCCGCCATGATTGGCGCCCAGAGCGTGCTGAAACTGGGCTATGGCGTTGGCAAAGACTTTATCCTCTCCCAGCAAAAATACGTGACCTGCTTTCAGGAGGTGGACCGCCTCTCCGATGGGGTCATGGATCTCTCCTACATTCTGCTCCCCCTCGAAGAGATGGCCCATCACGCAGTCAGGCAGCTGCTGCAACGTCTCGATACGCCCGAGCCACTGCCCGGGCGTGCCTTTAGCGGCGCCCTGATCCGTTAACTCTGCGGTAGGTGGGTGAGCGGCTCAAGGCGGCTGTAGAGCTCACGAAACGTCGCATGCAACGCGCGGTAGTGGGCATGACGCGCCGCATCGGGAGTATGCACTTGCTCCAGCGCAAGGGCAGGCAGCAGCGCCGCCATCTCTTCGCCCGGATGACAGGCCAGCCGTGCCAGACGCGCAGCACCAAGCGCCGGTCCCACTTCGGCGCCACTGCGATATTCGAGCGTCATGCCGCTGATATCGGCCAGCATCTGCCGCCACAGGGCGCTGCGTGCACCGCCGCCAATCAGGGTGACCCGCTCGGGTTTGAGGCCGCACTCATGCACCGCGCTCATGCCATCGGCCAGCGCAAAGCCAACCCCTTCAAGCACGGCGCGGCAGAGATCGCAGCGCTTATGTTCATGGGTCAACCCGAAGAATGCGCCTTTCGCCTCCGGGTTGTTGTGCGGGGTGCGCTCACCGCTCAGATAGGGCAGAAACCACAGTGGGGTGGATGCCGGTTGTTCGCTTGCCACCTCGTCGAGCATGGCCGCCACGCTGGGCAGTCCGGTCAGGCGAGCCACCCAATCGAGGCACGACGCGGCGCTGAGCATCACCGACATCAAATGCCAGCGACCCGGCAGGGCATGACAGAAACTGTGCACCGCTTGCTCGGGGCGGGCGAGAAACCCGTCGCTTACCGCAAAGTAGACCCCGGACGTCCCAAGCGACAGCATCGCCTGTCCGGCCCGGTGCAAACCAACACCCACCGCGCCGGCCGCGTTATCGCCACCGCCTGCCACGATCGGAACTGGCTGCATACCCCAGGCGCGCGCTAGCTCGACGCTAAGGTGAGCGCAGATCCCATTACCTTCAAACAGCGCCGGCATGTGACGGCGCGATAGCCCGGTGGCGGCGAGCAGAGCATCACTCCAGTCCCGCTTGGCCACATCGAGCCAAAGGGTGCCGGCAGCATCAGAGAGATCGCTGGCAAAGGTGCCGCTCATGCGCCAGCGCAGGTAATCCTTGGGCAGCAGCACCTTGTCGATGCGGGCAAACAGGGCCGGCTCATGACGGGCCACCCACAGTAATTTGGGTGCGGTAAAGCCCGGCATCATCAGGTTGCCGGTGATCTGGCGTGAGGTGGGAACCCGCCGCTCCAGCTCATGACACTCGGCAGCGCAGCGCCCGTCGTTCCATAACATGGCGGGACGCAGCACCTGGCCCTTTGCATCAAGCAAGGTGGCGCCGTGCATCTGGCCGCTTAAACCAATGGCGCGCACGCCATCGAGCGCGACGGAGTGTCCTAGTGCTTTCACCGCTTGATCGGTGGCCTGCCACCAGTGGGCTGGATCTTGCTCGGACCAGAGCGGATGAGGCCGTGAGACCTCAAGCGGAGCGGTTTCACTGGCCAGCACCTGGCCAGCTTCATCCATCACGATGACCTTGACACCCGAGGTGCCCAAATCAATACCCAGATACATAACCGGTTCCTCGTCAAAAGAGTGCCCCCGGCGCAGAACCGGGGGCGTGGTGCTTAGCCGTGGACGTAGCGGCTGACCAGATTTTCCAGCGCTTCCTGATGACCGCTCTGATGCTGCGGTGCCAGGGCGTGCTGCTCGGTGTGGCGGGCGATTGCCTCCAGCGAGAGCTTGCCTTGAAGGATCTGCTGGCCGAGCTCACCGCTCCAGCCCGAGTAACGGCGCGATACCTGCTCGGCCAGATCCCCGCCTTCGAGCATGGTGGCGGCGATTTTCAGGGAGAGGGCGAGGGTGTCCATGGCGCCGATATGACCGTGGAACAGATCATATTTGTCAGTGCTTTGGCGACGAACCTTGGCGTCGAAGTTGAGCCCGCCGGTGGTAAAGCCGCCGGCCTTGATGATCTCGTACATCACCAGCGCATTCTCTTCGACGCTGTTGGGGAACTGGTCGGTATCCCAGCCCAGCTGCGGGTCGCCACGGTTGGCATCAATCGAGCCGAAGATGCCGAGCGCAATGGCGGTCGCTACTTCATGATGGAAGGTGTGACCGGCCAGGGTGGCATGGTTGGCTTCGATATTGACCTTGATCTCTTTCTCCAGACCAAACTGCTTGAGGAAGCCATAGACGGTGGCCACGTCATAGTCGTACTGGTGCTTGGTCGGCTCTTGCGGCTTGGGCTCGATCAGCAATGTGCCCTGGAAGCCAATCTTGTGCTTGTGCTCAACCACCATCTGCATGAAGCGGCCGATCTGTTCGCGCTCTTGGCGCAGGTCGGTATTGAGCAGGGTTTCGTAACCCTCACGGCCGCCCCACAGCACATAGTTTTCGCCGCCGAGGCGTTGGGTGGCCTGCATGGCGTGAAAGACTTGGGTGGCGGCCCAGGAGAACACTTCCGGATTGGGGTTGGTGGCGGCGCCTGCGCCATAACGTGGATGAGAGAAGCAGTTGGCGGTGCCCCACAGCAGTTTGACGCCGGTGGCCTCCTGCTTGGCGGCCAGCACGTCGGTCATGGCCGCGACGTTGTGGATGTATTCACGTACCGATGCACCTTCCGGCGCCATGTCCACGTCGTGGAAGCAGTAGTAGGGGGCATTGAGCTTGCTGAAAAACTCAAACGCCACATCGGCCTTGAGCTTGGCTTGTGCCAACGCTTCACCCGGTTGCTGCCAGGGGCGGTCGAACGAGCCGATACCAAACATGTCGGAGCCGTTCCAGCAGAAGTTGTGCCAGTAGCAGACGGCAAAGCGCAGGTGGTCGGCCATGCGCTTGCCCAGAACTATCTCATCGGGATTGTAATGGCGAAAGGCGAGCGGGTTGCGGCTGTGCGGCCCTTCATAACGAATACGGTCCACTTGGTCGAAATAAGTGTGCATGGTTGACTCCTTCGTGAATAAATCATCGGTGGCACGATTTATCTTGGAAGTGGAGCAACCACGGCCTCAACTACGATATTTCTCAGTGCGATTAAGATAATTAACAACTGTGCGCTACCTCGCATTTATTGACCCATTTTATTCAGGGTTATCCGAATTTCGTTGCCTGATATTTCTTTGTGGGTATGACGAAACATGATCCGGCTCATAAAACCGGAAACAAACCAAAAAACGTAATCGAACCAGAAAATTCGGCAATTGCCGCTGTTTGACTAGCTCGCTAACAATTCCCCCTGTCCTTGCAGTTCTGGAGATTGTCTTTATCCAAGGGGCGACATTCACTGCCGATCATGCATGAGGAGAATTACAATGAAATTGAAAACTATGGCTGTCACTGTAATGGCTGCGTTGACACTGTTGGCCGGGGGCGTTCAGGCCAAAGAGGTTAAAATCGGAATGGCCATCGACGATTTGCGGCTGGAGCGCTGGCAAAAAGACCGCGATATTTTTGTGAAAAAAGCCGAATCGCTCGGGGCCAAGGTATTTGTTCAGTCAGCCAACGGTAACGAAGAGACCCAGATGTCCCAGATTGAGAATATGATCAACCGGGGCGTCGATGTGCTGGTTATCATCCCCTACAACGGTCAGGTGCTGAGCAACGTGATCGCCGAAGCCAAGCGCGAAGGGATCAAGGTGCTGGCCTATGACCGCATGATCAACAACGCCGATATCGATTTTTATATCTCCTTTGACAACGAAAAAGTGGGCGAGATGCAGGCCAAGAGCATCCTGTCGCACGTACCGCAAGGAAACTACTTCCTGATGGGCGGCTCTCCGGTAGATAACAATGCCAAGTTATTCCGAAAAGGTCAGATGAATGTGCTGGAGCCGCTGATCAAGTCCGGCAAGGTCAAGGTGGTGGGCGATCAGTGGGTGGATGCCTGGCTGGCCGAGAATGCCCTCAAGATCATGGAAAATGCCCTGACCGCCAACCAGAACAAGATTGATGCCGTGGTGGCCTCCAACGACGCCACTGCGGGGGGGGCAATACAAGCCTTGGAAGCTCAAGGACTGGCTGGCAAGGTGGCCATTTCCGGGCAGGATGCAGATCTGGCCGGTATTAAACGGATTGTGACCGGCACCCAGACCATGACGGTCTATAAGCCGATCACCAAGCTGGCTGATACTGCTGCCCAGATTGCCGTTGATTTGGGGGATGGTAAGGCGCCGCAATCCAATGCCACTCTCAATAATGGTATCAAGGATGTGCCCTCTTATTTGCTGACCCCGATTGCCGTAGATAAATCCAATATCGACAGCACTGTGATTGCCGATGGTTTCCACAGCAAAGCGCAGGTTTATCAATAATGTCATGGTCGGGGCCGATTGCTTCGGCCCCGCATTGACACTGTTGACGTGACGGCATTAAGGCAAGGAGGGAATATGCCCTACCTGTTGGAAATGAAAAATATTACCAAGCAATTTGGTAGCGTCAAAGCTGTGGATGATGTGACGCTGCAGGTGGAAGCAGGGGAAGTTCTTTCCTTGTGCGGTGAAAATGGCTCCGGTAAATCCACGCTGATGAAAGTACTGAGTGGTATTTATCCGCATGGTGATTATTCCGGGAATATCTATTTTTCCGGCGAAGAGTTAAAAGCCAAAAATATCAGAGAGACCGAATCACGCGGGATTGCGATTATTCACCAAGAGTTGGCGCTGGTCAAAGAGATGAGCGTGCTGGAGAATCTCTTTCTCGGCGCCGAATGGGGGCGTTACGGCATTCTCGATTATGACCGGATGTATTTGCGCTGCCGTACCATGCTAGAGCAGGTACGCCTTGATATCGATCCCCACACCAAGGTGGGCGAGTTGGGGCTGGGTCAACAGCAGTTGGTCGAGATTGCCAAGGCTCTCAACAAACAGGTGCGCCTGCTGATCCTCGATGAGCCGACCGCATCACTGACCGAGCGGGAGACCGACATTCTGCTCGATATTGTGCGCGATCTGCGCAATCACGGCATCGCCTGCATCTACATCTCGCACAAGCTCAACGAAGTGAAGGCCATCTCCGACACCATCTGTGTGATCCGCGATGGCAAACATATCGGTACCCGCGCTGCTGACACCCTCAAGGAGGAGGAGATCATCGCCATGATGGTCGGGCGGGAGCTCAGCGAGCTCTACCCGATCAGTCAGCATCAGTGCGGCGAGGTGTTGCTCGAGGTGCGCAATCTGACCGCCTGGCATTCGGTCAACCGTCATATCAAGCGGGTGGATAACGCCAACTTCGTGCTGCGCAAGGGGGAGATCCTCGGCGTAGCCGGGCTGGTGGGCTCGGGGCGAACCGACATGGTGCAGTGCCTGTTCGGCGCGTATCCGGGCCGTTGGCAGGGGGAGATCCTGCTGGGCGGCAAGCCGGTGACCATCACCACCTGCCGCGAGGCGATGGATCTCGGGATTGCCATGGTGCCGGAAGATCGCAAGAAAGATGGCATCGTGCCCATCATGGGGGTGGGGGCCAACATCACGCTGGCGGCGCTCGACCATTACAGTACCGTGGCCAGTCTGCTTGACGTGGCGCGGGAGCAAGCGGCTATTGAGACCTCCCTGCAGCGACTGCGGGTCAAAACCTCCTCGGCTGAACTTGCCATCGGTCGCTTAAGCGGCGGCAATCAGCAAAAAGCCATTTTGGCTAAATGCCTGCTGCTCAATCCACGCATTCTGATCCTCGATGAGCCGACCCGTGGCATCGACGTGGGGGCCAAGCACGAGATCTACAAGCTCATCCATCAACTGGTGGAGCAGGGCATCGCGGTCATCGTGATCTCTTCCGAATTGCCCGAGGTGCTGGGGATCAGCGATCGGGTGCTGGTGATGCATCAGGGTCGCATCAAAGCCTGTCTGGACAACCATAACCTGACTCAGGAGCAGGTGATGGAAGCTGCATTAAGGAGTGAACACCATGCTGAAAACCTTGCCAGCTGATAGCGCCGGCGCTGCCGGGACGCGCACCAGCCTGAAAAAGATCAACCTGCAAGTGCTCGTGATGCTGGCGGCCATCGTCATCATCATGCTGTTCTTCACCTTTGCCACCGAGGGCTCATACCTCAGTGCCCGCAACATCTCCAACCTGCTGCGCCAGACTGCCATCACCGGCATTCTGGCGGTGGGTATGGTGTTCGTTATCATCTCGGCCGAGATCGATCTCTCGGTGGGCTCCATGATGGGGCTGCTGGGCGGGATGGCGGCCATTCTGGATGTCTGGTTTGGCTGGCCGCTGCCGCTCACCATAGTGGTGACACTGGTGTGTGGTCTGCTGCTGGGTGCCTGGAACGGTTGGTGGGTGGCCGATCGCAAGGTGCCCTCCTTTATCGTCACCCTGGCCGGTATGCTGGCATTTCGCGGCATCCTTATCGGTATCACCAACGGCACCACGGTAGCGCCGACCACCCCCGCCATGTCGCAAATCGGGCAGAGCTACCTGCCGGGAGGCGTCGGTTTTACCATCGGCAGCATCGGATTGGCGCTGTTTATCCTGTGGCAATGGCGGATGCGCACCCAGCGCCAGGCGCTGGGGTTGCCGGTTGCGACCGCCTCGGCCGAGAGTGGCCGGCACGGAGCCACGGCACTGATCGTGCTGGGCAGTATCTATCTGCTGAACGACTATCGCGGCGTGCCGACCCCGGTCTTGATATTGGTGGCCCTGATGCTGGCGGGGATCTTTATGGCCACCCGCACCGCCTTTGGCCGGCGCATCTACGCCATCGGTGGCAACATCGATGCGGCGCGTCTCTCCGGGGTGAATGTCGAGCGCACCAAGCTGGTGGTGTTTGCGCTCAATGGCCTGATGGTGGCGATAGCCGGCCTGATTTTGAGCTCACGGCTCGGGGCGGGCTCTCCGTCGGCCGGTAACATAGCCGAGCTCGATGCCATCGCTGCCTGCGTCATCGGCGGCACCAGTCTGGCCGGCGGCGTGGGCTCGGTCGCGGGCGCCGTGATGGGCGCGTTTATCATGTCATCGCTCGATAATGGCATGAGCATGCTCGATGTCCCCACCTTCTGGCAGTACATCGTCAAGGGCGCCATCTTGCTGCTGGCCGTGTGGATGGATGCCGCCACCAAGCGCCGTGCCTGATGCCGGCGCCGGCTGCCATCCCCCGGATGGCGATGGCAGCCGGCCCTGACTTGGCGCGCGATCACATTTGACATGTTACCCGCGCCGTTCCCGGCAGCGAATGTGCTATTGGATAGAGCTCCCGGAACCCCATCGGAGGTCACGCAACGCGATGTTTGCCAAACGCTACAGGATCACTTTGCTGTTTAATGCCAACAAGGTGTATGACCGTCAGGTCGTGGAAGGGGTAGGCGAGTATTTGCAAGCGTCCCAGTGTGACTGGGACATCTTTATCGAAGAGGATTTTCGCGCCCGCCCCGATACGCTGGCTACCTGGTTAGGTGACGGGGTGATCGCCGATTTTGATGATCCCGAGATTGAGGCGAAGCTTTGCTCGCTCACCATTCCTACCGTGGGCGTCGGGGGCTCCTATCACCGCATGGCGGACTATCCGCCGGTGCACTACATCGCCACCGACAACGATGAGCTGGTGCAAAGTGCCGTGCTGCATCTCAAAGAGCGGGGGCTGACCCGCTTTGCGTTTTACGGGGTGCCCGAGCACCCCGGCAAGCGCTGGGCACGGGAGCGTGAGCAGGCTTTTTTACGGCTGATGAGCCGCGAGATGTATCAGGGCATTGTCTATCGCGGCATGGAGACCACCCCGGATAACTGGCAATACGCCCAGAACCGGCTTGCCGACTGGCTACAAACCCTGCCGGGGCAGACCGGCATTGTCGCCGTGACCGATGCCAGAGCCCGCCACCTGCTGCAGGCGTGCGAGCATCTGGATATTCCGGTGCCGGAGAAGGTGTGCGTAATAGGCATTGATAACGAAGAGCTCACCCGCTATCTCTCCCGGGTGCCGCTCTCATCGGTGGCGCAAGGCACCCGGCAGATGGGGTATCAGGCCGCCAAGTTGCTGCATCAACTGCTGCGTGGCGATGCGCCGGCCAGCATGCAGCGCATCAGGGTGCCCCCGGCTCAGGTGGTGGCGCGCCGCTCGACCGATTACCGCTCGCTCAAAGATCCGTCGGTGATCCAGGCGATGCACTATATCCGCAACCATGCCGTGCGTGGCATCAAGGTTGAGCAGGTGCTCGATGCCATCGGCGTGTCGCGCTCCAATCTCGAAAAGCGCTTTAAAGAGGAGACCGGCCAAACCATTCACTCTGCCATCCATGAGGAGAAACTGCAGCGGGCTCGGCAACTGCTGGTGGGCAGCGAACTCTCCATCAATGACATCTCGCTGTCGTGCGGTTACCCCTCGGTGCAGTACTTCTATTCCGTGTTCAAGAAGGAGTATGCCAGTACCCCGCGTGAATATCGGGAGCGCCACTGCGGTGTCAGCCATGGCGGCGTATCGTGTGCGGGATAGTGGTCATATCCGGTTCAGTTTCTCCCCACTAGGATGACGCCCGCAGGTTGTGGGTGAGGGATCAGGGATGCTGAGGCTGGGTGTTGCGATCGTACTGTTGCTGCTGGGATTGTTTGCCACGTCGGTGGTGCGCTTGCACTGGCCAGAGCCGGTGCAGGCTGAGTTGCCCGCCTGGGATCTTGACACTCCGTCGTCGCTGCCAGCCATGAGCCATGAGCGCGAGCACTACACCCGCCTGAGCGCCCTGTTACTGCGTTGGGATGAGCTTATTCATGCTCTGCCGGGGGATGACTCCCCCCACTATTGGCTGGTCGAGCAACTCGACGCGCTAAAGAGCGCCTTTGTCAGCTACCCCTATCCCGATTGTCTGGTTTCTGCCGGGCGTGGGCTGGGGAATTACAGCGATGCGGTGGTGCTGGCACTCAAAGCAGAAGTGCCGGGTCAGAAGAGCCCGGCACTGTCAGAGACCTTTCGCCAGCACCACAGCTTGCGCCGGGCCATGGACGAACGTCTGGTTGAGTGTCAGTTAGCGCTGGATTAAACCGGCTTACTCGTCGTCGCCACCCGCCACGTTGACCGGTTCACCGATGGCATAGAAGTGGCCACCGGCTACATGGTGTATTGTGCGCCAGGCAGGGTCAGCCTCTTCAAAGTGCCAGTGGCCATCACGAAACACCCGCGCATCCGCCCAAGCAGATTCCACCTCACCGATAAAGAGATCGTACTGCTGCTGGTTATGGGGCTCGGGTACCAAGCGGCAGCAGAGCCAGGCGGCGCACCCTGCCACCAGCGGCAAGCTGAGGTCGGGCTCGGTGAGCAGGGTCACACCGGCATGAGCCAGTTTGTCGGGGTCGTCAGCCAGCGAGCGTGTTCCGACGGCATAGGCGAGATCGCGCTGGGCCACGGTGGGCAGTTGCAGCACAAAATAGCCGCTCTGCTCAATGAGTTCGCGGGTTTTGCAGCTTTTGTCGAGCACCACAGTGACTTTGGGCGGAGTGAAATCGAGGGCGCAGGCCCAGGCGGCCGCCATCACGTTATCCACGCCCTGATGACGGGCAGAGACCAGCACGGTCGGTCCGTGGTTAAGCAGGCGGGTGGCCTTGTCCAGTGGCACTGGCAGGATTGAGGATGTCATGCAGACTCCTTGCTATGAATCGAAACGGCCCATGATTGATGGTTCGGCCGCGCAGTGCAAGGGCTGCACATCAGGTGGACGCCTCTACCGCAAACAAGGCTTCTTGCTCCGGGCGCGCTAGCATGGACTGGATAAATTGCTCGATGGGAATAGGGCGACCAAACAGGTAGCCCTGCAGCATGTCCACGCCCTTGTCACACAGGTAGGCGGCTTGCGGCGAGGTTTCGACCCCTTCGGCAATCAGCCGGATCCCGAGACGGACGCCCAGATCAATCACGTTATCAACAATATGACGCGACAGGTGCTCGGTACCGATGCGTTGCACGAACGACTGGTCAATCTTGAGGGTATCGACCCGGAACTGCTGCAGATAGACCAGGCTCGAGTGGCCAGTACCAAAATCATCGATGGCCAGTTTGACGCCAAGGGCATCGAGTTGCTCAAACAAGGAGAGCGTTGGAATGTCGTTGGTCAGGGTTTCCCGCTCGGTGAGCTCCAGCGAAAGCTGGATCTTGCCGGGAGGGAAGGGGGCCAGAAATTCGCGGCAGGCATTGAGCAGGGTTAAGTCTTTGCAGCAGGCCGAGCTGATGTTGAAGCTGATATAAAATCCGTCAGGAATCTCTTCTATCTGCTGGCTCAGGGCGCTGGCCACTTTTTGCATCAGCTGCTCGGTCATCGGCATGATGAGCCCGCTGGCTTCCGCCTGCGGAATAAACAGATCCGGGTTGATCATCCCGACCGAGGGGTGGCGCCAGCGCATCAACACTTCGGCGCCGCGCACCTGCTGGGTGCGGGCATCCACCAGCGGTTGCAGGAAGGGGACAAACTCCTGAGCGCGGATGGCACGGGCCAGCTCGCCAATGGGAGAGCGAGGACGCCCCAGCAGCCACCACATAATGGCCGAAAACAGCAATGAGAAAGTAATGAGCACAATGACGCCAGCGCGCTGGCTATGCCAGATCGGCCAGAGACCCGGGGCCGGCGCGTAGAGCGAATAGACGCTGATGGGGTAATCGGCCGAGCGGGCGATGCCAAGATAGGGGGAGAGGGGCAGCTCATAGCCATGATGAAAGCGACCATCCCGGTCCAGCCAGTTGTCACCGACTCGGAGCCACGATACTGCCGCGCTGGAGGTGAAGGTCAGCAGATAGGTGAGATAATCGCTATCAATGACGGTCACGATTTCGCCACTGTGCACCACTTTTCTGACCGAGAGAAAGGGGTGTTCTGGGCTGACCGTATTGCCGGAGACGAGGGCCAGTTTGCCCTGCTCGAAGGTGGTGATGTTATCGACCCACTCGCGAGCACCGAAGATAGAAGAGCAATAAAACGTGCCGTCATGGGCCAGACTGATGGAGCGGACAAAGGAGGCAAGGGCGGCGGTTTTACTCAAATCCAGGGTGGCCGTGGCACAGGGGCGGTCAAGCAGGGAGATGACACCTTGATTGGTGGTATCGGCCTGCTCAATCATCTCTTCCATCAGGCGCAATATTCGGGCCGCTTGCAGGGCAGAGGCCTCTTGCAGCTGTTTTTCATAATCTTTTTGCAGCAGCCCAATCCCAAGTATCAGCGGGAGTATCAAGCACAAAAACGCACACCACAATCGTAGCCAGGGGCGCGAAAGATCCAGAAAAGGTATGGTCATGTTGAGTGCCGCAGTCCGGTTAATCATTATGTATTTATTGTGCGCATTAGGTGCATATATAAAGCATCTTATGCGGTCATCGCCTGTTTTGAAAATGAGATTCGACAGGTTTGGTCAAACAGGCTCAATCGTCCGAGGCATAGAATAGACATTCTGCATGCATATGTTACTAAAGAGTTTTTTGTCTTTAAGCCTTGGCCGGAATATCTTAAAGCAAAGTGTCAGGAAAGCCACTGTTGCGGCAGCATTTGACATGGCGCGCTCAAATGCCGGTGTTGTTCTTTTCGTTGGGGCCTTTTTGGATCTTTATCGGGCTAGGTCACAACAAGCGACCATGAGCCCGATTTTATAAAATATGCCTTTGCTTGGCCGCGTAATCAGGATGCGGCCGCGGGGTTAATTGGGGGCGATGAGTGGCCAAACCAGGCCAGCTTCTGGCCCAAGGTCACGACCGAGCCCACCATGATCAGCGCCGGACTGGCCACCCCCTCGGCCAAAGAGGGCAGCTGCGCCAGCGTGCCACTGATCACCCGCTGCGCCGGTGTGGTGCCCCGTTCAATCAGCGCGACCGGCATGCTGGCCGGCATACCGGCGTGTTGCAGCTGCTCGCTGATCAGCGGGCACAGCGACAGCCCCATATAAAACACCAACGTCTGTTTTGCCTCGCACAGGGAATGCCAATTAAGTTCGATGGCCCCCTCTTTACCATGAATGCTGACAAAGCGGACGCTCTGGGCATGATCGCGGTGGGTCAGGGGAATACCGGCATAGGCCGAGCAGCCGCTGGCCGCCGTGATACCGGGGATCACCTGAAAACCGATGCCACTGCCTATCAGCGCTTCGAGCTCTTCACCGCCACGGCCGAAGATAAACGGATCGCCGCCTTTAAGGCGTACCACCTTGTGGCCCTGGCGCGCCTCCTCAACGAGCCGCTGGTTGATCTCATCTTGTGGCACGCTGTGATGGCTGCGCTCCTTGCCAACAAACAGCTGGTGGGCGTCACGGCGCACCAGCGCCAGCACCTCCTTTGAGACCAGCCGGTCATAGATCACCACGTCGGCTTGCTGCAGATGACGCAGAGCGTGCAAGGTGAGCAGGCCCGGATCGCCAGGGCCGGCACCAACCAACACCACCTCCCCACGGCGAGCGGTGGCTTGCTCATCCAGCAGCTGCTCGGCGAGGCGTGTAGCGGCGGTTTCGTCACCACGCGCCAGTGCCTGACCAAGTCGATCGGCGCCGAGCAGCCGCTCCCAAAAGCCGCGCCGAGCGCTGGCCGGCAAACGGGCTTTGACCCGCTCACGCCAGCGACCGGCAAATTCGGCCAGTTTGCCCAGATGATGTGGCAGCAGGGCTTCTAGCTGTTCACGTAGCAGGCGGGCCAGCACCGGTGCCTGTCCGGCGCTGGAGATGGCAACCAGCAGCGGGGAGCGATCCACTATCGAGGGCATCACAAAACTCGAGAGCTCGGGGTCGTCGACCACGTTACAAAACAGGCGGCGGCGGGTGGCCACTTCAAAGACCTGCCGATTGACTTCGCGCCGGTTGGTTGCGGCGATCACCAGCCACATCTCATCCATATGCCCGGGAGCAAACGGCTCTTTTATCCAGCGTAAAGTCTGGTTGTCGGCCAGTGGCTGCAGCTCGGGGCAGAGCGCGGGAGAGACCAGGGTGACACAAGCACCGGCATCGAGCAGCAGACGGGCTTTACGCTCGGCCACCTGACCGCCGCCCACCAGCAGCACGGATTTGTTGGCAAGATGACTAAACAGGGGCAGGTAGTCCATGGGGCATCCTTGGGTCACGATAGCGATGGCGTAATGTAGCACTCTCACTTACCAAGGCGCAGGGGCTTACACGCCTGGGATGTGATGGCCAACACAACTGTTTGGCAAAGGTAAAGAAGTGTCGGGTAACGCAACTTGGGGTAGCGTCAGAGGAGCGGCAGGCAGATACTCATGAGCGTCCTTTGGTAAGCCCCGGACAGTGGTCAGGTGATGGTTAAGCATTCGTTAAGTCGATAATTCATAATGTCTTTATTATCACTTAATCTATCCGGTATATATTTGTCAGATATTTTTCCCTATTTGCTTGTGACCTCACTGTTTCTCCAGATGTATTCCGGCAAGATAAGAAAAATTTTGAGTTATCGCGAATGTCGTAAAGGGACGTTTAATCACGCGTTGATGTTCTGCGCGCGCAGGATAATTGACAAGATAGGAGATTGAACATGATATCCGCCAGTACATTTGACTCACATCTTGTTAATAAAATTGCAGCAAGTTTCAGTCAAGCCACTGATCTGGCTGTTGTTGTGGTCAATATTCATGGTGAAGAGATCTCCGACCGCTTCAATTTCACCCAGTTCTGCCAGAAGATGCGCGAAGATCCGGAGCTCTATGCCCGGTGCCGCATGAGTGACCGCTGTGGCGGGCTGGAGGCCTCGAAAGAGAATCGTCCATGTATCTATCGCTGTCATGCCGGCCTGACCGATTTCTCCATACCGCTGGTGATCTCTGGCCACCTGGTGGGCTTTGTATTGTGCGGCCAGGTGCGGCTGCGTAGTGACACCCAGCCCAATCCGATTGCACAGATGGATGAAAAATGGCAAAAAAATAAGGAACTTAGAAAAGAGTATGAGGCTATCCCCGTCGTCGATTATACGAAAATTACTGCCTCTGCCGATCTGCTCAAGCTGATTGTCGATAATTGCATCAAGAGTCAGGTTAACCTGATTGTTATCAATGAAGACGAACCTGAACTGCCTGAGGTAGGACGCAGCAAATCCGGGCCTGTGTATGATCCCAAGATCAAGAAGGCGCTGCGCTACATCGACACCCATTTTTCCGACAAGCTGCGCCTCGAAGACGTGGCCATGCACGTCTATTTGAGTCCATATTACTTCAGCAAGTTGTTCAAGAAGCAGTTGGGGATCGGCTTTAATGCCTATGTGACCCAGCAGCGCATGCACAACGCCAAGCAGATGTTACAAAATAGTGACTGGTCGATCGCCTGTATCGCCAAGAATCTGGGGTTCTCCCAGACCAGCTATTTTTGCAAGGTATTTCGCCAGACCTATCAAATTACCCCACAGATGTATCGTGACATGCTGGTCAATGAATCGGTCATGGCGTGAATCGTTCCGGGCCACATTAATTTGTGGCCCGGCTAGCAAAATAAACAATGAGCCAATGACAATAAATTAATATCACCGCTGCCGCTTAATTCCCCTCTATCCCAATCACGGTGCGGCATCCTCAAATTCCACCGCAATAAATTGTTATCCGGCACCATTTTTTTCTACCGGTTATGCCGGATTGAGCCATTTTTTTGATCTGTGAGAAGGTATAGTCCCCACTAAGCGGTAGACTCCATAGCGACTGCACTTTGTAGCACTGATGATCAATAGATTAATGATGAGATAAACAGTTACCGATTCGACGAACAAGTGACGGCACTGCCGTCAGGGAAGTGAGGTGAGAACCCTCCGCAGCCCCCGCTGCTGTGAAGCCGACGACCCTGTTATGCACCACTGAACCTGCGGGTTTGGGAAGGAACAGGGAAGAGTGACGCTAAGCCAGAAGACCGACTTGTTCGCCTGACATCAACTCCTTCGGTGGGAAGCGGGTTGCGTGCCTGACTTACAGCATAAGGCTGCAAGTTACCGCTCGTTACAGCCCGCAACCCGACCCAAGAGTCGGGTTGTTGTTTTTTGGCAGAGGAGTGATAGCGGGCATGAAAGGATTTCTGATCGGGGCAACCAGCAGTGGTTGCGGCAAGACCACCATCACCTTGGGGCTGTTGCGGGCACTGGCTCGCCGGGGTCTGAGTGTGCAGCCGTTCAAGGTGGGACCCGACTATATCGACACCGGCTGGCACCAGCAGGTGAGCGGCGTGGCATCGCGTAATCTCGATGCCTTTATGCTGCCCGAGGCCACCCTTAAGGCGCTGTTTTATCACCATGCGGCCCACAGCGACGTGTCGGTGATTGAAGGGGTGATGGGGCTGTTTGATGGCTACGGTCTCGACCCTCATGATTGCAGCAGTGCCGGTGTGGCGCGCACGCTCGATTGCCCGGTGATCCTGATTGTCGATGGCAAGGCGGTCTCGACCTCGGCCGCCGCCACCGTGCTCGGCTTTCGTCAGTTTGACCCGGCATTGCGACTCGCCGGCGTTATCGTCAACCGGGTCAACTCCGATGGCCATTATCAACTCCTCAAGCAAGCTATCGAGCGCTACACCGGTGTGCCGGTGCTGGGCCGGGTCCCGGTGATGAGCTCGGTGTCGCTCCCCTCCCGCCATTTGGGGCTGGTAACGGCCAAAGAGGCGCGCGATCCGGCGCTGGAAGCCCAGTGGAATGCGCTGGCCGATGCGCTGGAGCAACATCTGGATCTCGATGCGCTGCTGGCGCTCTCAGAACTGCCGACGCGCGCTGCGCAGCCGCTCTATCCGGCCGAGTTGCACGGGTATGGCGAAGGGCTCACGCTGGCGCTGGCCGATGATGAAGCCTTCAACTTTTACTACCCCGATAATCTGGAGCTGCTTCAGCACGCCGGTGTGCGCATCGTGCGCTTTAGTCCGCTGCGCGATAGCGCGCTGCCTGACTGTCAGATGATCTATCTGGGCGGCGGTTACCCAGAACTCTTCGGCGAGCAGCTGGGTGCCAATAGCGCCATGCGCTCGGCCATTGACGCGGCGCATCAGCGCGGCGTGGCCATCTATGCCGAGTGCGGCGGCTTGATGTACCTCGGGCAGGCGCTCACCGATGCGGCCGGCGCCCGCTGGCCCATGGTCGGCGTGCTGGCAGGAGAGAGCACCATGACTCACTCTCTCAAACGCTTTGGCTATTGCGAGGCGACCGCCAAGGCCGACACCCTGCTCGCCGCCGCCACTGACACCCTGCGCGGGCACGAATTTCACTACTCTGATTTTTCCGGCGGTGATGAGTGTGTGTTTGCCATGCAAAAGGAGCGTGATGGCGTGGTGCAGTCGCGCTGGGAAGGGGGCTATCAGCGGGGTAATACCTTGGCGAGTTACCTGCACGTCCACTTTTTGCAGCAGCCTTTGATGCTCAAACACTGGATTGACCGGGCAAGGAGCAGCCGATGACCAGCCTGCTCTACGGCGTCAGTTTTCTGCTCGACCTGCTGCTGGGCGATCCGCCGCACTGGCCGCACCCGATTCGCTGGATTGGCAATCTGATAAACCGCTTGCAAGCCTTACTACGCCGGCACTGCCACAGCGAAACCGCCCTGTATGGCGCAGGCGCTCTGCTCTGGCTCGGCGTGGTGGGCACCACCTATATCGTCACCTGGGGCGTCATTGCCCTGCTTGGCGCCATCCATCCCTGGCTTGGGCTCGCAGCCACCGTCTGGCTGACCTACACCATTCTGGCGGCTCGTTGCCTGCGTGATGCCGCCATGGGGGTTTACCGGGCGCTGCAATCGGGCTCGTTGGAACAGAGTCGCCGCGAGCTCTCTTATATCGTCGGGCGCGATACCGCCTCGCTGGATTGTACCCAGGTCAGCCGCGCCGTGGTTGAAACCGTGGCCGAGAACACCGTCGATGGCGTGATTGCGCCGCTGTTCTGGCTGTTTATCGGTGGCGCGCCACTTGCCATGGCTTACAAGGCGGTCAACACCCTCGATTCCATGGTGGGGTATCGCAACGAAAAATACCGCGCCATCGGCTGCGTCTCGGCGCGCATGGACGATCTGGCCAACCTGATCCCGGCCCGGCTGGGCTGGCTGCTGCTCTCGCTGGCGGCCCGGCTGCTCGGTTTGCGCGGCCGTGATGCCTTGCAACTTGGCTGGCGCGATCGCTATCAGCACAAGAGTCCGAACAGCGGCTGGTCAGAAGCCACCGTCGCCGGTGCGCTCGGGGTGCGGCTCGGTGGCCCCAGCACCTATTTTGGCGAGCGGGTCGAAAAGCCCTGGCTGGGTGAAGAGCGCCGCGCGCTGGAGCCTGGCGACATTCTCACCACCATTCGCCTGATGTACCTCTCATCCACCCTGGCCTTCTTCCTGTTTGCCCTGGCCGCCTTTGTGCTCAAGGAGCTTGCCCTATGAATTACATCACCCAACCGCAGCAAATTGAGCAGGAGAGCTTTGTCATCATCGGTGACATTGTGCGTGCCGAGCGCCCTGACTACCGTTTTGCCAGCGAGTTGCATGAAAAGATCATCAAACGCGCCATTCATACCACGGCTGATTTTGACTGGCTCGACATCCTGACCTTCTCGCCCGATGTGCTTGAGTGCATTGAGGCATCCCTGCGCGCAGGTGCCACGCTCTACACCGACACTACCATGGCGCTCTCTGGCATTAACAAAACCCGTCTGGCCGAGTGGGGTTGTGAGGTGAAATGCTTCGTGGCCCATTCCGAGGTGGCCGAGGTGGCCAGGGCCAAGGGGATCACTCGCTCCATGGCGGCGGTCGATCTGGCCATGAGTCAGCCCGGCCCCAAGCTGTTTGTGTTTGGCAATGCGCCGACCGCCCTGTTCCGGCTGCTGGAGATCTGCCATGACGATCCCGCATTGATCTGCCCGGTAATTGGCGTGCCGGTCGGGTTTGTCGGGGCGGCGGAATCGAAACAGGCGCTCGCCGAGAGCCCCTTGCCTCATATTGCGGCTCTCGGGCGCAAAGGGGGCAGCAATGTGGCGGCGGCGATCGTTAACGCCATCCTTTATCACCTGTCACAGGCACGGTCATGAGCGAGCCGCTGCACGCCCCGCAAGGGCCGACCGGTCTGATTGACGAGACGGTCTGGCACAAGGGCAAGGCCTATCGCAAGGGCTATACCACCGGCTCGTGCGCCACGGCGGCGGCCAAGGTGGCGGCCTTGATGGTGCTGCGTCAGCAGATCATTCATCAGGTCTCTATCGTGACCCCCTCTGGCGTGACGTTGCAGTTGAATGTCGAGCAGCCACTCATTCACGGTCATGAAGCCTCGGCCGCCATTCGTAAAGACGGCGGTGACGATGTGGACGCTACCCACGGCATGCTGATCTATGCCCGGGTGATCTTGCGCAGTGACAACCTGATTACCCTCGATGGCGGGGAGGGGATTGGCCGGGTGACCCGCCCCGGTATTGGCCTGCCGATTGGCGAGGCTGCCATCAACCGCACTCCGCGCCAGACCATTGAGGCCGCCGTGCGCGAGGTACTCGGCCCGGGTCGCGGCGCCGATGTGGTGATCTTCGCGCCGGAAGGGGTGGAGCGGGCGCAGCGCACCTACAATGGCCGGCTCGGTATCGAAGGGGGCATCTCGGTGATCGGCACCACCGGCATCGTGACCCCCATGTCGGAGGAGAGCTGGAAGCGCTCGCTGGCTATCGAGCTGGAGCAGTGCCGCGCCGAAGGGCACGACAGCGTGATCCTGGTGCCCGGCAATCATGGGGAGCGCTTTGTCGCTGCCCATCTCTCGGGCGTGAGCGCGCCGGTCATCACCATGAGCAACTTCGTTGGCTACATGCTGCAAGAGGCCGAGCGACTGGCATTTCGCCATGTGCTGCTGGCCGGTCACTTGGGCAAGCTCATTAAGGTGGCCGCCGGGGTGTTTCATACCCACAGCCACATTGCCGATGCGCGCATGGAGACCCTGGTGACCCAGCTGGCCTTGCTCGGCGCCCCCCACTCACTGCTGCGCGATGTCTATCACTGCCTGACCACGGAAGCGGCCATGGAGCTGGTTGAGGCGGCCGGTTATCAGGCCGTCTATGACGCGATAGCCCTGCGCGCCGTGGCGCGGGTGCGCGAGATGCTGCGCTATTCGCCCGCCCCCTTTGGCTGCGATGTGGTGCTGTTCTCTCTTGATAATCAGCCGCTTGGCATGAGCCGGCCGCTGCCCGACATTGCCGAGGTGCTCGCATGATCAGCGTGGTGGGCATCGGCCCTGGCGATAGCCAATACCTGACCGCAGCGGCCAAAGCGCTGATTGATGATGCCGATTATCTGGCCGGTTGGCCGCGTGCCCTGTCGGCGTTCGCCGGTGTACGCGCCCAGATGCGGCCGATTGGCAGCGATCTCGACGCCTTGATCGCCTGGCTCGATGCGGTGCGCTCGCACAAAGTGGTGGTGCTCGCCTCGGGCGATCCGCTGCTCTTTGGCATCGGCAAGCGCATTGCCGAGAGCTTGCCGCCCGCCAGTTGGCAAATCGTGCCGGGGATAAGCTCAGTGCAGTACCTGTTCTCGCGCATCGGGCTGGATATGAACGATCTCTATGTCACCAGCAGCCACGGTAAACAGCCCGATTTCGATTTTCTGTTCAGCATGCCCAAGGTGGCCATGGTGACCGATCAGCTGATCGGCCCGCGCCAGATTGCCGATGCCCTGCAAGCGCGCGGGCTCAGCCGCACTCTTTATATAGGAGAGAACCTCTCCTATCCCGATGAACGCATCCATTGCCTGCGTCCCGCCGATGTGGCGCCGCAATATGCCATGAACGTAGTGGTGATCCTCGATGAAGGACAGTGAATTTCAGCGCGCCGAGCGCGTGCCCATGACCAAGCAAGAGGTGCGGCTGGTGGTGCTGGATCGCCTCGAGCTTAGCAACGCCCGCTGCATGGTGGATATCGGTGCTGGCAGCGGCAGTGTCGCTATCGAAGCGGCGCTGCGCCACCCACAACTTTCGGTGGTTGCAATCGAGAAAAACCCGGCGGCGCTGGCCCTGATTGCCGAGAATGCCGAGCGGCTGGGGTGCCGCGATCAGCTCTCCATTATCGATGCCTATGCCCCGTGCGAGCTGGATGTGCAGGCTGATGCCATCTTCATCGGCGGCAGTGGCGGCAATCTGTGCGAACTCATTGACTGGTCGCTGGAACGCCTGCTGCCCGGTGGCCGCCTGGTGATGAGTTTTATTTTGCTGGGCAATCTCTCGTCGGCCCTTGAGCATCTGCGCCGCCGTGAGGTGACGGCGCTCGAGTGCAGCCAACTGCAGATCTCCCAACTCACGGCGCTTGGCACCGGCGAGTATTTCAAACCGAATAATCCCGTTTTTGTCATTGCCTGCCAGCGCGCTGCCGCGTGCCCCGCAGGGTCTTTGGAGGTTGTCGATGACTGCTCACTGTGATCCCTCTCTGGTCTATTTCGTTGGCGCAGGTCCCGGCGACCCTGAGCTGATTACCCTCAAGGGCCACCGCCTGCTCGGTCAGGCTGACGTAGTGATCTATGCCGGCTCACTGATAAACCCGGCGCTGCTTGATTACTGCAAGGCGGGGGCATCGTGCCATGACAGCGCCGAGTTGAGCCTTGGCCAAATCATCGATTTGATGGCGAGCGGCGTGGCCGCTGGCAAGCTGGTGGTGCGGCTGCAAACTGGCGATCTGTCGCTCTATGGCTCGATTCGCGAGCAGGGCGAAGAGCTGGCCAAGCTTGGCATCGGTTTTCGCTCGGTGCCGGGAGTGAGCTCATTTTTAGGCGCAGCCTCCGAGCTTGGTATCGAATACACGGTGCCGGAGGTGTCGCAAAGTCTGGTGATCACCCGGGTCGCGGGGCGCACGCCGGTGCCCGAGCGTGAATCACTGCGCGCCTTTGCTGCGCACCAGACCTCGATGGCGATTTTCCTCTCGGTCAAAGAGATCCGCGAGGTGACCGAGCAGCTTATCGAAGGCGGGTATCCAGCCAACACGCCGATTGCCGTGGTCTACAAGGCCACCTGGCCGGATTGCCAGATCTTGCGGGGCACCCTTGCCGATATCGCCGTGCAGGTGCGTGAAGCGGGCATTCGCAAGACCGCGCTGATCCTGGTCGGCGCCTTCCTTGGCGATGAGTACCACTACTCGAAACTCTATGACGCAGGGTTTAGCCATGAATATCGTCACGCCTGAGTCGATTGCCGTGTTCTGCCTGACGCCGGGGGGCATCCGTCTCGCCCGTCAGTTGCAGGCACATCTGCCGCTCACCTGCTACTGCAGCGACAAGCTGCTCGAAGCGGGGTTTGAGCCCTTTGTCGGCAACTTTGCCAAGACGGTGGCGCAGGCGTTTCACACCCACACCGCCTTGATTGTTATCGGGGCTACCGGTCTCACGGTGCGGGTGATTGCGCCGCTGCTAAAAGACAAGCTGACCGACCCTGCGGTGGTGGTGATTGATGAGCGCGGTCGCCACGTCATCAGTCTGCTGTCGGGGCACGTAGGGGGCGCCAACGCCCTGACCCGCTATCTGGCCGGGGTGCTGGGGGCCGATCCGGTGATCACCACCGCCACCGACGTCAACGAGCTGGCGGCCCTCGATACTCTGGCGGTGCAGCTTGATGCCGACATGCACGACTTTCGCGATAGCGTCAAACAGGTCAACCACCTGCTGGTCAGCGACGGCCGGGTGGGATTGTTCTGGGATCACGGCTCGCTGCCCGAGCCCGGCGATCACTGGCCGGTCGAGCAGTGCGATACCCGTGGTTTTATTGCGGTGGCGTCGCTGGCCGAGCTGCCTGCCAATCTCGATGCGCTGGTCTGCGTGACCTTGCGCGGCACCTTGCCCGAGCTGCCGCTACCGGTCTACAAGCTGGTGCCACGCCGGGTGGTGGTCGGGATCGGCTGTCGGCGCGCCACCTCGTTTCAGCTGCTGGTGTCGCTACTGACCCAGCAGCTGGAGAAGTACCAGTTCGACCCCTTGGCCCTCAAGGCCATCGGCAGCGTCGAGCTCAAGGGCGATGAGCCCGGATTGCAGCACCTGTCGGCCTGTTGCCGGGTGCCTTTTAACCTGTTTGCGGTGAGCGAACTGCGCGAGCACGAGCACCGTTTTCCTCAATCGGACTTTGTCCGTCAGACCATCGGGGTGGGAGCGGTATCGCAACCGGTCGCCTGGCTGATGAGCAATGGCCACCTGGTCGGAGAGACCCTGCGCGAGCAGGGGGTGACCATTACCTTGGGAGTAGCCCACTGATGTTGTATGTGATCGGGATTGGCCCCGGCAGCGAAGCCACCATGACCCTGGAAGCCCTAGACGCTCTGAAAGAGGCCGAGGTGATCGTCGGTTACAAAACCTACACCCATCTGGTGAAGGGATTAACCGGTGATAAAGAGGTGATCAAGACCGGCATGTGCAAGGAAATTGAGCGCTGCCAGGCGGCCATCGAGCTGGCACAAGCCGGCCGCAAGGTGGCGCTGATCAGTAGTGGCGACGCCGGTATTTACGGCATGGCCGGACTGGTGCTGGAGCTGGTGACCAAGCAGCAGCTCGATGTGGAGGTGCGCCTTATCCCCGGCATGACCGCCAGCATTGCCGCCGCCGCCCTGCTCGGTGCGCCGCTGATGCACGACTTTTGCCATATCAGCCTAAGCGATCTGCTCACCCCCTGGCCGCTGATTGAAAAGCGGATTGTGGCAGCGGCCCAGGCCGATTTTGTCATCTGTTTTTACAACCCGCGCAGCCGCGGCCGCGCCGATCACCTGGCGCGCGCCTTTGAGTTGATGGCCCCTTACCTCAAACCGACCACGCCGGTCGGGGTGGTCAAGTCGGCCAATCGCAAGAAGCAGGAAAAGTGGATCTCCAGCTTCGCCGAGTTTGATTTCGAGCCGGTGGACATGACCAGTCTGGTGATCGTCGGCAACCAGAGCACCTATGTGCAAGATGGCTTGATGATCACCCCGCGTGGCTATGCCGTGCCGCACGGTGATGACGAGTCGGCTTGTGGACGCGAGGAGTAACGCGGTGGCGGCGATCCATCTGTTTGGTGGCACCAGCGATGCCCGCGCCCTGTGCGCGGTGCTGGACCAACTGCAGCTCGACTACAGCGTGTCGGTAGCCACCGACACCGGACGCGAGCTGGCGGGGGATATTGGCGGTTCGGTACATGTAGGCCGCCTCGATGAGCCAGCCATGATTGATTGGCTCGCCACGCGCGGCGTCAAGTGGGTGATTGATGCCGCTCACCCCTATGCCAGTGCGCTGCATGCCAATATTCGCGCCGCCTGTCAGGCACTTGATCTGCGCCTGCTGCGCTTTGAGCGCCCCAGCGAGATTGAGAGCATCGTCCATCCGCTGCTCACCGTGGTCGATGACATCGCGGCGGCCTGTGAGGTGGCGCGTAGCCTGGGTGAGCGGGTGCTACTCACCACCGGCAGCAAGGATCTGGCCCGTTACCAGCACGCCCTGCCTGAGAAGTTGCTGCTGGCGCGGGTGCTGCCGACATCGACAGTGCTGGCCGAGTGCGAGGCGCTCGGCTTTGGGGTGGATCAGATCATCGCCATGAAGGGGCCCTTTGATGCGGAGCTCAACCGTGCACTCTATCGCGCCTGTCGCTGCGATCTGGTCATTACCAAGGAGTCAGGCGCCGAAGGGGGATATCAGGAGAAGGTGCGTCCCTGCCTTGAGCTGGGCATCCCCTGCATCGTCATTCGCCGCCCTCATACCGAACATGATTCACGGTGGGGAGAGATCATCTCTACCCCGGATGCATTGAAAACCTGTCTGGCCGCTGGCCATGAAGGGAGTGAACAATGAAAAAAGCCCTGTTGGTTATCAGCTTTGGTACCAGCTACCCGGATACCTGCGAGAAGAATATCGTCGCTTGCGAGCAGCGCCTGGCGGCAGCGTTTCCTGATCGCACCCTGTTTCGCGCCTTCACCTCCGAGATGATCATCCGCAAATTGGCCAAGCGCGATGGCCTGCATATCTGCAACCCGCAGCAGGCGCTGGCCGAGCTGGCTGCAGCTGGCTATCAGGATGTGCTGATCCAGTCGCTGCATGTGATCAATGGCGATGAGTTCGAGAAGATTGTCACTCAGGTCGATGCATTTCGCGCTCGTTTTCTCAAAATCGGCATCGGCTTGCCGCTGCTCAGTAGTCACGACGATTTCGAGCAGTTGATCGATGCCATGCAGGCGCAGGCGCCGCAATTGGCCAGCGACGAGCGGGTGGTGTTTATGGGCCACGGCGCAACCCATCACGCCTTTGCCGCTTACGCCTGTCTTGATCACATGCTGATGACCCGCAACCTGCCGCTGCTGGTGGGGGCGGTAGAGAGCTATCCCGAAATCGACACCGTGGTGGCGCGCCTCAAGCGCGATGGTGTGCGCAAGGTGCACCTGATGCCGCTGATGCTGGTGGCGGGCGATCACGCCATCAACGACATGGCCTCCGAAGAGGAGGACTCCTGGAAGACCCAGCTGGCCAATGCCGGGATCACGGCGGTGCCCTGGCTGCAGGGACTGGGAGAAAATCCCTTGGTGCAACAGATGTTTGTCGAGCATCTGCAGGCAGTGTTGCAACAGCAGGAGGAGGCGGCCTGATGCAGGGAAAACTCTACGCCATCGGCACAGGCCCTGGCAGCAGCGATCTCATCACGGTGCGTGCCGCCCGCCTGCTTGGCACGCTGGATGTGTTGTATGCCCCGGCCGGTCGCCGTGGTGGTGACAGTCTGGCGCTCTCCATCGTGCGTGAATACCTGGGGCCGCAGGTTGAGGTGCGCGAGCGCCACTTCCCGATGAGCACCCATGGTGACGAAAAAGAGCAAGTATGGGACAGCGTGGCCGAGGAGATGGCGAGCGACGTGGCGGCCGGTCGTCAGGTCGGGTTTGTCACCTTGGGCGACGCCATGCTCTTTAGCACCTGGGTCTTTTTGCTCGAACGCTTGCAGGGGCGGGTGCCCATGGTGGTGATCCCCGGTGTCACCTCGTTTGCCGCCATAGCGGCGCGCGCGGTGTTTCCCCTTGCCATGGAGCAGCAGAGCATGGCGGTGGTCTCTTGCACCGCGCCCGAGGCTGAGCTTGAACAGGCGCTGCGCCAACACGGCTGCATCGTGCTGATGAAAGTCTATGGCCGCTTTGCCATGGTGCGGGATTTACTGGCGCGCCTGGAGCTGCTGCCCCACGCCCTGCTGATGGCCGAAGCCTCATTACCGACCGAGCAGTGTTTCCGCTCACTTGGCGAGATTGGTGACGACGTAGCACTGCCCTATTTCTCCACCATTGTGGTTAACAAAGCGTGGCCGAGTGTCACGTCCAGGGAGGTTGTATGAAACACGGTTCAGGTTTGTCTCTTTTGGCCAGGGCGCTGCCCTGGGCCATCGCCTTGGCGCTCTTGCCGGCGCCAGTCATGGCCATGCACATCATGGAGGGTTTTTTGCCGCCCTATTGGGCGCTCTCCTGGTGGGTGCTGTTTATTCCGTTTCTGATCCTCGGCCTGCGCCGGCTGGGCGAGATTGTCCATGATGACAGCCATCAGAAGGTGCTGTTGGCGCTGTGCGCTGCCTTTATCTTCGTGCTCTCGGCGCTCAAGATGCCGTCGGTAACTGGCAGCTGCTCGCACCCGACCGGGGTGGGGCTTGCCATCATCCTGTTCGGGTTTCGCATTGTCTCGGTGCTCGGTGGTATTGCCCTGTTGTTCCAGGCGCTGCTGCTGGCTCACGGTGGCTTGACCACGCTTGGGGCCAACGGCATGTCGATGGCGGTGCTCGGCCCTCTGGTTGGTTATCTGATCTGGGTTGCCGCCAATCGCCTGAACCTGCGCCGCGATGTGGCGGTATTCCTCTGCGCCTTTGCCGCCGATCTGTTTACCTATGCGGTGACCTCGCTGCAGTTGGGGCTGGCGTTTCCCGACCCGCAGACCGGCATTGCTGGCGCGTCGCTTAAATTCCTCGGGATCTTCTGCCTGACCCAGGTGCCGATCGCCATTGCCGAAGGGTTGTTGACCGTTCTTATCTATGACCAGCTGACCAAGCGTCACCTGATCCCAGCCGGAGCCCATTAAGATGAAAAAGACCCTGATCTTGTCTCTGTTGGTGGTGGCCCTGTGTATCGTGCCGTTTTTTATCTCTCACGGCGGTGATTTCAGTGGCTCGGATGGTCAGGCCGAAGCGGCGATTGGCCAGCTCTCGCCGGACTACAAGCCCTGGTTCCAGCCCCTGTTTGAACCGGCCAGCGGCGAAATCGAGAGCCTGCTGTTTACCCTGCAAGGGGCGCTGGGCACGGCGGTGATCTTCTACATCTTCGGTTTTTATCACGGCAAGCGTGCCCGTGATAAAGAGCAGATGCGCGATGCTGATCATCGATAAGCTGGCCTATCAGAGCCGCTGGCTGCATGTAGAGCCGCGCCGCAAGGCGCTGCTCTATGTGCTGCTGATGGTGCTGGCCTTCAGCTGTCCGCCGCTGGTTCAGATGGGGTTGCTGGCGGGGATGGTGCTGCTGACCTGTTATTTGCTAAACGTCACTGTGCTGCGCTATCTGCGCTGGCTGCTGGTGCCGCTGTTTTTTCTGGCCTTCGGGCTGCTTGGCATTGTCTTTTCGGTGGCGTGGTCACCGGCCGTGCCACTGCCTCATGCACTGCAGCTGGGGCCTCTGGTGCTAGGTCCCGACCAAGTTGGGCTCGACACCGCCTGGCATACCCTCTGGCGCAGTCTGGCTGCACTGGCAGCCACCTATCTGTTTGTACTGACCACCCCGTTTAACCAGCTGATCGTGCTGCTCAAGTTCTGCCGCATTCCGACCTTGCTGCTTGAGCAGATCATGCTGACCTACCGCTTTATTTTCATCCTGATTGAAGAGGCGATGGCGATTCATCAGGCGCAGACCCTGCGCTTTGGTTATGGCCGCCTTGGTAACAGTTATCGCTCGCTGGCCATGCTGGTGGGCATGCTGCTGGCGCGGGTCATGGAGCGCCACACCCGGATGGAAACCACCTTGGATGTGAAGCTGTTTACCGGAGAATTTCATCTATGAGCCTCTCGACGAGCGATCTCTCGGTCGGTTATCAGCGCGATGTCGCGGTATTGCACAGGCTCAATCTCGACTTTTCCCGTGGTCAGGTGACCGCCATTCTCGGCGCCAACGGCTGCGGTAAATCCACCCTGTTTATGACCCTGCTTGGCATCCTCAAACCCCAGTCGGGGGAGGTGCGCTGGCAGGGCCGGCCGATTGGCTATGGCAAAAAAGAGCTGCGTGCATTGCGCCAGCGGGTCTCGATGGTGTTTCAGGACCCGGATCAGCAGATTTTTTACACGGACGTCGAGAGTGATATCGCCTTTGCCCTGCGTAATCTCGGCATGAGTGAGGCCGTGATCGCCAGCCGCATTGAACAGGCGCTGGCGCTGGTCGATGGCACTGCGCTGAAAGCGATGCCGGTGCAGTACCTAAGCCACGGTCAGAAAAAGCGGGTTGCCATCGCCGGCGCCCTGGTGCTTGAAGCGGACATGCTGCTGCTCGATGAGCCCACAGCCGGGCTTGATCCGGCCGGTCGCAGCCAGATGATGGCGCTGATCCGGCGCATCAGTGAGTCGGGCCGCCGGGTGGTGGTCTCAAGTCATGACATCGATTTTATCTACGAGGTGTGCGACTACCTCTATGTCCTGAGCAAGGGGCACTTGCTCGCTGAGGGAACTCGGCGCGAGGTGTTCTTGCAGCCCGACATGCTGAGTCGGGCCGGTTTGGTACAGCCCTGGCTGGTGCGGCTGCATCAAGAGCTCGGATATCCCCTTTACGAGAGCGAGCAGGCGTTTTTTGACAGTGCCCGACACGCTCATGGCAAGCAACACAAGGAGGCGGTATGACCCTGTGCGTCATGATCCAAGGCACGGCGTCTGACGTCGGCAAGAGTGTACTGGTGGCGGGCCTGTGCCGCATTTTGGCTCAGGACGGCCACAAGGTGGCGCCGTTTAAGGCGCAGAACATGGCGCTTAACTCCGGCATCACCGCCAGCGGTGACGAGATGGGCCGCGCCCAGATTTTTCAGGCCGAGGCAGCCGGCATTGCCCCTGATGTGCGGATGAACCCGGTGCTGCTCAAACCCACCTCGGATCGCAAGTCCCAGGTGATCGTGATGGGCAAGGTATTGTGCGACATGGACGCAGTCACCTACCACGAGTTCAAGCCGCGTCTGCAGGCGCGCATCGACGAGGTGTATCACTCCCTGGCCCGCGAGCAGGATGTGATCGTGCTGGAAGGGGCGGGCAGCCCGGCCGAGATCAACTTGCGCGATCGGGACATCGTCAACATGGGGATGGCCGAGCTGATAGATGCGCCGGTGATCCTGGTGGCGGATATCGATCGCGGCGGCGTGTTTGCCTCGATTTATGGCACCCTGGCGCTGCTACCCGAGGCGGAGCGCGCTCGCATCAAGGGGGTCATCATCAACAAGTTCCGCGGTGACGTGGCGCTGCTGATGCCCGGCATTCGTCAGATTGAGGCGCTCACTGCGGTGCCGGTGATCGGGGTGATGCCCTATCTCTCCTTGACCCTCGAAGATGAGGATGGGGTGGTGCTGCAACCGGGGAGTCACAAATACCGCCAACAGCAGACGCGCGACCTCGACGTGGTGGTGGTGCGGGTGCCGCACATCTCCAACTTCACCGATTTCAATGCGCTGGCGGCCCAGCCCGACGTCACGCTGCGCTATGTGAACTCGCCCGCCGAGTTGGGCTCGCCGGATCTGCTGATCCTGCCTGGCAGCAAAAACACCTTGGGCGATCTGGCGTTTCTCAACCAGAGCGGCCTGAGTGCGGCCATTATCGCCGCCCATGGCAACGGCGTGCCGGTTATCGGCATCTGCGGCGGGTTCCAGATGCTGGGGCGTCGCCTGATTGATGGGGTGGAGTCCGGCATCGACGAGATGCCCGGCTTGTGCCTGCTCGATTGCGAGACCGTGTTTGCCCGTGAAAAGGTGACCACCCAGGTACACGCCACCGTGGTGTCACAGGCGCACTGCCTGCTGGCTGGCTGCTCTGGGCTGGCCGTGGAAGGCTACGAGATCCACATGGGAGAGACCGAGCGAGCGGCCGGTGTGACCCCCTTTACCCGGTTGTCACGGCGTAACCGCGCCGAGGTGTCCATCGAGGAGGGCGCCATCAGTCAGGACGGGTTGGTAGCGGGCACTTACATCCACGGCATTTTTGATGCGCCGCACTTTACCCGCGTGCTGCTCAATACCCTGCGCCAGCGCAAGGGGTTGGCGCCCATCGAGGGCGAGCCGTTTGATTATCACGCCTTTAAGAACGAGCAGTTCGATCAGCTGGCCGCCGCCATGCGCCAGCATCTCGATATGACGGCCATCTATCGCATTATCGAGCGTTGCGAGCTGCCCGCTTGCCACGAGCCTTGTGAGGAGCATGCATGATCTTGATTACCGGCGGTGCCCGCAGTGGCAAGAGCCGTCTGGCCGAGCAGTTGGCCGCCCGCTGCGGCGAGCGGGTGCTCTATATCGCCACCTCGGTGGTGACCGATCCCGAGATGGCCGAGCGCATCGCCCTGCACCGGGCCAGTCGTCCGGCGCACTGGTCAACCCATGAAGGGTTTGCCGGGCTCGGTGAGGTGGTGCGCCGCGACGGACCGCAGCATGACGCTATCATGCTCGAGTGCATCACGACCCTTATCACCAACCTGATGTTTGCCCATGCCGGTGACACACCGCCCGAGCAGATGGATTTTGCCGCCATTGAGGCGCATATCGGGCAGGAGGTGGATGCCCTGATCGCGGCGGCCAGTGAGTGCAAGGCGCCGCTTTATCTGGTCACCAACGAGGTGGGGTTTGGCATCGTACCGGATAACCTGCTGGCACGGCGCTTTCGTGATATCGCCGGGCGCATCAATCAGCGTCTGGCGGCCGCCTCGAGCGAGGTGTGGCTGGTGATCTCGGGTGTCGAGATGAAGATCAAGGGGTAGTCATGCGTGCCTATCTGGCCATTCTGCAGTTTATGACCCGCATCCCGGTGCCGGCGCGCTGGACGGCGTCGTTTGATTTTTCGCGCACCCACGAAGGGGTGATCTGGTTTCCGCTGCTGGGGCTCACCGTCGGCGTGATGGGGGCGGCGGCTTACGCTCTGGGTCTCTGGCTGCTTGATCCCTGGCTGGCGGCCGCCTGCTATTTGCTGGCGCTGGCGCTGGTCACCGGCGCGTTTCACCTCGACGGGCTGGCCGATACCTGCGATGGCCTGTTTTCGGCGCGAAAGCGCGAGCAGATGCTCGAGATCATGAAAGACAGCCGGCTGGGCACCAACGGCGCGCTGGCGCTGCTGCTTGCCGTGCTGTTTCGCCTGTTGGCGGTGATCCATTTAAGTAGTGAGCAGACGCCGCATCTATGGGCCCTGCTGGTGGCGGCGCCGATTGCCGGGCGAGCGCTGATGGTGCTGCTGATGCACCATCAGCGCTATGCCCGCGAGCAGGGGCTCGGCAATGTGTTTATCGGCAAGGTGAGTGACCGTCAGTGTGTACTTACCCTGTTGCTCGGCCTGCTGCTGGTCACACTGCTTGGCGGTGGTCGCGGCGCGCTGGCGTTTCTTTTGACCGCGTTGTTTGCGCTGGCCTATCGGCGTTTTGTGGTGTCACGGCTCGGTGGCCAGACCGGTGACACGCTGGGGGCCGGCAATGAGCTGTTTGAAGTGTGGTTTTTACTGATGTTGTGCTGATTGAAAACGCCTTACGGTGAGCCAGTGGCGCCTTGCGTGTTGACGGTACCGGCTCGGAATTTCATACAGGGGCAGTGCGCTGCCCCTTTTGCGAGTTGGTAGCAAGGGAGAACAACGCAATGCTGACGTTAGAGCATCTGGTGCACCTGATCCGGCCATTGGACGAGCCGGCCATGCAGTTGGCCCGCCATCATATCGATGGCCTGTTCAAACCGGTGGGAAGCTTAGGGCGCCTTGAAGAGCTGGCTGTGCAACTGGCCGGGATCTACCGCACCCCCGATATTCACCCCGGCGCCAAGGAGATCATCGTCATGGCGGCCGATCATGGCGTCTTTGACGAGGGGATCGCGGTCACCCCGCGTGAGGTGACGGCGAGCCAGGCACTGAACATGACGCGCGGCCTGACCGGCGTCTGCGCCTTGGCTGCGGCCAGCGGCGTCAAGGTGCAGATTGTCGATATCGGTATCGACAGCGAGCCGCTGCCCGGGATGCTGAGTCTCAAGCTTGCCCGAGGCTGCGCCAATATTGCCAAAGGCGCCGCCATGAGCCGCCATGATGCCGAGCATCTGCTGCTGGCGAGCGCCCGGTTTGCCATGGACAAAGTGGCCTCTGGCGTGCGGGTGCTCGGTGTCGGGGAGCTCGGCATTGGCAACACCACCCCGGCGGCCGCCATGGTCAGCGTGATGACTGGCGCCGCGCCCGAGCAGGCCGTGGGCCTGGGCGCCAACTTCCCGAGTCACCGCCTGCATCACAAGGTGGAGGTGGTGCGAAGCGCCATTGCGGTCAATCGTCCCGATGCCAGCGATGGTATTGATGTGCTGGCCAAGGTGGGCGGGTTTGATCTGGTCGGCATGACTGGTGTGATCTTGGGCGGTGCGGCAGCAGGGGTGCCGGTGGTGCTCGACGGGTTTCTCTCTTATGCCTGCGCCCTGGCGGCGTGTCGCATTGCACCCGGCGCCTGGCACTATCTGGTGCCCTCTCACCACTCGGCCGAGAAGGGCTCGCAGCTGGCGTTGGCGCACCTTGACCTTAAGCCCTTTATCCACCTTGAACTGCGCTTGGGGGAAGGGAGCGGCGCCGCCATGGCCATGCCGTTTATCGACGCCGCCTGCGCCATGGTCCAGCGGATGGGCCGCATGGCTGACAACCATGTGGAGCTGCCCCGACCGGCTTGATGGGCAGAGCGACGCCGCTTTGCAAATCGATGAAGACGTTATTGCAGCGGCCGCGCCACCGCCCACAGGGTACGCACATCGACACTGGCCATGCCGGCGGCGCGGGCGGCGGTGAGTCCGGCGTCGGCATCTTCAAACACCAGACAGTCGGCGGGGGCAACCCCGAGCCGCTCGGCAGCCAGCAGGAAGGTGTCGGGCGCCGGTTTGGGATTGGCCACCTGATCGGCGCCGATCACCACCTCAAGCGCGCTATCCAGACCCAGCCCGGCCAGAATGCGGCGCGCCATGTCGGTGTAGCAGCCGGTACCGACCGCCATCGGCCGTTGGCCAAGATGGGGCTCGACCACACCGGCGACCAGCGGGGTGGCGCTTAAGGTACTCGGCAGCAGCTGATAAAAGCGCGCATCGCGCCGTGTCACCACCGCCTTCACATCCACCGTCATACCCGCTTCGCGGGCCAGGATCTCGACCGTATCGGGGATCGGCACCCCACCGAGTTGCTGCATCCGCTCGGCGGTGTAGGGAATGGCAAAGTGATCGAGGGCGTGCTGCCAGGCCAGATCATGGGCCTGCAGGGTGTTGGAGAGGGTGCCGTCGAGATCGAAGATCCAGGCGCGGTATTGCCGATAGTGGGCGAGATCAAACATCAGTGATTCCTGAGCTGCAATGGGATGAGGGCCACGCCGATTGTAACGGCTGAGGTGAGCAGGACAAGTGCCGCCACCGCCGTTTTAGCGCGCCGTGAGTTCAGCCACCGTCATGGTAAAGCGCAGCGGCGTCTCTGCGCTATTGGCGTAATGGTGCGGCACATCGGTTCTGGCCACCAGAGATTGTCCCGCCTTGACCTGCCACTGCTCACCATCAATGCCGATGGTCAGGATGCCCTGCTCGACATGAAACAGCTCGACGGTCCCTGTCGTATGCCCGTCGGAGTCAAAGCGCTCACCCGGCGCCATCTCCCACTGCCATAACTCAATCATATCCGGCCCCGTGGTCCCGGCCAGTAAACGGGCGGTGCCGCCAAGCGGGCCGTGCCACAGGGTGGGGATCTCGGGGGCATCGATAAGATGAACCGCCGGCTCACTGCTGACATTGACCAGATCGGCGACCGACAGCCCGAGGGCGGCCGAGAGCTTGCACAGAATGCCGATGCTGGGGTTGGCACTGCCTTTTTCGATCTCTACCAGCATGCCCTTGCTGATGCCGGCGCGGCGCGACAGTTCATCGAGCGAGAGCTTGCTGATTTTACGGTAGTTTTTGATTTTTCCTGCCAGTGCCTGCGAGATGGTGTCGACATCTGCGCCGGTCATTATATTGACTTTTTTGGTCATTGGTCGTTATCTTGATACAAAATGGTCACCAAAGGATTCTCCAATGTTCCCTGTCATACCGTCAATAGATCCCCGTTTGGCTAACCTGGCGCCCGGTTTTCGGGCCCTCAGCATCAGTGTGCGCGGCGCTGAGATGATCCATCCCGAGGTGGGCGCGGCCGCACTGGCGCATGCCTGCCAAACCTTCACCACCTCGGCCCCCTGGGCAGAGGCGCATCTGCAAGCCTGGGCCGAGGTGTTTCGCCGCTTTGGTGCCAAGCCGCAGCGCACGCCTTGCTCGGCCGACGCACTGAGAAAGCGGGTGCTGCGTGACGGCACCATGGCAAATATCGATCCGGTGGTCGATCTCTATAACGCGGTCAGTATTCGCTATGCCATTGCGGTTGGCGGGGAGAATGCTGCGGCCTATGTGGGCACGCCGACCCTGACGCTGGCCGATGGCAGCGAACTGTTTGATACCATCAAAGAGGGGGCGCCAGCCCATGAACATCCGGATGCCGGTGAGGTGGTTTGGCGCGATGACCTTGGGGTGACCTGCCGGCGCTGGAACTGGCGTCAGGGCGTGCGTACCCGCCTCGATGCTCACGCCAAAGAGATGTGGTTTATCCTCGAAAGCCTGCCCGAGATGCCACTTGATGCACTGCATGCGGCCGGTGAAGAGTTGATGAGTGGACTGCGGCAGATGATGCCGGGCGCCGAGATCGAGTCGATGCTGGTGGGCGTCTAAAGCGTGGGAGCTTAACGCACGCCCCCTGCCACCATGCGCGCCCGGTGCAGGCGCGGGTAGTGCTGGCAAAACGGGGGACGTGAGAGCAGGGCCGCGATTCGTTCACGGTCGTGGCGAGCGGGATCAAGCAGCAGCCCAACCACGGTGCCGCTGTGCGCCACATTGAGGCCAAGCAGCGCCTCCTGCTCAACCAGCGCGAGCAGTTCGCTAAACAGCGGTTTAACCAGCAACCTCTGGCTGGCGATGGCGCTTAATGTGGTGGCCTGGCCGAGCTCACGGGCATCGGCGTTCCGGGCGGCCAACTCCATATGGTGCCAGGCTCTGGCCAGCAGTGGCGCGCCTTCGAGCAGCGGAGCGCGGCGATCCCGGCGGTGATAGTCGCTGGTGAGCAGTCGCTCCGGGCTTTCCAGAATCAGCAGCTCCACCTCGGGTAGCCAGTCATGGCGCGCCAGCACAGCACCGGCTTTGTGATCAAACAGGGTCAGCTCGCGAAACAGGGTGCTGTCGGTGGGCTCGAGCCCGACGCACAGGGCAGCCAGGTCGGATTCCGAGAGTTCATGGCCGAGATGCCGGGCGGTGGCCTGCGCCGTCGCGGCGATATCGGCCGTGCTGCTGGCCATCCCCTTGCCAACCGGGATGGTGGAGTCCACCTCGATACGCAGTCCATCCCCAAGTGCTGCGGGTAAGTGCAGGTGGCGCAGCACCGCACCGAGCATGGCACGCATCCGTGGGCGTTCGCGCTCAAGCGGCGTACCCTCTCGCACCTCGACCGTGCTAAACCAGTCGATGGGGCAGGAGACCAGATGCTCGCCGCCGCGCACCCAGCCCTGAATGAGCTCACCGCAGGACGCCGGGCAGCAGGCCTCAGCCATGACGGGGCTCCCACAGGGCTGCCGTTTCCAGCACCGCCGTCATGGCGGCGACCAGCGTGCGGTTCTCCTCATGGCTGCGAATAGCCACCCGGTAGTAGTGCTGATCCAGCCCCGGATAGTTGGCGCAGTGGCGGATAAGCACGTTGTGACAAAGCAGCGCCTGTTGCAGCTCCAGCGCCGCAGAGCAGCTGCGTAAAAAAAGGTAGTTGGCGGCCGGCTGCCACACCTTGATGCCCGGCAGACGCGACAGGGCATCAAACAGATAAGCCTGCTCGCGCGCCAACCATTGATAAGTGGCGACCCGGTAGGGGTCATCAGCCATCACCACTTCGCCGGCGAGCGCCGCAAACGCATTGATAGTCCAGGGCTCGCGGTCGCAACGCATGGCATCGAGCGTGGCGATGTCAGCGCTTAGCAGATAGCCCAGACGCAGCCCGGGGATGGCGTAAAACTTGGTGAGCGAGCGCAGCAGATAGAGGCGTGGATGATCGGCCAGCATGGCCACCAACCCTGTTGCCCCGGCAATAAAATCGATAAACGACTCATCGACAATCAGGGCAATACCGCGCTCATGGCAGTGCTGCACAATGCGCCCGAGCAGGGCTGCATCGGGCTGCTGGCCGGTCGGGTTGTTGGGCGTGCACAGAAACAGGCAGTCAATCTGCTCATCGAGCACAGAGAGCAGGGCGTCGGTGGGCTGAAAATCATCGGCTTCATTGAGCTGCACATCGATGATGTCGCAACCGATGCGCTCCAGCGCCCGGCGATACTCGGCAAAGCCCGGCACCGGCAGCACGGCGCGGCGCGGCGCCAGCTTGGCCACCAGAGAAAAAATCAGCTCGGTGGCGCCGTTTCCGGCCATGCACCACTCGACCGGCGTTTGTGTGTGGCGGGCGATGGCGCGGTGCAGATGGCGATACTCGATATCGGGGTAACGCTCGGCCAGTGCCAGGTTATCCACGATCGCCTGGCGCAGGGAGTCGGGCATACCGAGCGGATTGATGTTGGCGCTAAAATCGATGATCTCGCTGGCATCCAAGCCATGGCGCTCGGCGATCTCCAATACATTGCCACCGTGTTGCGCTGCCCTTGCCATCCTCACACTCCGCCTGTGTCCACAAAGGGCGTTATGCTAGCGCAGCCAGCGGTTCGGTCACAACCGGCGCCATCTCATCGAGCGTGAAGGCGGTTGGCACGAACTGCAGCAAGGTGTGCAGCTGCACCACTTCGCCAATCACGATCAGGGCCGGGGCCTTGATCTGTTGACGCTCGACCTCGTCAGCTAAGGTGGCGAGGGTGGCGGCAGCAATACGCTGAACCCGATGGCTGGCATACATGACGGCGGCCGCCGGGGTGTCGCTGCGCCGGCCATGGCGCATCAGCTCGCCGCAGATGTGCTCAAGCTGGCTCATGCCCATCAGGATCACCAAGGTGCCCTGCAGGCGGGCCAAATGCTCCCAATCCTGCGGCTCTTTGCCTTGTTGCAAGTGGCCGGTGACCACATGAAACGAGGAGGCGTGATCGCGGTGAGTCACCGGGATCCCGGCATAGGCCAGCCCACCGATGGAGGAGCTGATGCCCGGAATCACCTCAAACTCGACGCCGGCGCGGGCCAGGGTCTCGACCTCTTCACCGCCACGGCCAAAGACATAGGGGTCACCCCCTTTAAGGCGCACCACGTTGCGGCCACGCTGGGCGTGAGTCACCAGGATCTGGTTGATCTCCTCTTGCGGGATCGGGTGGTTGTTGGGGGTTTTGCCCACATTGATGCGCTCGCATCCGGCCGGCACTTCGGCCAGCAATTCACGGCACACCAGACGGTCATACACCAGCACGTCGGCGTTGCGGATACAGTGCAGTCCTTTCACGGTGATAAGGCCGGGATCGCCCGGGCCGGCACCGACTAACCATACTTTGCCTGTCATCGTCATACTCTCATCACGTCGCGGGCAATCATCAGCTCTTCGTTGGTGTTGATCACGGCGATCCGCACCTTGGCCGACGGCTGCTCAATAAAGGTCTGGTTGGCATTATTGCGCGATTGGTCGAGCGAAATACCCAAATAGGACAAGTTTTCGCAAATGGCCGCACGCATGCTGCGAGAATTTTCCCCAATCCCGCCGGTAAAAATAAGAGCATCAATACCACCGAGCTGGGCTATGTAGCTGCCGATCACGGCGCGGATGCGTGCCGCAAACATCTTCAGCGCGAGCGCCGCCCGCTGGTTCCCCTCGCTGGCGGCTTTCTCCACGTCGCGGCAGTCGTTGGAGACGCCGGAGATCCCGAGCAATCCCGACTCGTTGTTGAGCAGGCGATTAAGATCGGCCGGACGTAACTGCTCGCACTCGGCGACAAAGGGCAAAATCGAAGGATCGATATCACCGGCGCGGGTGCCCATCATCACCCCGGCTTCCGGGGTAAATCCCATCGAGGTGTTGACCGAGCGGCCCCCCTCGATGGCGCAGAGGCTCGAGCCGTTACCCAGGTGACAACTCACCAGTCGCAGCGATGCCAGAGGCTGGCCCATCTGCTCGGCGCAGATGGCCGCCACGTATTTGTGGCTGGTGCCATGAAAGCCGTAGCGGCGCACCCCAAGCTCGCTGTAGTAGCGATAGGGCAGTGGATAGAGATAGTGCTCCGGCGCCATGCTCTGGTGAAACGAGGTATCAAACACCGCCACCGCCTTGGCGTTTGGCAGTGCGTGCAAAAAGGCGCGAATACCGACTGCATTGACCGGATTGTGCAACGGGGCCAGCCGGCCGAGATCGTCAATCTTGGCCAGCACGGCCGGGTCGATGCTTACCGAGTCACGAAACGCCTCGCCGCCGTGGGCCACCCGGTGCCCGACGCCGCCAATCTCATCGAGCCGATGGATGATGTGATGATCCAGTAAGCCCGCAAGCAGCTGCTCCACCGCCTCCTGATGGGTGAGAACGGCGTGGGTGCGAGCTATCTTCTTGCCCGCCACCTCCATGGTGAAGATGGCGTCTTGCTTGCCGATGCGCTCAATCAGTCCGCGCGTGATCACCTGCTCTTGCGGCATGGCAAAGAGCTGAAATTTAAGCGATGAGCTGCCGGCATTGATGGCCAGGATCTTGTCGAGGGATGAAGAAGGTGAAGACATGAATACTCCGCGTGGTCAGCTGTCAGTTCAAATAATCGAGCAAGGGGGCAATGCCCTCTCGCGTCAGGGCCGAGGTGACAAACAGGGTGTGGGCACCGGCGAGCTGCAACTTGTCACGGGCGGCCTCCAGCGCGGCGGCATCCTGACCCTGATCGGCCTTGGTAATGATGCCGATCACCGGTTTGTTGAAGACCGAGGCAAATTGCGGGGCAAAGAAGGATTGCGGGTGATCGGCGCTTTGCACCAGGGCCACCACGTCGGCGTCGTAGGAGGTGGTGATCAGCGCGCTATACAGGCAGCGGTTCTCCAGATATTCGCCGGGAGTATCGATGGCCAGATCGGCATAATCGATCGCCTGGGTCTTGTGATAGGAAAGCGGCTCGCCGCGCAGGCACTGCATCAAACTGGTTTTGCCACACTGGCTCTGGCCTATCAGCATCAGTCGCTTCATGGCATCAGGTCCGGGTCAGCTCGCAGGCGCTGAATTTCATCTGATGACCGAGTACATGGATCACCTGACGCAGGGCATACTCCACCGCCGAGACGTCGCCGGTAATGACCACGGCGCCGGTGAAGCGGTCGATAAAACCGATACTGACCGCGCCCGACTTGGTGGTGATGTCGCTGGCGATGATCGCCGCCTCACTTGGGGTGATGGTGAGAATGCCGATGGCATTGGCCGCCTCATTGAGGCCGAGCTTTTTGTAGAGCTCCTTGTTGGGGTTGGCAATCAGGTGCGCCAGGGTGATCTGTTTGCCCGGCACATACTCCTGAATCACGCGCTCTTTGGTGGTCTCCAGCATGGGGCTCTCCTTGGGTTACAGCAGTTGTTGCCACAGGGCTTCATGGGGCCGGGGGATCACGGTGCCGTGCACCAGCAACCCCTTTTCCCCCGCGCTCTGACTGGCGGCGCGCACGGCAGTGTTGGCATCGGACACATCGCCATTGAGCACCAGATAGCACTTGCCGCCAATGCCAAAGGCCATGTGGATCCGCACTAGCGTGATGTTGGCGGCTTTGACCGCGCTATCAGCAGCGGCCACGCACGCCGCCACGCTGAAGGTCTCCACCACGCCGATGGATTGGCGTTTATCCACCGGAGTGACGCCGCTGATGGCAGGCAAAATGGAGGGGTGAATATTGGGCAGCACCATGCTATCGACCTTCATATGACCGGCCTGTTGCTCGCCGCTTTTGACCGACTGCTGCACCGCCGTGACATCGCCGCCCACCATGATGAGGTACTTGCCGGGGCAGAGGGTCTTGGCACTGAGTAGCGTGACGTTGGCGCTTTTGAGCATCACGTCGGTGACCTCGATGCCCTTGGCAATACTGTTGAGCTCTACCATTCCTATTGCGTGATACATGATGGTTGTTTCTCCTGCTGCGCTCGCGGTTAATGCGCTGTGCCAGCACGGCTGATGGTGATGCTGTGGGGGTCAACCCGGGTGACCCGTCCGCTCAGGCTGGCATGAATGGCAACGCCAAGGGCGTCGGCTTTGGGCTTGGCGATGCACTGACCGAGCGTGACTTCATCCCCTGCGCTGACCACCGCTTCAGCCGGCGCGCCGATGTGCTGTTGCAGCGGCAAGGTCACCTCAACCGGTTGCCAGTCGGGGCTTTCCAATGGCGCTTCATGATAGAAAGGCTCGAGCTGCAACCGGCTCACCAGTCGCTTGATCGGCACCATCCGGTATTCGGCCATCTGATCGGCCGGGCGCAGTTCACCCTGATAGCGGGCGCCCTGGGCACGCAGCTGCTTTTTCAGATACTGGTTGATGCGCATCGGCGAGATATCGACCGGGCAGGCGTAGCTTTCGCAGACGCTGCACTCCGAGCAGGTCAGTGCCGAGAGTAGCACGGAGGGATCGCCCACCTGGTTGTAGTTGACGGCGCGCACCAGCAAGTGCGGCGGTAACTCATGGCCGATGATGTGACGCGGACAGAGATCGGTGCACAGACCGCACTGCTCGCAGACGGTGCGGGCCATGTTGAAGATCACCTGATCGCTGCGTTGACGGCGCTCGATAATGAGGTGATCGGCAGGCAGCACCAGCAAGCCGCCGGTGGTCTTGGTCACCGGCGCATCCAGATCGGTCACCAGCTTGCCCATCATGGGGCCGCCGTTGATAAAAGCCGGATTGGGAATCGTTGGGCCACCGGCCAGTGCCAGCACGTCGCGCAGCGACACGCCAAGCGGCACCGTGACGGTGAGCGGATGGTGCACGGCGCCATTGACCGTGAGGGTGCGATGGGTAACCGGTTGGTTCTGCTCAAGCGCCGCCGCGAGGTTGATCAAGGTCTGCACATTATTGACCATCACCCCGATGCTGATGGGCAGCGCCCCGGCGGGTACCCGGCGGCCGGTGGCTTGCCAGATGGTGATCACTTCATCCCCGGCGGGATAAACATCCGGCAAGATATGCAGGCGCAGCGAACCGCCCATCAAGGGGGTGAGCGCGGCGATGGCGGGTTGATATTTGGCTTTGAGCGCAATAATCCCCTCGCGGGCACCAGTGGCGGCCATGCCATAGCGAAGACCGCGCACTAACTCGGCCGCCTGGCGCGCCATCAACTGCTGATCGACTTTCAGCATCGGCTCGCACTCGGCGGCATTGACCAGATAGATCTCGGCCTTGGCTTGCAGCTTCACATAGGTGGGAAAGCCGGCGCCGCCAGCACCGACGATGCCGGCATCGCGCACGCAGGTGGCGATGTGCTCGGCGCTATGGTGAGCCAGCACCTGGCTGACTTGCTGCTCGATGGCGCGTTGCAGTTCGCTCATAGGATGGCCTCGACCAGTTGGGCAATCTCGCTGTCCGTGACCGGGCAGGGGTTGGTCTTGAGGGTGCTGTCAGCCTGGGCGGCGCGCACAATATCGGGCAGGGCGCTGCGTACCTGCTCGGCGCCGATGTTGAGCGCCGAGAGGGTGGTGGCAACGCCCACCTGTTGCTGCAAGGCACGAATGTGGGCGATGAGCGCGGCCAGCGCCGTGGCATCATCGGCCGCATCCGGGCAGAGTCGGCAGCTTTTGGCCAGCCGGGTATAGCGCTTGAGGGCCCGCACATCCTTGCCGGCATTGAGGGCAATCACGCCGGTCAGCAGCAGGCTGTTGGCGAGCCCGTGGGCAATGTGAAACTGGCCGCCGAGCTGGTGGGCGATGGCGTGGTTCAGGCCCAGCCCGGCCTGACTGAATGCCATGCCGGCCATGGCCGAGGCGTTGTGCATCTTGCCGCGGGTCTGCAGGCATTCACCTTTCACGCAGGCGGTGGGCAGATACTGGAACACCAGATCGGCCGCCTTTTCGGCCAGCGCATCGGTAAAATCGCCGGCCGAACGCGAAACATACGCTTCCAGTGCGTGGGTCAGCACATCCAGTCCGGTATTGGCGGTGATGGCTGGCGGCACGGTGACCACCAGCGAAGGGTCGAGGATCGCCATGTCCGGATAGATGCTCTCGTCAAAAATCGGGTATTTGATCCCGCGCGACGGATCGCTGATGACGGTGGCGCTGGTCACCTCCGAGCCGGTGCCGCTGGTGGTGGGGATGGCGATGCAGGTCTCGATATCGTGCCCCTGCTGGCGGGCAAAATAGACAATCGCCTTGGCCGCATCGATGGCCGAGCCGCCGCCAAAGCCGATCACCAGCTGGGGCCGGAAATCGAGAAACTGACCAATCCCGCTCACCACCAGACCGATGCTCGGATCCGGGGTGATGTCGCTGTAGATCTGCACCAGATTGTGCGGCTCCAGCTGGCGGGTCAGGCGACCGATGGCCGGGCTCTTGGCAATGAAGCTGTCACACACCACCCACACCCGCTTGCCGTGAAAACGGCCGAGTACATCCAGGCTGTTGGGACCGCTGTAGATCTTGGTGCTGACGTAGAACTTGTTCATGTGCTTGTGTCCCGCTGGCCTTACCGGATGGAGAAACCGTTAGTCAGCACGCAGCGGCGCAGACGCCCGAAGGTTCTGGCCGAGGTGGTGCCCTCACCGGTCGGGGTGGCGATGGTGAAGGTGGTAAAGCCTTCGGCACCGACCCCGATCCCGGCGAACGAGGGGCCGTTTTTGACGAAGATCGAGGTCTGCATCAGGTGCGCCGCCTTGTTCAGGCGCGACACGTTTTGCGAGTGCATGATGGCGGTGTGATGCAGCCCATCTTCCACCTTGAGCGCCAACGCCAAGCCCTGCTCGAAGTTATCGACCCGCACAATCGGCAACACCGGCATCAACTGCTCGGTGACCACCAGCGGATCGTCGGCGGCTGTTTCGAGGATGATGAGCTTGGGCACCTTGGCCGGGACCGGCAGGCCGGCAGCTTCCAAAATCACCGCCGGACTCTTGCCCACCAGTTGCTTGTTGGCGGCACCTTTTTGGATGCACACCTCGCGCAGGGCAGCCATCTGCTGCGGGTCGGTGATCTGCAGCGCGCCATATTCGCGCATCTGCTGGATCAGTTGATCGGCCACGCACTCGACCACGATGACGCTCTTTTCCGCGATGCAGGGCAGGTTGTAATCCAGCGATGCACCGGCAATGATGTCGCGCGCCGCCTTGACGATTTCGGCGGTCTCATCGACCAGGCAGGGCGGGTTACCGGCCCCGGCACCGATGGTCTTTTTGCCGCTTTTCAGCGCCATGCTGACGATGCCCGGGCCGCCGGTGATGGCGAGCAGGGCGATGTTGGGGTGGGCCATCATCTGCTGGGTGGCCTCAAACGAGGGTTCGCGCACGGTGACAATCAGGTTGTGAATGCCGCAAGCCTTGAAGACGATGGCCTCCATGCGGGCGATCAGGTTGAGCGATACCTGCTTGGCGCCCGGGTGCGGGCTGAAGTAGATGGCATTGCCAGCGGCCAGCATGCTGATGCTGTTGTTGATGATGGTTTCGGTCGGATTGGTGCTGGGGGCTACCGAGCCGATGACGCCATAAGGGGAGTATTCAAACAGTACCATCCCTTCGTCACCGGTCAGGGCGGTGGTGACCAGATCTTCGATGCCTGGGGTATTTTCAAGGGCGGCGCGGTTTTTCAGGATCTTGTCGGCCGCATTGCCCATGCCGGTCTCAAGGGCCGCCGCTTCGGAGAGCTCCGGCAGGCAGTCAGCCAGGCCGGCGCGAATGGCAGCCACAATCGAAGAGCGGGTTTTGAGCGGCGCTTCCTGAAAGCGCTTGAAGGCGGCATGGGCGGCCTTGACGGCAGCATCCACGGTATCGAACAGCGCCACGCCATCGCTGGTGCACCCACAGGCCAACGCCGGCTGATCATCGTGTGACTGCAACTGCTCGGTAAGAATGGATCGGATCAGAGTTTCCAGTTCGGTGGTGTTCATTGTGCGTTCCCCAGTTGTAATCCTTGCATGGCAGCTTCGGCGATCTGCATGTCCTGCTCGACCGTGCCGCCGCTAATTCCGAGTCCTCCGGCCAGGCGTCCCTTCCAGTAGAGGGGATAGCCGCCGCCAAAGGTGACCACCTTGCCGCCGCTGCTCGCTTCGAGTTGAAACAGTGGCGCGCCCGGTTGAATGGCACTGCCCAGCAGATGGGTGGCAGTTTTGAGCGCGGCGGCGGTATAGGCCTTCTTGGGGGCCAGATCCAGGCTCACCAGCAGCGAATCGGGCATGCGATAGGTGAGAATGGGCTGACCGTGACGATCCACCACGGCAATCACCACCGGTACGCCCAGCTCGCTGGCCGCCTTGATGGCCTGCTTGAGCAGCTGGTGCAGCACGGCAAAGCCGGGATTGCTGTGATCAGGGTGTGCCGTGGTCGTATGGGGGGTGGCCGCTGCGTGCTGCGTCTGCGGCGCCGGCGTTTCGGCATCTAACGCAGCGCGGTAGCGGCGGATCACCTCGCTGATAACCTGCTCGGTGCTGGCGAGCTGATCTTCCTGACGAGCCAGGGCATAGAGGCAATCGGAGAGGCGGTTAAGGTATTGCAGCAGCGCCGGGCGCAGCGATGTGTGCGTGGCCAGCTCGACCATGCGCCGCTCGGCACGGCGCGCGATGGTGCGCGCCAGATGCAGGCGGCTGCCAGCTTCCGAGCGGCCGGGCAGTACAAAGCCGCGCACCGGTGGCAGGCTGGCCATGCAGCGATCGACCGCCTGCTCAAGTGCGGCGATATGCTCGCCGCCGATGCGAAGCGGTGCCGGGCCCTTGAGCTCGGCGGCCGGATCGGTAGCGAGCTCGGCACCGAGATAAAACAGCTGATATTGCACGGCTTCGAGCAGGGCGCGGTTATCGGCGCCGAGCGTTGCCCGCTCGGCCAGACTTAAGGCGGCATTGAGCTCGTCCACGGTGCCATAGGTATCGACCCGCAGGTCCGCCTTGCTGACCCGGCTGCCGCCGACCAGCGCCGTGCTCCCCTTGTCACCGGTTTTGGTATAGATGCTCATGACCGCTCCTAGGGTTGAACCAGGGTGCTGTTGACGGTGACCGTATCGACGATGGCGACCACCGCCAGATCGATCGCCTCGTTCGGTTCACCGAACACCCAGCGCGCCGAAGCGCCGCGGCAGATCAGCACCGTTTCCCCTTCGCCGGCGCCCACCGAGTCAACCGCCACCTCTTCGCGCAGGCGATCCTCATCGGGATGCTTGCCGTCGGCATTGACCAGCTGCACCAGCAGCAGTTTTTTGCCGATGAGGGAAGGGGACTTCTGGGTCGAAACGAGCGAGCCGATCACTTTGGCTAGTTGCATGATGGTGACTCCTGCCGGATCCAGTGGATGTGATGCTGGCGCAGCAGATCGCGAGCCAGCGGGGTCAGAAGAGTGTGCGGGGCGGTGAGTAACCAGGCATCGTGTAGCCCGGCCAGTTCACTGCGCCCGACCAGTTGACCGGCCTGCAGCATGACCGCAGTGCCGCGATGATCGCTCAGACTCAGCGGCAGGGCGCACAGCGCCTTGACTTGCAGCTGCGGCAGCAGTTGTTGATGCAGGCTGACGTGCACCTGTACCCCGAGCGACCAGGCTTCGTGCACGCTTTGCACGGCGCGCCAATCGCTGTCGGCACAGGCCAGCTGCTGCATAAAGGCGGCGGTCGGCTGCTGAATATGCAGATGGGCGTGGCGCACCCACACGGCAGCGTTTAGACCGCGTTCAAGATCATCCTGGCGCACCGCCAGCACCGAGCGTTCGCGCTGGCGCAGCAGCGTGACAATCTGCTCGACGATCTGCTCAATCTGGCTGGGGGCGAGGGTTGGCATGATCAGGCTCCCTGCAGCACGGCGTAAGCGGCCGCATCATCGGCGCCGGCAGCATTGGCTTCGTCGGTGTCCAGGTGCAGCTCAAGCACCATGTCCGGCGAGACCCGCACGGCCACATCGTCAAACACGGTTTTGCGTGACTGGCTGTGGATCGCCACCTGTACGCTATCCCCGTGCTTGACGCCGTAGATCAGCGCATCAAGCGGTGACATGTGCACATGGCGCAGGGCCACGATCACGCCGTGATCCAGCATCAGCTCGCCGTAAGAGCTGATCAGTTTGATGCCGGGCGTGCCGGTCAATTTGCCAGACAGGCGCAGGGGCGCATTGATGCCCAAGGTGCGGGCATCGGTGCGCGAGAGTTCGATCTGGCTCTCCCCACGCAGGGGGCCAAGAATGCGCACTTTTTTGATCATCCCCTTCGGGCCGACCAGGGTAACGGTTTGCTCACTGGCAAACTGGCCCGGTTGGCGCAGGGGTTTTTGCATGGTCAACGGCTGATTGGGAAACAGGACCCGATAGTCCTTCTCGCTTAAATGCACGTGCCGGTTCGAGATACCAAACGGCACAGGCCGTTGGCGCATCTCGGCAAGGACGTGGGTGACAGCCTGCTTGACCTGCTCCAGCTCTAACATGATCTTCAACCTCTTGCGTGAAGGCACTTACGACGAGGTTCTCCCTTCTGCCGGGGGCAGAGCGGGTCGTTGCACAGATTGCAGCTGGCCTTGGCGGGCGCCATCACTGCCGGCTGCGCTGCGTCTTGCAACGTCGGTTCGGCGTCGAGTTCGGCCGGTTGTTCGGCAACACTCTGCGTCATCTCGCTCGGCGCGATATCAGCGTGCGCGTCGCGCTGCAGCTCCCAGCTGCTGATCTGCTCAGGCTCACGCTCTGGCGCACAGGCGAGTGATACGTTCGGCGTCGGGAGCGGCTCGGGCTCATCGTCCACGGCCGGTGTCACCACCAGCTCAAAGAAGGTGGGCGCGGGAGATTCAAGCGCCGGGGAGAGCGGTTCGGAGTCGCTCACCTCGGTGCTGGTTGCGTCAATAGCGTGTAATTCGGCACTCGGTGCGTCGTCAGGCGCAGCCTCTTTGGCCGTTGCCTCGGTACTGGCCGGGACCGTCATCGCCATCACATGCTCATCGGCACGTGCCAGCACGGTCTGCGAAACCAGTCCGTCATGAACCTGTGCCAGAGCGGCGCCAGTAGAGAGTGCCGATTTGACGGCAGCCACGTCGCCGACCACCTTGATGGTCATCCAGCCGCCGCCGTTGGTCTTCTCCACGCCCGCCAGCCGGATTGCGGCTGACTTGGCCATGGCATCGGCCACCTCGACGGCCAGAGCCAGGCCGCGAACTTCGATTAATCCCAGTGACTGTTTCACGTTCAGCACCTCCTCCTGGCGGACACTCGATTACAGGCTTTTCGGCAGGATGTTCTCCACGTCGCTGTGCGGACGCGGGATCACGTGGCAAGACTGCACCTGACCGACGGCTTTGGCAGCCACGGCGCCCGCCTCAACGGCAGCTTTCACGGCGCCCACATCACCCCGCACCATCACGGTGACAAGGCCGGAGCCAATCTTCTCGTAGCCTACCAACTGCACGTTGGCGGACTTGACCATGGCATCTGCCGCCTCAATGGCGCCGACCAGCCCTTTGGTCTCAACCAGTCCCAATGCATTGTTCATTTGCGAACTCTCCAGCTGTTTGTGTTAACACGTTGAATTACATGGGTTTAAATGGCAGTCCCTTGACCAGTCTGGCCGCGTTGCTGCCCAGTGCCCGCAATACGTCGGGCGCTGCATGCGAGTCAGAGAAGCGATAAAGCGGGCTCTCCGGTCGCAGGTTCTTGTAGTGCACCACCAGCGCATCACGCTGGCAGGCAATGCCGACCAGCAGGGGCGAGAGCTGGGCGGCCTCATAGGCCGCTTCTTCCAGCCCGGCACTGCTGTGCTCGGCGGTGAGATAGGGAATCCCCTCTTCCTCAATGCCATAGAGCACCTCCTGCCAGTGGCTGGCGGGGCAGCCGGCGAGCAGGTGCACCAGGATCACCGGGCGCTCTTCGTAGCTGCTCATGACTGATGCTCCTGCAGGTAGGAGAGGATGAGACCGGTGGCCACCGCATTACGCGGGCCTTCGACGCCGCGGATGTTGCCGCGACCGGCCACCAGGTTGTAATGGGAGAGGGCATCGGTCACCAGTTGCGGCACCTCGAAATCGAGCGCCGAGCCGCCGACCAGCACCACGAACGGAATGTCGCGGATGTTGCCCGTGGGGCTCACTGACTGCAGGGCGCGCAGGGCGTTGGTGACAAACACCCGCTCCTTGGCCGAGCGGCGGATATTGCGCACCTTCTCAAGCAGCAATTCGCCGGGCAGCGGAATGAAGTGCCCCTCCTTGACCACCACCACCCGGGCAAACACGGCCGGCGGTAGCGGGGTGTCGAAGAACTGCACCGTGCCGTCTTCGTGACGCAGGTGGAACAGGCTCTCGACCTTGGCAAGCGGATACTTCTTGATGTCTTCGGCCAGATAACGATCGTCAAGGCCGAGCTCGGAGGCGATGATCATGGTCACCATGTCGCCGGCTCCGGCGAGGTGAGTGGCGACAATCTCGCCCTGGGTGTTGATGATGGAGGCATCGGTTGAGCCAGCCCCCAGATCCAGAATCGCCATCGGCTTGCTGGTGCCGGGGGTGGTCAAGGCACCGAGGATGGCCGCTTCTGCTTCGGCGCCGCCAATCTGCACCTGAATGTGCAGGGTGTGGTGGATCTCTTCGGCGATGCGCGCCATCTGCAGGTGATCGGATTTGACCATGGAGGCGATGCCGACCGCCTGCTCTAAGGAAAACTCACCAGCCAGTCCGCCCTGCACATTGACCGGAACGAAGGTGTCCACGGCCAGCAGGTCCTGGATAAAAATGTCAGAGGCGGGTTTGTTGGTCAGCTCGGCCATGGTCTGGCGCACGTTCTCCAGCATGCCACCTATGTTGCTGCCGGACTCGCCGGTCACGTTATCGAGCTGGCGGCAGCTGCGCACCGCTTGCATGATCCGTTCGCTGCCGTCGGCCACATCGACACTGGTGGTGCGGCCGTTGGCAAACAGCATCAGGTGCCCGGCCGGAATGGTGCGGGCTTTGACATCCCCTTGCGGGGTTTTGACCACCACGGCCGAGCGGGTACCAATCAGGGCGCGGGCGACCGGCACGATATTGCGGGTCTCTTCGGCGCTTAAATTGAACACGGTGGCGATGCCGTAGGGGTTGGAGAGCTGGCTGATGACCTGACCGGGGGAGGCGACCTCCACCGCGGCCGGCATGCCCATCGGAATGCGGTCGATGTAGCTCACTTCATCGACAATCGGAATGGGACGCTCGAGCCGGTTATTGACTAGCACCCCGTCGTCCCGCTGTAAAATGGCCGCTTCGATGCGGTATCCCGCCTTGCTGGCGGCGTTGATCATGCCGGCAATGTCGGCAAAATCGAGGGTGGCCGGTGCCACCACAATGTAAGGCTCGCCGGGCGAGCGGGTCAGCAGCTCGTCGAAGGTGATGGTGAGGCCAACCCCGAGCCCGAGTCCACCCGGGGTCTTGGGGTTGTGGCCAATCATGGTCGACTCGGTGATGATGGTTTCGGTGATGGTCTCCATCGCCACGTCACCAATTACCGGCGTTGCCTCGTTGATCCGAATCATGCTCAGATCGGTCAAGGCAATACCGGCTTTATCGACCAGCAGGTTGAGGGCTTTGTAGATGCCAAACAGGTTACGCTTGGTCCCCTTGATGCCGGTGGTCTCGGTCAACGCGCTGGCGACAAAGCGAAAATTGCCCTGTGCATCCCTGGCGCCGAGCGCCACTTCGGTTGACGAGTTTCCGATATCCACACCCACAATGTATTCCATCACCTGCTCCCACCTTGTTGTGAACTGCTGACCTGACGTCGGCTATCAGTCATCACCCTTGAGTTTCTTACGGGTCTGGTAGAGTCCGGCCGCCTGGCGCACAAACGCGGCGCAGATCTTGGCCTGGTACTTCTGCTCCAGCTCGTCAGCGATCGCTGTCAGCTCCTCTTTCGAGGAACGATAGGGGCGCAGGGCGTTGTAGATTTCGAGCACCCGTTCGTCCGGCACCGCAGTTAGCTCGGCGGCACGCTCGAAGTTCATGGCCAGGCGATCCCGGCCGGCACTGCGGGCAATGTCAGCCTGGATACGCAGGATCTCGGGCGTGATCCGCATATCCTGGGCGGTGATCTTGCCGCTCAGTACGCTCTCCAGCGTGATGTCGTCGAGGGTCTTGTTGGTTGCGGTTTTGACCCAGTCCGGATGCTTGTTGGCCAGCGGATAGTCGGCCACCGTGGCTGCCTGTTTACTGGCAGAGGGCGCCGAGATCACGCTGGAGGCACCTTGCAAGCTGTTCATCTTGCTCAGTACATCGCGGACCATGGATTCAATGGCTTCTGCATTCATCGTCATATCCTTCCGTTAAAGCGCCACCTTGAGTTCCTGAGCAGGTTTGCCGGTGACCACATGCTTGGTTTCCTTGATGTGGAGCACGGCAGACTTGGCCTGGTATTTCGGACGAGCCATCTGGTCGTTCAGAGTCGGCACCGGTTGCGGCGACTCACCCTTGGCGTACTTGGCGGCGTTCTTGCCGATCTGGCGATAGGTCTCCAGCGTGATGAGCGGTGCCTGCGGGAACAGCTCAAGGTTGGAGAGCGGCGGCAGACCACGCTGGTGAATGACCGTGGTGCCCTTGGACTGGATGCCGATGGCAATGCCGGAGCCACTCAGACGGTCCCCTTCCACGGCCACGAAGGCCACGTCGGAGGATTTGAAGCAGCGCACGACCCGAGCTTTAAGGCCCTCTTCTTCGATGCCGGCAATCACTTCGCGCAAGATCTGCTTGTGCGACACCCCGACGATGTTGGCCGTCTGGGAGAGACCGAAGGCCGGACCGACGGCGATCACCACTTCATCGCGGCTGGAGCCCGGACGGGCTTCGCCCATCTCGGTCAGAAAACCATCGGCTGTGGCCGCACTGGCCGGCGCAGCATGGAAAGAGACCGGTTTGTCCTGTCCCTGCATGCCTTGCAGCACTTCTTCGATGATCTGACGCAACAGTTTTTCATTGATATCAACCATGACACGTCTTCCTTATCCCAACTCGTTAGGGTCAAGCGCGTTCGGGATGTTCTTGATCTCTTCCCAGCGCTCACCTTCCAGGCGATAACCCGTACCCGGGCCGGCATAGTCGTTGACATCATTGACGGCAGAGAGCACTTGGTTGTTGCCGACGATGATGGCGGAGGTATGCAGGTAGTCGCCGGAGATCTTGGCCTTCTGGATGTTGAGCATGTCCTGGGCTACATCGGCAAAACCGCCTTGTGCCAGTGCCTTGACCACTTCCAGACCGTTGCGGTTGTGCTCGATGATCTCTTGCGCTGCCTTCAGGTCTTCGACGATGTTGCGCTCGGGCATATCTTTCGAGCCGTGGGCGTAAGTTGCGGCGGTGACTTCCTCATCGGTGATGGGGGGCAGACCCATGCCGGCAAACACGGCTTGCAGGGCGCGCGCGGCCTTGTTGCGCACGGCGACCACATCCTCTTCACGCACCGGACGCAGACCACCGTCGACTTTCAGGTCACGCTGGATGACGTTGTAGTCGTCGAAGTCTTCGGCATCCTCGTTGGAGCCGGCGAACATGTTGTCGTAGTTCGGGGTGGCGGAGTAACCGGAGGAGATAAAGTCGGTACCCGGCAGGAACTGCATCAGCATGCGGGCGGTACGGCGCATGTCGGAGTGGGTGAAGGTCTGGTCGTTACTCGAGGCGCATTCGAGGTCAATCGAAGCGCAGATGAGGTTTTCGGCCAGCACGGCGCGAATGCCTGACGGCACGGCCGAGGGCACACCGATACAGCTCACCGAACCGTTTTGCAGACCCTGCACACCGGCTGCCTTGGTGATGTAGATGCAGCGTGCTTCCAGATAGAGCATCGACTTGCCTTCGGCATAGCCCATCTGCACTTCCGAGCCGGAGCCCGAGGTAAAGCGCATCTTCAGGCCGCGCGAGGCGTAGGACGAGGCCAAAAATGCCTTCGACCAGGGGGTGTCATCACCGTCGGTGAACACCGGCTCGGTGCCGTATACCGAGATGGTTTCGGCGTAGCAGGTGTGGCCGAGCATACCGAGTTTGAGCTCGGTGGCCTCTTCCAGGGAGCACTGGGTCAGCACGCCCGGACGACCGACTTGCGAGCCAACCAACAGGGCCATGGCGTTGAACGGGGCATAACGGGCCACCGCGACGGTGGTCTCTTGCTCGTCAAAGCCGCGGAAGGCGCCTTCGGCCGCATCGGCAGCGATTTGCACCGGGTTATCACGCACGTTGGTGACGTGAGCTTGCTGTGACGGGGTGCGGCGGGCACGCATCTTCTGCATGGCCATCATCATCTCGACCACGTTCATGTGCGACATGACTTCGACGATCTTGGCCGGGGTCATGGCGGTGGTGAGCGGGATGATCTCCTTGCGCGACACGTTGGGGTCGCACAGCATGTTGGCCAGCTTTTTCGAGTCCATGGCGATGACCTCTTCGGCCCGCGCCAGGCTGATCCCGTAGTTGGCAATGAAGTGGTCAATCAGGTCAAACTGGGCCTTAGGCTTGCCGTCGAGCTCGACAACTTCCCCATTGACGATCTTGATGGAGGGTTTCGGATCGTTGGGGCTGTCCATGGCAATGAAGCCTTCTTCGATCCACTCTTTGACAAAACCGTCCTGGTTAACCGGACGTTTTGCCAACGCTTCAAATCTCTTCGATCTCATGGAAAAACCTCACATGCGTGCTCAGATGTAGGAGGGGCGGGTGTTGGTCGGTTCATCCCCCAGAGCGCCGAGCAGGGTTTTGCCGATCTCGCGAGCACTGATCACGGCCTGACGCACTGCACCCGAGTCGCCAGAGATGATCAGAATGACTTCGTTACTGAAGCTGGTGCCGTGAGCCGGGCTGCTGTAGGCCACCACGTCCACGTTGGCAGATTTGACGGCGGTATCGGCCATCAGCACACCGATGGAGGCGGGAGCGCCGACGATGACGCCGCAGGATTTGCCGAGCGGAGAGCCGAAGGCTTTTTCCAGGGCATAGCTGGCCCGCGCTGTGTATTGCAGCTCGATGTGGCCGGCGTCGTTGGCGTAGACATCACCAAAGGTGCGATCCAGCTCTTTGAGCGCCACTTCGACGGCGCGTTTGACGTCGGAGACATCTTCACCACCAAACACGATGAGGGAGCCGTGACCGGCGCCACCCTTGGTGTCACGCGGCAGCTCGATGGAGACCACTTCCGTGTTGGTACCCTTGACGGCTTCGTCGGCGGCCATGATGTGCGGGCCGGCCCCGGTGCGAGCACCGAGAATGCCGATGGAGCGATAGCGTTTTTCCAGTTTCATCGCGTCAAGCAACTGTTGATCGACGTTAGCAATCACCAGACCAATGGTGTCGCCTATCGCAGTACCAACGAACTCGGTGACGCTGCAGGTTTTCTCAGCCATGTTTGTGCCTCGTGCTGTCTCTTGCAAAGCAGTAACTTGTGGGGATCCGGCCGCAGTTTTTTCGCTCACTTTCGCCATCACCTGGGCCATGATGTGTTCGACCAGGTTGTCGCTACTCATTGGTTAAGTCCCTTTGGCAGAATTTTTTCGACATCGGTGTGTGGACGCGGGATCACATGGGTCGCAACCACTTCACCCACATTGGCAGCGGCCTGTGCGCCGGCATCAGCAGCAGCCTTGACGGCAGCCACATCACCGCGAACGATGACGGTGACCAGACCAGAGCCGATCTTTTCGTAACCGACCAGTACCACGTTGGCGGATTTCACCATGGTGTCGGCCGCTTCGATGGCGGCGGTCAGTCCGCGGGTCTCCACCATTCCTAACGCTTCTTGTTGCATGTGAACCTCGACTAGAGCTTGTAGAAATTGGCAGGCTGACTATACGAAGACGATTTGCAAAAGAATGGCTGTCCTGCGCAGTTGCACCGGGAATAATTGGGAATGGCGTATGAAAAAATTGGCGTGAAGATGAGCGAAAGCGGGATTTGCCTAGGGATGGGCGCGATAACGGCGATAGCAAATTCAGGACAGGGGGCGTGCGCAAAAATTAAAAATAGAGAGTGACAGGGATTTTTTTATGTGGTATTTGCGTGAAGTTTGTCCTCGCGTTTTAGTTGACTCTCCCCGCTGACGTTTTCTGTTTGCGTCCCCACTTTTCAGAAAATGCGAAGTAATTAACACAATTGGTAATTGGCCAGCGCAAGAAAGTAGTATTTCAGCAATTTATCTAACCGCTTGTTACTGGTAATGAAAACAGCGGCGCCTGTCGTCTTATGGCTAATTTTTAGCATGACAGTGCGATTTTTTGCCTCTGCTGAATGTCAGCTAGACAAAAAAATTCATCGCCGCATCGATATAGTGTGCCTGCAACGCTTTGAAGGGACGACAGGGCACGCAGTTCATGTGTAGTCAAAGCCTGCCGGCGCCTGTGTTCTCGGGAACTGCCATAGAAAAGGACTCAAAAATGGACCAATCACTTCGATCACAATGTATTGCCGAGTTCATGGGGACCGGCTTGTTTATCTTTTTCGGTGCCAGTTGTCTGTGCGCCGTTAAATTAGCCGGCGCCAGCTTTGGCCTGTGGGAAATCTGTATTGTGTGGGGGCTGGGGATTGCCTTGGCAGTCTATTTGACTGCGGCCGTTTCCGGTGCACACCTCAACCCGGCAGTCACTATTGCCCTGTGGTTATTTGCCTGCTTTGATGGCAAGAAAGTCATACCCTATATCATTTCGCAAACGGCCGGTGCCTTTGGCGGTGCGCTGGTATGCTTTGTGATTTATTACAATCTGTTCGGTACTTATGAAACGGCCCACCAAATGGTGCGTGGGTCGCCGGAAAGTCTCTATCTGGCCAGTATATTCAGCACCTTCCCCAATGCGGATATTTCTGTTTGGCAGGCTGCATTGGTTGAGGTGATTATTACCTCGATATTAATGTGCCTTATCATGGCGCTGACTGACGATGGCAACGGTGTCCCCAGAGGCCCGCTGGCCCCGCTGCTCATCGGTGTGCTGGTGGCCGTGATTGGTGCCGCCACGGGCCCGCTGACCGGCTTTGCCATGAATCCGGCCCGTGACTTTGGACCCAAGCTGTTTACCTTCCTGGCCGGTTGGGGCTCGGTGGCCATGACCGGAGCCCGCGATATTCCCTATTTTATCGTGCCGATTGTGGCACCGATTATCGGCGCTTGCCTCGGCGCGGCCTGCTACAAGATGTTGATTGGTAAAAATCTGCCCTGCAATGCCTGCAAGGTGTAATCACAATTCGCTCTTTCTTCCTCGTGAGCACTGGCCATCCCGATGGGTGGCCAGTTTTTTACATGGGCAACCGATTCACCTTGTTGACGCCATCACGTTACACTGGTGCCACATTTTCCCGGGGGAACAGAGGCAATGAGAAATCAGGAACGGCATCAGGCGCGTCAGCAGCGTCGCCAAGAAGCGGTGGCCGAGCGTGTGCGTCAAGCCACCGAAGAGCGGGGCCTGCTGCTGGTGATCACCGGCAACGGTAAAGGTAAATCGACCGCTGGCTTTGGCTGCGTGCTGCGGGCGGTGGGCCATCAGCAGAAATCGGTGGTGGCCCAGTTTGTCAAAAGCGACAAGTGGGATGACGGGGCGCGCCGGGTGCTGGAGCAGTGCGGCGTGCTGTTTGCTTTAATGGGCACCGGGTTTACCTGGGATACCCAGAATTTCGATGCCGACAAGGCGGCTGCAGAAGCGTTATGGGAGAAAGTAGAAGGCTGGCTTCGTGACGAGAGCATCGATTTGGTGATGCTCGATGAGCTCACCTACATGATCACCTATCGCTATCTCGATCTGGAGCGGGTTATGGCGGCTTTGCAGGGGAGACCTGCACATCAACACGTCATCATCACCGGCCGTCAATGCCATCGCCAGTTGCGCGAACTCGCTGACACGGTAAGCGATATCGACAGCGTCAAACATGCCTTCGATGCCGGCATCAAGGTGCAAAAAGGGATCGATTACTAAGGCGTGACGGGGTCAACTCACCCGGTTGCGTCCTGCGTGTTTTGAGCGGTAGAGGCGGGTATCGGCATCATGGATCCACTCGTCTATCGAGTGGAACTGTCGGGAAAACGCCGCTACCCCCACGCTGATGGTAAAACAGATCGCCTGCCCGTCATGCTCGAAGCGGTGCTGCGCTACCTGCTCGCGACAGCGATCCATGATCTTGACCGCCAACTCCCGTGTTGCACCCTTGAGCAGCACAATAAACTCCTCACCGCCAATGCGGGCGATGATGTCGATATCGCGAAACTGGCCTTGTAGCAGGTGGGCTAACTCTTTGAGCACCAGGTCACCGACCAGATGGCCATACTCATCGTTAATCTGCTTAAAGTGATCGATATCGAGCAGCGCCAGAGAGCTAGTGGGTAGATCTGACGATTCGTCTTCCAGATGGCTGAACAGCACATTGGCGTGTTCGAAAAAGCTGCTGCGATTGGGTAATCCGGTCAAAAAGTCGTGCTCGGCATTAAAGCGCAGGGTGTTTTCGATAAGGCTGCGCTCATCTTCTAGGGTGCGGGCGTGGATCAGCGTACCCAGCGTGGTCACCAGCGGCGTGAGCAGAGCGATCAGCTCATCATCAAATCCGCCGGGGCGGTTGGCCAGCCCAATCATGCCGATCACCGAATCCTGATAACGGATTGGAATGCCGAGAAACGAGGTCAGCGGCGGGTGGCCAGTCGGCATGCCGCGACTGGCAACATGTTGGGTCGGTTCGTTGGTACACACCTGAGTGTTGTGGGTGATGACATGGCCAAACAGGTTATCGAGATCGCGAAAAACCAATCCGCCCCGTTGCCGCTGCAACTCGTACCATTGACGGGTTTGCTCGTCCCAGCTGAGGTTGGTGATGCTTGGCACATGCAGCACCGGGCACGCCTCTTCCTGATGAACAATGCCGATAAAGCCGAATTCGCTGCCGGTGACCCTCAGCAGAGGGTTAAATATTTTGTCGCAGGCACAGGCCAGATCCCGATCGAGCAGAAAGCTATGGTGTGCGGTCAGCATAATATCGAGAATGGCGCGCTGATCGCTGGCGATGATCTCCAGTTTGACATTGTGGGTGATGTCGTAGGCGTATTTGATCACCTTGCGCACCACCCCATCGCCGTCCAGCACCGGGTTGTAGGAGGCCTGGATCCAGAATGGGTGACCTTGCTTACCCAGCCGGCGAAAGCGGCCGCTGACCAGCTCGCCGCGGCGCAAGGTTTCCCAAAATTGCTGATAGTGTGGCGAGTCAGCAAAAGAGGGTTCGCACAGTAGTCGGTGTGGTTTGCCGATCAGTTCATGGCGTTCATAGCCGGTCAGCTGGCAGTAGTTGCTGTTGGCATCCAGCACGGTGCCATCAAGGCTGAATTCGATCACCGCCTGGGAGCGATAGAGCGCGCTAAGACGCGATTGCTGCGCGGCCTGCTCGTTACGGCTTTGGGTGATGTCCAGCGCCAGCTTGATCACGCCGAGCAACCTCCCTTGCGGATCGGTGATTGGCGTATAAGAGGCGTGGATCCACACCTCTTTACCGCCCTTGCCAATTCGCTTGAACTCACCAGACTCGAGGCGTCCGGCCAGCACCTCCTGCCAGAAGCCATTGTGCTGTGCCCGATCGGCGGGCGTTAGCAGCATAGTGTGCGGTGCGCCGATCAACGCCTCTTTGCTATAGCCGACAAATGAGCAAAAGAGCTCGTTAGCCAGCACAATCGTGCCTTCAAGATCGAATTCAACTATGCCGTAGGCGCGATCGAGGGCAACGAGTTTGGCCTGAGCATCATAGCCCAGCAGATCGGGGATCCGGGTGCGATTGGCCTGTAACATGGCACTCCATCGGGTAGTCACATCTCCCATTAGGTATAGCCATGATTAATCGGTAATACATCCGGATCTGATACAAACAAAATTGCCCTCAGCCCAGCGGGATGATGGTCTTGCTGTGGGGCGTAAATGGCCGACTGCCGCGCCCCATTTATTATCAATAAGCAATCATGCCTCTTAATTGATTAATCCCACTCATAAGTTCTATCAATCCGAGCCGGCTAATCAGCGCTCGATTTGGGCGATAAAGTAACCGCCATCACGCTTGCCGGTGGCAAGTCCCTCTATCGCTTTGGCATGAATCGTCCGGGCGCTTTTTATCGGAACTCCTTATGAATGCACTCAACCGTTCGGGCTTTAGTGCCCAGCAGTGGCGGGTATTGACCGTGATATTGGTCAGCTATCTGGTCATCTTGCTCGATACCTCCATCGTGATTACCGGTTTGCCCGAGATCCGCCAATCGCTGGGTTTTAGCGTGACCGGCCTCTCCTGGGTGCAAAATATTTACACCCTCTGCTTTGGCGGGCTGCTGATGCTGGGGGCGCGATTGGGCGATCTGCTGGGACGCAAACGCATGTACCTGCTCGGGCTGGCGTTGTTTGTGCTGGCCTCGCTGCTCATTGGCGCGGCCCAAAGCCCACAGTGGTTGCTGGCTGCCCGCGCCTTGCAAGGCATCGGGGCCGCTATTTTGGCGCCATCCACCCTGGCGCTGCTTTCCATCAATTTCTCAGAGGGACATGAGCGTACCCGGGCGCTGGCCTATTACGCAGCCACGGCAGGGATTGGCGCGACGTTGGGTCTGGTGCTGGGTGGGCTCTTTGCTGGCTGGCTCTCCTGGCGGGTGGGATTTTTTATCAATGTGCCGATTGGTATCGCCCTGCTGCTGACCTCGCGTTCGCTGCTGGTAGAGAGTGAACGCCACCGCGGCGCCTTCGATCTGCCCGGTGCGGTGCTTTCGACCGTCGGCACGGCGGCGCTGGTCTATGGCATCGAGCACGCCGCGACCGCAGGCTGGCAGGACAGTCAGACGCTGATTGCTGCGGCGAGCGGTGTGGCTCTGCTGGTATTGTTTGTGCTGGTCGAGCGGCGCAGCGCCCAGCCATTGCTGCCGCTTCGGCTGTTTAATAGCCGCGAGCGGGTGGGGGCGTACCTTGGCCGGATGCTGTTTCTTGGCGCCATGGTCAGCTTCTTTTTCTTTACCACCCAATTTATGCAAAACGTACTGGGCATGACGCCGGTGCAGGCCGGGATCGGGTTTATTCCGTTCACTGTGCCCACCTTTTTCTCCTCCATCATGGTGCCGAGATTAACGCGCCGTCTGGGTAACAGCGGCGTGTTGTTGCTGGCTCTGTTGCTGCTGGCGATCGGGATGTACCTACTCAGCCACTTAACCGCCGATGCTAAATATCTCTCGGGTCTGGCCTGGCCCATGCTGCTGCTTGGACTGGGCAATGGTGCGGCATTGGGGCCGCTGACCATCTCGGGCGTGGCAGGGGTTGAGGCGCGGGATGCTGGCGCAGCATCGGGGCTGGTCAATATGGCGCATCAACTGGGCGGCACCTTGGGACTTAGCATCATGGTGGTGGTGTTTGCTGCGGCGCACCAAAGCCAACTGGATGGCAAGGTATTGCTGGCGCATCAGCTCTCGGCCGGGTTTGCCGGCTGCTTGGTGGCGCTGCTGTTGGCCGCATTGGTCACGCTGCTGTGCAATCTGCTGCCAACGCAGAACAAGCCGACGTTGGCCGCGGCGCGCTAACTGCTCACCTATGACCGCAATGGTAAAAGGCATCGATCACCGCGATGCCTTTTGCCTATGGGGTTGCTGTTGGGTGCTGGTATTGCCCGGGATTACTTGCATAATCATGATGCATATCATGAGGAGAGCTCATCAATGGCCCGCGAGAATTACAACGATCTGATCGCCTTTCTGACCGTGGCCAGAGAGGGGAGTTTTACCCGCGCGGCGGCTCAGATGGGGCTCTCCCAGTCGGCACTCAGTCACACCATTCGTGGCTTGGAAGAGCGTCTTGGGATTCGCTTACTCACTCGCACTACCCGCAGCGTCTCGGTGACTGAGGCCGGTGAGCGACTGCTTACCACTCTGGGTCCGCACTTTCAGGAGATAGATGATGAGCTTGCGGCGCTGAGCGAACTGAAAGACAAGCCGGCTGGCACCATTCGCATCACAACCGCCGAGCATGCCGCCGATATGTTTCTCTGGCCAAAACTCTCGCAACTGGCCATCGACTACCCGGATGTGCGCATCGAAATCAATGTTAACTACGGTCTGACCGATATCGTGGCGCAAAAATTTGATGCCGGTGTCCGGCTTGGGGATCAGGTGGAAAAGGACATGATAGCGGTGCGCATCAGCCCTGACTTGAAGATGGTCGTGGTGGGGGCGCCGGCCTATTTTGCTCGTTACCCGGTCCCGCAGACGCCGCGCGATCTGGCCAATCAAAATTGCATTAACCTGCGTCTGCCCACCCATGACAGCCTGCTGAGCTGGGAATTTGTGCAGCAGGGCAGTTGGCTTAAAGCCCATGTGGCCGGCCAGTGGGTGTTTAATACTGGCTCGGCCATTTTGCGCGCTGCGCTCACTGGCGCGGGATTGGCTTATCTGCCGCTCGACGCAGTTGCCCCATACCTTGCCGGTGGCCAGTTGATTGCGGTGCTTGAGAGCTGGAGCCCTACCTTTCCCGGTTATCACCTCTATTACCCAAGTCGCCGCCAGTCATCGCCGGCATTTCGTCTGCTGGTTGAGGCGCTGCGCATCACCTAGCCTTGCGCTATCAGCAAGGCAAGGGCGGTGTTAAAGCCCTGCCAATACAGTGCGGGCTCGCAGCGCTGTATCGCCGCCCACCTGCTCGGTCAATATCTGCACCAGTTGCTGTAGCTGCTGGTGATTCAGACCGGTATTGATGCTGATCAACAGGTGTGAGCGCAGCTGCGACTCGGCGCCGGCGATGGCGCTTAGCATCGCCACCGTCGCCACTTCACGGCTCTGCCAATCGAGGTTGTCACGCTCGAAAATATCACCAAACAGGTGGGTCTTTAAAAAGGTGTCGATGGCGGGCGCAAATTCAAACAGCGGGCCGCTGACCGGCTGGCCGACCAGCCTGGTCTGGTTGGCGCTGCCGCGCGCCAATAGATCATCCCCGAGCGGCGCCGGATGGCTGGGGGCTGGCCCCTCAAGGTCTTGGATTCCACGCTCTGCTCGCTTGGGTAAAAGCGCCATCAGCGTTGCCAATGCGTTGATGCTGCGGGGAAATCCAGCATAGGCATAAAGTTGCACCAGCACTTCTTTGGCCGTACTGACACTCATACCGGCATCAAGCCCCTGCTCCAGGGCGTGAGCCAGTTTGCGCTGATCGCCGGCGGCGGCGAAGGCTGCAATCGGAATGATGGCTTGCTGTATCAAAGGCAGGTCGCGCTGTTCACTGTGGTGGGTCATCAAGCTGGCTCCTGATAGATGATAAATGGCTGGCGTGCCTGCCATCTGCCGGGCAGGCACGCCGCGAATGTCTCAGATCACGCGGCCTTCCACCGGATAACCGGGATCGGTGTAACCGGGTGTGGAGGTGTGTCCGGGCGGGACCAGCGAGTTGATAAATGCCTCGTCTTCGGCAGTGAGTTGCAGCGCGAGCGCATTCATGTAGCTATCCCAGTGTGCCTCGGTACGCGGCCCGGCAATGGTTGCACTCACCAAGCGGTTTTTAAGCACCCAGGCCAGAGCGAACGCCACCGAGGTGGTACCGCGCTCTGCCGCATAGTTGGCGATCTGTCGGGCGATATGCAGGGATTCGGGGCGCCACTCGGTCTGCATGATGCGTCGATCGCCTCGTCCAACGCGACTGTCTGCAGGTGGCGGCGTATCCACCGCGTATTTCCCCGACAACACGCCGCGCGCCAGCGGGCTGTAAGACACAACGCCAAGACCATAGTGGCCGGCTGCCGGGAGTTGTTCCCGCTCGGCGCTGCGATCAACGATGTTATAAAGCGGCTCGCTGGCCACCGGGCGCTCGATACCCAGTTGGTCGGCCAGACGCACCACCTCGGCAATGCGCCAGCCATGGAAGTTAGAGAGGCCAAAGTAACGGACCTTGCCCTGGCGGATCAGATCCCCTATCGCACGAACGCCCTCTTCCAGTTGTAATCCCGGGATGGCGCGGTGGAAGTAGAGCAGATCGAGATAGTCCGTCCCAAGGCGCTTGAGGCTGGCTTCAACCGACTGGTAAATCCATTTGCGCGAGACACCTTGCTGGTTCGGGCCAGCATTGGGGGAGGCCGGGAAACCAAACTTGGTGGCGACCACCCAGCGATCACGGTCAGCGGCGATGGCTTGCCCGACAATCTCTTCAGAACGTCCGGCATGGTAGACATCGGCGGTATCGATAAAGTTGATTCCCTGCTCGCCGGCTTTGGCGATGATGCGCTGTGAGGTGGCTACATCGGTTTCGCCACCAAACATCATGGCGCCAAGACACAGGGGGGACACTTGCAGGGCGCTGCGCCCCAGATAGCGGTAATTCATAGCGAATCTCTCAGACAGTGAGGCGACATAGTGAAAGCGCGTAGCGCTCCTTCGTGATGGGCAACACTATAAAAGTTGGCTAAATTGTGCGGTAGATAGAAAAATCCGCATGCTCTTGTGCAATTAATTCACCAATGTGGCCGCAAACTAGGCGCCGCAAACAGCAAGGCAAGGCGCTATGGCGAAAGAGAATCTCAATGATCTGCAGGCATTTGTGGTGGTGGCGCGCGAGCGCAGCTTTACCCGGGCGGCAGCGCAGCTCGGCGTATCGCGCTCGGCCTTAAGTCATAGTATGCAGGCGCTGGAGGCGCGACTTGGCGTGCGCTTGCTGGCGCGAACAACCCGCAGTGTGTCCACCACCGAAGCGGGTGCCCGCCTGCTGGATGTGGTGGCATCGCGGCTCGATGAAATCGAGCAAGAGCTGGGCGCACTCAGTGACATGCGTGATAAACCGGCGGGAGTCGTGCGTATCACGGCGCAAGATCATGCCATCTCCACCGTGCTCTGGCCCAGATTACAGCCCCTCTTGGCAGAATATCCCGATATCCAGGTTGAGCTGAGTGTCGATTACGGTCTGATTGATATTGCGGCGCAGCGCTTTGATGCCGGCGTGCGATTGGGCGATCGGGTGGATAAAGATATGATCGCGGTGCGCATCTCCCCGGATATTCGTATGGCGATCGTCGGTTCACCCGCTTATTTGGCAAGCCGAAATGTGCCGACAACACCGCAGGATTTGACGGCGCACAGCTGTATCAATTTGCGTCTGCCCACCCACGGCGCTTTATATGCTTGGGAGTGTGAAAACGCTCAGCAGCAGATCAATGTGCGAGTGCACGGGCAAACCATTTTCAATAACAGCTATCTGATGTTGCAAGCCGCGCTCGATAGTGCCGGGCTCGCATTTTTACCACTCGACATGGTTCAGCCCCACGTTGCCAGTGGGCAACTGCTCCCCGTACTGGAAAACTGGTGGCCAGTATTTCCCGGTTATCATCTCTACTACACCAGCCGTCGCCAGCTTCCACCGGCCATGGCGCTGGTTATCGAACGGCTGCGTGAGGGGAGCGCCGCTAAGCGTGATGGTAGTAGGTAAGGTGTCGCTACTGGGTAGAACAATACGTTCACTCAGATGATCCATTCTTGGCGGGACGCTGATAGGAAGGGTTGCTGCATACTGGGTTATGTATATTACGACAAATCAGTTGTCAGCGTCGGATAATATGAATAAGTATGGTCAGTAGTTACTTTGGGAAAGTATATATAGCTGCTATGGAACAACCTAATAACGAGTGTGACTCGCTTCTTGTTGCAGTAACAGAGGGACATAGCTGCGGATGGTTTAATCGTGATGTAAATCTAACTAATATTTACTTATCAATGATCTGAACGAAGAGAAAGGTCAGAAAAATGTTCTGCTGCATGGTTAGCGCTGTGGTTTTCCAATAACCACCGATACATACCATCGGTGCTCAGCAAACCCGTTACGTTTTTCCATGTGGTGCGTTTCTTGTTGTCAGTGCTTAAACAGGCTGAATAGCATATCCACTTATTACTGTTAGGGGCAGTGTGCTTTGAAACGCATAAGTCGCTGTCGATATTAAATAGCATAGATTTCCTTTTTTTATGAATATTCTCGGGCAAAGATCACTCCCTGCCCTAGCGTTATTAGGCAACAACGCTTACGTTTACTGCATTTTCGCCTCTTGGCGACTTTTCAGTGATGAAGCTGACGCGCTGACCATCGAAAAGACTCTTATGACCATCGCCCTGAATAGCACTAAAGTGTACAAAAAGATCTTTGCCACCATGATCAGGTGTAATGAAGCCGTAGCCTTTATCAGCGTTGAACCATTTGACGGAGCCAGTTGTCTTGGACATGTAGAAACCTTAAAAAAGATTGATAGCTATTGTGTAGCTATGGATATAACAGGTTGGAGAAACTCAAGAGGATTCACAAGGATGTGAACACAGGGGAGGGCTGCTACTTGTTACTGAACATTCAGGATAATGTGAATGTTTGACTAAAGTACGTTGTTGGTAAATAAAAAGCAACACATTTTTTAAAATAACGCATATTGATGATTTCTATGTAACGTCACCTATAGCTCGGTATTTTTAGTCAAAAAAATGACTATTAATGCATTTTAAGCATTTACCTAGATTATGCTGAGCCGCCCACCTGTTTGAGAGAACCCTTCTAGGGAGATCGCTTCAAAAGTCAGGCGCTACTGACTGAATTAGCATTGCTGGCGAACATGGTCTGCGTCGAGCTTAATCCGGTGCGCGTCAAGGTGGCGAAGCGGTTAGAGGGGAGTGATGACACCAGCACCAGCCTGCTGCGGGGTCATTACACGGTAGCCGACCCGGCTGTGCGTAACACAGTTGATTTGCAGATAACAGCGCTTTTCCTGCCTGTCACTGCTGGTGATACATACTTCTCGGGTGTAACCAACAAGCTATCTCGATAGCACTGGGCCTTGTCTAAAATGCTAGGTCCCCCGTTTGTGTTGAGAGGATGGTGAAGACTCTAATAAGAAAGGCCGACTATTGGTCGACCTTTCTCATTTGCTTTAGGGCATCAACTGATAGCTTCTACGGCAGTTTTCCCTGCGATTCGACCGAATGTAAAGATATCAGCCAACGCGTTCCCACCTAGGCGGTTACCGGCATGGATCCCTCCGGCAACTTCACCTGCCGCATACAAATTCTTGATGGGCTGATTATTTTCATCCAGAACTCTGGCGAACGTATCAATCTTCAACCCCCCCATTGTATGGTGAACTGCTGGTTGCCTTGGCGTTGCATAGAAAGGTGCTTTTTCAACCTTCAAGCTAAACGTGTCCTTGTGGAATTCAGGATCTTCACCTGCCTCGACATAACTATTGTATCGGCTAATGGTATTCACCAATACATCTGGGGCTATCCCTACTTTGACTGCCAATTCTTCAAGCGTGTCGGCTCTGAAGACGGTCCCAGCTTCAACTTGACGATCAATTTTTTCCTGACTCGTGTTCGCTGCAGTTTTCTTGATCTCATCATCTGCAATCAGATAGAAGAGACCACCTTCAGCCAGTGCTGCTTTTGTCAATACATCACGGCCGGCGAATTCGTTGACGAAACGCTTACCCTGTTTATTCACCATCACGAAGTTCTCGGGCGGTACTTGCAGACCACTGAACAGTTCGCCTGTAATCGGGTCGGCGACGGGCATCATTTGTGTAAAGCCCATACCGGTTAAGCCAGCACCCACTGATTGACCAAGCAAAATACCATCGCCGGTCATCGCATAGGAGTTGGTTGTCTTTATGTCGTCAGCAATGTAGTTCCAGTAGGTGTTGTACTGTTTTAGCATCTTGGTGTTGGCACCAAACCCACCACTGGCCAGAACCACGGCTTTCGCGCGAACAGTGATCTTCTGTCCATTTACACCAGTGGCAACCACACCTTTGATTTCGCCATTTTCAAGCAGAAACTCTTTGGCTGGGCTATCCGTTAGAATGGTGCCGGACATCCTTTCGATATATTCTTTTAAAGCAACGATGAAGGCAGTGCCATATTTTTTTACCGGTTTATGGCCACGCCGCCATAGCGCACCGACGGGAGCAAATACGATAGATTTATCGTATTCAACACCGATTTCCTCAAGCCATTTAACGCTCTCTAGGGCTTGGTCAGTTAAGATCTTCACCAAGTCATATTGACCGTAGATACTGTTACCCTGCAGGTCTGTGCGTTTACCACCGAAATAGGTTTGCATCCGGTGAAGTAACGGAGAGTCAAATAGGTATCCTTTGTTATGGCCAAAGAGAGCTTGGTACGATGAAAATTCGTCTTTCAATGCTCTGAAATCGCCTAGGTATTCAGGATGAATCTCACTTTCAGGGGTGCCCAATAGCGCTTCGATGGTATGCCTTTCACCCGGGTTTTCTTGAAAAGTTCTCTGCCAGTCGGGGTCTGCGGCATTGATCGGGCCACCAGTGCGGATGGTATTACCACCAACAGCCGGATATTTTTCTAATATAATGGCACGTTTGCCTTGTTGTAACACTGTCGCCGCTGCACTCAAGCCAGCCCCGCCGCCGCCAATCACAACCACGTCACAGGTATATTCTTCATCGCCGTGATTCAAACTACTCGCTGGTTTCGGGCGTCGCCTTAAAATGTCAGGGTTGACACCGGCTAGTTTCACCGCTTTGGCAACACCATCAAGCACCGCATGACTTGTTTCAGATGCGCCGGATAGGGCGTCCACATTCAGCGTCTGACCCTCTATGATTTTGTCAGGGATCCGGACAAAGACGACATCAGCCAGACCTTCTGTCTCGCCTGCGGTATCAATATTGATGCTTTCAATTTTCTTCTCGCTAAAGGCGACCTTCATCGGTAGCGCACCGCCATGACCTAATGCATGAACTTCATAGGTGCCAGGAGTGAAAGAAAAATCCTCTTCTTCATTTAACTGATTCGAAATTTTGGCGAATCGCATGAAGCGCAAGAAGCATCTTTCCAAAAAGTCGATTGTACCTTCACTACTTAAACGACCATTTTCGTCAAACGCCTTATGGGCATTACCAAGTAAGAATTCATAGCCGGGCATGACGTTTGCGTTCACGCCAGGCGCATCCAGTATTTGGCGTAGGTGTAACTGCGCGCGAGAAGAGCCTTGAGCATCGATGGATGCGCCTAGGATCATTACCGGCTTGCCATCGAAAGGGTGAAGCTCGTAACTAAGCCATTCGAGTAAGCTTTTTAAGCTAGATGGAATTGAATGATTGTATTCTGGTGTCGCAATAATGACACCGTCACTTTCCACTATTTTATTGTGAATAGCCAATAGCAGCGGATGATTTGAGGGCAGGTCTTGGTTAAACATCGGAATACCAACAATTTCTAGCAGTTCAATGCTGGCTTTGTCGTTAAAATGCGTTTGCATAAACTGGAGCAGTGTCCGGTTGTAAGAGCTTGGCGACGTGGTTCCGACGAGCGCTGTAAATTTCATACCTTCATGCCTCCTGAGTTTGCCAAACGTATTTTTTATTTCTTTTGATAGTCGTTTTTTCTAATAAAAGTTTGCATATAAGCTCAGTGAAAAGAACGAACTCTCTAAAAATTTCATCCAGTTCAGCAAGCTTGTCTTGGTAGACCAGAATGCCATCAGCGTTGAATGCAGCTTGTGATTTTCCGAGCAAAAATTCACTAGCCGGCATCAAACGAGCCGACAATTCTGGAGAATCAAGAATTTGGCGAAGGTGCGCTTGGGCGCGTGAGGACCCCAATGCCCCATGGGACGCTCCGACAATCAAAACGGGCTTGTCAATAAGTGCCTGGCTAGTATAGCTAATCCATTCCAGTGCACTTTTTAAAACGGCAGGAATGGCATGATCATATTCTGGTGTCGCGATAATAACACCATCGGCTAGGCGTATTTTTTCAGAAAGAGTCGCAACTTCCTCGGGAATCTGATGTTCATTGGCCTCATAAAAAGCTGGAAGTTCCATTACTTCAAATAACTCTATGTTGGCACTTTTCTCAAAGCGCCTCTTCATAAATTGTAGTAGCATGCGGTTTGTTGATACACGAGAGTTGGTACCAACTATTGCTAAGTAGTTCATACTGAGTAGTTCCTATGCCATAATTGCTGTAATGAAATTTTTGGTGTTGTAGCATAGAATAAAAAAATTATCCAATAGGTAAATATTTCATTGTTATAAGTGATTTGTTATGATGTGTAAATCGAACGATTGGTAAGGGCTAGATAATGGCAGGTCAGCAACACCAAAATATACGCTATTACATTGATGCATTGTTGCGATTCAGTAACTACAGCAGGGCTGCTGACGCTCTTTATATATCTCAACCATATTTAACTCAGGTTATTAAACGTATTGAAAATGAGTTGAATTGTCAGGTTGTAAATCGCAATGAACTACCCTATCGCCTCACTGAAGCAGGCAAGGTTTATTATGATTATCTCGTTTCCCTCGAGACGGTTTACTCTAATATGCGCCGGCAGATTTCGTCTATTACGGATATGGAAAAAACGACAGTAAAAATTGGCATCTTACCCAGTATCGGCACTTATCTGATTCCTCTTTTTATGCCAAAGTTTATGATGCGCTATCCCACATGTCGAATAGAACTGATGGAGGATATTCCAGAGAGGAATGAAAAAAGGCTATTAAAGAATGAGGTGGATTTTTGGATTGGGCAGAATTCAAGTAGTATTGAACCAACGCTTTGTGCTGTTTCTTGGGGTAAACATCGATACTATGCGGTGATACCAAAATCATGTGAGTATTACCAAACGGATGTCGGTTATATCTCTTCAGGAACTATTCCAATAGAGAAGTTATTGCAGCAGAAGTTGGTGCTGACGGCAAAGGGTTCTGCTATCAGAATGCAGGTTGATAACTTACTGGGTATTTATAAGATAAAGCCAGATATCATTTTGGAAAGTAGTGAAATAGCTACTGTTAAAAATGTTGCCATGGCTGGTGTGGGTCTTACATTTGTTCCTGAAAGTCTTTCGATTGTGCCGTGTCCATCAATGTATAACATTTATGAATTGCCGACTGACCAGTTGAACCTGGATTATTTTATCGCGTACAACAGCAATAGGAAGCTATCAGAGATTGATGCAGGTCTGCTTGATGCATTTTTACGCTATAAAGACACAGAAAAATTCGCATGCCATGAATAGGAACATCTATGAACGAAACCACGCAAGTGATAAGCCTCATGGGTACCAAGATTCGGCTCTATTTTAAAGGCGACCAAGCAGAAATATGGCTGGCAGAGGCATGTGAACGACTGAGGCATTACGAGCACGTATTTAGTGCGAATAGTGAGTTATCACAGTTGGCTGATTTGAAAAAAACAGCGTTTAAACAACCGGTTGTTGTGGCACATGAGCTATATGAATTAATAAGAATTGGAAGAAGTCACAGTTTAGAGCCTAATGCTTTTATAAATATCGCTATCGGTCCTTTAATCAAATTGTGGAAAGTCGGCTTTGCCGAGGCGAGAGTGCCTTATCAGCAAGAAATTAACCAAGTTCTGAGATTGTTAAAGCCCGATAATATCATATTAAATGATGAGGCTAAATCGGTGTTTTTTACTAGAGAGGGAATGGAAATCGACTTAGGCTCCATCGCTAAAGGCTACTTTAGCGATAAGGTAATGGCCTTTTTCAAGTCAAAGCATCCTGTTTCCGCTATGATTGATATTGGTGGTAACTTGCTGGTATATGGTGAGTCACCAAAAGGGAAACAAGATTGGGATGTCGGTATTCAGAATCCTTTTTTGCCAAGAGGTCACAGTGTTGCCAAGGTAAAAATAAGAAATCAGTCCATCGTTACCTCTGGTATTTATGAAAGAACCTTCGCGCATGATGGCAATCAATACCACCATATCTTTGATAGTCGTACCGGCTATCCGGTAGATAATAATGTGGCATCCTTAACTATTATTTCTGATAGTTCCTTGGATGGGGATATATACACGACAAAATTGTTTGGGTTAGATCCAAGAGGGATTTTAGCAGAGGTGAATAAAATCGATGGAATGGAAGCAATAGTGGTGACCGTGGATGGCCAACTAGCAATGACCTCAAACCTGAGAGATAAGATAACGCTCGCTTAGGCATAGGCCAGTAACATTCAGATTCTACTTCAGCATGATCACAACCTGTACCCCATCACCGTGATGGGCGTTTCATTCATATGCATGTTGTTAAACAGCCAGAGTGAATCTTCATACAACGCTATAGCAGGTCAGAGTGGGTACCTAAAGCTATAAAAGCGCAAAGGGTCAGCATCATTACAATGCTGGCCCTTTGCCTTATCTGGTGCCGGTAATAGGAGTCGAACCTACGACCTTCGCATTACGAATGCGCTGCTCTACCAACTGAGCTATACCGGCTCGACCTCAGATGATAGGAAAAAACCATTTCCAGTCAACGGCTTGTTGAAAAAAACTTGCGCCGGATTGGTTTTGGCGTTTTTTTGGGCGGCCTGTTGTGTTGGTATCAAGCGCCGTGGCGCAAAACGGCGAACTCTTCGATGACCGGGTGGCCGCGTCGCTCGAGGAAGCTGAGCAGGGCATCGGGGCTGCGCGCCAGCAGGCGCTCTTCGGGGAAGCCGGCCTCTGTGACCAGTCGGTGGCAGTGTTCAAAATCCCCGAGGCTAAAAGCCACATGAGAGTCAGAGCCAAACGCCAGCCAGGCGCCAAGATCGCGGGCCGCTTCGACAATCGCGCGGCAGTTTGACTCGCTGCCTTTGCGTGAGTGCATAAAGGAGGAGTTATTGACCTCAAGCGCTACTTGATGCTCGGCAGCGGCGCGCACCACGGCTTCGATATCGATGGGGAAGGCGGGGTTGCCCGGATGGCTGATGATATCGACACGGCCGCTCTTGATGGTATTGATCATGGCGCGGGTATGGGTCTCTTTGTCTTTGGGCGGAAAGACCGGCTCGTGGAAACCGGCTAACACCAGATCGAGCCCACCCAGATGGTTATCGAGAAAGTCGATATCACCCGCCTCGCTTTTGATGTTGGCTTCGATGCCGCGCAGGATCCCCACGCCATCCACGATACGGGGTAGCACTTTGAGATTGACGAAGTGCCAGTAGTGGGGGGCATCGGCCATCGCCGGGCCATGGTCGGTGGTGGCAAACAGCACGATGCCCTTGGCTTTGGCGACAGGAAGATAGTCGTGGATCGTGCTGTAGGCGTGGGTGCTGGCAACGGTGTGCGTATGAGTGTCGACCGAATACTTCATGCGGGCTCCTCCTGGGCAGACAAACAGGATAACAAATCACCGACCGGGCGGCCACGCTGATGCCAAAAGCTGTCTCGCGCGGTGAATAGCAGATGAAATAATTGAATTTCCATTCAGTTATAAATTGATTTTTCGTTTCAGCTGTGTCTATAACGGGCCTTGATGTTGCGGGATAGCGGAGGTCGACGTTGCAGCAGGTACGCTGTTATTTATTGGGGGAAAGGGCGGTTGTGCTGGAGGTTAGCCCACCGGCAACCCTGCCGGTGCAGCAGAAAATCTGGGCGCTGGCCGAGCGTTTTCTGCACACCCCCGAGGTCGAAGATGTTGTTCCCGGCATGAATAATCTTACCCTGATTTTGCACGCTGGCTGTGGCGATCCTCTGCGCTGGATCAAGGCGCTGGAGCACGCCTGGCAGCAGGTTGACAGCCTGGCGCATACCGCTCGTGAAGTGCTTATCCCGGTTATTTATGGGGGAGATGCCGGTCCCGATCTGGCTGACGTAGCCCGCCATACCGGCCTGACGGAACGTGAAGTGGTGGCGCGCCATAGCGGCGCCAGTTACGTGGTCTATTTTCTCGGTTTTCTGCCGGGCTTTCCTTACATGGGGGGATTACCGCCCGAGCTGACCACGCCGCGACGCGCCGAACCTCGGGTAGCGGTGCCGGCAGGGGCGGTCGGAATTGGGGGCAGTCAGACCGGCATCTATCCTCTTGCGTCCCCTGGCGGTTGGCAACTGATTGGTCGCACCCCGCTGCCGTTGTTTAATCCGGCAGAGACGGCAACAGGCTCGGGGCCCACGTTGCTGCGCCCGGGCGATCGGGTGCGCTTTGTGCCGCAACCGGAGGGCCTATGCTGACGGTGCTTCGTAGCGGTATGCAGACCTCGGTGCAAGATCTTGGTCGCCCCGGTTATCGGGCGCTCGGGATTGGCCTTGGCGGCGCGCTGGATCGCGCTGCGCTGCGCCTAGCCAACCTGCTGGTTGGCAATGACCCATCGGCGGCGGGCCTTGAGATCGTGCTCGGCCAGTTTCAGGCGCGCTTCGAGGCGCCTTGTTGGCTGGCGCTCACCGGTGCTGATGCCACCGCAACCCTTGATGGGCAGTCGCTCTCGGTCGGTTGGTGTTACCCGGTGCGAGCTGGCCAGCAGTTGAAACTGGGCAGCGTTGCCACCGGGATGCGCAGTTATCTGGCGGTGAGCGGCGGCATTGCAGCGGCGCCAATTCTTGGCTCGCGCAGCACCGATCTCAAGGCCGGTTTTGGCGGCGGCGCGGGGCGCGCGCTGCAAAGCGGTGATGTGCTGCCCTTTGGCGAGGCCGGGAGGCTGCCGCGCTGGATCCGCGGTGTGCGTCCGTTGCCATTTAATCATAGGGTGCGTGCGCTGCCGGGCCCTGAGTTTGACGAATTTGATGAGCACTCCCGCCACCACTTCTGGCAACACTCTTGGCAGGTCTCCCCGCAGAGTAACCGCATGGGATATCGCCTGCAGGGGAGCACGCCGCTTGCCATGAGCGCGCCGCGCGAGATGCTCTCGCACGGGTTGCTGCCCGGTGTGGTGCAGGTGCCGCCAGCCGGTCAGCCGATTGTGCTGCTGGCCGATGCCCAGACCACCGGCGGTTATCCGCGCATCGCCTGCGTGATTGATGCCGATCTCGACCATTTGGCGCAGCTGCGCCCCGGTCAAACCATCCACTTTATTCCCTGCACTCAGGATGAGGCGCTGCGCGCTGCCGCTTTGCAGGCGCGCTATTTCGCCCGCATCACGGAGAGACTCGATGAAGATTGATTTAAACGCCGATCTGGGCGAAGGCAGCCCCCATGATGAGGCGCTGCTGCAACTGGTGAGCTCGGCCAATATCGCCTGCGGTTTTCACGCCGGTGACGCGAGCACGATGCGCCAGTCGGTGCGTTGGGCACTGCAATATGGCGTTGCCATCGGTGCGCACCCCAGCTTCCCGGATCGGGAGAACTTTGGCCGCAGCGCCATGAACCTGCCGGCTGATACCGTCTATGCGCAGACCCTCTATCAGGTGGGGGCCCTGGCGGCGATTGCCAAGGCCGAAGGCGGGGCGCTGCATCACGTCAAACCCCACGGCATGCTCTATAACCAGGCTGCCCGCGAGCCGGCACTGGCCGAGGCGATTGCCCACGCCGTGCGGGCGCAGGACTCAAATCTGGTTCTGGTCGGTCTGGCTGGCAGCGAACTTATCCGCGCCGGCAAGGCCGCAGGACTTGCTACCCGCGAAGAGGTGTTTGCCGATCGCGGTTATCAAGCCGATGGCTCGCTGGTGCCGCGCAGCCAACCCGGCGCCCTGCTCGATTCGGACGAGGCGGCGCTGGCGCAATCGCTTGAGATGGTGCTACGCCAACGGGTGCAAGCCATCACGGGTGAGTGGGTGGCCCTGCGCGCAGACACCCTCTGCCTGCATGGCGATGGGCCTCACGCGCTGGCCTATGCGCAGGCACTACGCGACCGGTTTGCCCAAGAGGGCATCGAGGTCAGTTTTCGCTGATGGTTTTTTAATTCAAGGAAGGAACTCTGATGGAACAGGCAGTTAATCTCTGGCCACTGCTCGGCATTGCCGTGATTGTGGCAGGCTTCATATTGCGTTTTAACCCCGTGCTGGTCGTCACCGTGGCCGGCATCGTTACCGGTCTGGCGGCCAGCATGTCGCTTGCCACCATTTTGGAAAAGCTGGGGGAGGGGTTTCTGGCGACCCGTAACCTGCCACTGGTACTGCTGTTGCCGCTGGCGGTCATCGGCCTGCTGGAGCGCCACGGGCTCAAAGAGCGGGCGCAAGGCTGGATTGCCAATATCCAGAGCGCCACGGCTGGCCGTTTGTTGATTGTCTATCTGCTGGTACGCGAGCTTTCGGCGGCGCTTGGGCTCACGAGCCTGGGGGGCCACCCGCAGATGGTGCGTCCGCTGCTGGCGCCGATGGCTGAAGGGGCGGCGCAAAGCAAGCTTGGGGCGCTCTCCGAGCCGCTGCGCTACCGGTTGCGCGCGATGGCTGCAGCGACCGATAACGTCGGCCTCTTTTTTGGTGAGGATATTTTCGTCGCTTTTGGCGCCATCCTCTTTATGCAGAACTTCCTGCAATCGTCGGCTGGCCTGCATGTGGAGCCGCTGCACATTGCCCTGTGGGGGATCCCGACGGCTATCTGCGCGTTCATCATCCATGCCACCCGTCTTTATCTGCTGGATCGCTCACTCGGTGTGGTGCCCCAGCCGGTCGAGGCGACCGCCAAGATGGCTGGCAAAGGAGGGCAGGCATAATGTTTCAGCAAAGCTATCTCTATTTTCTGGCCGGCGCCGTGCTCCTGTGCGTGGCGTTTTTCTCCCTGCGTGATCGCGCCAATCCCCGTCGGGTCACCACGGCGCTGTTTTGGGGGCTCTATGGCGCGGTGTTCTTAGTCGGCCCCTGGTGCGCTAATCTGCTCGCCAGCACGCCGGAGGATGTGGCCACGGCCCAGCGCACGGTCAATATCGCGGTGGGCGTGCTGGTGGTGCTGATGGCGCTACTGGCTGGCTGCGGTGGTGTGCGCTTGGGCTCTTATCATCAGCGCAGCCCTGAAGAGCGCAGCGCCAGTGCCCGCCGTCTGGGTAACCGTCTGTTTGTGCCGGCGCTACTGATCCCGGTCGTGACCATGTGTGGCGTGCTGCTGTTTAACAATCTGCCGGCGCTGGAGAGCAGCGTATTTGGTGCCGGTGGTAAGCACGGGCCGCTTATCACACTCTTTTCCATGACCATCGGTTGCCTGCTGGCGCTGGCCATGGCGGTGAAGATGACCCATGAAAAGCCGCTGCAACCGATTCAGGAGGCGCGCCGCCTGATGGACTCCATCGGCTGGGCGTTTATCCTGCCGCAGATCCTGGCAACCCTCGGTTTGATGTTTACCAGTGCCGGTGTTGGTCAGGCCATTTCCTATCTGACCGAGCACTATTTGGCGGTTGATCACCGCTTTGTGGCGGTGGCCGTCTACGCCATCGGCATGGCGCTGCTGACCATGCTGATGGGGAACGCCTTTGCGGCCTTCCCGATTGTGACGGCCGGGATTGGTGTGCCCATCCTGATTGTGCAGCATGGCGGCGATCCGGCTGTAATGGCGGCGATCGGCATGTTTTCCGGCTATTGCGGCACCCTGATGACGCCGATGGCGGCCAACTTCAACATCGTGCCGGCGGCACTGCTCGAGTTGCCCGACAAAAATGCCGTGATTAAGGCGCAGCTCCCGACTGCCATACCGCTGTTGGCCGTTAACGTGCTGCTGCTCTATTTCCTGATGTACCGCTAGGAGGAAGCATGCGTACTGTACTGGTGACCGGATTTGAACCCTTTGGCGGCGAGTCCATTAACCCCTCCTGGGAGGCGGTTAATACCTTACAGGGAATGGAGATTGCCGGCGCGCGTATTGAAACCTGCCAGCTGCCCTGCGTGTTCGGGCAGGCGCTGGAAGTGCTGGGCGAGGCGATCGAGCGCCATGCTCCTATCCTGGTGTTGTCGGTGGGACAGGCGGGAGGGCGCACTGATCTGAGCCTCGAGCGCGTGGCAATTAACGTCGATGACGCGCGCATTGCCGATAACCGGGGGGCGCAGCCTATCGATAAGCCAGTGGTAGCCGGGGGACCGGCTGCCTACTTTGCCACCCTGCCGGTCAAGGCGATGCTGCGTGATATCAAGGCAGCAGGGCTGCCGGCATCGCTGTCGAACACAGCCGGCACCTTTGTCTGCAACCACGTGATGTATGGCCTGCTGCACCGACTGGCTGGCAGCGAGGTGCGCGGCGGCTTTTTGCATATTCCCTATCTGCCAGAGCAGGCAGCGCGTCTTGGTAATGTGCCCAGCATGTCGCTTGAGTCGGTCACGCAAGGGCTCAAGGTCATGCTGCATACCGCGCTGACGGTCACGGACGACTGTGAATTGGGGGCGGGGACGACCCACTGAGGGTAAATTTCGGATAAAAAAATGCCCAACGAACACAGGGAAGTTGGGCAAAGACTAGTGCTTAATTGCAGTGGCATAGATATAGACCGCGACTATTTGGGAAAGTTCAAAAAAAACATTTCGGCAATCTCATTAACATCTTCTTGACATGGTTGGTGGTGAAACGTACTTTTTAAACATTCGTTTAAGAGGGCGTGGCCGTGAGCAAGAACGACACCAAAAATCGCATTCTGGATGCCGCCGAAGTGCTCTTTGCCGAGCGTGGTTTTTCCGATACATCGTTGCGCCTGATCACGGGCGAAGCCGAGGTCAATCTGGCCTCGGTCAATTACCATTTTGGCTCCAAAAAAGAGCTGATCCAGGCGGTGCTGGATCGCTATCTGGTGCTGTTTATGCCGCGCCTTGATGAGCGGCTGCAGGCGCTGCTGCTTCGCAGCAATCTCACGCTCATCGAGGTGTTTGATGCCTTTGTCGAGCCGCTCTTGTCGTTAACTGAAGTGCGCTACAACGGTCCGACCCTGTTTATGCAACTGCTTGGCCGTGGCTACATGGACAGTCAGGGCCACCTGCGCCGTTTTATTACCACCCACTATGGCGGCGTGATGGGGCGCATCACCAAGGCTATCTCCAAGGCCTATCCCGAACTCTCGGCAGTCGATCTCTTCTGGCGTCTTCACTTCACCCTCGGCACTGCTGTGTTCACCATGGCCTCGGCCGATGCCCTGCGCGATATCGCCCGCGCCGATTTTGGTCAACAGCTCGATGTGGAAGAGCTGATCCGTAGCGTTATCCCCTACCTGGCGTCCGGTGTCGGCGCGCCAGCAACCCCGGCCCAGCTGCGGCTGGCCGGACAATAACTACAAGATGTCAATGGAACTGTGAAATAGAAGGAATTGCATAATGACCACACTGCTAATCCTGCTGGTCCTGGCGCTCGCCGCCGTGGTGGGCCTGCCGTCCCTGCGCAAGAGATACGTGACCCGCCCGGTATTTGGCGTGTTCAAGCGAATACTGCCACCGCTCTCGGCCACCGAGCGCGAGGCCATGGAAGCCGGCTCCGTCTGGTGGGATGGCGAGTTGTTTCGCGGCAAGCCCGACTGGAAAAAACTGCATGGCTACGGCAAGGCCGAGCTCTCTGCTGAAGAGCAGGCGTTTGTCGATAACCAGGTCGAGACGTTGCTCGGTATGATTGACGATTTCAAAATCGTTAATGAAACCAAAGAGCAGCCCGAAGAGGTCTGGGATTATCTGAAGAAGGAGGGCTTCTTCTCCCTGATTATTCCAAAGAGTTACGGCGGCCGCGAATTTTCGGCCATCGCCAACTCCACCATCGTCACCCGCATCGCCACCAAGAGCCTGAGCGTAGCCGTCACCGTCATGGTGCCTAACTCGCTCGGCCCGGGTGAGCTGTTGATGCACTACGGCACCGAAGATCAGAAAAACTTCTGGCTGCCGGGGCTGGCATCCGGCAAAGAAGTGCCCTGCTTTGCCCTGACCGGTCCGGAAGCCGGCTCCGATGCTGGCTCCATCCCGGATAAGGGGATTGTCTGCAAGGGCGAGTTCCTGGGTAAAGAGGTGGTCGGTATTCGCCTGAACTGGAACAAGCGCTACATCACACTGGCGCCGCGTGCCACTGTGCTCGGTCTGGCCTTCAAGCTCTATGACCCCGAGCACCTGATGGGGGATAAAGAGGAGCTTGGCATCACCTGCGCCCTGATCCCGACCAGCCATCCCGGTGTGCGCGTTGGCGATCGCCACTTCCCGATGGGGTTGGCGTTTTTAAACGGCCCGACCTTTGGTAAGGATGTGTTTATTCCGCTGGACTGGATCATCGGTGGCCCGACTTACGCTGGTCGCGGCTGGCGCATGCTGGTGGAGTGCCTGTCGGCTGGTCGCGGCATCTCGCTGCCGGCACTGGGCACCGCGTGTGGTCACATGACCAGTCGCACCACCAGTGCTTATGCCTATGTGCGCAAGCAGTTTGGTCTCTCTATCGGTCGCTTCGAGGGTATTGAGGAAGCGCTGGCCCGTATCGGCGGTTTGACTTATCAACTGGAAGGCGCTCGCCGCATGACGGCCGGGGCGCTGGACTTGGGTCAGGCTCCGGCGATTGTCACTGCTATCTCCAAGTACCACATGACCGAGATGGCGCGTCAGGTGATGGACGACTCCATGGATATTCATGCCGGTCGCGCCATTCAGCTTGGGCCGAAGAACTATACCGGTTATGCCTACATGGGGATCCCGGTGGCGATCACCGTAGAAGGGGCCAACATCCTGACTCGTAACCTGATGATCTTTGGTCAGGGCGCTACCCGTTGCCATCCTTACGTGTTTGATGAGCTGGAAGCGGCTGCTGATCCGGATGTGGAGCGCGGACTGGAGAAATTCGACGCACTGCTGATGAAGCACCTGGCTTTCGGTGCCGGCAACTTCTTTGGTGCCCTGTTCCAAGGGGTCACGCTCGGGCAATTCAACACAGCGCCTGTCGCTGGTGAAACCGCCCGCTACTACAAGCAGCTTAGCCGCATGAGTAAGGCGCTGGCCTTGTGCGCCGACATTTCAATGCTGATGCTGGGCGGGGATCTCAAGCGTAAAGAGATGATCTCGGCGCGCCTTGGCGATGTGCTGAGCCACCTCTATCTGGCCTCGGCCACCCTCAAGCACTACGAAGATCAGGGCCGCATGGTGTCGGATCTGCCGTTCGTTCAATACGCGGTAGAGCGTAACCTCTATCTGATTGGCAAGGCACTGGAAGGCTTCTTCCAGAACTTCCCGAACAAGGTGGTGGGTCTGCTGCTCAAGCGTGTCGTGTTCCCGTTTGGTATCGGCTACAAGATGCCGGCTGATCATCGCTGCCATGCCATTTGCGAGGCGATGATGAAGCCCGGTGATCTGCGCGATCGTCTGACTGCCCTGTGCTATGTGGGCAAGGATGACAAGGATCCAGTCGGTTTGATTGAGCGGGCCTTCCTGGCCATGGTGGCCGTGCAGCCTTACGAGAAGAAGCTGGCGCAGGCGCAGAAAGAGGGGCGCCTGCCGCGCAAACTGCCGTTTGCCGACCTGCTGGTGGCAGCGCTGGAGAAAGGCGTGCTGAACCAGGAAGAGATCACTCGCCTCAAGGAGGCCGATGCCCTGCGTTACGAGGCTATCCAGGTGGATCACTTCGAGCCGGGTGTGCTCGAAGGGGTGAGCCATCCATCGCCGCGACTGCACGACGCGGCATGACCCGCACGGGTTAATCCCATCAGCAGAAACAAAAAGAGCGCCGGGTGGCGCTCTTTTTCATGAGGACGGCTTAGTCGACCATCATCACCTTGCAGGTGTTGGTGCTGCCGACGGTTTCCATCTTGTCACCGTGGGTCAGCAGGATCATGTCGCCAGTTTGCAGCAGACCCTTTAGCTTGAGCACGTCGAGCGCTGCGCGGCACACTTCATGAACCGGCTTGGTCTCGTCACCGTGGAACTCGACCGGGGTCACGCCGCGATAGAGGTTGGTCCAGGCCAGAGTCCGGGCATGGGGAGAGAGCGCGAAGATAGGCAGGCCGGAGCTGATGCGCGACATCAACAGCGGCGTAGTGCCTGACTCGGTCAGCGCCACGATAGCCTTGACCCCTTGCAGGTGGTTGGCGGCATACATGGTCGACATGGCGATGGTCTCTTCCACCGAGGTGAAGGTGTAGTTCATGCGGTGGTTGGAGACGTTGATGCTCGGGTGCTTTTCGGCGCCGACGCAAACGCCCGCCATGGCCATCACGGTCTCGATGGGGAAGTTACCGGCGGCAGTCTCGGCAGAGAGCATCACCGCATCGGTGCCGTCGAGCACGGCGTTGGCCACGTCCATCACTTCGGCGCGGGTCGGCAGCGGGGCGTTGATCATCGACTCCATCATCTGGGTCGCGGTGATCACCACGCGGTTGAGACGGCGGGAGAAACGGATCAGCTTCTTTTGTACGCCGACCAGCTCCGGATCGCCGATCTCGACGCCGAGATCGCCCCGGGCCACCATGACGGCATCGGCGCCAAGAATGATGTCTTCCATCGCTTCGTCGGTGGCGACGGTTTCGGCGCGCTCAACCTTGGCCACGATCTTGGCATCACAGCCTGCTTCACGGGCCAGTTCACGGGCATAACGCAGATCGTCGCCACTGCGCGGGAACGAGACAGCCAGATAATCCACGCCGATACGGGCGGCCGTCTTGATGTCTTCCTTGTCCTTGTCGGTCAGGGCCGGGGCGGAGAGACCGCCACCTTTCTTGTTGATGCCCTTGTTGTTCGACAGCGGACCGGCCACGGTCACTTCGGTATAGATGCGGGTGCCTTCGACGCGCTCAACGCGCAATTGCACACGGCCATCGTCGAGCAGCAGGATGTCGCCCTGCACCACGTCACGGGGCAGCTCTTTGTAGTCGATGCCGACTTGCTCTTGGGTGCCTTCACCCTTGCCGAGCGCTGAATCGAGCACGAATTTGTCGCCGATGGCGAGATAAATCTTGCCGTCCTTGAAGGTAGAAACACGGATCTTGGGGCCTTGCAGATCACCGAGAATGGCTACGTGGCGACCCTGCTTGGCGGCGATTTCCCGAACCCGGTTGGCCCGCGCGATATGATCCTCGGCGGTTCCGTGGGAAAAGTTCATCCGCACCATGTCGGCGCCGGCCTGAATGATCCCCTCGAGGATACCCTCGCGATCGGTGGCCGGACCCAGGGTGGTCACGATTTTAGTACGTCTTGGCATGAGAAAACTCCATTACGATGACAAACTGTGCGCATCCGTTGCCGCCATGTGGCGACCTGTGGGGCACTACCATACACCATGATGGAGCGCACAAAAATGATGACAGGGGCCAAGGCCCCTGTCTGGTGATGTTATGAAGAGAGGCTGGTTTCGAAGCGTGAATCGCGCAGTCCCTCTTTGACTTTCTTTAGGTTCTCCCTGAATTTCATGCCGCGGCGCAGGGTAAAACCGGTGGCCAGCACGTCAATGAGTGCCAGCTGGGCGATGCGCGATGCCATCGGCATGTAGACATCGGTATCTTCCGGTACGTCCATCGAGAGTACCAGATTGCATTCGCGGGCCAGCGGGGAGTCTTTGGCGGTCATGCCAATGACAGTGGCATCATTTTCGCGGGCCAGCGCCGCGATCTCGACCAGCGCCTTGGTGCGGCCGGTGTGAGAGATCAGCACCACCACATCCCCTTGGGCGCTGTTGATGCAGCTCATGCGCATCATGACAATATCGTCAAAGCAAACCACCGGGATGTTGAAGCGGAAGAATTTGTTCTGGGCATCGTGGGCCACGGCGCTGGAAGCACCAAGACCAAAGAAACTGATTTTGTTGGCCTGGGTCAGGATATCGACGCTGCGATTGATCGCGGCGGTGTCCAGGCTGTTTTTGGCGGCATCGAGGCAGGCCATTGTCGATTCAAAAATCTTGGAGGTGTAAGCATCCGGGCCATCTTCGGCTTCAACATGGCGATTTACATAAGGCGTGCCGTTGGCCAGGCTCTGGGCGAGGTGCAGTTTGAAGTCAGGAAAGCCCTTGGTATCGAGACGGCGGCAGAAGCGGTTGACGGTCGGTTCGCTCACATCGGCCATCTTGGCCAGGGCGGCAATGCTGGAGTGAATGGCGGTTTGCGGAGCGGCCAGGATAACTTCCGCGACCTTACGTTCTGACTTACTGAAACTTTCCAAATTTTTGGTAATTTTCTCTAACGTGTTCATCATCACCACCAGGTTTTTTGTAATTTAGCTTCAGTGTCATTGCACTGATTTGTTGCATATTCACATGTTTCCGTTGTCTCTGGACTATAGCTGACAAGCAGTTATGCGCCCTAATGGGGAGTCTGTAAAGTATGACAGATGTCTAAAATTTTCTTTCACTCATGAATAAGACCTTTTTGAAGCTTAGTTTAGTTACAAATGTAGCAAACTAACGACATCGTGACTGAATGCACGTTTGTGCGCCATGTCGCGCCACGTCTGGCTCCGACAGGATAGAATGGGCAACAAAAGAGGGCGGGGCCCACCTCGCCACATGTCATGAAGTAACGAAGGAGAAGTTCATGCTGCAAACCCATGCCCTGGTGGGCGATGTGGGCGGAACCAACGCCCGTCTGGCCTTGTGCGAGTTGTCCAGTGGCCAGATCAGCCATGCCAAGACATTTGCCGGCGCCGAGCACCCCAGCCTTGAAGCGGTGATCCGCCACTATCTGGCCGAGCTTGACATCACCGTCAGCCAGGCCTGTATTGCCATTGCGTGCCCGGTGCAGGGTGACTGGGTCGCCATGACCAATCACAGCTGGGAGTTTTCCATCAGTGAGATGCGCCAGAACCTGGGGCTGGAGCAGCTGCATGTCATCAATGATTTTACCGCCGTCTCCATGGCCATTCCGGTTCTCTCTGCGGCCGATCGCATTCAAATTGGCGGCGAAGCGGCGCAGCCTGGCAAACCGATCGCCATCTACGGTGCCGGTACGGGACTCGGTGTGGCGCATCTGCTGCCAGCCAATGGCCAGTGGCTGAGCCTGCCGGGCGAAGGGGGACACGTCGATTTTGCTGCCAACAGCGAAGAAGAAGACGCGGTGCTGCAGGTGATGCGTGGTGAGCTGGGTCATGTGTCGGCCGAGCGCTTCCTCTCGGGCCCGGGTCTGGTCAATCTCTATCGTGGTCTGGTCAAGGCCGATGGCCGTGAACCGCTGCCGCTGGCGCCAAAAGACATCACCGAACGTGCGCTGGCGGACAGCTGCATCGATTGCCGTCGTACCTTGAGCCTGTTTTGCGTTCTGATGGGCCGTTTTGCCGGTAACCTGGCGCTGAACATGGGGACTTTCGGCGGCGTCTATATTGCCGGTGGCATCGTGCCGCGCTTCCAGCAGTTCTTCCTCTCCTCGGGTTTTCGGGTGGCGTTTGAGGACAAGGGGCGCTTCAAGGCTTATCTCGAATCGATCCCGGTGTTTTTGATCACTCACGAAGGGCCTGGTCTGCTGGGGGCGGGTGCCTATCTGCGCCAGGCGCTCGGCTATCAACTTGGCTGATTAAGCGTGAGTTAAGTAAACAATTGATAAGGTGATGACGCACCTATCCTCTGTTTCGTCACGGATGGCGAACCGTGGAGCGCAAGGGTTGCGTTGTCACCTGACAAGCCTGAACTGTTTCACCGGCCTCTCGAGGCCGGTTTTTTTATATTCAGAGATGAAAAAGCCGACCATCAAGGTCGGCTCTTAGTCAGCAGGGCGGTTTAGGCGCTGACGGTTTCTGCTTTGGCACTGGTCGGTGCCGGGGTGCGAATGAGGTAGTCAAACGCACCGAGCGCAGCGGTGGCACCGGCACCCATCGAGATGATGATCTGCTTGAACGGTGCGGTCGTGGCGTCACCCGCAGCGTAGACACCCGGCAGCGAGGTGGCACCCTTGGTGTCGATCTCGATCTCGCCAAAACGGGTCAGGGTAATGTCGCTGCCCTTGAGGAACTCGGTGTTTGGCACCAGACCAATCTGTACGAAGATACCGGCCAGTTCGACCTGTTTGATCTCACCGGTCGTGCGATCTTCGTAGGTCAATCCGGTCACCTTGGCGCCATCACCCAGCACTTCGGTGGTACGGGCGCTCATAATGATCTCGACGTTTGGCAACGAGCGGGCCTTCTTCTGCAGCACTTCGTCGGCGCGCAGAGTATCGGCAAACTCCAGCACGGTGACGTGCTCGACAATGCCGGCCAGATCGATGGCGGCTTCAATCCCGGAGTTACCACCGCCGACCACGGCGACGCGCTTGCCCTTAAAGAAGGGGCCATCGCAGTGCGGGCAGTAGGCCACACCCTTGGTGCGATACTCCACTTCACCCGGCACATTCAGATCGCGCCAGCGGGCACCGGTCGCCAGGATCACCGAGCGGCTCTTGAGGGTGGCGCCAGAGTTGAGGGCCACTTCCACATAATCACCCTTGGTGACCGTCGCCACCCGTTGCTCGGTGATGATATCGACACCGTATTGTTTGACGTGTTGCTCGAGACTGGCGGCCAGCTTGGGGCCTTCGGTGTAGGGCACAGAGATAAAGTTCTCAATCCCCATGGTGTCCATCACCTGACCACCAAAACGCTCGGCAACAATGGCGGTACGAATGCCTTTACGTGCGGCATAAATCGCTGCCGAGGCGCCAGCAGGGCCACCGCCGACCACCAGCACATCATAGGGTGCGCGCTCGCTCAGCTCCGCCGCTTTACGCTCACTGGCACCGCTGTCGACCTTGGCCAGGATCTCTTCGAGGGTGGTGCGGCCGTGGCTAAACGGTTGACCGTTCAGGTAAACATTCGGCACAGCCATGATTTGGCGCTCGTTCACTTCGTCCTGGAACAGGGCACCATCGATCATCACGTGAGTGATGTTCGGGTTGAGGGTCGCCATCAGGTTCAGCGCCTGCACCACGTCCGGGCAGTTGTGGCAGGAGAGCGAGATATAGGTCTCGAAGTGGAACTCGCCCTTCAGATTTTTGATCTGCTCCAGCACGGCCGGGTCGGCCTTGGAGGGGTGACCGCCGCTTTGCAGCAAGGCCAGAACCAGCGAGGTAAATTCGTGTCCCATCGGGATGCCGGCAAAGTGCACACGCGGAGCTTGCCCTTGCGGGGCGATGCTCATGGAAGGCTTGCGAGCAGCATGACCGGTGGTCAGGGTAATCTTGGGCGACATGCCGCTGATCTCTTCGGCCAGCGCCAGCAGTTCGGCGGATTTGTCGCTTTCATTGCCGGTCACGCTGATCTCGATCGGATTGACAATGTACTGCAGATAAGTGTTGAGCTGTTGCTTGAGATTGGTATCCAACATCTTCAAAGTTCCTTTATCAAGATTCAGTGCGCCGGAAACGGGACCGGCCCATGAGTGGGCCGGTCACGATGGATGCAAGGGAGGCTTAGATCTTGCCTACCAGGTCCAGGGACGGCGCCAGAGTGGCTTCGCCTTCCTTCCACTTGGCCGGGCAAACTTCACCCGGGTGGGAGGCAACGTATTGGGCAGCCTTGACCTTGCGCAGCAGTTCCAGTGCGTCACGGCCGATACCACCGGCGTTGATTTCAACGATTTGGATAACGCCTTGCGGGTCAATCACGAAGGTACCGCGGTCAGCCAGACCGGCTTCTTCGATCATCACGCCGAAGTTGCGGGTGATGGTGCCGGTCGGGTCACCGATCATCGGATACTGGATCTTTTTGATGGTGTCGGAAGTGTCGTGCCACGCCTTGTGGGTGAAGTGGGTGTCGGTGGAGACAGAGTAGATTTCCACACCCAGCTTCTGGAATTCGGCGTAGTTGTCCGCCAGGTCGCCCAGCTCGGTCGGGCAGACGAAGGTGAAGTCAGCCGGGTAGAAGAACACGACGGACCACTTGCCCTTCAGGTCAGCGTCGGAAACCTGGACGAACTTGCCATTGTGATAGGCGGTAGCGTTGAACGGCTTGATTTCGGTGTTGATATAGGTAGACATGCTCAGGGCTCCTTGGTCGATGTCTTTCGTTGATTTCTGCTCTGTTCAAGCATTGCTGCTTAACTGGTTGCCAATATAGCCCGTTTTCTCAATCGAACAAAATGGCAATTTCCTATCGCTTAAATCACTTTTTTAGATTAGGCGTCCACTCTCCTGCAGACCGCCCTGTCTCCGAGGAGGCATTACAATAGTCTCGAGCGAGGCACATTACCATGCGCCAAGTCACAGATTAATCGTGGATTGAATTCGGTGCGTCTTCTGCGCAGCGCAGCGTGTGATAACCGCTCACAACCCGACTGATGGTGGTTAGCAGGCAGAGCAGGGCAAAGCCATAGGCGAGCAGCGCAAACCACTCGGGCCACAGGCACATGAGCATAAACAGGGCCATGGTTTCACTGCCCTCGGTCAGGCCGCCCAAATAATAGAGGGATTTATAGCGATGCTGCTGGGTGAGGCCCCGTTTGCCGGCCATCACCGCAAAGGCCAAGAAACTGGCGGCGGTGCCCATAAAGCTGGTGAGCAGCGTTGCTGCCGCCAGCGCATTGTCAGCCGGGCTGGCCAGGGCGAAGCCCAGAACCACGCTGGCGTAGAAGATAAAATCGAGGGTGATATCAAGAAATCCCCCACTATCGCGCAGCCCCTGCTGGCGCGCCAGCGCACCATCGAGCCCGTCGCAGAGGCGATTGAGCGCAATGGCCAGCAGCGCCGCTTGATAGCAGTGCCAGGCCAGTAGCGGCACGGCGAGCATGCCGATGGCAAAGCCGGTGATAGTCACGGTATTGGCCTTGACGCCGCGCCGGCCGAGAAAGGCGGCGACCCGCGCCAGTGGGCGATAGGTCAAGGGTTGCAGGTAGCTATCAAGCATGCGGCGTCTCCCAAGATCCTGTGAGCTGCACGATGTCAGCAGGCGCATCGTTGGGATCATGGGTGACCATGAGCACCGGGATCTGCTGCGTTTGCGCGAACACCCAGCGGCGAAAGGCTGCGCGAAGCGGCTGGTCGAGTTTAGAAAACGGCTCATCGAGCAGTAACGCCCGTGGCCGGGCCAGCAGGGCGCGCAGCACACTGATGCGGGCGCGCTCACCGCCGGAGATCTGGTGCGGCAGGCGCGTGGCCAGCGCCGATAGCCCAGCTTGCTCCAGTGCTGCGCTGACGCGTTCCATGCGCTCGCCCTTTCTGCCCGCTGCCGTGGCAAACAGCAGGTTTTCGGCGACGGTCAGGTGCGCAAACAACAGGTCGTCTTGAAACAGCAAACCGATGCCGCGCCGCTCGATGGGCAGCTGATCAAACGGCTCGCCATCAAGATGCAGTGCACCCTGCCAGCTGACCGGTGCCAAGGTGTGCGTATCATGGCGCGGCAGCGAGCCGATAATGGCTGCAAGCAGCGAGCTTTTACCGCAGCCGCTTGGCCCCATCAGGGTGAGCGGCGCGCCAGCACTGACCTGCAACGTAGGCAGATGCAGTAGCGGCGTGTGGTGGCGATAAATCGTAAAAGCAGTCAGCGTCAGCATGTTCGGCGCTCCAACGGATTCACTCTGCCTGGCAACCAGAGCGCCAGCGCAAAGCCAAGCAAGGGGATCAGGGTCTGCAACAAGCCATAGAGACCGGCTAGGCGGCGATTCAGGCCACTGCCAATCGCTACCGCTTCAGTGGTCAGGGTGATGATGCGGCCGCCCCCGAGCAAGAGCGTTGGCAAATATTGGGCGAGACTGACCGCCAAGCCAACCGCAAAGGCCGCCATCAGTGGGCGGATCAGAAGTGGCAACTTAATCCGCACTACGCTGCGCCAAGGGCTGGCCCCCAGGCTTTGCGCCGCTATCAGCAAACGCTGATCAAAACCCTGCCATGGGCCGTGCAGGCAAAGATAGACATAGGGAAAGACCCACAGAAGATGGCCGGCCAGCACAGTGCTAAATCCGGGCTCGATATTAAGCCGCGCCAGCGCCAACTCGATGCCAAGCAGCAGGCTCGCCTGAGGCAGCAGCAGCGGCAAACAGATAAACCACAACGCCATCGGGCGGCGGGACTCGAGCTCTAGCAACGCCCAGATAAGCGCCAGCGTGGCGCTCAGCACCGCCAGCAGCAATGTCTGAGCAAGCAGTGGCCACACGCTGGCTAGGCTCTCTTGCCACAGCCGGGCCGTGACGCCTTGTGGCAGTAATGCCGGAAAAGGCCAGCGCCGAGCCAGCGACCAGAGCAGCAGCGCGGTCAGCACCAGCAGATAGATGCAGGTGATGGCCCGGGTGAACCCTGCGGGCCACTCATAATGGCGGGCGGTGCGGCGTATTCCATCGAGCCAGTAGCGCTTCATGGCGTGGCAATAGCCCCACTCCAGCGCGCGCAATATGCCAAGGACCAGCAGCGTCAGTGCCAGTAACAGCAGGGCGCCGCGATGAGCCAGCGGGTGGAGGGTGAGATCGGCGCTTTGGCTCCAGAGCCACAACTGCTGAGCCAGCACCGGCGGCGCGTCAGGCCCCAGCAGCAATGGCAAGTCGACCACGCCGCAGCCATACGCCGCCACCGCAGCGAGCGGCAGACGCATAACCGGCCACAGCGATGGGATAAGTAAACGCCACCAGATCTGGGCAGGCGCAAAGCCCAGTGAACGTCCCACCATCAGTTGCCGGTTGATAGCCTGTTCGGGCAATCGGGCCAGCGCCATCAGCAGCAAAAATGGTAGCTCTTTGAGCAGCAGCACCACAATCAGCCCGCATCCCAGCGGGTCACGCAGGGTCTGCCAGTCAGGTGGTTGCGACCAGTTAAATAACTGCGCGGGCAGACGTAATAGCCAGCCCGACGGTGCCAGCATAAACGCCAACCCAACGGCAAACGCCACATGCGGCAGGGCTAACAGTGGTGAGAGTCGGCCACTTAGGCGAGTTAATGCAGCCGACCCCCAACCATGGGCCAGCAGAGCACACAGCAGAGCAAAGCCAAGCAGCGTAGAGGCCAGCGCTATCCAGCCGGTCAGCAGCACAGCGCGGAGGAGCCCCGGTGCCAGCAGCAGTGCCTGCCAGTCAGGGTAACTGCCATTGCCAAAGACGAGTGGTGCACTAACAGGCAGGGCGCCAAGTAGCAGTGCGCCAAGGCCAAGCAGCAGTGGCCCGCCCAGCCCCAGCAGGGTGAGCAGACGGACAAGGTGGGTCACTGGCGTGCCTGACACGGGATGTTACTGGCCGTAGCGGCGTGCCCACTCGCGCTCGAGCAGGGTCTGCCAGCTGGGATGGAGCTCGGCGCGGGCGGTAAAGCGCAGCGCCGGCAGAGTGCCTTTGGGCAAGTATTCGGGTTTGAGCACGCTCGGATCGCCCCACATAGCGGGATCCGCCTTACGGGCCTGCGCCTCGGGGCTTAACAGGAAGTTGATCACCACCAGAGCCCCGGCGCGGGATGTCGCGTTAAAAGGGATCGCCAGAAAATGGGCATTGGTCAGCGCCCCTTTTTGCATCACCATCGCCTCGACCGTGGCCGGCAGCTCGCCGCTTTTTACCGCATAGGCCGCTTCTTGCGGGTTAAAACTGACTGCCATATCGAGCTCGCCATCATCGAGCAGTTGGCGGGTTTCGGCCGCGCCGGTCGGGAACAGCTTGCCTGAGCGCCACAGCGCCGGATGCAGGGCATCGAGCCAGTGCCACAGCGGCGCACTGACGCGCTTGAACGTGGCCGCATCGGCCGGTCGGTAGAGTGGCGCCGTGTCGTTGCTAAGATCGAGCAGCATCTGTTTTAGAAAGCTCGAGCCGTGAAATTGCGGCGGTTTGGGATAGGTAAAGCGGCCTGGGTGGGCCTTGGCCCAAGCCAGCAGAGCACTTGCGCTGGTGGGCAGCGCCGCAACGCGCGCCTTGTCGACCATCAAGTTAAACTGCGCCATGCCCCACGGGGCCTCCAGACCGTCGACCGGTACCGTGAAGTCCTTATCCAGAGGCAGCGTGTTATCAACCAGCGCCATGTTGGGCAGTTCTGCGGTGAAAGGGGCGCCCAGCAGATGATGCTCTTTGAGTGATTTGAAGTTGGCGCCGTTTACCCACAACAGATCGATGCTGCCGCCGCTGTTTTTACCCACGATTTTCTGTGCCTGCAGCGCGGCTACGCTCGGGGCAATATCGGCCACTTTGACCGGCACCAAGGTGACGTCATAGCGCTGCTTGATGGTTTGCGCAGCCCACGCAAGATAGCGGTTCACCTCCTCACTGCCCCCCCAGGCGTGCAGGTAGACCTGCTCGCCGCGTGCGCTGTGCAGCGTTTTTTGCCAGGTGGGCGAGGCGTCATCCGCCGCCAGTGCGGGCAGAGCGCAGAGTAAGGCCAGAAGGCCAACCAAGTGATGGCGCAGGGTCATGATTCACTCCTTGTTATCGGAAGGCGCTGTGGGTGTCTGGTGCGAAGGTGGCGGGCGGCGCAGTGTGCGTGCCATCAGTTTGCCTGCCCAGGGGAGAAGCGCCAATAGAGACAGCCCCAGCAGCAAGCCCGGTGAGAGAATATCGCCGGTGCTGGTCAGCTGCCCCAGCTCGCGCCCGGCCAGCACATAGACAAAGGTTGCGGGAAGCATGCCAAGCCAGCTGGCCCAGGCGTAGGTCAGCAGTGGCAAGCGGGTTAACCCCAGCAGCAGGTTAACCAGGAAAAAGGGAAACAGGGGCACCAGACGCAAGGTCAGCAGATAGGCTACCCCATCGCTGGCCAAGCCTTGATTGATGCGGGTCACGGCCTTGGCAAAGCGCCGGCTGACCCAATCGCGCAGCACATAACGCGCCGCCAGAAAGCTCAAGCTGGCTCCCAGCGTGCTGGCCAGCGAGACCATGATGATGCCGGGGAGCCAGCCAAACAGAGCGCCGCCCGCGAGCGTTAACAGAGAGGCCCAGGGCAGGGAGAGTGCGGTGCTGACCACATAGAGCAGAAAAAACGTCCCGGCGGCGGTGATGAAATGGGCATCGACCCAGGCTTGCCACTGCGCGTGATGTTGCTGCAAGGCGCCCAGCGAGAGCCAGGAATCTGGCAACAGCAGTGAAAGCGCAGCGAGCGTGATCAGCAGCACCAACAGACCCATGCGCTTCACGGTTACTCCTTGCGAGTAGGCTGCACCGGCAGCTGGCAGAACCCCTGCGGCGGAACGTCCAACGCTGCGTTAAATTTGGCCGACATGTTTTGAAAGGCGATAAGCCCGGTCAGCTCGACCATGGCATCGTCATCGAACCAGGTTTTCAGGCGCGCTGCCTGCTCATCGCTCACCCCATCCAGCCCGGTCATCGCTTCGGCGTACTCCAGCACCGCTCGCTCACGCTCATCAAACAGGGGGGCGTCGCGCCAATTGCTGAGTGCTTCAACCTTGTCGCTGGAGCCGGCGCGTTTTATCAGGGTCATGGCGTTGATGTCGACGCAAAAGCGGCACCAGTTAAGCTGCGATACCCGCACGGTGACCAGCGAACGCAGCACCGGGTCGATGGGAGAGCGGCGGCGGTTGATCACGCCATATAAAGTGGCGACGGCAGCAAACAGGCGCGGCGAGCGTCCCCAGCATTTGCCGGGGATCAGCACCTGTCCGTAGTTACGTTGTTGCAGCCAGAAAAAAGGGCGGATAAACCAGGCATACTGATTATCGGGTTTGAGCGTGATACGCATGATCACTCCTTAAGGTAGGCGGGCAGCGGCTTTGGGCTGGTGTTTTTCCAGTTCGCTGGCCAGCTCCTGCATAAATTTTTCAACCCGCGTTCGGTTGACACCAAGGTCGTGGCGACCGCTTCGCGAGGCCGAGCGCATGTCCACGCGCACTTTGGCGCCCATCTGTACGCGCAGGGCGATGTCATCCTGAAACCCGAACCAGAAGCTGGTGGCCACGGCCTGCAGGCCGGTGGGGGTGCGAATGGTCTGCCAGCCGTGGGCCTGCATCAGCTTTTCGGCAAGACCCACCACCTCTTCGGGTAGCGCCGAGACGCTGAGCGGGCCGGGCATTACGCGCTCGGTGGCAAGTTGCCCCGGGTTGATCGCCAGATCATCAGCACTGCGCAGGCTATGGGCCCACGTCAGGGCCGGTGGATTGAGCGGGTCGGTACTGACGTCGTTTTCGATCGGCAGATAGAGGGCTTTGCCCGCCAGATAGAGAAATCCCACGACCGGGATCAGCGCCGCCAGCAGTGTGAGCTTGGGACGGCGTAAGGGACGGCGCAGCAACAACCAGAACGCTGGCAACAACGAGAGCAGGCTACAGGCTACGCCCGTGGTCCAGGGCCAGATCTGCAGGCGACCGAGCAAGGGGCCACTTATCAGCAACAGTAAGGAGAGGATCGGAAGAAACAGATTGTCTGACATGCACAGGGTCTCGTCTGGAAGACCCTTAGGATACCTGTTAAGCGAGCGACATGCATCGCTTGCGCTGTTGCACAATGCAGTCAGACAGTGGAAGTCATTGCAAAATGCAATCTTAGCGGCGGTAGAGCACTTTTATCAGGTGAAAACCGAATTTGGTTCGCACCGGTCCCAGCACAGTCAGTAACTCGCCTTTAAACACGGCATCATCAAAGGCTTTGACCATATCGCCGCGGGAAAACTCGCCCAGATCGCCGCCCCGTTTACCGGATGGACAGGTGGAATGGCGCTTGGCCAGCTGTCCAAAATCGGCACCCTTGGCCAGTTTTTCCTTCAGAGCCAGACATTCACGTTCGGTCTTGACCAGAATGTGCAGGGCGCAGGCGGTTTTCATCAATCACTCCTGATGGCAGGGGCGGGGTGCCCCGGGGCCGCAAGAGTAGCGTAAAAGCAAGGAGACGTCAGGAGATTGTTGCGGCGCTGGCTTATTGAGTGGTCAGTCGGGCACGGGGGCGGGCTTGCCAGATCACTTCAAAGGCCAGTAATCCGTAAACGCACCAGACTGCAATCGGGTTCATCCAGGCACCGCCCATATCCATGATAGCCATGGGCGGCAACGCCAGCAGCAAGGTGGTCACGGGCAGACGCCAGGCAAAGGAGAGGGTTGTAGAGAAGCCAAGACCGACCAGCAGAAACAGACCAAAGGGCAGATTGATGGCGGTAAAGGCCAGAGCCTTTTCCCCCGGCATGCCGGTCAGCAGTGCCACCAGAGCACAGACGCAGGCCAGGAAAGTCAGAAATTCGATGCGTTCAGCCACAAAATCGGCCATGCGCTCGGTACGCTCGCTCAGGGTCATTGTCACGTCTCCTAGGTTAAATCTGTGATGAGTATCGTACTTTTCTGTTCGGATTCTCAGCGGAATTAATCGATTGGTGCAACCGAGCTATTCGTAGCAGTTTGCAACGCGATGGTTTCTTGAGCACCCTGCGACAAAATCAGGCAAACAGTGCGCCAAGTTGGTCAAAGCGGAACCATTTGCCCGCCATGCTGTCTGCCAGAATGGGCGGCTGTGATAGGATGGCTAGCAATGACGGTCAGGCCAGTGCGCGACAAGGCTGATAAAACGACAATAAACGGGTGAACAGGTGAGAAGAGGCGTGATGTCAGCACCTTGCTGGCTAATGTTGGGGACACTCTTTTGCATGTTCTGGCTGGCATTGCCTGCGCAGGCGGCCGGCAAGCTGACCTATGAGGTGCAGGGACTAAAAGGTGAACCGCTGGATAATGTCCGGACCTATCTGGATGGATTACCGGCCTATCAGCCGCATCAGCTAAGGGCGGTGCGCGACAAGATCCGCGAGGCAGTGACCCGTGGCTTGCAGGCGGTGGGCTATTACCAGCCCGAGATAACCCTCACGCGTGACCCCAAGGTGCGTGAGAAGATGCTCATCAAGATCAACGCGGGCAAACCGGTTCGGGTGCGTCATGTGGATATTCTGCTGCGCGGTGATGCCGGGCAGGATGAGGCCTTCAGCCAGTTGCTCGACAAACTCCCGCTAAAAGAGGGGGAGATCTTTCATCACGGCCGCTATGAATCAATCAAATCCAGCCTCGGTAGTCTGGGCCTGTCGCGCGGCTATTTCGACGCGCGGCTGCGCAAAAGCGAGGTGAAGGTTTACCCCGATCAGCAGGCTGCCGACATTTTGATCCTGTTTGATGCCGGGCGTCGTTATCACTACGGCGATATTCGCTATGAGGCGAGCCCCGAGGCCGTCAAGCTTATCCGCCCACTTATCCGCATTCACACCGGTGAGCCTTATCTGGCCACAGATCTGGCCGAGATGTCGCAAAATGTGTCGGCAACCAGTCTGTTTCGGGAAACCGATATTCGTCCGGTGATGGCTGAGGCGAAGGATGGCATTGTGCCGGTGCGGGTCACCCTGACGCCCCGTGACAAGCATGAGGTGGAGGCCGGTATCGGGTTTTCCACCGATGAAGGGCCGCGGGTGTCGGGCAGTTGGGAAAAACCCTGGGTCAACAGCTATGGCCACAAGCTCAAGACCGAGTTCAAGGTCTCTCAACCTAAGGCAGAAGTCAGCCTGGATTACCAGATCCCGGTGGGCAATCCGCTGGAGGATTACTATTCGGTGCTCAGTGGCTTCAAGCACGAAGATCTCAACGATACCCAGTCTGATCTCACTACGGTGGGTTTGCACCGCTGGAAGAAAAAGAGCAATGGCTGGGATAGGGATCTCTATTTTCGGGTGCTCTACGAAGATTATGTGCAAGCCAGCGAGAGCGGCAACAGTCTGCTGTTGCTGCCGGGAGTCTCCTGGTCGCGGCTACGGATGCGCGGTGGGCCCGTGCCCAGTTGGGGCGATCGCCAGCAGTGGCTGGTAGAAGTTTCTGACCCTTCCTGGGGCTCTGATATCAGCTTTATTCGCACCTGGGGGCGAACCAAGTGGCTGCGTACCCTGGGCGATGATCACCGCTTTTTGCTGCGCGCCGAGCAAGGCGCCATTATCGGCGACAGTTTCTCCAAGGTGCCCTCGTCGCTGCGCTTTTTCACCGGCGGTGATCAGACCGTGCGCGGCTTTGATTATGAAAGCATCTCGCCCACCGACAGCAATGGCGAGTTGCTCGGCGCCCGTTATGTGACGGCGGCGAGCGCCGAGTATAACTATCGCTTCAGCGAGCGCTGGCTGGGTGCCTTGTTCGTGGATGGCGGTACGGCAACCAACGACTATACCGAGGCGTGGAAAATCGGCACGGGTCTTGGCGTGCGCTGGGTGACGCCGGTGGGGATGGTGCGCGTCGATGTGGCGGTCGGGGTCTCCGAGCCGGACAAGCCCTGGCGGTTGCACTTTGCCTTGGGGCCTGATCTATGAAGTGGTTAGCGCAAATCCTCTTCTGGCTACTCGGTCTGTGCTTTTTGCTGCTGATCGGCGTCAGCCTGCTTGGCTTTACCCATGTCGGTAATCAATGGCTCTGGCTGCAGGCGCAAAAACAGTTGCCTGCTCTTAAAGGTGAGCTGGTGGCCGGCCAACTGGGTTATGGCTGGACGCTGGAGCATCTCTCTTGGCAGGGTGATGGGGTGCGCATTGCTGCGCGCAGAGTCGAGCTGGATTGGGATCTGGGTCGGCTACTCAAGGGGGAGCTGTGGATCCGAAACCTGGCGCTCGATGGCGCCGAGGTGCAGGTTGATGAGGGCAGCGAACCACAGCCAGACACGGTTGAACCCAGCCCGCCAGCCGAGCCGGATACCTCATCGGCAGAGGCCTGGCGCCCACTACCGCTACGGATCGAATTGCAGCAGCTGAGCGTCAATGGTTTAAGTGTCCATGTGCCTGACGTGTCACTGACACTGGCCAGTGGCAAACTCGGCGCCCAGTTTACCCGCCATGGTTTGACCGTCAGGAAGCCCTTCCTGCGCGGTCTGGATCTGCGAATTGGTGAACAGTCGCAGCAGCCGGGCGCGCCATCTGCCTCTGATAAAGAGGATAATGAACCGATAGCACTGCCTGCGGTGCATCTGCCATTTCCGGTGCTGGTGCAGTCACTGCGTCTGGAGCAAGGGCATTATCGCGATAGCTCACTCGATGAGCCGGTGCCACTGCTCGAACTGGACGGCAGTATGGTGGACGATCTGGTGCAGATTGACCGCCTGCATCTTGACCATCCACTGGCTGATGCCACGCTCAAGGGCCGTATCACCCTCTCCTCTGATTATCCCCTCAGTGCCAGACTTGATGGCACATTAGGCAAAATGCTGCTCGATGGTCGGCTGGCGGGTGAGCAACTCTCGCTTCACGCCAATGGCAGCGTGGCCAAGCTGGCCTTTGAGCTCGCAGGCAAGGGCGCGGTCAGCGCCACGGCCAAGGGGTCGCTGCAGCCGCTCGAGCCAAGCTTACCGTTTGCTGCCAGCATCAACTGGCCTGCTCTCGATTGGCCGCTGGCGGCGCGTAAAGAGGATCTCACCCGTTATCACCTGAAAAAAGGTAGCCTGAGCGCCCAGGGTTCACTCGATAACTATCAGCTTACGTTGGCAACGTCCGGGGAAGGCAGTGATGTGCCGCCCTTTACTCTGGATGTTAAGGCAAAGGGCGATCGAACGCGGTTTTCTGCTCTAACGCTGGGGCTCAAGGCGCTTGATGGTGAGATCAAGATCAAGGGGGCGCTTGGCTGGCACAAAGGGATCTCCTGGCAAGGGCAAGGGGAGTTTGCCAACCTCAATCCCGCCTGGTTTGATGAAAATATTAAAGGCGCGCTGTCGGGTGTTGTCGATAGCCGCTTTACCCTCGACGAGCAGGGGCACTGGCAATTGGCGCTGCCCAAAACCCGCATTGAGGGGCGGGTAAATCAGTGGCCACTCACGCTCGATGGCGAGCTCACCGGTAACGATGCCTTACGTTGGCAGATACCGGGGTTGACACTGGTCTCGGGTGCCAATCGTCTGGCGGTGAAAGGCTCGCTGGCCCCCGAGCGTTGGCAGCTTGATGCATCAGTTCAGGCGCCTGAGCTCACCGGTATTTATCCGGGCTTGAAAGGGGCGTTAAGCGGCAGTGCGACGCTGCGTGGCAATGCCAACAAACCTGCTGTGAAGCTTGATCTGACGGCCAGCCGGCTCTACTACTCTGGGCTGGATCTGCTGGATGCGGCCGTCAAGGGGGATGTCACGTTGGGGCCGGATCCGGCCGGCGAGGTGAGTGCTCGCGTGGCCGAGATAAAACAGGATGGCGTCAACCTGAAAGGCTTAACGGCGCAGTTGTCCGGTACTCTCAGTCAGCACAACCTGACGCTGTCAGTGCGCGGAAACCCGATAGGAACCGACCTGCGCCTGACCGGTCACAGCCGTGGCGATCGCTGGCAGGGCCAACTGGAGCAGTGGGTGGTGCGCTCGCCGCTGCGCCAATGGTCACTGCATGCACCCTGGTCGCTCGATGTGGATACCCGCCGCTGGCAAGCCCGTCACTCCGGGCTGTGTCTGGACTCGCAGGATGCCTCACTGTGCATCAAACCGGGAACGGTTGCCAAGACTGCGGGCGAGGCCGAGTTTGCCCTGACCCACTTTAATCTGACCCGCCTGCGCCCCTGGTTGCCAGAAGGTTTCGTCTGGCAGTCGGTGCTCTCGGCCGATGGGCGAATCGGTTGGCGTGGGGCCAAGCCCGAGCTGCATGCCAGAGTGCGCACCACGCCCGGCACGTTTCGTAGCGATCAGATCACCACGGCCTATGAGACGCTGCTGCTCGAGCTGGATCTTGATCCCAAGCAGGCCAGTGTCGCGTTGGCGTTCGAGTCAAACGCGCTGGGTAAGCTCAATACCCGCGTGCAGGTGGCCGATCCGATGGGACGTGGTGCGTTGGGTGGGGAGCTTGCGCTTGATGCGCTCAAGCCCGATGCCTTTGCGGCGCTGATCCCGGACGTGCGTGAGCTCAAAGGCTCCCTGTCCGGTCAGGCGCGCTTTGATGGCACGCTCAAGCGGCCGCTGCTGTTTGGTGACATTCGCCTGCGTGATGGCAAGGTGTTGACCACCTCGGACATGCTGACACTCAACGGGCTCGACACCCGCCTGACCATTGCCGGTGAGCGGGCCGATATTGATGGTAAGGTGTTGGTCGGCAAGGGGCCGCTGACTTTAGGTGGCAGCCTGAATTGGGCCACGCTACCGGTGCAGGGCAATCTGACACTGCGCGGCAAGGATCTCGAGGCGCAATACCCCGGCATGGGACGGGTGAAGGTAACGCCGGATCTCACTATTGCGCTTGGCGAGCAGACCCGGATCAGTGGCAGTATTGCCATCCCTTGGGCGCGCATCAATGTGAAGAACCTGCCGGAGAGTGCAGTCACTGTCTCCGATGATGTGGTGATTGTGCAAGATGCGCAGGCGCCCGCAAAGCCCGCAACCCCGCTGCCTTTATGGCTCAGGGTGCAGGTAGCGATTGGACCGGACGTGCAGCTCGATGCGCTGGGTCTGCGTACCCATCTGGCCGGTCAGGTGCGCCTGAGTCAAGATGAGGGCACACCCTTGGCCGCACGCGGTGACATCATGCTCAGCGATGGTCGTTTTCGTGCATATGGGCAGAACCTCATTATTCAGCAGGGGCGGATCCGCTTCTCCGGCCCGCTCGATGAGCCCTATCTGAACGTTGATGCCATTCGCAATCCCGACACGGTGGAAGATGACGTGACTGTGGGGGTTAAGGTCACCGGACCAGCCAGCAAGCCGACCTTGACGGTCTACTCGAACCCGACCTTGTCAGAATCCGAGCGGCTCTCATATCTGCTGCGCGGCAAGGGGTTGAGCACCAATGGCGAAGACTCTGGCATGAATGGGTTGCTGCTCTCTGGCGCCGTGGGCCTCGGTGGCGGGGTGGTGTCGTCGGTGGGCGAGAGTCTGGGGCTCAGTGATGTCAGTCTGGATACGACCGGCAGTGGCGATGATACCCAGGTGACCTTGTCGGCCTATCTGTTACCGGGATTGCAGCTGCAATATGGCGTCGGGGTGTTCAGTCCGATTGCCGAGTTTAAATTGCGCTACGAGCTGATGCCCAAGCTCTATCTTCAGGCGATGACCGGGTTGGCACAAGCGGTCGATCTCTTCTATCGCTTCGAGTTTTAACCCGCATCGCGTGCAATAAATGCAGCGCACAGAAATAACAAAGCCCGACCAATGGTCGGGCTTTGTGCAAGATGGTGGAGGGAGAAGGATTCGAACCTTCGAAGGCAGTGCCGTCAGATTTACAGTCTGATCCCTTTGGCCGCTCGGGAACCCCTCCGCAGGCAAAAATAGTAGCCGCTTTGCTCTGTCATGGGAAGCCTTTTGGTTTTTTCCCTTAACTTTCCAGATGATGGGTCGTTAAAGAGGGACCTTTTGGCAAGTTTGGAAACGGCATGAGCAAAGTGACAGTTCGGCTAGTCGATGAAACAGCGCTGGGTCAGCGGCTCAATCACGATGTGCAAAACAATGATCGCGCCGACTTTCAGCTCTATCTGGCGCTGCTCGATGAGCGGGTGGAGACGCAGCCCTGGTTTACGGGCAAGCCTGCCGACCAAGCACCTGCGATTGATTGGCGTGTCCATTTCCAATTGCCCGCCCCCGCGGTGCTGCAACAGGATGCTCCTGCCGATAGCAGTTGGCTCAATGCCTGTCTGTGTGAAGGGGGGAGTATGAGTGATATTCGCCTTGCCCTGGAGCTCACTCCACCACCGCTAAAAGGCGTCAATCCACTGCTCGAGCCTGATGTTTATCTCAACTTATCTGCCAGAGCCCGGGCGCGACTGACCAACGGTGAATGGATTAATGACGAGCAAAAGAGCGAGCACGTTGACCCGCAGCTGATGTTAAGTGTGCTGACCGAGCTTAATCAGGGTAGCGAGCCCCGCTTACACTGGGCTGCTTGAGCGGCACTTGTAACGGGCAGAGACGAAAAAGGCGGGAAATCCCGCCTTTTTGCTGAGTGATGAGTGAAGGGTTACGCATCGACCGGGTCGGTGCGGCACTGCTCTTTGCCGGAGCGCACCGAACGGTGGGCTTGCGGCTTATCCGTATGACGGTTGAGTTGGCGCTCCAGTTTCTGGCCCACCTCTGTCACCGCTGCATAAAGATCCTCATGGCTGGCCTGTGCAAACAGGGTGCCGCTGGGAATCGAGATCGTTGCATCTACCACAAACGTCTGACCTTCCTTGCCAATGGTGACGTGGGGTTTGATAAGAGGCACCTGAAGACGTTCGAGCTTGTCAAAGCGGGACTCAATGCGCTCGCGAATAGCCGGGGTGATGTCCATGATTTTGCTGGTAATTTCTACGTTCATATAACCCCCCTTAGGGTCGTCTTGCTGGTCTCTTCAAATTCAGATTACCGATTGGGTAAGTTGAATTTGTGACTTTTATCACAAAATTAGCGACTTCGTTCGGGGCTGGCAAGTAAATGTGATCGTATCAATTTATTGCTAAAAAAGAGCTTGAGCTTGGCGGCGGGGGTGGGCAGTATGTCAGGAGTTGAGTCGTTTCTGTCCCCCCTTTGGCAGCGCATTTTGACGACCTGAATCCAGCCAGTTTCCTGCCGTTTCCCCCTTGGTATCACCCGTATTTCCATAACAGTTTTTTGGGTTTCGCTGATGCCGAGCGACTCAACAACAGGTATGATGCGGCCGACGTAGTCGTTTAAGTGGTCGGAGTGGTTGATGAGTGTGCACACCACACAACTGATGTGGTTTTTTGATATCAGAAGCGGGGCGTGCCGCTGGTCACCCAGTCTGGTTGCCGAGCAGTTGGCGTCGGCCAACTTGTTGCCAACCTCGACTGCGTTGGCGTCGCTCGCCAGTCAATGTCGTGTCGCCCGCGAGCCGTTCGTGTGGCATCCGGAGCTCGTCGCCGGCGTACACGCCGAAATGAAGTTGTTGCCGCTCGATACCCCCAGCGCATGCTTAGGGCAGTTGACCCTGAGTGGCACGCTGCCGCTGCCCGTCATGGCGTCGACCACGCAGTACCACTCGTTGCTGGATCTCTCCTGTGGCTTGTCCTCGCTCGAAGAGGGGGTAAGGCACTTTTATCCCCGCTTTTCCCAATGGTTCAAAGAGGCGCTGGGCTGTTGCTGTAGCGCCCTGTGGATGTGCGATGGCGAACATCTCCGCTGCCTTTATGATTCACGGGAAGTGAAAGAGGGTATCGCACATCCGTTGGCTGAATTTCCTGCGCTGCAAACCATGCTCTCTCTGAGCGGTCCGGTGGTGCTTGAAGAGAGCGCCAGCCATCCTCTGGCCCTTGAGCTGTCGCCTTTGGTTGAAGGGGCCAGCCAACTGCTGATGCCAATCCGGGTTGATGATGAGTTATTGGGGCTGGTGACTTGCGGCTGGTCGGCATCGCATGCGCCGCTTGGTGTGGCAGAGCAGGCGCTGCTCGGCAGTGCCTGCACCCTGATGGGGAAGGTGATCTCGCAATCGCAGGCCATACGCGATGCGCAGAGGTGGTCACGGCGATCCCGTCTGGTCGAGCAATTCTCCCAGGCGGTGTCGGCGCAGACCGGGCTCTCATTTCTGGAAACGCTGGTCACTCAACTGGTGTCACTGTTTGCGGTCGATGGTGCCTGGCTTTGCGAACGTAATGGTGAAGACAAGGTGCGGCTGGTGGTGGCCTCGGGCGAGCGTCCCGATGGGGAATATCCGCTCGATGGCACCTTCTGCGAGAGCGTTTATCGTGGCGCGGCCATTCGTCTGCCCATGGAGCCTTCCAAGCCGGACTCGCGTCTTTACTGCGCGACGCCGCTACTGAGCGGGCAGGGCGAGATCATCGGGCATCTGGCGCTGATCTGTTATAGCCAGGAGCAAGCTGACGACATCGAGAGCGTGTTACAACTGTTCTCGAGTCGGGTTGCCGCCGAGCTGGAGCGCTTGCAGGTAGAAGCGCAGCTGCGCCTCTCTGCCGTTGCCTTTGAAACCCATGAAGGGATTGTGATAACCGATCCCCATTTCTGCATCTTGCGAGTCAACAAGGCTTTTTGCCAGATAACCGGTTATGACAGCCGGACTGTGCTTGGTCTGACACTGGGTGAGGGCGTCTGGAAAGGGGGGCTGGGTTATCGGCTCGATGCCCTTAATCGCTGGCAAGGTGAAACCGAGCGTGAGCGCAGTGATGGCCGCCTGACCAATCACTGGGAAATCGTCACGCCGGTTCATGACGATCGCGGTCAGATCTCCCACTTTGTTATCTGTTTTGAAGATATTTCCGAGCGCAAGGCGGCGCAGCGCAAAATTCAGGATCTGGCTTATTACGATGAGCTGACCGGTCTGCCTAATCGCCGCCAACTGCAAGAGAGTCTGCCACGCGCCTTTGAGCTCGCGCGCAAGAACGATGTGATTGGCGCGCTGCTGTTTATCGATCTCGATCACTTCAAGACCATCAATGATTCGCTCGGTCATGCGACCGGTGACTGGCTGCTTCGGCAAGTGGCCGATCGTCTCAAGCGTTTGATTCGCCAAGGCGATTTTCTGGCTCGCCTCGGTGGCGACGAGTTTGTGTTATTGCTGCCGCACCTTTCGGCCAGTCCGCCTCAGGCGGAGATGCAGGCCGATCTGGTGGGTGAGCGCCTGATTGCCGAGCTGTCGGCCCCTTACCCGTTTGCTGGCCAATCCCTGCACATCGGGGCCAGCGTCGGCATCACCCTCTTCCCTGGTCGTGACCAAGGGGCTGACGATCTGCTCAAGCAGGCCGATACCGCCATGTATCAGGCTAAGTCGGCCGGTCGGCGCACCTTGCGCTTTTTCGATATCACCATGCAGCAGCAGGCTGACCGTCGTCTGCAGGTGCATAACGAGCTGCGTGGCGCGCTCGATAACAACGAGTTACTGCTCTATTACCAGCCGCAGCACATGGTGGAAGGGGGCGAGATCATCGGCGTCGAGGCGCTGTTGCGCTGGCAACCGCCCGGTCGCAGCATGGTGTCGCCCGGCGAGTTTGTACCGATTGCCGAAGAGACCGATCTGATTGTCGATATCGGCAACTGGGTGCTGCTCGAGGCTTGTCACCAGTATGTGGCGTGGGAAGAAGATGGCATCCATATTCCCCAGTTGTCGGTCAACGTCAGTGCCAAGCAGTTCCACGCCCCTGATTTTGTCGACAGGGTACATGAAGTGCTGGCCATGACCGGCATGGACCCAACCTCTCTGAATCTTGAGATCACCGAGTCGGTGGTGCTCGGTCACGCCGAAGATACCTTGCACAAAATGAGCGAGCTTAAAGAGTTGGGTATCAGCTTTGCTATCGACGACTTTGGCGCGGGTTACTCCTCACTGAGTTACCTCAAGCGCTTGCCGGCGGACGAGCTCAAGATTGATCGCTCGTTTATCCAGGACATTCCCCATGATGCCGACAACATGGCGATCGTGGAGGCGGTGCTGGCGATGGCCAAGCACATGGGCTTTAACGTGACCGCCGAAGGGGTTGAGACCCGCCAGCAACTGGAGTTTCTGCAGGCTCAGGGCTGCAGTTTCTATCAGGGCTATCTCGCCTCCAAGCCACTGCCGGTCGAGTATCTTTACCGCTATGTGCGCCGGGTGGGCGTGGCGGGCGATCGCGACGCCCATTTGGCGATGCGTCAAGTGTAAAAGTATTCAAACAGCGCCTGATGCTTGGCTACAATGGCGCTATGCCCGTGTTAACAGGACGCCCCGGATGGCGTCCCTTGGAGTTTTGAGTTGAAAAGGGTCATTGCGATCATTCTGGCACTGCTCAGTCCTATGGTGCCTGCCGAGAGCCTGCAGCAGTCTCTCTACCGTGAAGCGCACTCTGCGGTCAGGGCCAACGACATGGCCCGTTTTTATCAGATCCGTACGCAGCTGAAAAACTACCCCCTGCTGCCTTATCTTGATTACTACCGGCTGGCTTTTCGCCCCGGCCAGGCCAGTTTTGCCGAAGTGACCCGTTTTTTGCGCGATCACGCTGATACACCGCAAGCGAACCGCCTCGAGCGCAGTTATCTGCAATACCTAGCCCAAAGCGGCCAATGGACCTCGTTTTTGCAGCTCTATCCCCAGTTGCCGGAATCCACGTCACTGCGCTGCCTGCACTATCAAGCCCGCTATTATACCGGCCAGCGCAGTGAGGCGCTCAAGGGGGCGGAAGCGCTGTGGATGAGCGGCCAGTCGCGCCCTGATGATTGCGACGGATTGTTTACCCTGTGGCAGCAGGCTGGCCTGCGCACCACGGCCAAAGTCTGGCAGCGCATGGGACTGGCCTTTAGCGAGGGCAATGGCGATCTGATTCGTCATTTGGCGCCGGCGCTCGGTGCCGAGAGTGACAGCAAGCTGCTGCAAGACACCTTCACCCGTCCAGCCATGGTGCTGGATCGCACCCGCTATCCAGATACTGCGCGCGGACGTGACACGCTGCTGCTCGGGTTGGCCCGCTATGCCAACGATGAAGCACTGCGGGTGTTGAATGTCCTGCCTGCCTATAAAAATCGGTTGGCGCTGACGATCACCATGTTACAGCCGGTAGAGCGGGCGATAGCCCGGCGTATGTTACTCGACCGTTTGCCGGATCAGCGTAGTTGGCTCGATACCACAGTCAGCCGCATCAAGGATGATGAACTGCTGGAGCTGCGCGCCCGTATGGCTGTGTGGGAGCTTGACTGGCGCGGTGTCGCGCGCTGGATTGCCATGATGCCCAGTGCGTTGCAGCAAAGCGATCGCTGGCAATATTGGCAGGCGCGTGCCATGGCCAGTGCCGGCCAGCAAGGGCAGGCCCAGGCGCTCTACAGTCAAACCGCCAAGCAGCGCGGTTACTATGGCTTTCTGGCGGCGCAACGCGCCAATATTCCCTATCGGCTGGTGAACAACACGCCCCGTGATGCCCTGGCGTGGGAGCCGTCGGTGCGTCAATGGCCCTTCCTTGCCCGGGTCAAAGAGCTCAAATCCATGCACGACCTTTCCGGTGCGCGCGCCGAATGGCTGCACAATCTGGCGCGCAGTAGCGATCAGGAGAAGCTGCAGTTCGGCATGTTGGCCGAGCGTCAGGGCTGGCACGATCTGGCCATTCAATCGACCATCGTGGCGCAGGCTTGGGATGCCATGGATCTGCGCTTCCCGATGCCGCTTAAAAACACCTATCAGCGAGTGGCCAACCAGCGCAACATGGACATGACCCTGCTCTACGCCATTTCGCGTCAGGAGAGTGCCATGTATCCGCTGGCCGAATCACCGGCCGGTGCCCGTGGCTTGATGCAACTGATGCCGGCCACCGCCCGCCATACCGCTGGCAAGATTGGTTATCCCTATCGCGATCCGGATCAGCTGTTCGACCCGGATGTGAATGTGAGTCTCGGCAGTGCTTATCTGCAGGGGTTGCTCAACAACTACGGTGGTAACCGGATCTTTGCCGCCGCGGCCTACAATGCCGGCCCTGGCCGGGTGGCGCGCTGGCGGGCACAAAGTGGTAACAAGCCGGCGGATGTGTGGATCGAGGGCATCCCCTATCGCGAGACACGCAATTATGTGCAAAACATCCTCTCGTTCAGTCTTATCTATCAGCACAAGGCGGCGCGCTCGCCACTGCGGCTGCTAAGTAACAACGAACTGCACGGCGCCTACTAAACGGCCAGACCTACCCACCGGGTAGGTCTTTTTCTTTCTATCTCAAGTCGTTAATGTGTCATTTGACGGCGCTATCTCTGATCTCGTGCCGAGTTTCTTGCGGTCATAAAGGTTATAATGCCCGCAAACAATAACTCTCCCTCAAAAAGGATGTGCGAGTGGCAACGATCAAAGACGTTTCCCGGCTGGCTAATGTCTCCATTTCTACGGTTTCCCGCGTGATCAATAACACCGCGCAGGTGGCTCCGGAGAAACGCGAGGCGGTGCTGGCAGCCATGAAAGAGCTTAATTTCAGGCCCAACAGTTTCGCCCAGGCACTGGTCAGCAAACGCTCCAACTGCATCGGCGTGCTGGTGGGTGATCTGTGCGGCGGCCCCTTCTTCGCGCAGATGATGCGCGGGATGGAGCGAGTCATCGACCGTGCCAACAAGTTCACCATCGTCATGTCGGGCAACCACGCCGAGGCGCGTGAGCGCCATGCTATTCAGGCGCTGCTTCAGCGCCAGTGCGATGCCCTGATCCTGCACAGCATGGCGTTGCCGGATGCCGAGCTTATCGAGCTGGCGCGCGGTGATACACCGATTATTTTTATCAACCGTCTGGTCCCCGGGCTGGAGTCCCAGTGCGTCTGGTTTGATAACCGTGGCGGTGGCAGCACGGCCTGCCAGTTGTTGATCGACAAGGGGCACCGCAACATTGCGTTTGTGACCTCTGACGACGACGCCTTCGTTGATGGCCGCCAGCGTATGCAGGGCTACCGCGATGCGCTCGAACGCGGTGGTATTACTTATGACGAGACGTTGGTGGGCAGAGCCTATGCCGATGAGCAGGGCGGTTATGTGGCGATGGGCGAGCTGCTCGCGCGCGGCGTGACCTTCTCCGCTGTGCTTGGGTTTAATGATGCCATGGTGGCGGGCGCGATTTCCTGCCTGCTGGAGCACGGGATCCAGATCCCGGGGCAGGTGTCGGTGGTGGGATTTGATGACATTCCCTATGCCCGTTACACCTATCCGAAACTGACCACGGTGCGCTACCCCATCGAGCAGATGGGCGAGCGTGCGGCAGAGCTGGCGCTGGCGCTGCTCGATGGCCGTGACTGTGAGCAGTGGGTACGCAAATTTGCCCCTGAACTCGTGATTCGTGAATCCGTTTCCTGAATAAACGTGGGCTCCCATGGGAGCCCGTTACTCGCACTCGCTTGAAATCGCTTTCAGAAATCCTTTTCAAACGTGATCCTCTTCAAAGCTTTTTAACTTGAGGATCACTAGGATAGCGCTTAAGAATTTGGAGCCCGTGCTCCCGATTTTCCCGCTGTGGGAAGTATCTGGATCATCCAGCTATTTCCTTCGTTACTTTCAACGGCCATCATAGATGGTCGTTTTTTTTTGTCGGAGACGTAGCCATGCAGCAGGTAGGCATCATAGGTGCAGGCTGGTTAGGGCTGCCGCTGGCACAGGCGCTGCGGGCGCGTGGCGACCACGTGGTGTTGACGTGTACCACGCAGGACAAATGCAACCAGCTGCGCGCGGCGCACTGGCAGGTGCAGTGCTATCGGGCCGGCGAGGGACAAGATTGGCCGTTAACCGGATGCTCGTCTCTGGTGGTGGCGATTGCACCGAGCAAGGCTGGGGATTATCTGGCGGCGATCCGCGAGATAGCGCATCAGGCAAAGCACCATGGTGTGGGGCGTCTGCTGCTGGTCAGTGCTACCTCGGTCTATGCTCCCGGTCAATCGGAAGCCGACACGCCCCGGGCAACCGGAGAGCGCGCCGAGCGGCTGTTGGCTGCTGAGCAGATGGTTTGGCAAAGCGGTATTGCGTCGGTATCGGTCCTGCGCCCCGCCGGCCTTTATGGCCCAGGTCGTCATCCCGGGCGCTTTCTGGCTGGCAAGCAGACCAGTGGTGAGCTGAGCGCTGTGAATCTGGTGCATCTTGATGATGTGGTGGCGGCCTGTTTGCTCCTGCTCGATGCCCCGACGCTGGCTCCTGCTTATATGCTCAGTGCCCCCGGCCATCCGCACCGGGGCGAATTTTATCGTCGCGCCTCAGAGATGCTGGGGCTGGATGCGCCTTGTTTTATTCCGCCGCAGGGCAGCTTTCATCCCTTGACCGGCGAGCGTATCTGCCGCGAGCTCGGGTTTATCTATCGCTGGCCCGATCCCATGGCTTGGCTTGAGCACGAGAGGGATGAGGTTTGCCAAGGGCGCGATCGGGCTCTATGATGCCGCGATTCATCTCAGTGAGACGGTAACAACAATAATGATCGATACAACACGTCAGCCCGATGGTGAGCTGCTTCTGCGTACCCTGGCCATGCCTGCCGACACCAACGCCAATGGGGATATTTTTGGTGGCTGGATCATGTCGCAGATGGACATCGGCGGTGGCATTTTGGCCAAAGAGCTGGCCAAAGGGCGAATCTGCACCGTGTCGGTGGAGGGGATGACCTTTCACAATCCCATCAAGGTTGGGGATGTGGTCTGCTGCTATGGCCGTTGCCAGCGCATTGGTCGCAGCTCCATGCAGATCAAGCTGGAAGTGTGGGTCAAACCGGTACTGCGTGAAAATGAAGCCCAGCGTTACTGCGTGACCGAAGGGGTCTTCAACTACGTGGCGATTGATGATAATGGGCGGCCACGTCCGGTGCCGGCATTAAACGCTTAAATTGGCGTGGCGCTGATGATGGAGATCTGTTCATCAACGCCCAGCATTTGCCGTATCATGTGCTCGAGCATCTCTTCCGAGCCGACATAGCGATCGAGTTCAAACAGGCAGAGGTCGCACTGGGTATCGCGCATAATCAGATAGGGCAGGTTCATCTCTATCTGGTTGCTGGTCCCGTAGCGATCGCAAAAGCTGATACGGTAGCGGTAGTGTTCAGACATTCGAAGACTCCGGCCTGACAGGGGAAATGACGAGCTATGAGCCTAGTCGTTTTTGCCAAACATGCGGGTGAACAGGTGGCATTAAGAACACAGGTGGTTGTTTGCCAATGAGAAAAAGTTATCGGATTATCGGAACCTCGCTGCTGGCTCTGGGGCTGGTGGGCTGTTTCGATGTGCCACAGCAGGGCTATTTCGTCACCGCCAATGGCGTGGTACCGGCGCTCGATTGTGGCAAGCCTCCGCTGGTGGCTTTGGCCAACCGCGCCTTGCCCCGCGAGTTCGGTATCACGGTCTGGAATCTCTACAAGGGTCAGCGCGCTGATTGGCTCAGTGGCTTGGGTCAGTTTGCCGGTGGCCGCGATCTGGTGCTGCTGCAAGAGACCCGCACCTCTCCAGAGCTACTCGCCTGGCTAAAAGCCGGTGGCTATGAGTGGCAGCAGCTGCAAGCGTTCACCCAGGGTAGCAGCTCGTTTGGTGTGATGACCGCCTCGACCACGCCCCAGGCGTTTGTCTGTGGGGTGCGCTCACCCGAGCCTTTCTTGCGGATCCCCAAATCCGGTCTGGTCAGTCTCTACCCGTTGGAGGGCGATCCGGATGGCGTCATGGTGGTTAACCTGCATGCGGTCAACTTCGAGCTGGGGATGGCGGGTTATCGCGAACAGCTCAACGAGCTGACCATGCTGGTGCACCGTCATCAGGGACCGGTGATCCTGGCGGGTGATTTCAATACCTGGAGTGAAAAGCGCCAGCACTGGGTTAATCAACTGGTGGACGAGCTTAACCTCAAAGAGGCGGTGGCCACGGACGATAAGCGCAGAACGGCGTTTGGCCTGCCGCTCGATCACCTCTATTACCGCGATCTCGATCTGGTCGAGGTGTCGGTACCGGTGACCTCGGCTTCGGACCACAATCCGATAGTGGCGCGCTTTCGGGCCCAGAGCCTGACACCGGGCAAGTAATGTCAAGCCAATAAAAAACCCGCCAGCGGCGGGTTTTTTATTGGGCTTTAGGCTATGGGTTAGCCGTTATCACCGACAAACAGGGTTAACTTCTGGCCCGGCTGCAGGTGGTTACGCTTGTCAAGCTGGTTCCAGCGCAGCACATCCACCACGGCAACCTGGAAGCGGGCAGCGATGGAGGAGAGGGAATCTCCGCGACGCACCTGATAGCTCACCGAATTCGCCTTGGCGGCGGCCTTCTTGCTCACAACCAGCTTGGTACCCGGCTTGATGGTGGCGCTGGCAGAGAGCCCGTTCCACTTCATCAAATCTTTATGGGAGACGCCCTGTTTGCGGCTGATATCCCACAGGGTATCGCCGTTTTTCACCGTGTAGCGTGCCGGCGCTGCCGACTTGCTACTGCGGGTCACCACCTTTTCACTGCTAAAGGTCTGTCCGCTGGTCACTCCGTCACTCGGGATGCGCAGCGTCTGGCCGGCGCGCAGAGCATGGCTGTTGAGGTTGTTGGCCATCTTCAGCTCATCGACACTGACACCGTGGCGGCTGGCAATAATCGACAGGGTGTCACCCTTACCGACTTGGTATTGCCCGCTCTTAAGACGCTCGGAGCTCGGCAGGTCGGCCAGCGCCAGTTCAAAGGCGTCAGCATATTCAACCGGTACTAACAGACGGTGTGGGCCACGCGGAGAGGTCACACCGCGCACCAGCGCCGGATTAAGTGCCTTGAGCTCACTGCTTCGCATGCCAGCCAGATTAGCGGCCGTGCTGATGTCGAGCTGACCGCCCACATCCACCGAACGCAGTTTGGGCTCGTTAGCCAGCGAAGGCAGAGAGACGCCAAACTCGGACGGGCTACTCAGTATGCTGGCCATCGCCAGCACCTTGGGCACGTATTGCTCGGTCTCTCTTGGCAGGTCCAGTGACCAGTAGTCGGTCGGCAGACCACGGCGCTGGTTGCGCACAATGGCGTTACGCACGCGGCCTTCACCGGCGTTGTAAGCGGCCATGGTGTTGAGCCAGTCACCGTCGAAGAAACGGTTAAGATATTCGAGGTAATCGAGCGCCGCCGAGGTGGAGGCCACCACGTCCTTGCGTCCGTCATACCAGCGATCATGGCTTAATCCGAAGTTGCGACCGGTCTGCGGCACAAATTGCCACAGCCCTACGGCGTTGCTGCGGGAGCGGGCCGTGGGATCGAAGGTACTTTCGATCATGGGAATCGCAACCAGCTCCATTGGCAGCCCGCGCCGTTCAATCTCCTCCACCATCAGATAAAGGTACGGTTCAGCACGACTGGCAATGGTCGCTACATGTTGATCGTTACTTAAGATCGATGCCCGCTGTCGGGTAATGCGATCATTGTCGGAGACGTCCAGTTGCATGTCTGCACCGATACGCTCCCACAGGTCATCGCTCCCCTCAACCGTCTCCAGTTGCTCATCATTGAGCAGGAAGCGGGGGGAGTAACGCTTGTGTGCTTTCTTGTTGACTTGGGGAGACGTTACTGGCTCGATTGCCGTCTGCGCCCGGTCGTCCTGATTGCTCAGGTGTTGGCAGCCACTTAAGAAAAGCGCCGCCAATATGGCCGTTCGAACCTTCATCACTCACAGGTCATCCAATGGGTAAACAGAGGCCATAGTATGCGGCTAGGCCATGATGATCAAGGTTTGCTTAAAAAACATCCTTCCATGCCCGTAGTACACGGAACACATCTTGCGGTGTATCCAGTTGAGATAACTGGTGTTTTTCAGCAGAAAATTTTACTGAGTCGTGGTTGCACCGCAGAAACACATTTACCTGTTTCTCCAGCTCCAGACGGGTAGGCAGGCTGGGAACGCCCTGCTGGCGCCGCTTGCTGATCTCTCTGGTATAGGCAGTGATCGCGGGATTTTCCGGCTCCACCGCCAGGGCAAAGCGCAGATTGGCCATCGTGTATTCATGGGCCGGGTAAATCAGGGTCTCATCCGGCAGACTTTTCAGGCGCTCTAATGAGTCGTACATCTGCTCGGCTGTGCCTTCAAACAGACGCCCGCATCCGGCGCTAAAGAGGGTGTCGCCACAAAACAGCATGCCGTCACTGTAGTAGGCAACATGACCGCGAGTGTGTCCCGGCACATGAATGACAGTCAGGGTGAGACCGTGCCAGCGAATGGTATCACCATGCTCGACCCGGGTACCCGTGAGGCCGGGCAGTTCATCGTGCTGCGGTAGATAGAGACGAGCCAACGGAAACGCCGCCAGCAGATCGGCAACCCCACCGGTGTGATCTTTATGGTGGTGGGTGATCAAAATGGCATCGAGGGTGAGATTGAGCGCAGCCAGCCGCTCCAGCACCGGCTCGGCGCTGCCCGGGTCAACCACCAGACAATGATTTTCATGGCGAATCAACCAGATATAGTTGTCATTAAAGGCTGGAATCGTGATCACGGGGGGCATGAGTTCGCTTCTCATCTTGCTTCCTATCTTATATAAAGGAGTGGCTTTCCTCTGACCGGACCTATTATGCAGGCGGCACGCAGTGAACAACAAATCCTGAGCCCAACCAGTTGGTGTGACTTGCCGATGGGCGACTGGATGGCGACCGAAATTCAGTCCCGCCTCGATCTTTGGTGTCCTCACCTGTTTGGCTATCACCTGCTTAAAATTGGTGCGCTCAGTGCCGAGCTCTCTTGCCAAACGTCGACCATTCGCCATCAGTTGTCAGTGGCGCCGGCAGGGCGGGATCTGGCCATGCTGGCCGAGGTGACCGAGTTGCCAGTGCGCTGCGGCTCGGTAGATGCCTGCCTGCTGGCCCATACCCTCGATTTTTGTAAAGATCCCCATCAGGCGCTGCGTGAAGCCGAGCGAGTGTTGACTGCCGATGGCTGGATCATCATCACCGGTTACAACCCGCTCAGTCTGGTGGGGCTGGGTAAGCTGTTACCCTGGTTTCGCCGTCGGCTGCCTTGGTCGGCGCGGATGTTTACACCCGGCCGGGTGATCGACTGGTTGCTGCTGCTCGGGTTTGAGGTGATGTTTGACGAGCGCTTTGGCTACTCCCTCAAGGGCGTTCACAGCATGGCCGGTTGGTGGCGTGAGAGTCTGGGGCATGACTATTGCCGCAGTTTCTCGTCGGTCTATATGCTGGCGGCGCGCAAACGCCGTATTCCACTGCAGCCGGTACGTAAATCCTGGCGCGTCGCACCACCGCTTATCACTCCCGGCATGGCGCGCACGGCTAATCGTCAGGGCTGATAGCCGCTGTCTTCGGGTAGGTCTTTACCGCTGGCTGCCTCACGGGCCAGCTCATCGCAACGCTCGTTTTCCGGATGACCCGAGTGCCCCTTGACCCACAGCCACTCCACCTGATGGCGAGATACCTCGGCATCGAGTTGTTTCCACAGATCCACATTTTTGACCGGTTCGCGGTTGGCCGTCAGCCACCCTTTGCGCTTCCAGCCGGTGATCCACTGGGTGATACCCTGGCGCACATACTGGCTGTCAGTGGTCAGGCGCACCTGGCAAGGCTCGTTTAGCGTCCGCAGCCCCATGATGGCCGCCATCAGCTCCATCCGGTTGTTGGTGGTCAGACGAAAACCGGCCGACAGCTCTTTTTTGTGCTCACCATAAATCAGCACGGCGCCGTAGCCACCCGGCCCCGGATTGCCCAGGCAAGAACCATCCGTATATAAATCAATCTGTTTTAGCATCTGCAATAGGGTAAACTTGGAGAAAATCAAAGTTTGACACAGAACCCAGCATGAGCACACCCCAAGCCAATCGCCAAATCGTCCTCGATACCGAAACCACAGGTATGAACATGTCCGGCGGCCCGCACTATCTGGGCCACCGCATCATTGAAATCGGCTGCGTGGAGATCATCAACCGCAAGCTGACCGGTAATCACTTTCATGTCTATATCAAGCCCGATCGGGAAGTGGATCCGGAAGCCATTCAGGTGCACGGCATTACCGATGAGTTTTTGCGTGATAAGCCTTCGTTTGACAAAATTGCCGACGAGTTTATCGAGTTTATCCGTGGTGCCGAGCTGGTGGCGCACAACGCCCCCTTTGACGTGGGCTTCATGGATTATGAGTTTGGCAAGCTGGGTCTGAGCCTCAAGACCACCGATATCTGCACGGTGACCGATACCCTAGCCATGGCCCGCGAAATATTCCCGGGCAAGCGCAACAACCTGGACGTATTGTGCGAGCGCTATGGCATTGATAATTCCCACCGTACCTTGCACGGGGCGTTGCTTGACTCGGAGATCCTCGCCGACGTCTACCTGCTGATGACCGGTGGCCAGACCAAGCTTAATCTGGCGAGTGAATCGGCCGATACCAATAGCAGTGCGCAAGATACCGGGATCCGCCGGTTGAGCCTTGAGCGTCCGCGCCTGAAGGTGATCCGTGCCGATGATGCCACGCTGGCCGTGCATGAAAGTCGTCTGGATTTGGTGCAAAAGAAAGGGGGAAGCTGTCTGTGGCGTCAATAAAGCAAGCTTGTTTGCTGTTATCACTGCTGATGACTCCGTGGCTGGCTGCAGCCGAAGAGCCAGTGGGGGCGGCGGACATTCCCTTGCTGGCCAACCGCTTTCGCATCGACCATGGCGTGAAGGAAGTCACCTTCATTATCAAGCGTATTGAAGGAGGCGGGCCGGTTATTCTGGTTCGTCCCGATGGCAGCAAGCTCTATAGTCATCGCCATCCAGCCGGTGACGTGGGCTGGTTACAGACCAAAGATGCCGAGCTGATTACGGTGCGTGACCCCATGCCGGGCCCTTGGCAGGCTATTGGCAACATCGATCCGGACAACCGGGTGCGGCTGCTGTCAGATATTGAACTGCAATATGATCCCCTGCCGATGCGGGTGTTCCAAAGCGAAATCCTTAAAGTCACCAGCCGGGTGATCATTGATGGCGCTCAGGCCACCGACAAAGACTATGTCTCGGATCTGGGCATGACCCTGCGTCTGCAATCGCTGCCCCACACGGAAGGGGCGGAGCAGGAGGATATTCAAGTTGGCCACTATCTGGATAATGGCCAGGATCTTGATGAGCGGCCGCACGATGGCGTGTTGACGGCGCGGGTGGTGCTTGAGGCAGATCCCGGCAAGTATCGCGCTATCATTTCGACTGGCAACGAGGTGTTTGTTCGTGCGCGCAGCCAGGAGATCTTCATCTATCCCCAGCCATTTCAATATTCGCTAAATCCGCCGACCGAGAAAGAGGGGCCCAAGCTCTCTTTGTTGGTTGACCGGGAAGAGCTCGACCCTGGCAGTCTGGCTGTGACCGGTCAGGTGCTGGACCCGTCCGGCGTAGCAACACCGTTCAATGGCAGTGGCACTGAGCAGAACCTCTCATTGACGCTGACCAAGCCGGAGATGGTCGGGCTCTATCAGGTGCAAGCCACCCTGCTCGCCACCACTAAGGGTGGGCGTGAAGTGCAGTTGCAACTGCCACAGCGGGAGTTCTCCATCTCGCCAAAACCGGTGATCGAGCCGGTAGTGAGCCAAGCGGCTTCAGCGGCTGAGGCCACCGAGCATGCCAACGAGGAGGGAACGTCACTGTGGGTATGGATTGCCGCCGGTGTCGGCGTACTGCTCCTGTTGCTCGCTGCAGTCGGTTTTATCCTGATGCAAAAGCGCAAGGCGCTGAAAAAGGCACTGGCAGCACGTCAGGCGGCGGAGGAGCAAGCCTCAGCTAAGGCTCCGGCCAGCGAGGTTGATCTCAACCAGCCCGAGCAGTAGCTAAGTGGCACCAACAGTAAGGGGGAGAGCAGAGGCTCCCCCTTACTGTTAGAGAGAGATAACGCTCAGTGGCCACCTTGGTAGTTATCACGGTAGGCATCACGAATGGCCAGGAACTGTTCGAGATTGGCCAGCATGAGGTCGACCAGTGTCGGGTCGAAATGGCGGCCACGCTCCTCTTCAATCAGTGCCAGCACTTTATCGAGCGGCCAGGCCTGTTTGTAGCAACGATCCGAACCGAGGGCATCGAACACATCAGCCAGCGCCACAATGCGCCCTTCAAGTGGAATAGCATCACCCGCCAAGCCGTTTGGATAACCAGAACCATCCCACTTCTCATGATGGTTGCCGGCAATCAGGGCGCCGGTCTGGAACAGCTGCAGCTGACTGCCCGAGAGCATATCCTGCCCAAGCCGGGCGTGGGTTTTCATCACGGTCCACTCTTCTGCGGTCAGCTTGCCGGGTTTGTGCAAAATGGCATCCGGGATGCCGACCTTACCGATATCGTGCAGGGGGGATGCCCGCTTGATGAGCTCGGTGCGTTCATCGCCAAGGCCAAGCAGCTTGCAAAATAGCTCGGTATACAGAGCGACCCGTTTGACATGCAGCCCGGACTCTTTGGAGCGGCTTTCGACCAGCTCGCCGATGCGGTAGATGATCTCGCGCTGGTTGTCGGCTATGACCTCGTTGAGGCGGATATTCTCCAGCGCCACCACAATGTTTTCGGTAAACAGGCTGAGCAGGTTGGCATCCATCTCACTCAGGTGCTGGCCACCTTCAATATGAAACAGGAGCTGATAGCGACTGTTCTTGCAAAACAGCACCAGCTCTTCCTTGCCATACACGTTGGATTGCTGCGCGATTGCCTGCTGCACAATAGCCGGCGCATGTTTGACATCGGTGTCGACCAGCGTCGGTGAGAAGGGGCTTAAGCACTCTTCACTTTGCACCGCGTAAGCGTGCTGGCGGATATCGTAGAGGGCGGAGTCTTCCAGATTGAGCAGTGCCGTGAGTTGCTCGCGGGCACCGTCGATAAACTGGCGCAATGCGCGTTTTTCAAAGATGCCGCGCGACGCCTCAATCACTTTTTGCAGGCCGCGGCGGTTACGCTCAAGCGTGCGGATATCGCGATAAGAGCGCAAACTGGCGCGCAGTAAGGTGCGCAATTTCTGGGAAGTAAGTTCGGTTTTGTCCTTGTAGTCGTTGATATCAAAGTTGGCGACCACATCGTCTTCCGGCGCCTGTCCAGGTTGGCCGGTACGCAGCACAATGCGCACCATGCTGTTGCCAAGCTCTTCACGCACGTAGCGCACTACATCAAGGCCGGCATGGTCACTCTCCATCACCACATCCAGCAGCATCAAGGCCACATCGCTGTGCTGGGCCAGCATCGCCTTGGCCTCTTTGGCACTGTAGGCACTCAGCAGATCCAGCCCCTTGCCATCGAACTCGAACTGGGAGAGGGTCATGCGGGTTACTCTATGCACCTCGACATCATCATCGATAACCAGCACCTTCCATTGCTTTTTGGGGCCTGGGGAGGCAGCGTTCTCGTCATCAATGATCAGGATTTCATCATCCATAGCACAATCCAGAGGTGAGTCTTACAGCACGATAGCGTGTTAACCAAGATTAGGAAATCTGTAGCAAAATGAAAATGCGACAAGGCTCCAAGGTTTAAATATCTTTTACGACCGGATTCATATTGCTCTTGAGCCTGATTGAGTCAATTCGAACCCAATATGAAAAAAAAACGCCTCCGCAAGGGAGGCGCAAAAATCACGAGTGTCGCATCAGGCTGCGTGATGGAAACTGGCCGGTTGGCAAAGGCTCTTGTCGGCCGCCAGCTCGGCGGGATCAAAATCATCCACGTTGATGGTGCGAAGACGCCCTTGCTCGGCGCGGCGCAGCAGGTCAGCCTGCGCGTCGCTCAGAATGCCGGCTGCCAGCCCCTCATCGGCCACCTTGTCGAGAGCCATAAAGGGACGCTTGCTGCCTTGTGCCTGGCACACTTTGTCAAACAGAGGCTCGGCGGCGAGAACGTCATCAAGCGCTTGCTCAAGCAGGCCAAACGGGTTGCCCTCTTCGCGGGTCAGGTATTGGCCGCGAGCCAGGCGGCTGCGGGCCTCGCAAGGCGTCTGCAGCAGACGCGCCACTTGTTGATCGAGTCGGTCGCCCGGTTTTTGCAGATCTCTGCCCAGCGGCATGGCCACCACCCGCAGAGCCAGTCCAATCCAGCGATTGGGGAAGTTGCGCAGCAGCTCATCAATGGCCAACTGCGCTTTGTAGAGTGCATCTTGCAGTGCCCAGTGCAGCAGCGGCAGATCGGATTTTTGACGCCCCTCATCGGCAAAGCGCTTGAGCGCCGCGCTGGCCAGATAGAGCTGGCTCAATACATCCCCAAGGCGCGCCGAGACGCGCTCACGACGCTTGAGGCTGCCGCCCAGAGTGCCCATCGCCACGTCCGAGAGGAAGGCGAGGGTGGCCGAGAGGCGGGTTATCTGCTGATAGTAACGACGGGTCTCATCCTTGAACGGGGAGGCCACCAGTCTGGCACCGGTCAACCCCATCCACAGACTGCGCACCATGTTGCTTATCGCAAAGCCGACGTGGCTGAACATGGCGTTATCAAACTCCCGCAACCCCTGCTCGTTATCGGCCATGCCAGCGGCCAGCATCTCCTTGAGTACGAACGGATGGCAGCGAATCGCCCCCTGACCGTAAATGATCATGCTACGGGTCAGAATGTTGGCCCCTTCCACTGTGATGGCGATGGGCGCACCCTGATAGGAGCGGGCAAGGTAGTTGTTGGGCCCCATGCAGATGGCCTTACCGCCGTGAATATCCATCGCATCGATGATGCATTTCTGGCCACGATCGGTCAGGTGGTATTTGACAATCGCCGAGATGACCGAGGGTTTTTGCCCCAGATCGATACCGGCCACGGTCAGGTTGGCGGCTGCCCCCATGATGTAGGCGTTACCGCCGATGCGGGCGAGCGGCTCTTCAATTCCTTCCATCTTGCCGATGGGGAGCTTGAATTGACGGCGGATCCGGCTGTAGGCACCAGCGGCCAGCGCCAGCATCTTGACCCCACCGGTGCTGTTGGAGGGCAGAGTGATGCCACGGCCGACCGAGAGGCACTCGACCAGCATGCGCCAGCCCTGACCGGCCATGGTGGCGCCGCCAATAATAAAATCGATGGGAACGAACACATCCTTGCCGCGGGTTGGGCCATTTTGGAATGGCACGTTGAGCGGGAAGTGGCGCCGGCCGATGTCAACCCCCTTGGTGTCGGTCGGGATCAGGGCGCAGGTGATACCGAGCTCTTCCACATCGCCCAGCAGATGCTCCGGGTCTTTGAGTTTGAATGCCAATCCAAGCACGGTGGCGATGGGGGCGAGGGTGATGTAGCGCTTATTCCAGGTCAGGCGCATGCCCAGCACTTCCTTGCCTTGCCATTCGCCTTTGCACACCACGCCGGTGTCAGGGATCGATCCGGCATCCGACCCTGCCTCCGGGCTGGTCAGGGCAAAGCAGGGGATCTCTTTGCCCAGCGCCAAGCGTGGCAGGTAGTAATCTTTTTGCTCGTCAGTGCCATAGTGCTGCAGCAATTCACCCGGGCCGAGGGAGTTGGGCACCCCGACGGTTGAGGCGAGCACGGCGCTGGCGCCGCACAGTTTTTGCAGCACGCAGGATTGGGCGTAGGCGGAGAACTCAAGACCACCGTACTTTTTCTTGATGATCATGGCGAAGAACTTGTTCTCCTTGAGGTACTGCCACACCTCGGGAGAGAGATCGGCGCGCTGATGGGTCACTTCCCAGTCATTGACCATGCGGCACACCACTTCCACCGGACCGTCGAGGAACGCCTGCTCTTCTGCACTTAACGTGTTGACCGGCACGCTGTGCAGCTTTTGCCAGTCAGGGCTGCCGGCGAACAGTTCAGCTTCCCACCAGGTGGTGCCGGCTTCGATGGCCTCTTTTTCGGTGCGGGACATCTCGGGCATGATCCCTTTGTAGAGCCGAAACAGGGGGCGCGAGAGGGTGTTGCGACGAAAATCCGTCAGATTGACGGCAAGGGCGATGACAGCAAACACCAGCCACAGCGGCCAAGGAAGATGGTCGTAGAGGGCGGCAACTATCATGGCACCAAAGGTGATCAGCGTGGACATCATCAGAGACAGCCGGTGATAGGCGACTATCCCGATGACGATCAGGACCCCGAGTAGGGTGAGGGTCGTGGTCATGGTGTGCTCCTTGCGTTGTGTTCCGGTGGCAGGCAGATCCGGCTGGTTTGCTAACTCATCCAGAGGTCTGACCTGTTTATCATGGCTCTTTGTAAACGATACGTAGCAAGTTATCAAGTTGTTTACATTCGGCTGGCGTAAATGCGAATTTTTGCTATCAATGCGCGATCCGTGGGCGTGAAGCCGCCGCAGGCTTGTGAGAGAATGGATGACCTTTGCGACCTGCCGCGATAACACGAAAGAGAGCAACCATGTACCAAGATCTGATCCGTGCAGAATTGACCGAAGCTGCCAGCGTGCTGGAAACATTCCTGTCTGATGGACAAAACCTGCAAAACATTGAAGCCGCTGCCAAGTTGCTGGCCGATTCTTTCAAGCAAGAGGGCAAGGTGCTCTCCTGCGGTAACGGTGGTTCCCATTGCGATGCCATGCACTTTGCCGAGGAGTTGACCGGGCGTTATCGGGAAAACCGTCCAGGCTACGCCGGGATTGCCATTTCCGATCCGAGCCACCTCTCCTGCGTTTCCAACGATTTTGGCTACGACTATGTCTTCTCACGTTATGTGGAAGCGGTGGGGCGTCGTGGCGACGTGCTGCTTGGCATCTCGACCAGCGGCAACTCTGGCAACATCGTCAAGGCTATCGAGGCTGCTCGCGCCAAGGGCATGAAGGTGATTGCCCTGACTGGCAAGGATGGCGGCAAGATGGCCGGTCTGGCTGACGTGGAGATCCGCGTGCCGCACTTTGGTTATGCCGATCGCATTCAGGAAGTGCACATCAAGGTGATCCACATCCTGATCCAGCTGGTTGAGAAGGAAATGGCGAAGTAACCGTGCCATCAGGCAGGAGGGCGTGATGTGTGAACTGCTCGGCATGAGTGCAAATGTCCCGACCGACATCTGCTTCAGCTTTACCGGGTTGATGTTGCGTGGCGGCAAGACCGGACCGCATCGCGATGGTTGGGGGATCACCTTTTACGAGGGGAAGGGGTTTCGCACCTTCAAGGATCCCCAGCCGAGCGCCGAGTCCCAGATAGCCAAACTGGTGCAGAACTACCCCATCAAGAGTTGTGCTGTGGTGAGTCATATTCGCCAGGCTAACCGGGGCAATGTCTCGCTGGAAAACACGCACCCCTTCACCCGTGAGCTCTGGGGCCGTTACTGGACCTTTGCCCACAACGGGCAGTTGACTGGCTGGAAGGCACTGCCGACCGGCCGTCATCGCCCAGTCGGGGAGACGGACAGTGAGCATGCGTTTTGCTGGCTGCTCAATGAGCTTGAGAGCAAATACAAGCGCCAGCCGGCCAACTTCCCGGCCATGTTTCGCTATCTGGCCGGATTGTGCCAGCAGTTGCGCGCTCTGGGGGTCTTTAACATGCTGCTGTCAGACGGCGAGTATGTGATGACCTTTTGCACGAACAACCTGCACTGGTTGACCCGCCGTGCGCCCTTTGGCGAAGCGAGCCTGCTTGATGAACAGGTCACCATCGATTTTCAGAGCGAAACCACCCCTGATGATGTGGTGACGCTGATTGCCACGCGGCCGCTCACCGGCAACGAACAGTGGCAGGCGATGGTTCCGGGTGAGTTTAATCTGTTTCGCCTTGGCGAGCGCATTGCAGGCGGCGTGATGAAGTAAGGGGTGCCGTCACCTTGCGGTGTTTGAGCATAACAAAGGGAGGCCATGGCCTCCCTTTGGTTTTTAGCTCTGTAACGATGCTGCGTTATTCGTCGGCGTAGCCGGACGGGCCGAGCGGCTCGCCATCCATCAGCGCCTTGTCCGCCATCATGACCAGACGGCCCATACAGAACCAGCTGACCACCAGCGGGTAGATGGCGTGCTCCTGCACTTGCACCCGGGCGGCGACCTCCTCTTCGCGGTCATCCGCAAAGATGGGAACGCGCGCCTGCAGCACCACAGGGCCACCATCGAGCTCTTCGGTGACGAAGTGCACACTGGCGCCATGCTCCTCTTCACCGGCTTCAATGGCACGGCGATGAGTGTGCAGCCCTTGATACTTGGGCAGCAGAGAGGGGTGGATATTGAGCATGCGACCACGAAAGCGAGCGATAAACTCGGGCGACAGAATCCGCATAAAGCCGGCCATGACAATAAGGTCCGGCGCAAAGCCTGCGACGGTTTCGGCGAGCGCCGCGTCATAGGTTGCACGGTCCGGGTAATCGCCTGCGCTGAGCACGGCGGTATCGCATCCGGCTTCGCGTGCCCGGGTGAGGCCATACGCCTCACCCTTGTTGCTCACCACGGCCACCACCTTGCCGGCAATGCGCCCGGTGGAGCAGGCATCCAGAATCGCTTGCAGATTGCTTCCGTTGCCGGAGATCAGCACCACAATGCGTTTCATTGGATAACGACCTGCTCCTCGCCATCGGCGGCATCAGCAATGTGGCCGATGTGCCAGGCTTGCTCACCTTCCGCCTTAAGCAGAGCCAGCGCCTTGTCGAGCTCGCTGGCTGGCAGGGCGATGATCATGCCAACGCCACAGTTGAAGGTGCGGTACATTTCATGACGGGTGACATTGCCAGCCTGTTGCAACCAGTTGAACACCGGCGGCCACTGCCAGCTCTGCTCATCGACCACGGCTTGGGTGTTGGCCGGCAGTACGCGCGGAATGTTTTCCCAGAAACCACCACCGGTGATGTGGGAGAGGGCGTGGATCTCGCACTGCTTGAGCAGCTTGAGCACCGGCTTGACGTAAATGCGGGTTGGCTCGAGCAGTGCGTTGGCCAGGGTGGTATCCCCCATGGCTTGCTGCACATCGGCGGCAGAGACTTCCAGAATTTTACGGATGAGCGAGAAGCCGTTGGAGTGCGGGCCACTGGAGGCCAGCGCAATCAGGGCATCGCCCGCTTTGACCTTGCTGCCGTCGATGATCTCGCTCTTTTCCACGACACCGACGCAGAAACCGGCAATGTCGTAATCATCCCCTTCGTACATGCCCGGCATTTCAGCCGTTTCACCACCCACCAGGGCGCAACCGGACTGCTCGCAGCCAGCACCGATACCGGTCACCACGGCCGCAGCGGTATCCACATCCAGCTTGCCGGTGGCGTAGTAGTCGAGGAAGAACAGCGGCTCGGCCCCTTGCACAATCAGATCGTTGACGCACATGGCCACCAGATCGATGCCCACGGTATCGTGCTTTTTCAGATCGATGGCGAGACGCAGTTTGGTGCCCACGCCGTCGGTACCCGACACCAGCACCGGCTCTTTGTAACCGGCCGGAATTTGACACAAGGCTCCAAAGCCGCCGAGACCACCCAGGACTTCCGGACGACGCGTGCGTTTGGCAACGCCCTTGATGCGTTCAACCAGTGCGTTGCCGGCATCGATGTCAACGCCTGCATCCTTGTAGCTCAGTGAGGTTTTGTCAGTCACGAGTATTCCCCGTCATGATGGTGAAGTGGAGGGTAAAATTCGGGGCGTATTCTAGCAGTGTGAGCCCAAAAGCAGAAAGGAAATCGTTTGCGCTGGCGGGCGGAAAAGGGCTCTACAAGCTGTGCCTTTTGAGGTATCATTCCGCGATTTTTTTCCGAGGCCGTGCGAGGAGATAATAATGAAAGTGGTCGAAGTCAAACATCCCCTGGTCAAACACAAGCTGGGTTTGATGCGTGAAGGGGATATCAGCACCAAGCGTTTTCGCGAACTCGCCAAGGAAGTGGGCAGCCTGCTGACCTATGAAGCGACGTCCGACTTCGAAACCGAGAAGGTGACCATCACCGGCTGGAACGGCCCGGTAGAAGTGGATCAGATCAAAGGCAAGAAGGTTACCGTCGTCCCGATCCTGCGTGCCGGCCTTGGCATGATGGATGGCGTCCTCGAGCACATGCCGAGCGCCCGTGTCAGCGTTGTCGGTATCTACCGCGACGAAGAGACCCTCAAACCGGTTCCCTATTTCGAAAAGATTGTCAGCAACATCGACGAGCGTCTGGCGCTGGTTGTCGATCCGATGCTGGCGACCGGTGGATCCATGATTGCCACCATTGATCTGCTTAAGAAGAAGGGCTGCCAATCCATCAAGGTACTGGTGCTGGTGGCTGCTCCCGAAGGGATCAAGGCGCTGGAAGCCGTCCATCCGGATGTTGAACTCTACTGCGCTGCCATCGACCACGGTCTGAACGAGAAGGGTTACATCGTTCCCGGTCTCGGTGATGCCGGTGACAAGATTTTCGGCACCAAATAAGCCCCGCTCTCTGTCAGTTTTGGGTAAAGCCGGCCATGGGCCGGCTTTGTTTATTTAAGCGCCAGGCTGTTCGGCTTGCTGCCAGTGCCATCCTACCGCTACCATAACTGGTAACTGTTCACTCAAGAGTCTGAATTCCATGCATAAAATCCTTGCAGTCCTGCTTTGGTGTTCTCTCTCCCTGCCCGCGTTGGCCGTGCAGGTGACCGATCTTTATGTCGGTCAGGCGCAGGCCAGCGGCGACGTGTCCGCCGCGCAGGGCGAGGCACTTGGTCAAGTGCTGCTGAAACTGACCGGTGATAAAACCGTGATAGCCCAGCCAGCCGTGTTGCAGGCCATGACCACAGTGAGCCAGCTGGTACGTCGTTACGACTATCAGACCGTGGATGGCAAAAAGATGATTCGCACCGAGTTCGAGCCGGCCAAGGTCAATGATCTGTTGACCCGCAGCCAGGTGCCGATGCTGGGTGCTTCCAGGCCGCAACTGGCCATGTGGCTGGTGATCGATGACAGTCAGCGGCGGATGGTGAGCGATCAATCTGCTGATGGCTGGGCGCCGCTACTGCGCGCCCAGGCGCAAACACTGGCCTTGCCGGTGGCACTGCCGATCATGGATCTGGATGACAGCAGCGCCGTGAGTGTGACCGACGTGCTGGGCCGTTTCAGTGCTCCGGTGATGTCGGCCAGCGCCCGTTATGGCGCCGAGATGGTATTGCTTGGCCGTCTGACGGCGCAAGATGAAACCTGGACCCTGGAGTGGAGCCTGTATGGCGCCGGCAGTCAGGGCGGCGATCCGGGTGAGCTGACCAAGGGCACACTGACGGGCAGCCAGAGCGAGGTGAGCGAGCAACTGATGACAACGCTCTCGCACTGGCTGGTACAAAAATACGGTGCCAAGGTATCGGGCGAGCGGCAGGCGGTGAGCCTCAGTATCACCGGTCTTGGCAGTATGGGCGATGTCGCGGCCGTACAGACCCTGCTTGGCGGGATTGCCAGCGTCTCTTCCGTCTCGTTAAGCGAACTCGATGGCGATAAGGTAACCTTTGCCCTCGATGTGCATGGCGGCGCGGATGCTTTGTCCAAAGGATTGGCGCTGGAGCCGAGGCTTACGCAAGAGAGCGCTCAGGATGGCGGTTTGCATTATCGCTGGGTCGCCGGCCAGAGCAATTAAGTCGGGCGGTTCTCTCGTGGGCCGGGGAATGTTACACTGATGCGCAAATCTCATTGATCAAGCATGCAGAGTGAAACAGCCGGCCCAGTTATCTCTTGCCGTACAACTTCCGGATGACGAAACCTTCGTCAGTTTCTACCCCGGTCACAATGCCCACCTTATTACCGCGTTGAAAAACGCGGCTATCGGTCAGGGATCTCCCTTCCTCTATTTCTGGGGACCCAAGGGGGCTGGCCGCTCTCACCTGTTGCATGCGACGTGCGCCGAGGTGAATGCTCGCGATGCTGCTGCTGCCTATCTCCCACTGGATCAATTCGAGCGCCTTGACCCCGGCATGCTTGATGGTTTGGAAGCCCTGCCGCTGGTTTGTCTTGATAATCTTGAAGCCATTGCCGGCAATGCCGAATGGGAACGCTCGCTGTTTGATTTCTACAATCGCTGGCGTGAACGCGGTCAACCGGGATCTCTGGTGGTGACGGGCAGCAGTGCTCCGCGCAAACTCGGCTTGCAGTTGCCGGATCTGGCCTCGCGACTCGATTGGGGGGTGAACTTCCACCTTGATGAGCTCGACGATGAGGGCAAACTCAGCGCCCTGCAACTGCGCGCCGAACTGCGTGGCTTCAAGCTCCCTATCGATGTGGGCCGCTTTTTGTTAAACCGCCTGTCGCGTGACATGCGCACCTTGCTCTCGACCCTCAATCAGCTCGACAACGCATCGTTTCGTGCCAAGCGCAAGCTGACGATCCCTTTTGTTAAAGAGATCCTCGGTTTGTAACTGACTCGCCTTCATAGCAAAGGGGACGCATTGCGCGTCCCCTTTTGCGTTTTGCCAGTCAGGCCAGCGCTTGGGAGAGCAGATGAACAGGGTGTTCACAGCGGTAAGGCGTACTCATCTCAATCTGCCACTTGCAGGTTTCACAGTCGGTAATGACCAGATCCGGTTTGACCCGTAGCAGCTGATCGAACACGTTCTGACCGATAGCCTGGCTGGTGGCATAGTTCTCCGATTTGAAGCCGTACGTTCCGGCGATCCCGCAGCACTGGGAGTCGAGTACGGTCAGACGCACGCCCGGAATGGCTCGTAGCAGCTCCAGGGTGTAGATGACGCCGCCCATCTTCTCCAAGTGGCAGGGGGTGTGGTAGGCAATGTGCAGATCCAGCGGCTTCATGGCCGGCAGATTGCCGTTTTTGAACTCCTGCCACAAAAAGCGAGTGATAAGCGAAATGCGGCTGCGCACTCTGTGGTTGTCCTGCTCTAAAAGATGCGGGTACTCATCGCGCAGGGTAAAGCCACAGGTGGACGAGGTGGTGATAAGTGGCATCTCGTTGCCAAGCAAGCACTTCTCCATCTGGGCAATGTTGAATGCCGCCTGCTGGCGTGCCTTGTCCATAAATCCGTTGGCAATCAGCGGCACGCCACAGCACTTCTCGCGCTCTAACAGTTGCACGCCGATGTTCATGGCATTGAGCACTTGGATCAGCTCTTTACCAAGCTGAGGGTGGTTGTAATTGACGTAGCAGCCGTGGAAATAGGCAACCTGGCGGGCAAATTGCTCTTGCTCGCGTTTATGCTTTTTGTACCAGCCACGGAACGTGCCTTGAGAATACTTGGGCAAGTCGCGATGAGACGAGACGCCCAGCGCCTTGTCGAGCACCACTTTCATCGGCTTGAGGCCGGTGGTGAAGTTGACGATCGGTGCCGCCAGGGTCGAGACACTGCCCATCAAGTCGGTGTGAGAGAGTACAAACTCGCGGATGCCCGGTTTGATGCCGTCGTAGGTGTGCTTGGCTTTGGCGATGATATCGCCGATGCGCACGCCGCTGGGGCAGGCCACTTCGCAGCGCTTGCAGTTGGTGCAATATTTGAGCGCCTCGTCGTACAAGTCGGGACTCTTGATGCGCAGGCGCTCACCGTCAGGGCCGGCCTGTTTGGGGCCGGGATAGGCCGGATTGGCCTTGGCGACCGGGCAGTAAGCAGTACAGACCGTGCACTTGATGCACTGGTCAAACGTCTGGTTGGCATGATCGAGCAACATATCAGTGCTCCTCCCTGTAAGGATGAAGGCCAGGGGATGAAACAAAGGCGAAGGTAGCGACGCGCATCAGAGCGCTCCCAATATATGTCCGGCGGCTTGCCAGCCGGTGGCAACCGCCACCCCTGAGCCGGAGCCTTCACGAATCGGATCGTAATGGGCCAGCACGCTGCCCGCGGCGTAAAGGTTGCTAAACGCCGTCCCGCCACGCAGCACGCGCAGCTGCTCGTCGGTCTTGACGCCAAATCCCATAAAGGGGTGATGGTCAAACAGGCGGCGACCCGCCCAGGCATCGCGCTCGGGATCGCTCAGTACATCGGCACCGAAGATAGGTTCGCGGATCCCGCGCAGGCGCGATTCCAGACCGCGGCTAAAGAAGCTGCCGGTGGCCAGCACAAAGTGGTCCGCTTCAAACAGGATGTCTTCGCCGTTTTGGCTAAACAACCCCACCACCCGGTCCCCTTCACAGTGGGCGCCTTGCACCCGTTCGCTGGTCAGGAAGGTGCCACCAAGAGCGAGAAAACGCTGCTTGAGCGACTCTTGCAGACGCATACCAATTAGTGAAGGTGGCATGGTTGCCACTTCACGAATGGTGCAGCCGGTGCGCTTTTCCAGCTCGGCCAGACGCGGGCCAACCAGACCGAGGGTGAGGCAGGCTGGCAGAATGACATGGCTGCAAGGCGTGCCGCTGTCGATAATAAGACGCGAGATTTCGCTGGCCAGCTCCTTGATGAGATCGTGGCGATCACACAGGCGGGCAATATCGGCTGAGCGAAATTCATGAGGATTGCGGCTAAACGCCGCCAGCTGTGGCAGGCGCAGCTCACCGGTCAGGATCTTGCAGCTGCGAAACGCGCTCTGGCGCGCCAGATTGGCTGCAGCCAGCGCCGGATGAAAATCACGAAAGCCTTCCAGCGTCGCCAGTAGCAGGGTATCAGGAAGCGCAGTGTCACCCACCACGGCGCAGGTATCGGGCGAGAGCCAAGTGCTCTTGAGTGTGCCAATTGGGGTGAGGCGGTGGTGATTACGCTCGCCGCTGACCAGCGTCAGCCCTTGCGCGGCGCAGTGCGTTTGCAAGTCGAGCAGGCTCTTGAGCACATTGTCATGGCCTACTTTGGCGTAGGGGTGATCCGGGTGGCTGTCGATAAAATCCTGCAGCGCTTCGCGTGGGTCGCCCTCGCCGCCAAGCAAGTCCACCGAGCCGGAGGAAAAATGCAGGGCGCTCTGGCCGGAGGCCATGATGAGGGTTTTACGGCCGGCTTCGGCCAGACGCAGACCGGCGCACAGCCCGGCCACGCCACCACCGATGATGATGCTGTCAAATCTCATGACGGGCTCCTTGAGTCTCGGGTTCGTCGGCAGTCCACTGACCGAGCCCGAACAGACCTTCGTAAATCCAGTAGGTGAATTCGGCTTCGCGCAAGGCATCGCCCCAGAGCACCGGACGCGTGCCCTTGAAGCGCTCCTCGATAAACTGGCGCAACATGCCGCAGGCCTGTGGTCCGGTTGCCTTGCCGTATTCGTGCATCAGTCCGGCTGCGCGATAAGCGCACAATTCGCCCTGGCAAGGTCCCATGCCGACCCGGGTGCGGCGACGCAGATCGATAAGGTTGTCTACGTCCAGCTCACGCAGGGCATATTCAATTTCGCCGGCCGTGACCATTTCGCATTCACAGATCAGGGCGTTGGAGCGTGGATTGTCACGGAAAAAGGCGATGACCCGCTCACCGTGGCGGTATTGGGCTGAGCCCTCAGCTGGCGCCGACAAACCCGGTGCCGAGACCTTTTCCGGATCGCGCGAGCCGGGCAGGGGGAGTTCTGCGGTGCGGCACGGCGTGGTGTTGCCGAGCTTCTTGGCCACCAGATCGGTCGCCCATTCGGCCATCAGGCGGTAGGTCATCAGCTTGCCACCTGTGATGGTGTTAAAGCCTTTGAGGCCATCACGCTCGTTGTGATCGAGCAGCACAATGCCGCGGCTGATGTTACGGCCCGATTCATCGCCATCGACCGATACCAGTGGGCGAACCCCGGCATAGGCACGTAGCAGGCGGGTTCTGGCCATAATGGGGGCGAGCTTGGTGCCCTCGCGCAGCAGCACTTCAACCTCATCCGGGGTGACTTGCAGCTTATCGATGGTGTGATAATCCACCTTGCTGGACGTGGTCCCGATCAGGGCAATGGTATCGCCGGGCACCAGAATATCGGCATCAGCCGGCTTGCGGGCGCGGTTCAGCACCAGCTGGTTGATGCGGTAATCCATGATCAGCAGCGATCCCTTGGCCGGGAACATGCGAATGCTCAGGTCAGCGTATTCGCAGATTTGCTGACCCCAGATCCCGGCGGCGTTGATCACTTCCACCGATTCAATTTCGAACTGCTCGCCAGTGCGGGTATTGGCCACCTTCACACCGTAGACGCGGTCTTGATTACGCAGCAGCCCCAGTACCTTGCTGTGAGTGAAAATGCGCGCGCCGTGCTCTTTGGCGTCGAGCACGTTCGCGGCGGTCAAGCGGAAGGGATCGACCGTTCCATCCGGCACATGAACTGCGCCAATCAGGGCTGGGTTGGCATTGGGCTCGAGCTGCAACGCTTCGCGCGGGTCGAGCTGACGGGTCTCGATGCCGGCACGGGTACAGGCTTCCATAAAGGTCTTCTGAAAGCCGAGATCATCCTCGGGCAGGGTCAGGAACAGACCGCCGGTATCCTCGACACAGTGGCTGGCGATGCGCTTGAGGATGCGGTTTTCCTGGATACATTCGCGGGCCGACTCTTGATCGGTGACGGCATAGCGCGCTCCGGAGTGGAGCAAACCATGGTTGCGGCCGGTGGTGCCGGAGGCAATGTCATCTCGTTCGAGCAGGATACAGTCGATGCCACGCAGGGCGCAGTCACGCATGATCCCGGCTCCGGTGGCACCTCCGCCAATAATGACGACCTGTGTGCTGATCCGTTTCATATTGCTCATCTCACTGCTTCTTGTTTGGCGCTAGTGTGGCGCGGATTCGAGAGCGAATGTTTGATATGGGCCAAATTTGCGAGCGCAAACGAGCATTAACGAACATGAAAGTGAACGTTATGTGATGATGATCGCACTAGGGTGAAAACAAAAACGGGAGCTCTTGTTGAGCTCCCGTCGGGTATAGGTGGTTAACGCAGAGGTATCAATTCGTTGCGGGCGGCTGAGAGAAGACCATCAAACTGCCATTGAATTCAAGGCACTTGAGCAGCTCTAAACTGTGACGTGAGCCCTCCCGATCAAATTTGACCCCATAGACGGTGTTGGCGCTCATCTTGCGCTGATTGCAGATAAGGCCGCTTAACAGGAAGTGCTGGGCACGGTAAGGGTGGGCAACACGCAGCATCACCGCCTGGTTGCTGGCAAACTGGGGCGCGAGCGGCAAGATGGAAAAACTGCATCCCTTGATGGAGAGATCGCGCACCTGTACGTCCAGCTGGCGTTTGGCGGCCATGATTTGTGCCGTGATATCGACCGGATAACGGGTCTCGTGGCGCAGCGGATGCAGCAGGATCTGGTTGGGTAGTTTGACCGTGAAAATCTGCAAGGGCTTGAGCACCATGTGCTCAATCTTGCTGTCAAAGTGGACCATTGCACCGTCACCACGTTCGGAGATGAGATTGATGGAGAGGCGATAGCCCTCAACAAAGAACTGGTTTCGATGGTATGCCGAGAGATCCGGCATGGAAAAATAGAGGTAATTTTGCCGATCAGTTCCTATCAGCATGGTGGTGATAGCGTGACTCTGACCGATGGGGGTAGTCACTTCTACCATGGCTTCCCCACCTTGCAGTAGGTGATCCATCACTCCTAACCCTTGGACCAGTTGCTCTTGGGAGAGGGAACCCGGGGCTCGATGATGAACCCATGACGCCTGTGCAGAGATGCTCAAATAGACACCTTTAACTGTTATCCCGATTCAACATGATGTGTACCGATAAGGGCACGACAACCTGACGTCAGCCGCAACATTTCTTGAATTTTTTGCCACTGCCACAGGGGCAGGGTGTGTTGCGTCCTGATTTGGGAGCCGGCGGCAGGATGTCGCCGTCGGTATATTGCCAACCGGCATCTGTGCGCACAAAGCGTGAACGCTCATGCAAACAGCCTAACTGGTTGTTATCTCGATACCAGGCTTTGAACTCTACCCACCCTTGGTCACCGTGCTCGCCACAACCAAGAATATCCAAATGGTCCCACTCTGTCTCCTGCTTGCTGAGCTCATTCGCTGTGAGCGTACCCACAAAAGCCGGATGCCAGGTATTAAACAGATACTCACCCAGTCCGAGGACAAAGGCGCAATAGCGTGAACGCATCAGCACGTCGGGACTAGCAGCTTTGTGCACGCCACTGTGCAGTGGTTCACAACAGTGCTGATAGGACTGGGTTGAACCGCAGGGACAACGGGTTGGGGTGTTCATTTTTTCCACCAGAGGTCGATATACAACGAGTGGGCGGATTGTAAACAAGCCGCCGCATGGACTCCAGGCGGTCTATGCTTGAAACGGGCTGTCGTTGCCATGGCAGGCTGAAAACAAAATAACGAAGTAGGGACAAATGTATGACATTGAAGCAAAAGATTCTGTTACTGGGGGCAGTCCCGGTCATTCTGATGGCACTGGCCATCAACATCAGTAATTTCTGGTTGGCCAAGCAGGATCTGGAACGTGAGTTATCAAGTAATCGTGAGATAGCGATTAAGGAGCGAAAGGACCTGCTCACGAGTTACATCACGTTGGCCAAAACGGCGATCCAAAAAGCGTATGATGAGCCGGATACTCCCGAGGCGCGAGCCAAGGTTAAGGCGATTCTGCGTGACTTGCGTTATGGCAAAGATGGCTACTACTTTGTCTACGACTTCAAGGGTAACACTGAGTTGCTGCCTACCCGGCCCGAGCTGGAAGGCACCAGTCGCTGGGATGTTAAAGACCCCAATGGCAAGTTTGTTGTGCAGAGTATTATTGCCGCTGCGCGCAGTGGTGATGGTTATGCCGACTACTGGTCAAACAAACCCTCCATTAAAGCCGATGCGCCTAAATTGGCGCTCAACGTCGTACTGGATAAATACCAGTGGGTCGTGGGTACCGGTTTTTATATCGATGATATCGACAATGAATTGGCCAGTTTGCGTACTCACCGTGAAGCGGCTTTGATGAGTTCCATCAAGAGCAACCTGATGCTGACGTTTGTGGTGATGGCCATTGCCCTGTTGATTACCTTGATGGTCGGAAACAGGGTTGCCAGACCATTGGCCGTTGCTGTCTCGGCTCTTGATAACATTGCGGCCGGGGAGGGGGATCTGACCCGCCGGCTGAGCATTGACAGTGATGATGAAGTGGGCCAACTGGCACGATCATTCAACCGCTTTGCCGAGCGGATCCAGAGCGTAGTTTCCCAAGTCGGGCAGACCAGCGGTGAGTTGTTTGGCGCCGTGGAGCGACTACGTCATCTCAGTCAGCACTCTGATTCCCGTATGCAGGGCCATAGTCGTGAAACCGATCAGGTCGTCACTGCGGTGACCGAAATGAGCTCAACCGCACAAGAAGTCGCTTCCAGTGCGTCTAATGCTGCTGCCGCCACCTCTGAGGCGGCTCGTGAATCGGATGCGGCGCGCGCGGTGGTGGATACTGCTATCGGTAGTATCAATCGCCTAGTCAGTGAAGTGCATGCAGCGTCCGGTGTTATCGAGCAACTGGCTCACGAAACGGGCAAGATTGAATCTGTGGTTGAGGTCATACGCGGCATTGCCGAGCAGACCAATCTGCTGGCGCTTAACGCAGCCATTGAGGCGGCGCGTGCTGGTGAACAAGGTCGTGGCTTTGCGGTCGTTGCCGATGAAGTGCGCTCGCTGGCTGGTCGCACCCAGCAGAGCACCAAAGAGATCAACGAGATGCTGCAGCGCCTGCAAAGCGGGGTGCGTCAGGCGGTGGATGTGATGGGGGCCAGTGAGGCTCGCAGCCAAGAGGCGGTCAGTGAGGCAGGTCGCATTGCCAGCTCGCTCGATACCATGGTGAGCGCCGTGGCGACCATTAATGATATGAACCTGCAGATTGCCACTGCTGCTGAGGAGCAAAACGCCGTGTCCGAGGAGATCAACCGCAATCTGGTGGCTATTCAGCAGATCGTGGTTGAACTCAGTGATGCTACCCGTGAAACCAACGATACCACCCGCAGTCTGGCGCACAGCGGCGAGATGCTTAAATCGCTGGTCGCCCAGTTCCGTTACTGACATGTCGCAGGCAGTCGGTGCACTTGCACCGGCTGCCAGTTGGGTAATGGCCCGAAATATGGGACAATTGCTTAAATTCTCCGGTAATCCTCAGCATATTATTCATGAACGAGCTGGTTAAAGGCAGCATAGATCTCATTCGGCAGCTTAATTACGGGTTGGTGTATGCCAGTCTCGAAGAGCATCGTGAGCTGTCGCGCACCGATCTGTCGAGGCTAACCGGTCTCTCCCCTGCCAGTATCACCAAGATCACCCGCGAGCTGCTCGATAACGAGCTGGTGGTTCCTTGTGGTGAGAGTAGCGTAGGTCGTGGGCGCAGGCAGACGTTGCTTCGCATCAACGAGCGCCGTTACCAGTTTCTCTCCATGCGTCTTGGCCGCGGCTACGTGGACATGGCGCTGTTTGATCTCTCCGGCCAGTCACTGGCTCGCCACCGTCATCAGTTCAGCCCCGATGAGCGTCTTCAGTTGCTTGACAGTCTGGTGACTGCCATCCGTCGTTTTCTGCCAAGCAAAGGGGTGCGCCTTGCCTGTATCGCGCTCTGTCTGCCCGGTCAGGTTGAGCGCCACAGCGGTATGGTTCGTCATTTCCCCTATTACGATCTGCGTAACTGGCCACTCGGCCCCACGCTGGAAGAGCACTTTGCGGTGCCTGTGCTGGTCAGTGGTGACGTAAGAACCTGGATCCAGGCTGAACGCGAGTGGGGGGCGGCCAAGGATTGCGCAGATGCGGTGCTGGTTTTTGTCCACAACGATATCGGTGTGGGCATGGTGGTCAACGGCCAGCTGATTGAAAGCGAGAGCGCCATGCTGGGCGATTTAAGCCATCTGCAACTCGAGCCTTACGGTCAGCGCTGCTACTGCGGCGGTTTTGGCTGCGCTTGCACACTGGTGACCAATCAGGCGCTCGAAGCGCAATATCGCGAGCTGCAAAGCCGGATGCCACAAAGTGATCTTCCCGAACAGTTGACCATTCGCGAGCTGTGCGAGCTGGCGCTTGAGGGCAATCCCTTGTGCGTGCAACTATTGCAACAGGCGGCTGGGCGATTAGCCAGGGTGCTGGCAAACCTTATCTGCCTGCTTAATCCCGGCAAATTGCTACTTGGCGGTGAACTGACCCGTGCGGATCGCTTGCTGTTTCCCATGCTGCATCAGTCGCTGGCCAGTCAGTTGCCGAGTGATTACCTCAACCGCTTGCAGATAGAATCGACCCGCTTTTACGAAGATCCGACCAAGCCAACGTCGGTGCAGGTGCACAAGGCTCTGCGCGACGGCAGTTTGCTACTTGGCTTGTTGCGTGGTCATGATGAGGAGCCACGCGGTTGATGTCTGCACTGACGAAACAAACACGCCACCCATGACGGTGGCGTGTTTGTTTAATCGGAAAGCAAACCACGCTAACAATCGATGTTATTAGGCGCAGCGCTTTCAACTTGGCATTTGCAGATAAAAAAACCGGCGCACCAGGCGCCGGTTTCTCATCCCCATCGCTGCTTACATGGTAGCAGTGAAGGTACGGGTGATAACGTCCTGCTGTTGCTCCTTGGTCAAGGAGTTGAAGCGAACGGCATAACCGGATACGCGGATGGTCAGCTGCGGATACTTTTCCGGGTTTTCCATCGCGTCGAGCAGCATTTCGCGGTTCATGACGTTGACGTTCAGGTGTTGACCACCTTCCAGGTTCTCTTCGTGGTGGAAGTAACCATCCATCAGACCGGCCAGGTTAGCCTTCTGGGAATCCATATCCTTACCCAGTGCGTTCGGCACGATGGAGAAGGTGTAGGAGATACCATCCTTCGCGTAAGCGAACGGCAGCTTGGCAACGGAGGTCAGAGAGGCAACGGCACCCTTCTGGTCACGACCGTGCATCGGGTTGGCACCCGGGCCAAACGGAGCACCAGCGCGACGGCCATCCGGAGTGTTACCGGTCTTCTTACCATAAACCACGTTGGAGGTGATGGTCAGAACGGACTGGGTCGGAACAGCACCACGGTAGGTGTTCAGCTTCTGAATCTTCTTCATGAAGCGCTCTACCAGGTCGCAGGCGATGGTATCAACGCGCTCGTCGTTGTTACCAAATTGCGGGTATTCGCCTTCGATTTGGAAGTCAACGGAAACACCGTCTTCATCACGAACCGGCTTAACCTTGGCATACTTGATGGCGGACAGGGAGTCAGCAGCAACCGACAGACCGGCGATACCGCAAGCCATGGTGCGATAGACGTCACGATCGTGCAGTGCCATCAGGGACGCTTCGTAGCTGTACTTGTCGTGCATGTAGTGGATGATGTTCAGAGCAGCAACATACTGCTTGGCCAGCCAATCCATGAAGTGGTCCAGCTTATCCATCACTTCGTCGTAGTTCAGGTATTCGGAAGTGATCGGGGTGGTCTTCGGACCAACCTGGATCTTCAGCTTCTCGTCGACGCCACCGTTGATTGCATACAGCATGGTCTTGGCCAGGTTGGCACGAGCACCAAAGAACTGCATTTGCTTACCAACAACCATCGGGGATACGCAGCAAGCGATCGCGTAGTCGTCGTTGTTGAAATCCGGACGCATCAGGTCGTCGTTTTCGTACTGAACAGAGGAGGTTTCGATGGAAACCTTGGCGCAGTACTTCTTGAACGCGGTCGGCAGCTTTTCAGACCACAGGATGGTCAGGTTCGGCTCAGGCGACGGGCCCATGGTGTACAGGGTGTTCAGCATACGGAAGCTGTTCTTGGTGACCAGAGTACGGCCATCAACGCCCATACCGGCCAGGGTTTCGGTCGCCCACATCGGGTCGCCAGAGAACAGTGAATCGTATTCCGGGGTACGCAGGAAGCGAACCATACGCAGCTTCATGACCATGTGGTCCATCAGCTCTTGGGCTTCTTGCTCGGTGATCAGACCCTTCTGCAGGTCACGCTCGATGTATACGTCCAGGAAGCTGGAGGTACGACCGAAGGACATGGCAGCACCGTTTTGGGACTTAACAGCAGCCAGGTAGGCGAAGTAGGTCCACTGAACGGCTTCACGTGCGTTGGCAGCCGGAACGGAGATGTCGCAACCGTATTTGGCAGCCATCACCTTCATTTGAGCCAGGGCACGATGCTGCTCGGAGATCTCTTCGCGCAGACGGATGGTGGCTTCCAGGTTGACGCCGTTTTCCAGGTCAGCTTGCAGGGACTTGAACTGGGCCAGCTTGTCGGCCATCAGGAAGTCGATACCGTACAGCGCTACGCGGCGGTAGTCACCGATGATACGGCCACGGCCGTAGGCATCCGGCAGACCGGTGATAACACCAGACTTACGGCAGTTCAGGATGTCCTTGGTGTAGACATCAAACACGCCCTGGTTGTGGGTCTTGCGGTATTCGGTGAAGATCTTCTCGACCATCGGGTCCAGTTGACGGCCATACACTTCGCAAGAAGTTTTGACCATCTTGATACCGCCGTTGGCGATGATGCCGCGCTTGAGTGGCTTGTCGGTTTGCAGACCAACGATCTTCTCGAGGCTTTGCTCGATGTAACCGGCATCGTGTGCGGTAATGGTGGAGGGCAGGTCAGTATCGAAATCAACCGGCGCGTGAGTGCGGTTTTCGATCTTGATACCTTCCATGACCTTGTCCCACAGCTTGGAAGTGGCTTCGGTCGGACCTGCCAAGAAGGACTCGTCACCTTCATACGGGGTGTAGTTCTTCTGGATGAAGTCACGGGTGTTGACAGAGGTCTGCCATTCACCGGCCTTGAAGCCTTCCCATGCTTTTTGGAACTGTTCGTTAAGTTCTGCCATTTTTCATTACCTCACACGGTATTGATGAGTCCGTCTACATCCTTAATGATGGCGACGGAAGATAAACCAGTAAGTCAGACCAACCATGATGCCGCCGCCAATGATGTTGCCAATGGTGACAGGGATCAGGTTATTCATAACAAAGTTGGAAACAGTCAGATCAGCAAACTTGCTCGGGTCTTGAGCAATGGCTTGCCAAAACTCCGGACCAGCGATGCTGTGAATGGCGATGCCTACCGGAATCATGAACATGTTGGCGATGCTGTGCTCGAAGCCGGAGGCAACAAACATGGCGACCGGCAGCATCATGACCACCACCTTGTCGGTGGCACTACGGGCACCAAACGCCATCCATACGGCCAGGCAAACCATCAGGTTGCACAGGGCACCGAGTGCGACGGCTTCAACAAAGCTGTGATGCAGCTTGTGTTGGGCGACGTTCATCGCATTCAGACCCCACTGACCGTTGTCTGCGGTGTACTGCGCCGAGAGCACGACCAGCGTGACCATCAGCAGACCGCCGACCAGATTACCGAAATAGACCACACCCCAGTTGCGCAGCATCTGGCCCCAGGTAATGCGACCAGCAGCCTTGGCAACCAGTGTCAGGGTGGTGGAGGTGAACAGTTCACCGCCCAGCAGGACACAGAGGATGAGGCCGAGGGAGAAACAGAGGCCGCCCACCAGCTTGCTCATGCCCCAGGACATGCCGCTCGAACCGGTGGTCACGGTGATAAAGAACACAAAGGCAATAGCGATAAAGGCACCGGCTGTGATAGCCAGCGGAAAAGCTTTATAGGCAGGCTTGGTTGCCTTGCCATAAGTGATGTCTTCGGCCAAGGCCGCGATAGCTTCGGGCTTCAGACAGTCAAACGGAGATTCTGCTTTCAATTCTGTTTCACCTGATGTTTTAGCCTGTGGAAATAATAACAAAGGGAGAGGGGTTCAAAGTTGACCGCGATCAACTTTCACCAAACGGTAATGTAATTTTACTACAAAAACAAGATTCATACGGATACAAAAAGTCCATTGAGTTGCAAATGAAACAATGCATCTTGCGGTTATAAGTCGCTGATTAGTAAGGGGTTGATAGAATAGGGTGATCAGGAAGAAACTTTTTTACCATATACATCAATAGGTTGGGTTGTTTCGACCGTTACAATCACCACAGGTGAGCAGGTTTTTACACTCTCCGCTAGTGTAGAGAGTGGGTATGCGTTGTGTGTAAAAAACGGATAAAAAAAGGAGGCTAATGCCTCCTTTGGATCCATGTGGGAGTTGTTTACTGCCAGCTGAACTGACGCTTGGCTTTTTGCAATTTCTCGTAGGCGGCCAGCAAGCTCTGATGCAGCGGGTAGTGCTCGAGGGAGAGATCGCCGCTCTCCAGACCGTGGAAGCGGGCCTGCCCCGTTGCATTAGCCCAGGCATGTTCAAAGGCATCACGGCCATACATACGGGCGAAGATGGCGGTGTATTGCTCGGGGTCACGGGCATCATCGAGCAGCAGCTCGACCGAGGTCTTCAGAGCACGGTAGTAGTTGGCGCGCTCAGCGGTAAAGACCGACTGATTGAACTCCATGGTCCAGTCAATCCATTCAAGTGCTGTCTCCAGCTCGCCTGCGGCCAGCGCCAGCATGGCCTTGAGCTCACCGATGCGTAGCGTGTGCATGGCGGTGCCTTTGCTTGCGGCGATACCGAGCAGCTCGCGCACCCGAGTCCGTTCGTCATGACCCTCTTCATCGAGTTGATCATAAAGCGCCATCAACTGCTCGCCATCCCACTCTAGGCTCGGCAGCGCCAGGATCACTTCACGCAGGTGGGCACCCATGTTGTTGTTGGCCAGCAACAGGTCTTCTGCCGGATAGATATCAGACATGCCCGGCACCAGAATACGGCAGGCGTATACGCCGAGGTGCTCGTAGTCAGCGATATAAACCGGCTGCTCGAGGTCGTGGAAGATTCCGATCAGATGATCAAATTCTTCCTGAGTCGTGCCCGCAAAGTTCCAGTCGGCAAACTCAAAATCGGCATCACGCTTGAACAGATCCCAGCTGATGAGACCTGACGAGTCGATAAAGTGGGTCTCGAGGTTGTGGTGATCGGCCACCTCTTCGTTGTCAAACGAGGGCGGAACAAACACGTCGAGATCCTTGAGGCTGCGGCCTTGCAGCAGCTCGGTGACGGTCCGCTCGAAGGCCACTTCAAAGCGGGGGTGGGCGCCAAAAGAGGCAAAGCAGGTGCCATTGCTCGGGTTGAGCAGCACCACGCAGATGACCGGATAGCGGCCACCGAGCGAGGCATCGAAGCTGTAGATGGGGAAGCCTTCGGCCTCCAGTGCGTCAATGGCGGCCTTGATGCCGGGATAGCGGGCAATCACCTCGGCCGGGATCTGTGGCAGGCTGATGGCCTCGGCAATGATCTTGTTTTTGACGTGACGTTCGAACACTTCCGACAGCCCCTGGGTGCGGGCTTCGGTGCGGGTGTTGCCGGCACTCATGCCGTTGGAAACATACAGGTTACCGATGATGTTCATCGGAATGTAGACGGTCTGATGATCCGACTGACGCTCGAAGGGCAGGGCTACGATGCCACGCTCTTCGTTGTTGGACTGTAGATCCACCAGCATATCAGCGGTCACTTCCCCTTCCGGGTTGTAAAACTTGCGGGTGAAGTCATCGAGCAGACCGACCGGCAGCTTGTCGCCCTCAATGGGGAACCACTTTTCGTTCGGGTAGTGAACGAAATCGCCGTTGGCTACCTGTTCGCCCAGATAAAAGTCCGCGAAGAAGTAGTTGGTGGAGAGGCGCTCGAAGTATTCACCGAGGGCCGAGGCCAGCGCGGCTTTTTTGCTGGCGCCCTTACCGTTGGTAAAGCACAGCGGGCACTCCTTGTCGCGGATGTGTACCGACCAGACATTCGGAACCGGGTTGAGCCAAGAGGCCTCTTCGATATCGAATCCCAGCGCCTTGAGCTTGTGCTGGAAGCGCTCGATGGAGTCTTCCAGGGCGGCGTCTTTGCCGGGGATAAAGGTATGGTCTGTCATCACATTATTCCTGATTGGGATAGTCTCATGTTCGGGCGCTGATAATAGCAGGCTCCGCTGCATTTTTGGCAGGCTGAGCGGAAACAAAAGTCATTATCAGGTCGTCAGGGTAACTGGCCAGAGTGTGTCCATTTGGTGGGGTGTTGCAGCGTTCGCGGGACAATATTGCAGAATTCGACTTGCACGGCGGCGCGCAATCCGTAATGTGGAACGATGCCTCTTTCGCAGCATACAGTTGTTAATGTCCTGTTGTCGGGGAGCCGACGGCGGGCAGTTCCACGTTTCTCAGCTATCCAGGGTAGGAGATATCATGAAAAAAGTCGGTTTGGTCGGTTGGCGCGGCATGGTCGGTTCGGTGTTGATGAGCCGGATGCAGGAAGAAAAAGATTTCGCCCGCATTGCGCCCACCTTCTTCACCACCTCCCAGGCCGGTGAAGCCGCGCCTAATTTCGGTGTGGATGCCGGCACCCTTAAGGATGCCTATGACATCGATGCTCTGGCCAGTCAGGCGATCATCATCACCTGCCAGGGTGGCGATTACACCAAGGATGTCTATCCGCGCCTGTTGGCCACCGGTTGGCAAGGTTACTGGATTGATGCCGCCTCGGCCCTGCGCATGGAAAAAGATGCCGTTATCATCCTCGATCCGGTTAATGGCGATGTGATTGAGCGTGCCCTGGACAACGGCATCAAGACCTTTGTCGGCGGCAACTGCACCGTCAGTCTGATGTTGTTGGCTCTGGGCGGTCTGTTCAAGGCCGATCTGGTGGAGTGGGTGAGTGTGGCCACTTACCAGGCCGCATCTGGCGGCGGTGCCCGTCATATGCGCGAGCTCATCACCCAAATGGGGATGCTGCGTGATGAAGTGGCGGTTGAGTTGGCCGACCCGGCGTCAGCCATCCTCGAGATTGAGCGCAAGGTCACCGAGAAGACCCGTTCGGGCACGCTTCCGGTCGATAACTTTGGTGTGCCGCTCGCCGGCAGCCTGATCCCCTGGATTGACACCGCCCTGCCCAACGGCCAGAGCCGTGAAGAGTGGAAGGGTCAGGCCGAGACCAACAAGATCCTCGGTATTGAAGGGGCGCCGGTGCCGGTCGATGGTCTGTGTGTGCGTATCGGCGCTTTGCGCTGCCACAGCCAGGCCTTTACCATCAAACTCAAGAAGGATCTGCCACTGGCCGAGATCGAAGCACTGCTGGCGGCGCATAACGACTGGGTCAAGGTGGTGCCGAACGAGCGCGATATCAGCGCCCGTGAACTTACCCCGGCTGCGGTGACCGGTACCCTGAGCGTTCCGGTGGGTCGTCTGCGCAAGCTCAACATGGGCCCGGAATATCTCTCGGCTTTTACCGTGGGTGACCAACTGCTGTGGGGGGCGGCTGAGCCGCTGCGCCGCATGCTGAACATCCTGCTCGATCGCGCCTGATAAGCCCGATTTAGTGGGTCATGAACAGGGGAAGGCGAATGCCTTCCCTTTCTTTATCTACCGCCGTCTGAGCCCTCTATCACTGATGTGATCTCGCTCACGCATCTTCTGGTCGCACCTGAAACCACGTGATATGCTAGCTCTCGCTTGCCTAGTCAGGTAGCCGGGTGTGCGTTTACATACCCCTTCGCGGCTGCCTCTCCGCTCTGCCTTATCTCATCTTATCGGCCGTTTGGCCCTCCCGGCAGTCTGGACTTGCGTGTTACAGGTCACGGCAAGCAATTGCCATGAGGGAAAAGCATGTTAGGTCCACTAATCAACAGCGGCGCCATTATCTTTGGCGGCTTGGCCGGCGCTCGCCTGGCCCGTTTTATCCCCGAACGTTTGCAAAAAGGGCTGCCAGCAACGTTTGCCTTAGCCTCAGCGGCGATCGGTATCAGTATGATCGTCAAAGTGCACTTTCTGCCGGTGATGGTGATGGCGCTGATCCTCGGTACGGCTATCGGTGAATTTTGTTATCTTGAGCACGGCGTCAGTCGGGCCGCCAAGGCGCTGCAGCAGCGCTGCAAACGCTGGCTACCGCTGCCGCACGGGCTGACCTCGGATGAATTTGCCGGTCAGTTTACCGCGATCATCGTGTTGTTTGGGGCCAGCGGCCTCGGTGTGGTCGGCGCCATGACAGAAGGCCTCAATGGGGACTACCAATTGCTGCTGGTGAAGTCGATGATGGATTTTATCACCGCCATCATTTTTGCCATTAGCCTGGGCCCGAGCGTGGCTGCCATCGCGCTGGTGCAATTTTTGGTGCAGGTGGTGTTGTTTGCCGGAGCCAGTGTCGTTATGCCCTATATGGATGCGGTGGCCTATGCCGATTTCAGTGCGGTTGGCGGCATCATCATGCTGGCGGTGGGGCTGCGGATTGCCCAGATCATGAAATTTGCCGTGGTCAATTTTCTGCCAGCCCTGCTACTGGTGTTGCCCTTTTCCTATCTGTGGCGTCACTTCTGGGGTGGCTGAGCGGGCGGTTGATACCGCCTTGATGTAACGTAACGGCCGGCGGTGGCTGGCCACCTCTCTGAAGGAGGAGAGGATGCCCATTCTGACCATGGTCAATCAGGTCATCATCCTGTTCGTATTGATGGGGCTCGGTTTTGCACTGGCCCGTTTTCGCGTGCTCGACGAGCACGTCAGCCAAAAGCTCACCTGGCTGTTGTGCTACATCGTAATGCCCTGCCTTATTCTCTATTCGTTCCAGGCACCCTTTAGCCAGGCGCGGCTGCATAACTTCCTTGAGATGTTTATCATCACCGCCGGCCTGCATCTGCTCTGTATCGTGCTGGCCCGGTTATTTCTCAATGGCCGCACCTTGCGCCATACCGGTCGTCTGGCCGAGATGCGCGCAGCCAGTGTGTACCCCAACTGCGGCTTTATGGGCATACCGCTTATCAGCGCGCTGCAGGGAAGCACGGGCGTTTTCTATGGCTCGGTGTTTATCACCGTCAACGGCATTTTTGCCTGGAGCCACGGGCTGATGCTCTTTAGCGGTCAGTTTGATCGCACTGCCCTGAAAAAGTCGCTGACTAATCCCAATATCCTGGCCGCTGTGGTGGGGTTGCCGATGTTTTTAACCGGTTGGCACCTGCCGGGCGCCCTGCAGCAGAGCCTGCACTATGTGGCCAATCTCAACACCGCGTTGTCGATGATGATCATTGGCGCCGCCATGAGTCGCATCCGCTTTGCTGGCATTCTCTCCACCCCGGCTGGCTGGCTCTGCCTGTTGCTGCGTAACCTGCTATTTCCACTGATCTGCCTGCTGGTGATGTGGTGGCTGGGTATTGAGGCCGAACTGCTGCTGTGCGCGCTGGTGTTGATGGCGTGTCCGGTGGCCGGCATTACGGTGATTTTTGCCCAGCTGACCGGGCGCGATACCCAGTTTATCGGGCAAACACTGACCCTCTCGACGCTGCTCAGTGTATTGACTCTGCCACTGATGTTGGCGCTGGCCCAGTGGTTGTTAACACTGGGGTAGGGATGCAATGCCATAAAAACCAAGGCCCGCAGTTGCGGGCCTTGTGCATTTTGGGTCTAGAGAGGCTTAGCCAATCAGGCCGTGGTGCAGGCAGTTGACAATATTGACTGCCTCAGCCTCGTTAACCAGGAAGCAGAGGTTATGGGTGCTGGCGCCGTAGCAAATCATGCGGATATTGTGGCTGTCGATGGCCGCAAACACCTGGCCGCCTACGCCGTTGACTTCGCTCATGCGGTTACCGATCAGGGCAACCAGCGACAGGCCCGTTTCAACTTTCACCTTGCACAGGGCACCCAGCTCAGCCAGTACCGCCTCGCTGAGTAGCGAATCGCCGTTGGTCTGGCTACCGGTATGATCGAGGGTCAGCGCCACGCTCACTTCCGAGGTGGTGATGAGATCGACCGAGATGCGGTGGCGGGCCAGAATGCCAAACACTTCGGCCAAAAAGCCGTAGGCGTGCACCATGTTCGGGCTGTGCAGGGTCAGCAGCACCTGATTGCGGCGCAGGGCCACGGCACGAAACAGCGGGCTGGAGCTGGTCTCGGCGCGGATCCAGGTACCACCGGCTGCCGGATCGCGGCTCGAGCCGACAAACACCGGAATGTTCTGGCGCACGGCCGGTTGCAACGTTGAGGGGTGCAGTACCTTGGCTCCGAAGGTGGCCATTTCGGCCGCTTCGGCAAAGGTGATTTCGGGGATCGGCTTGGCACGGGACACCAGACGCGGGTCCATGGTGTAGATGCCGGGGACATCGGTCCAAATTTCGATGGTGGCCACGTCCAAGGCTTCACCGAGCAGGGCCGCACTGTAATCCGAGCCGCCGCGTCCGAGGGTGGTGGTGCGCCCTTCGCTGTCAGCGCCGATAAAACCTTGAGTGACCACGATGGCATCGTTCATCAGGCCGCCGATCTCACGCTGGCATTGGGCGCGGGTGGTGTCCAAATCCACGTTGGCTTTGCCAAAGCGGCTGTCGGTGCGCAATAACGTGCGCACGTCAGCCCACACGGCGCGGTGGCCGCGCTGGTTCAACAGCTCGGTAAACAGGCGGCTTGACATCATCTCGCCATAAGCAATCAGGCGATCGGCCAACTCGGCGTCGCTGTGTTGGCGTGCCTGGGCGGCCAGCGTGGCGACTTCATCAAGTTGACTGTTGATAATGGCCACCACCTCGGCCGGATTACCCAGCGCTGTCAGGATGTTGTGCTGGATCTGATGCAACTTGCCAAGATGTTCAGCCAGGGCCGCGTCATCGAGTTGTCCGTTGGCAATTGCCACCAGCAGATTGGTGACGCCGGCACTGGCACTGAGCACCACCAGACGGGTATCCGGATTGGCAACAACGACGTCGGCGCTAAGGCCCATGGCGGTGGCATCGGCCACGCTGGTGCCGCCAAACTTGGCGACGTTGAGAGCGGTCATGAAAACTCCTGTCTATCAATAAAAAGCCGGTTAACATCGGGCGTCAGACAGGGGAAGCGAAAAAATGGCAGGAACAGCAATTTATCCCGGCCAGAAGCGCTCCACCTAGAAGGATTTCCCTTCACCGATGACAGCCCGGGGGATTCAGCCCCCGTAGCCGATGGAGTGCGCTGCCGGCTCGCTCTCACATCTCGGCGCTGCTCCCCCTGACCTGACATCGCTGGAGACCGGTCTCCTCGTTCAGGCTGCCTGGGCAACGCTCCTCTTCTGGCTCCACCCTTGGGCGGTGGAGTAAAAAAACAAATAACCTGTGATCGCGATCCTTGTCAATCTCCAATCTTGTTTGGCGGCAAGGAAGGCGACTGACTCTGACATGTGGTTATTTCTTCAAATTTCTTTGAGCAAAATTTTCGAGCGGCGCTGCCAGTTATAAAGGCGCTGTTTGGCAACCGGCAGATCTTCTACCGACACCGGCGTAAAACCACGCTCCTGGAACCAGTGGATCGAGCGGGTGGTCAGTACAAACAGCCGCGCAATACCGCGTTTGCGGGCGTGCTCGGTGACTTTGGCGATCAGCATGTCGCCGCGACTACCGCTGCGATAATCCGGATGGATCGCCACGCAAGCCATCTCGGCCATCGCCTCTTCGTGAAAGCAATAGAGCGCGGCGCAGCCGATGATCAGGCCATCACGGGCGATCACAGTGAAGTGTTCGATCTCCATCTCCAGTTGCTCGCGAGAGCGACGCACCAGAATGCCCTCTTCTTCGAGCGGACGGATCAGCTCAAGGATGCCGCCAATATCGTCGATGGTGGCAGAGCGCGCCCGCTCGGCGCTTTCGCGCACGATCTGGGTGCCCACCCCTTCCCGGGTAAACAGCTCTTGCAGCAGGGCGCCATCTTCTTTGTAGCTCACCAGATGGGAGCGAGGGACGCCACCGCGGCACGAGGCAATCGCCGCGCGCAGATAGCGAGCCGTACCGGAGAGATGATCCCCGTCGCGCTGCATCAGGCAGAGCAGCTCCTCGGCCTCTTCCGGGAACAATTCGGAGATGGCCTGACCGTTACGATCCAGTACCCCTTGATGGGAGCCAAAACAGATAAGCTTGTCGGCGTGAATGTCGATGGCGATACGCTGGGCCACCTCTTCGGAGCTTAAGTTAAAACTCTCGCCCGTGACCGAGCAGCCGATGGGGGAGACCAGCACCAGATGGTTTTGATCGAGCTGACGCTGGACCCCTTCCACATCGACCCGGCGCACCTTGCCACTCAGGCAGTAGTCGACCCCTTCATCCACACCCAGCGGCTGGGCGGTGACGAAGTTACCACTCACCACGCTAATGCGGGCGCCCTGCATCGGGGTGTTACTCAACCCCATCGACAGACGCGAGGTGATCTCGAACTGCATGCCACCACACACCTGCTTGATGATGGCCAGACTCTCTTCGTCGGTGACCCGGGTCTGCTTGTGAAAGTTGGGGGCGATCCCCACCCGCGCCAGCGCCTCGTCATTTTGTGGACGGGCACCAAACACCAGCACCAGGCGGATACCGAGCGTCTGCAGCAGGGCAATATCATTGATGATGTTATTGAAGTTGGGGTGGGCGAAGGCTTCGCCACCGATCATCAGAACAAAGGTACCGCCCCGGTGAAAATTGACATAAGGGGTCGATTGCCGAAACGCATTCACCAGCGCCGGATCACGTTCACGCACTGCAGGATCCTTTCGAGAAGATAGATAGTCATTAATAGCGTCAATATATGAAAATCAATGCATAAATCAAGAGTATTTATTCTGCGGCGCAAGGATAATTCAACATGCTAGTATCAGGTCATCCATGTGTGGCCATTCAAGGTGATCTCATGAATGACTTTAGCGACACTCCCCTTGCCGCCGATGAGCTGACCGCCCGCTTTGCTCCCTTGCTGCAGCAACTGCTGGCGGCCTATGCCAGCGCCGATAAAGAGACCTTCTCCCAACTGGTCAGCCCCGAATGGTTTGCCAAGCATGCCGGTGATCGCTTCGACAAGGGCGCCAGTGCCTTTCGTGATGCGTTTGGGCAGTGCCGCAAACTGGAGTTTGTCACCTCTTTGCGACGGGGACATGACCAACTGCTGGTCTGGAAAGGATTATTCTGTGCCAGCGAAGATGAGTGGCTCATCCATCTGCAAGTGAGCCCCAGCGGCCAGGTAGAAGGTTTCTGGATCGTATAACCCCTGTCGGTTCGGGTTGATTGGCTGGCGCTTCTCCTCTATTGTCGGGCTCTCATGGAATTACAGGAGTCTGTCATGGAGAAAACCCACATGATCACGGCCGCTGACGCGCTGCCGGGTCGTGCATCCCCGCTGCCGGTCAACCCCGTGCATTTCGTTAACGGCAACGGCATGCTCGCCCCTTGGCCAGCCGGTCTCTCGGTTGCCTGGCTCGGCATGGGCTGTTTCTGGGGCGTCGAGCGTCTGTTCTGGCAGCAGGAAGGGGTATGGTCCACGGCTGCCGGTTATCAAGGGGGCTTTACGCCCAATCCGACCTATCAGGAAGTGTGCACTGGACAGACCGGCCACGCTGAAACCGTTCAGATCGTGTTTGATCCTGCCGTCATCAGTTACGCCGATCTGCTGCGTCTGTTCTGGGAGCATCATGATCCGGCGCAAGGCATGCGTCAGGGTGGTGATATCGGCACTCAATACCGCTCCGTGCTGTTTTATGCCGATGAGGCGCAAAAAGCCGCTGCCGAAGCGAGCCTCGTCGCGTATCAGCAAGCGATGCAAGAGAGTGGCGATGCGCGAGCCATCACCACCGAGATCCTGCCGCTGACCCCGTTCTACTACGCCGAAGAGTACCACCAGCAATACCTGGCCAAGAATCCGGAAGGGTACTGTGGACTGGGTGGGATCGGGGTGTGTCTGCCGCCGAACCTGCAAAAGTAAAGGGCTGCAGGGGATTGCGTAAAAAAGTTGAAATGGTGGGAACTTATTTTTCAGCCCTCTGTCTCAATAGTAAGGTGCCCAGGGAGGGGACCTTGAGACCAGACGCTTCTTCCCCTTTTAGTGACAGCAAGCCGGGCCGTACCTGTGAGACAGGACGGCCCGTTTCTTTATTTGCACGGATGGGGTGGGGGCAGTGCTCTGGCGCGCGTTAGCGCAGCGTGCTGTCGAACAGATTCTTGATAAGGTTGATAAATTCGCTCAGAAATTCGCGCTGGGGGACGGTGGGGGTGCGTTGCCAGACGGCGGAGAGCACCTCTTCCAAGTCGGCCACCACGGCATCGGCCTCTTGCATGATGACAAAACGCATCTTGGCGTCGATATGCGGATTTTGTTCACAGATCGCCATCAGATTACCGGCGACCTGATTGCTGACCATATCTTCAATGGTCTCGCCGCCACTCTCTTCTCCCTTTTGCTCAAACAGAGCCAGACTCTCGACCAGATATTCGATGAGCGCCTGATACCCTTCGCTGTCGACCACCATGATGCTTACACCTATCCAATTGAAAAACTGGCTTATTGTAGTGATGATAAGGGCATTGACAACAGGCATTGCAGTCGATGTCGTGTAAAGATGACCCCTTTTCGGTCAACCTGCTCCACGGCGCAGACGTTAAATCCCCTGCTTAAAAATAGTCCAAGGCTGAGCAGGCTGGCTTCGGTTTCCAACCGGGGCAGGCGCTGCAGTCGGGCAAACGCCATCAGCGTATCGAGCAAACTGCCGCCCACCCCCTGGCGCTGATGCGCCGCATCCACGTAAAGCAGCCCCACATGAGCGCTGGTATCCAGGGTGACAAAGCCGATACGCCGTGACTGCCACCAGGCTACCCAGCCCAGACTTTCTCGCAGCGCGTTGATAAAACGCGGGTCAAGCGCACCCTGCGCCCACGCCTCGCGCTGGGCAACGCTGTAGTGATCCCCTGTGCTTTGGCGCACAGTTTGCGCAAACAAACTGGCCAGCGCCCCATAGTCAGCTGGGGTTAAGGGAGCGATGTTCAGCATGGGCATCTGGACGCTGACGTTTGGGCAATCCGGCGCACACCTGCTCATAGGAGTGCTTAATCCAGCCTTGCCAGAGATCAGTGGCGAGGCTCGCCGTTAAGGTGACCGTGTTCCAGTGCTGCTTGTTCATGTGCCAGCCAGGGGTGACCTCGGGATGGATTTCACGCAGCAGCAGGGCCAGATCCGGGTTGCATTTGAGGTTGACCTGCATCGGCTCGGTTTGCCAGCGCACCAGTGCGAACATCTTGCCGGCGATGCGATAGACCAGATATTCCGGGCCAAACGGGGTGTCTTCGGTCGCACCGGGCAGTGAAAGCAGGTGTTCTCGCAGGGCACTGAGCGTCATCAAGGTTGCGGCCGCCTCTTTTGCTAGAATAGGCGCCCAGTATAGCCCTGCGGGGAAGGAAGACGAGAAGGAAAAGCATGCTGTATCACAAGACCTATGAGCTCGGCCCGGAACGGGAGTGGGTGGTGTTTGTCCACGGCGCTGGTGGCAGTTCGACCATCTGGTTTCGCCAGCTCAAGGCTTTTCGTGAACGTTTCAACGTGCTGCTGCTCGATCTGCGCGGCCATGGCCAGTCCCATACTCTGCAGCAGGTGGTCAAGGGGCGTTACAGTTTTCGCGCCGTCACCGAGGATATCGTTCGGCTGCTTGATCACCTGCAGATCCGCGAGGCCCATTTTGTCGGCATGTCTCTGGGCTCTATCCTGATCCGCCATCTGGCCGAGCTCTGCCCGGAGCGGGTGCGCAGCATGGTGCTGGGCGGTGCGATTTTACGCTTCGATATCCGCTCGCGGGTGTTGGTGCAACTGGGGCGTCTTGGCCAGCATATCCTGCCCTATATGTGGCTCTACCGGCTGTTCGCTTTCATCATGATGCCGCGCAAACGCCACGAAGAGTCGCGGCTGTTATTTGTGCGCGAGGCCCGAAAACTCTGCCAGCAGGAGTTTAAACGCTGGTTCAGGCTTGCCACCGATGTGAACCCGCTGATGCGCTACTTTCGTGAGCGACCGGTCGCCATTCCCACTCTCTATATCATGGGCGAAGAGGATTACCTGTTTTTGGCCCCGGTGCGCGAGCAGGTCGAGCGCGATCCCCATAGCCATCTGGCGGTGATCGATGGCTGCGGCCATGTCTGCAATGTGGAGCAGCCGGAGCATTTTAACCGCCAATCCTTGGCGTTTTTGACCAAGGCAGGCGAGGGTTAGCATCTATTGCAGCATGCGCGAAGGCATGCCTGCTTTAATACCCCGTCATCTCGAGATAACCACGGCCTGTGGCATCGCCACTGACCAGCACGGCGCCCTCCCAATAGGCAAAGCGGCCATGCATGGCTTGATCGTTTTGCCGGGCGGTTACGGTGAGTTGAAGCTCGCCGCTATGGATCTGCCACTGCACCGGATAGTGGTGTCCATCCGGGCTTTTCCAGCGTTTGCCAGGGGTGAGGGTGATGGCGTCGGGGGCAATCAAGTGTGAGTCCCCGGTTTTGTCGATCACTATGCCGTAGCGGCGATCGCGTTGCTGACTGCCCGCTTTGCTGCGCAGGCGAAACAACATCAATTCGCGCCCGTCATCGAGTTGCAGCGAGAACCAGTCCCACCCTTCTTGCCAGTCGGCCAGCACGCTGCTGCTCCACTCGTGATCAAACCAGCCTTCGCCGCTGACCTGGCGCATCTGTCCATCAAGCAGCAAGGTGCCGCTGAGTCCAAGTCGGGTGTAGGAGTAATAGAACGAGGCATTGCCTTCGCTCTTTTCGCTAAAACCGCGATCACCTTGCAAGATAACCGGCTTGTGGCTGGTGACGGAGAGCGCCAGATCAAAGGGCTTGGCAGCGAGTGTAAGCCGGGCCGGAAACAACTCTGCGCCGCTGGAGGCCAATGCCCAATCGCGCAGCCAATAGCGGCCATGGCTGGCGCCCGCGAGGCCTGGCCCTTGTCGACTGAGCCGCTCATCGCTTAGGTGGCGGCCGGTGGCCAAATCGGTCACGGCCACCTGCGCCAGCCAAAACTGTGGAATGCGCCAAGGGTTGGCGGCGCGCTCACCGGGCTCGATGCCTTGGCGAAACAAGGTCCACTGCAGACCATATTCGCGGCCCTGCTGATCGCGAACCTGACCGGTAAGATACCACCATTCGGAGCGATAATCCGGGTGGGCGGCGTGATCGTTTGGCAAGTTTATCGGCACATTGCGCTCTGCTTTGCGAAAGTCATCCGCCGTGCCACTTAATACGCTGCCCAGATCCTGCTCTGCGGCCGTGGCCGGGGCGCACAGCAGCGCCACCACGCAGAGCGTGGCCATCACGCTGAGCGTGGTCAGAGTACCGAGATAAGTGTGAGGCCTGCAGATCATCGGTTTGCTCCTTGAGTCAGGCGCCAGGCGAGCGCCGAGGCCGCTATCGCCGAAACCGGCGCCAGCAGCAGGGCCAGCATGGCCTGTGACCAAGCGGGTGAGAAGGCGAGCGTCCAACCAAAGGCGCGTGGATTGACGACCTCAATCAAGACCCAGGCCAGTCCATAGCCGACCGGCAATGCGAGCACTGCGGTCAATACTCCCAATATCGCCCCTTGCCACAGTTGCAGCACCAGCGTATCGCGCCGGGTGACGCCAAGAGCATGCAGGCTGCGCTGCCAGGGGGCACGGGACAGCCCCAGCACCATGAAGGCGACCGTGATGCCGACCACGGCGATGAGTAAAATCAGCAGCTTGAGCAGCTCGGTTACCACAAAGGTCTGATCGAAAATGGCCAGCGCCTGGGTGAGGATGGCGCGCGCCGGTAGCAGGCGTGCCTGCTCGCCGTAGCGCTCACTGACGTTCTGAATCTGCTCATCGGTCAGCCCAAACAGCGCCAGCGACTGGGGCGGCGCGGCGGGGGACATGGCTTGTAGTAGTTGTCCCTTGTCACTGCCGTAATCGCGATAGACGCCGCTGATGCGAAGTTGCTGCTCACCTCCTGGCGCAGCAATGGTCAGCCGCTCACCCAGGCGTAGATGATAGCGCCGCATCAGTGGCTCGCTGGCCAGTGCTTCACCGCTGCCATTTGGCAAGTTGCCGGCGAGCAGCGGATAGCCTCGCATCAGGGCCGGCAGCAGATCCATCTGCACCAACTCAATGGGCTTGCCCTGATAGAGCGCCTCGTCGGTGCGGCGGCGTGATAGCGAGATCGATTGACCTTCCAGTGCGCTGACGATGTTGGCTGGCAGGTCCGGGTGGCCGCCTTGTGGATCGCGCAGCGCCGTGACATAGAGATCGGCTGCCAGCCGCTGATGCAGCCACTGCTCAACGCTGGTACGAAAGCTTGCCACCATCACGCCGATGCCGATCGCCGCCGCAATCGCCAGTTGCAGCGCCATCACGGCCACTGCCGTGCGGTCAAACTGGAAGTGCGTCTCAGCCATGGCAAGGCGCAGGCGCCATGCGCCATCGCCCTGTCGCCGCCGATTGCGCAGTGCCTGCAAGAGTGGTGAGAGCAGATCGGGCAGCAGCAGCGCCATCGCCAGTAGCCAGCAGGCCGACACCAGCAAGGCGCCGACCAGCCCGCTCTCTTCACGCCACAAGCACAGGGTGCCGGTCAGCAGCATCAGCAGCGCGGTGCCGCGGCGAAGACGCGGTCGCACCGGCAGCGCCGCCGGCGTGAGCAGGTGTAGCGGCGGCTCTGAGAGCAGGCTGCGCCAGGCCGGTAAGTTGGCGGCCAGGGTACCGGCCAGACAGAGCAGGGCGCTTTTGATAAAGGTGAGCGGCGTCAGGCGCAGCAGATCGATGGGGTTGGGGCCGTAGAGATCGCTCAGAGACTGGCTCACGCCCCCCATCAGCAGATCGGCAAGACCCACGCCAAGCAACATACCCAGCGCAGTGCCCACGCCGGTGATCAGCAGCAGTTCAACCACCAACAGCTTGAGCAGCTGATGGGGGCTAACACCGATGATCATCAGACGCGCCAGATGGGGGCGACGCAGTGATAGAACAAAGCGCTGGGCGTTAAAGGCCAGAAACAATCCGACGGCAAGCGCCAGCAGCGACAGGGCGGTGAGATTGAGTGCCAGCGCATCACCAAGGCGGCTGGCGTCGAGCTCCGGGCCGGTGCGCTCCAGCACTTCACCGGGCAGCAGATGTTTTTCAAGGCGTGCGCGGCTTGCATCGTCCAAGTGAAAATAGAGGCGATCGAGCCTGCCTTCGCGCCCCAGCCACTGCTGCGCCAGACCGATATCGGTCACCAGCAGGCGGTCAAGCGCAATGCTCCCTTCATCAATGACCCCGCCGAGGGTCAGGGTCAGTGGTCGCTCCCCCAGATAAAAGGTGCGGCTTTGCCCAATCTGCCAGTCCTGACGCTTCGCCTCAGAGCGCGAGAGCCAGACTGCGTGCTCGTTTTGGGTGGTAAGCTCGGGCGCTTTGCCAGAAAAAAGGGCATCGAGCGGGCCGCCTGCGAGCGGATCAATGCCGATCAGTTGCCAAGGGCGGCGCTGATTATCGCGCAGCCAGGCATGGATTTGCGGCGCTGCGTCAAGGTGCGGCACGGTCGTGACCAGCTCGGTATAACGCCGCTCGTTGATGCCACCTGGCGGCGCCAATCGCCAGTTGGCCTGCCCCTCGACCTGAGTGCGGGCACTGACAAAGTTGGTGCGGGCGCTGTGGTTAATCAAATCGATGGCGACCACCAGCGCAGAGCCCAGCAGCAGACCACACAGACTCATGATCAACAGCCAGGGGTGGCTTCGATAAAGGCGCAGTAAGGATTTAAGGGAGAGACTCATACAGCTGACCTCCCTCGAGGTGTAACACCCGATCTGCCAGCGCGCCATAAGCCGGGTTGTGGCTGACCAGCAGCAAACCACAGCCTTGCTCGCGCACCGCTTCGACCAACAGCGCCATTACCTGGGCGGCATTATGCTCATCAAGGCTACCGGTCGGCTCGTCGGCCAGTAGCCAGCGCGGCTGGTGGATAAGGGCGCGGGCCAGCGCGACCCGCTGGCGCTGTCCGCCCGAGAGGGTGTCAGGAAACTGGTTACGCTGGGGCGCAACCCCGAGGCGCTCGAGCAGCGCATCAATGCGACCGTGATCGACTGATCGCCGATTGATCTCAAGGGGCAGGGCGACGTTCTCCCATACCTTGAGGGTTGGCAGCAGGTTGTACTCCTGATAGACGATGCCAAAGATCTCGGCGCGAAGGCGTGCTCGCGCTTCGCCTGTTAGGTTGTCGATGCGGCGCCCTTCAAGGCTAATGGCGCCGCTATCGGGCGGCAGCAATCCAGCGATGAGGTTAAGCAAGGTTGACTTGCCCGAGCCGCTTTGACCGAGCAGCAGATGCAAGGTGCCGGGAGCAAGGGTTAAGGAGAGTTCCTCAAACAGGGTGACCGGAGCGTTTCCTGCCAAAAAGTGCTTGCTGACGCCCTCAAGGCTTATCATGGTGCATATCCTGCTGTGTCAATAGCTTATCACTATGCCAAGGAGTGAGCTGGCTTGCAAAACGGTCACAGCATGGTGCTGGATCGCGCTGGAATCTACTGGTTACAATAGTCGCTATTGGCTGATACGGGGTGTGCAGGGATGTTACAAAAACAGGTGAGCTTCATCGTTGACAGCAAGGGTAACCGTCAGGCTGCCGTGGTACCCATCGACATCTATGAAGAGTTGATGGCCCTGCAGCGGGCGCTGGCCGAAAGCCGCCCCGGTGAGCGGGAGATCTATCACTTCTCGGTCAAGGGCGCCGAGGCGCAGGGGTATCCGGTGGGCAAGCGTCATAGCCCGGGCTTTATGGTGCTGGCCGGCTCAACGACCAATGGTGAGGATGCGGCGTCGCTGCGTGAAGCGGTGATTGAGCTGCGCGAAGAGCTGCTTGCCAAGGGGGTGCTCGAGCCCCATCAGGAGGGCTTTCGCTTTAGCCAGGACCAGCTCTTTAACAGCCCGAGTCTGGCGGCCAGTCTGGTGGCCGGCAATAACCGCAGCGGCCTCGATGCCTGGCATAACAGCAGCGGCCACACCTTAAAGCAATCAGGATTTGGCAAGAAAGAGTAAGCATCATCAGCATGGGGAGCCGCGGCTCCCCATGTTATTTGTGCTATTTGCGCGCAGTCAGTAACCAGTAACTGGCCGAGGCCAGAATGCCGCAACCGGCGATATTGAGCGCCATCGGCAGCGGCGAGGTGGGCGGCACCAGATTGACCAGCGCGCCTGCCAGCGCACCAATCCCAAAGCGCAGGGTTCCGGCCAGGGCTGCCGCCGTTCCGGCTGCCTGAGAGAAGTGGCTAAGGAGCCCGGTCATGGCGTTGGCACCGACCAAACTGATATGGCCGACGTAGAACATCACAGGTATCACCACGCCCCACAGGCCGCCAAAACCGGTCAGGCTGCACACGACCAGCACAATACCCGCGACCGGCAGGATCATCAGCCCGTGGCGCAGCATATGCTCAGAGCCAATGCCGCGCACCAGCTTGCTGTTGGCAAAGGTCACCACCATCATCAGCAGCACGTTAAGGCCAAACAGCCAGCCATAGTGCTGGGTTGGCACACCGAAATACTCGATATAGACATAGGGCGAGCCGCTTAGAAACGAGAACATGCCGGCGCTGGCAAAGGCGCCGCACAGCACATAGCCCATGGCCGGACGGCTTTTCAGCACCCGGCCGTAGTTGCCCACCACGCGCCCGAGCTGCAGCGGCTGGCGTCGTTCCGGCGAGAGGGTTTCGGGAATGGAGACCATCATCAGCACGGCGACGGCCAGGCTCACGACCACCAGCAGCCAGAAGATCGCCTGCCAGCTGCCGTGCGCTGTGATGTATCCGCCAAGGATGGGCGCCGCCAGCGGGGCCAGCGTCATCACCAGGATCACGAATGACATGGCCCGGGAGAACGCCTCTTTTTCAAACATATCGCGCAGCAGGGCATTGACCACCACGGCGCCCGCCGCACCACCGGCCGCTTGCAGCACCCGAAACAGCAGCAGTTGGGGCAGGGTCTCTGCCAGGGCGCAGCCCACCGAGGCAAGGGCAAACATAATGAGCCCGGCGATGATCACCGGTTTGCGGCCAAAGCTGTCCGCCATCGGGCCATAGAACAGTTGTCCAACCGCAAAGCCGGCCAAGAAGGCGCTCACCGTCAGTTGGGCGCCGTCGATGGTGGTGCCGAGCTCACGGGCCAGCGCCGGAATGGCGGGCAGGTACATGTCGATGGCAAGCGGAGTCAGGCCGCCGAGTGCGCCGAGCAGCAGATAGAGCACCAGTGGGGAGATGGGGGGCGTTGACATCAAGCGTCCTTGGTTTGAAGAAACGTCTATTGCAGTGTAACAGAGGCCGCCGTGGCCTGGGGCGATTGCAGCCAGAGCTCCGGCTCGCTATGCAGGCGGCTTACTTTCCAGGCGGCCCCGACCGGGCGGGTCCGGGTCAGACGGCAGGCGCCGTGCGCTTGCGCCAAGACAGCATCAGCGGTGTACCAGGCGTCGGTCACCGGCAGTCGGGTGGTTTCGCGTGCCAGACGCACCCCCCAATTGGTCACCAGCGCCGGGCAGTATTGCTCAGCCAGCGTGAGCGCCTGAGCCGTGGGGCTCGGCGCTGGCGACGACAAGGTGGTCAATAATCCGGCCAGTGCACCGGCAGCCAGCAGCAGTGGGCGCACCGCGCCGGCTGCAAGGATCAGCGAAAGCAGTGCCAGCGGCGCCAGATGGCGGGCGTTATCGGGATTTTGCCCCCATAGTGTCCAACCAAGCAGCACCAGCCAACCGGCCAGCAGGGCGCGGCGAAGCGGCGGCGGCAGTGCACAAGCGGCGCGCCACAGGGGCCAGAGCAAAAGCGGCCAGAGCCATGAAAACTGGCTGTTGGCTTGAGACAGCCAGCTTAGCAGGCGACTGGCGTGGTGCGAGGCGGTATTGCCCCACAGGGTAAAATGGCCGCTGGTAAAGCGCATGCCCTCGCTAAAGTAGGCGGCGCCATCGGCCTGCCAGATAAATGCCAGACAGACTCCGCCCACCAGCGCGATGGGCCAGAGTGCCCGTAATAACGCCCGTCTGGGTAAGTGCCAGTGGGCGGGCGGCAGGCACAATAGCCACATCGGCAGCACCAGTAGCGGCGCATAAGAGGGACGTAGCGCCAGCATCAGTGCCAGCCACAGACCGCTCCCCGCTGCGCGGCCGTAAGACAGCGCAATGAGGGCGCCGAGCCAGGCGGCCAGCGCCGGTCCGTCCGAGAGCCCGGATAACGCCAGCGCCGGGGTTAGCGGCAGGGCCAGCAGAGCCAGCCACAGGGGCGCGAGCAGTCGGGATTGCTGCCAAAGTCGCACCCCAAACCAGGCCCCAAGTGGCGGTATGGCGGCGCTTCCCAGCAGCGCCGCCCACTGCACGGCGGCGTCGGGGGAGGGCGCAACCAGCGCAACCAGACGCGCCAGCGCAATAAATCCGGGGTAGCCGGGAAAGTGGGGGGAGAACTCCAGCACGCTAAAGCGCACCACGCCGTGGGCAAAGTTAAGGGCATCGTCAGAGTCAAGTGAGATTGGGTGGGCAAACAACCACCCCATCCAGACCAGTTGCAGCAGCGCCAGCATCGGCGCGATGGACCAGTTGGCCTCTGGCCAACTCAGTTGCAACCCGCGAGCCAGATCCCGGCGATATATCACAGCGGCGCGAGAGCCTGCATCAAAGCCGTTTCTGCCTGCTTAAAGGCGGCGCTATCGGCTGGGGCGGCGCCCACACCAAACACGCCGGGGTTGCCGATGGCTTTGAGCACATTGGCAATTTCTTGCTCGGCCGCCTTGCGATGGCTCTCGGGCAGGGCCGGCAGCACCAGATCGAGGAAACGCTTGGATTTAACCACCAACACCTTGGCGCTTTGGTAATCCCCCAGATTCTGCTCGGCCCCTTCCAGCCGGCGCTCAATTTCGGCGCGGTAGGCGCGATTTAGCAAGCTGGCCACCTCATCGGTTTTGCCGGCCGTCACGGCCGCTTTGAGCGGCTCGCGCAGGGTGACCTTGTGATGGGTCTCCAGATAGGCCAGCTCTTCGTCGATACCGCTTAAGCTTTGCGCGGCGTCACTGCCGCCTTTGAGCAGCACCTCGCGCGCATCGATCAGTGGCTCTTTGCCGGCGGCGGCATAGGAGTAAGCCTGGGCGGCGGGGGCGGCGAGCAGCAGGCTGGTCAGGGTTGCAGCAATAGTCATGCGCGCAATGAGATGCATCTCGTCTCTCCTTGAGTGGCGATCACCTGTGGGCCATCAGGCCACACTCTGGGTTTCGATCACCGTATTTTCGTTGCGATGATTGAAGATGGCGTGGCGTCTGTCCACCCCGTCGATCACCATGTCGGCGGCCATCAGTCCCATCTCCATGGCGGTATCGGTAAAGATGTAGCGAAACGTGCCCTGGCGACCGGTCATGATGAGATTACCAATCGGCATCAAGGCTTGAATGGCGCGATCGCGCCGCGCCTGATAGCCCAGATCCATCAGTGGATAGGCATATTCGCTGCGCGCCTCAAACGTCTCCTGACCCAAACGCGCAGTGTCCACACCAAGGCTGGCCAGATCGGCGGTGACCTTGCTGCGAAGCGCTGAGAGTGGCGCACTCCAGGTCTCATCGCCAGCATTGCAGGGGATCTCGAGCATCACCGAGCTTTTGCCGTGCGGCGCCATAAATGGGCTGCGCCGCCGTGGCTCTTGCAAACGGGTGGCAAGAATGTGCGGATCGGAGAGGTATTGCCAGGTGTTATCCGACAGGTTCTCTTGCAAAAGCGGCATGTTGACAAAGCGCAGGCTGCGGTACTCAAGCTCACAGGCAATACCAAGATGGCGGCAGGTAAGCGGCAGCGGCAGGGTTGAGATCACCCAGTCAAATTGGCTGCACTTGCTTTCGCCCTCCTGCTCCCACTGCACGCCCGTGATGCGCTGATTTTCCTGAGACAGTCCGGTGATGCGAGCGAGGGTGTGAATGGTTACCCCCTCTTCCAGCAGACGCTCGCCAAGGCGGGTATAAATTTGGCCAAACCCCAAGCGCGGATAGCGGTATTTGCGGGCATAGGTACGCACCGAGTGGGCACCTTTGCGCGTTGGCAGCAGCCGGCGCGCCACATCTTTCAGGTCGATAAGGCTGATACGTTGGCCGGCCCAGTCGGCTGAAAGTCGGGCGGGATCAATGCCCCACAGCTTGCCGGTGTAGCCTTCAAAAAACTGGCGATAGAGGGTGCGGCCAAAGTGCGCCTGAATCCACTGCGCAAAACTGGCCTTGGCAAAGTCGGCCGGTTTTTTGGCAAATGGCAGCAACACCAGATCTTTAAGAGCGCCCGCCATCAGGGCAAGCGGCGCGGTGCGCAGCAGATTGCCAAGATTAAGCGGGTAGTCGTAGGTGCGACCGCCAAAGCGAATGACGCTTTTACGCTCGGCGTGCAGCAGATCATCGCCCATCAGCTCATCAACAAAGGCGAGCAGCTCGGGATTTTTGGTGATAAAGCGATGGCCACCATAGTCAAAGCGATAGTTGCCATCCTGGCCTGTAAAGCGCTGGGTGGCGCACATGCCGCCGAGCTCGGACTCTTGCTCAAACAGGGTGACATCGAGACCTGCCTGACGCAGACGCCAGGCGGCCATCAGACCGGCAGGGCCGCCGCCGAGGACGGCGACCCGCAGAGGATTTACGTGTGGCTGCATGAAACGATACTCAGGTGCGCGGCTGGCGCACACGATAACCCCGATGCCACAGGGTGATGAAAATAAGAAGATAACAGGCCCAGACGCTCAGTTGCAGGGCTGCCGGTGAGGCATTGTAGCCAAACAGGGCGCGCAGGAAGGTACCAAATACCCCCTGATCATCAAGAATGTGGCTGATGTTAAACACCGTCTCGGTACCAAACGTGATGATACCGGCAGCTTGCAGCATATTGACTGCCGACGAGAGCAGCCCGGCGGCAATGACGATAATCAGCAGCCCGGTCCAACGGAAGAAGGGGGCGAGCGCCACCTTGCGGGTCGAGCGCAGCAGCAGCCACACCAGCACGATAGCCAGCAGCAGACCGCCGAGTGCTCCGGCCAGACCCGAGCTCAAATCCACCCCTTGGCCGGAGTAGAGCAGGGCGGAGAAGAAGAGGACGGTTTCAAAGCCTTCGCGCATCACCGCGAGAAACGCAAGAAACGCCAGACCAAACACATCGCCGCTGCCGACTGCTTCATCAATGCGTGCCGTCATGGCGCCCACCTGGTTTTTGGCCTGCTTTTGCATCCAGACCGCCATGTAGGTGAGCACTAACGTGGCAAACAGCAAGATGCCAGCCATCAGCAGGTGATTGTAGCGCTCGCTTTCAAACTGGCTGACCACCACCTGAAACAGGAAGGCGACGGCGAGTGATGCGAGCAGGCCCACCACGACGCCCAGATAGATGAACTTGTTGTAGCGCGAGGCGCCCAGTTTGCCGAGATAGGAGAGGCAGATGCCCACCAGCAGAAAGGCCTCCAGCCCTTCGCGCAGCGTGATGAGGAAACTTGCAAACATCAGGACTCCAGTGTCAGGTGCAGTTGGTTAAGGGTCAGGATAGGGGGCTCGGGCAGCGTCGGCTCGGCCGCGCGCACCGCATCGTTCACCCACTTCGGATAGGTACGAAAATTGAGCTTGATCTCTACATCCAGCGGCCCGCTCACCCCGTTCGGTAGGGGGTAACGCTCATCGCGCCAACCCTTGGCTGGAATGCGGGTATCCTCAAGCAGCTTGGCATAGCGCCAGAAACGCAGCCCAACCGGCTTGCCGTCGCTATCGCCAAAGACTTTGCGAAACATATGGGCATCGGCGGGCACCGCGCCATCAACCGGTTGGCCGCTTTGCAGCACGGTGTCGCCCGCGCCATTTTTCACACTGATTTCAAGCCAGAGCTCACGAAAATCCGCTACCCCGGTGGGCAAGGCATGGCCGGCGCCAACGTTGGTCACCCGCACCACCAGTTGACCGTCTTCAAGACGGGCAGTGAGGCTGGCGCTGGATTTAAGCAGGGCAATGCTCTCGGCCTCAAGCTCGGGATTGCGCAGCCCCACCAGCTGATGCTGGGCTCCGGTGAAGTTGTGGCGATAAAGACGCGCTTTGAGCGGTCCATTTTCTGTCGAGCGACCCGGCACCGCCGCGCCGCCGTTACCGGGGTTGGGGTTCATGTGACAATCAATACAGGTGCGCCGCTCGTCCACACGCTCGCTGGTGGCATAGGGCGAGCCGGCCCACTCCTCCCAGGTGTTGACGATATTGGCGCCAGTGCCCGGTGAAAACTCGTTGTGGCAGCTTTTGCACAGTGCCGCATCGCGGTAAAAATCCTGCTGATAAGAGGTTTTGTGAGCGGCCGGACGGGCATTGATCTGCCGCTCGGCCAACCAATGGGCGACACTGCCACCTTGGGCATCTTCAAAGACGTAACGCTCGCGATCCTTGAGATTAACCGTGAGCGCCGCGTTACCGCCGGCATCTTCAATACGGGTGATGCGGTGACAGAAGAAGCAACCGGTGCCCTCTTCGACCACGCTCTCGCCCTTGCGCTGGGCCGCAATCAGCGAGGCGCCACCTTGCTCGAACATGTGACTGCCTGCTGGCAGACTCTTTTGACCTGTCATTATCTGCTGCGGCATATGGCAGCCCTGACACCATTGACCAAACTCTTCACCCTCGGTCTGGCGTGCCAGCGCCTGGACCACCTTGTAGTAAGGGTGGGAGTTGCCCATCAGGCGGTGATTGGTATCGCTCCAGTCAGCAAAGGCCTCGGCGTGGCAGCTCTGGCAGGAGGCTGAGTTGAGCCACTCCTTGGGATGACTGACCGGCGCCTTGGCCGGATCGCTGCGCGGGGCATCGAGGCGCAGCCAGGTGGCCAGATAGGGCAGGTTGCCATCGGCGGTCACGAAGCTGTGCAGATCTTCCATCATCGCCTTGACCTCGGGCTGCGGATGGCTTGGGTCCACCGGCTCGGCGCCATCGCGGGTATCGTGGCCCATGCCGCCTTGGGTCTGCTGGCTCATGCGCAGGTACTCACCGATAAAATCTCCCGCCACCATGTTCATCATGTTGACGTGGCCATTGATGGCGTTATCGGCCTTGCTCTGGCGGTGGGCGGCCATCAGATAGCGGTTGGTAAAGTTAAAACCGTCGAGGTGGCACGAGCTGCAGCTCATCCAGTTATCGCCAGCCATGGGAAAGCGCGTATTGGCCGCGGTGTTACCGAGATGGAACAGCCGCTCACCACGCACCAGCGCTGCGGGGCGCGGATCGTGGGTCACGAGCGTGGCAAAGTGGGGCGTATCGACCGTCACGCGGGCAAAGGCGGCAGCGCCGCCGGTCGATAGGCGGGTCAGGTCATGGCCCATGGCGTTGTGCACATAGATATGGTCGCCATCAACCAGCAGATCGCGCGGGTTTTGGCCGGGCAGGTGGCGCAGCAACTGGGTCGCCTTGGCTCCGCCTTGAAACTTCTTGCGTCGGTGGCGATTGCTGTTCTGTTTGCCGCTGCGCGACAGATCAAACACCAGTAAATCCTCTGAGCCGGCCAGGGTCACAAAGACTTTACTGCCATCGCCCGCAAAGCGGGCAGCATAGGGGTTGGAGACAATCTGGCTACGGTTGCCAACGCTTGGGATATTGATCTGTAAAAACAGCTGCTTGCGCTCATCAACCCGCTCTTGATTGGTATCAAGGTCGATGACTGATATGGCCGGGAAGACGGTGCTTTGGAACTGAAATGGGTGGCTGAAACTCCACAGCACATGAGGCAGCCAGGCTTCGCTACCATCCGGTGAGAGGGCGATGGTATCGAGCAGGCGCGGCAAGCCCTGTGAATCGGTCGCCGTGGCGCTGCGGGTTTCTGCCAGCGTGATCACGGTGGGCGCTGGTAGCGCAGAGATGGCGCCGTGGCCGAGCGCGTAGATACTGAGCTTGCCAGTCATGGAGTGGGTGACCAGCAGGCGTCCCTCATCGGTTAGGGCCAAGCCGCGCGGCGTTTCGCCAGTGGCGGCATCGAGCACCCTTTCACCCGACTCGTCATAAGCCTGCAGTCGCCCCGCTTCAAACAAGGTGACCCAATACCAGCGATGCTGTGGATCAAACAAGACACCGTAAGGGCGATGGCCAGTCGGGATGGCGCGTTTCAAGGTGAGATCGGCACCTAATAGCAGCAGGCGATCGCCGCTGTAATCAGAGACCAGCCAATTGCCGTCACTGCCTTGGGCAATCTGGCGCAGATCGCCGCCCAGTTGCACCTCGGCCAGCGGTTTACCATCGGCTTTGCTGACCCGACTCACCGAGCCTGCCGAGAGGTTGGCGCTGACCAGAGACTCGCCACTTTTATCGATAATCAGGCCGCTGCTCATCTCCTGGGCATGCAGGGAGAGGGTCAGCAAGGTCAATAACAGGGCAACGAAACGCATGATGATCACCGGCGCAGGCGTAATACGCTCCAGCGCCAGGCGTGGCGCAAGACGAGCGGAGCAAGAGAAAGGGCGCTGGCCCAGTGCAACCAGCTGGCCGTTTTGCCCAACTGATCGCCAGGGGTGCCGTGCAACACCAAAAACAGACCGCTACTGACGCACAGTAAGAGCAACAGCTCGATGATGCGTCCGGTGCTGCGCAAAAAGGACTTTTGACTGTGCAGCAATAAGCGGCGGTGCGACAGCCAGAAGGCGCCAAACCAAAGCGGAAACAGGGAGAGGGAGAGCAGCACGTGCAGCAGCAGGTTCCAGCGCGCGACGGACCAGTGCGGGGTCAATGGCTCCCACAACATCAATCCGGAGAAAAACATCAGATAGAGCAGCACCTCGGCAACCTGATGGTGCCAAGCGAGCCAATGCCAGAAACGTCGAATCGTGCCGGGATATACAGTGAGGCGGTGCGCAATCATCCATCAACTCCCACCCGCTGCGGCTGCGGGTGGGCTGAAGTGTACATGGGGGTAACTACAATGAAAAGTATTATCAATACATCTTTGATCTGCAGCCGAGAGTCACTGCCGTTTGCCGACAGTATGATCTTTGTGATCGGCCAGTCGCTCGGTGATGGCGTAAATCAGGGCGGCGGTCGAGAACGCCAAAAACACGATCACTGACCATTTCATGTCGGTTTCGTTGGTTACGCCGTCAGAGAGAAATGCCTTGAGCACCTCAATCCCCGAGATGGTCACCAGCGAGTTGATGACAATCAGCTTGAGAGAGACAAAGTCAATTCGATACAGCCAGTTATCGCCAAGGCTTGCCCGCTGCTCCGGGGTTTTGATGAACTGCACATAGCCGCACAGGGCAACCAGGATCAGCATCTGTGCCACCAGCACAAAATCGACCAGCGTGAGCACCCCGATCAACAGATCCAGATAGGGCATCTCGAGGATGTTGCTGCAAAGCTCATAGAGCTTGGCGACGAATTTGAGCATCAGCAGCAGTACGCACAGCAGCATGGAGACATAAAAGGGGAACATAATGAGGCGACTGCCGGTCAGCATCAGGTTAAAGCGGCGCATGTAGGCTCCATTGCAGGGCTAATCTCTTCAAGCATAAGGGAAAATAGGAAAGTCGGAAGCTTAGGGATTGAAAGGGGGCAACTCGCGAAACAGTTGCTGCAATCCTTCCCCCCACGCTTTGCGCAGCGCCAGGAAATGGGGGTGGTGTTCGCCGATGCGGTATTGGCGCTCGGCCGAGAGGCTGTCGCCTTCATAGATCAGGATATCGAGCGGCAGGCCCACCGAGAGGTTGCTGCGCAAGGTCGAATCAATCGAGATCAACGCGCACTGCATGGCGGTTTCCAGCGCTGTGTTGTGGTCGATGATGCGATCGATAATGGGCTTGCCGTACTTGCTCTCGCCAATCTGAAAGTAGGGGGTATCGACCGAGGATTCGATGAAGTTCCCCTCCGGGTAGATATGGAATAAGCGGTGACCCTCACCCTGGATCTGACCACCGAGCAGAATGTTGCAGCCGAAGTTAACGTTGCTCTGCTGCTGGCCGCCGTCGCGGGCCATCACGCTGCGAATGGTCTGCCCGACCAGCGTCGCGGCTTCATACAGGGTGTTGACGGTGCGAAGGCTTGGCCCATCCTGATGCTGCTGCTCGCCCAGCAGGCTGATCACGCTTTGAGTGGTGGCCAGGTTGCCGGCGCTTTGCAGCACCAACACCCGATCTTCGTGGGCAAACACGTGCAGTTTTTTGAAGGTTGCGATGTGATCCACGCCTGCGTTGGTGCGTGAGTCAGATGCAAACACGACGCCATCGGCTAGGCACATGGCGACGCAATAGGTCATGACCTCGTTCTCCCTGCGTTATTGGTGAGGGTGCAATCTAGCATGGTCCTCACCGTGTTTGTCCATCATCATTGCTGTTGCTGTTGCTGTTGCTGTTGCTGTTGCTGTTGCTGTTGCTCGTCGAGCAGCGTGACTGACGCTTGCGCCAGCATCTGCTCGCTGCCACCGCCATAGCGCACCCCGCGCACCGGGCAGGCATCGAGATAATCCATGCCCACTGCCAACTTCAAATGTTGACTGGGTGAGCGCGTCTGGTTGGTGATATCAAAGGTGTGCCACTGCTCATCGAGCCACACCTCGGTCCAGGCGTGCATCGCCACATGCAGATTATCGTTGGTGTAAAGATAACCGCTGACGTAGCGAGCGGGTATCCCGGCCAGCCGGCAGCAAGCTAAAAATACATGGCTGTGATCCTGGCAAACCCCGCTGCCGGCAAGCAGCGCCTCGTCGGCGGTGAAGGTGGCGTCGGTGCTGCCAGGTTGATAGGGCATCTGCGCCAGAATATCCGCCATCAGGGTGGTCAGCTCAGTGAACGTCGGCGTGGCAGAGAGGTGCTGGTCAGCCAGTGCTTGCAGCGCCGGACTGGGGGCGGTGAGTGCGGTAGAGCGCAGGTAACTCAGTGGCGATATCAGCGAGCTCTGCTCATCACCGGCCTCGTCGCGGATCTCCACTTCGCCCCGCGCGCGGATCAGGATGGTTTCATGGGGTGACTCGAGGCTCAGCACATGCAGCACGTTGCCATAGGCATCGGTGGTCTGGGTGGCATCGCCCGGCAAATCTAGCTGCCAGGAGAGGATCTGCTGGCGCGGCGAGCTTTGCGGCGTCAGGCGTAGATATTGGGTGCTGCGGCGCACCACATCGGCATAGCGGTAGTGGGTCTGGTGATCGATGACGAGTTTCATAAAACCTCCAGATAGGCGTTGTGGATGCTCTGGCCGATGGCACCGATATCGCTCAGAAAATCGGTCAGATAACTGTGCATGCCGCGCTCGACAATCTCGTGCACGGTACCGTAAGTCAGGTTGGCGTTGAGGATGCGGGTCAGCCGCTGCGGAGCCAGCCCCGTGTTGCCCTCGATACGGGCCAGGGTGGTTTGCATCTCATCGAGACAGGCGCGTAAAGAGCGCGGCACTTCATTGCGCAAAATCAGCAGCTCGGCAATCGAGTGGCGCGACAGGGTCTTATAGAGCGTCTGGTGCGCCTCATAGGCGCCGACCGAGCGCAGCAGCGCGTTCCAGCGATAGAACTCGCGTACGCTGTCCTCATCTTCGCGGATCACCTGATATTTGACGTTGAGGATGCGCGCCGTGTTATCGGCCCGCTCGATAAAGGTGCCGAGCCGCATAAACCAGAGCACGTCACCGCGCATGATGGTGCCGTTGGTGGCGCCATGAAACTGGTGCGAGCGCTCCTTGATCCAGTCGAAGAAATCTTGCGCCTGACCGCTTTTGAGCCCCTCTTTACGCCAGCGGCGGATCTCAATCCAGGCGCTGTTGATGCACTCCCACACCTCGGCCGGGATCTTGCCGCGCACCGAGTGGGCATTGTCGCGGGCCAGCCGGATGCAGCTAAAGATGCTGCTACCGTTCTGCTCATCAAAGCAGAAAAACCGCAGCAGATTCTCCATGCTGACCTGCTGGTAGCGTTCCAAAAACGGCTCGTGGGTGCCGGTGATGGTGAGCGGTGCCACCAGTTCGCTGTGGTCGGCGTCAATGGAGGGCATCAGCGACATGGTTTGAGTCACATCCAGCATCCGCGCCGTGTTCTCGGCCCGCTCCAGATAGCGGGACATCCAGTAAAGTTCGCTGGCAGTACGGCTTAACATGCGCTCTCCTCCATCACCCAGGTGTCCTTGGTGCCGCCACCTTGTGACGAGTTGACTACCAGCGACCCGGCGGTCAGAGCAACCCGGGTCAGGCCACCTGGCACCAGTCGCTGCTCTTGCCCGGTCAGCACAAAGGGGCGCAGATCAATGTGGCGCGGCGCAATGCCTGCCTCGACAAACGTTGGACAGGTTGAAAGTGACAGGGTTGGCTGGGCGATGTAGTTATCCGGCCTAGCTTTGAGTAGTTCACGAAAATGGGCAATCTCGGCGCGGGTGGCGCAGGGGCCAATCAGCATGCCGTAACCCCCGGCGCCGTGTACCTCTTTAACCACCAACTCTTCGAGGTGATCGAGTACGTAGTTCAGATCGCTGCCGATGCGGCACTGCCAGGTGGGCACGTTGTTTAAGATCGGCTCTTCGCCGAGATAAAAACGGATCATCTCCGGTACATAGGGGTAGACCGACTTGTCATCGGCCACCCCGGTGCCGATAGCGTTGGCCAGCACCACGCCACCGGCGCGATAGACCGACAGCAACCCCGGCACGCCGATCAATGAATCGGGATTAAACGCGAGCGGGTCGAGAAAGGCATCGTCAATACGGCGATAAATCACATCCACCCGCTGCAATCCGGTGGTGGTGCGCATCCATACCTTGCCATCCTTGACCAGCAGGTCGGCGCTCTCCACCAGCTCCACCCCCATCTGCTGGGCGAGGAAGCTATGTTCGAAATAGGCGCTGTTAAAACGGCCCGGCGTCATTACCACCACGCACGGATTGTCAACCGGGCTGCTTTCACGCAGGGTTTGTAACAGCAGCGCCGGATAGCGCTCGACCGGGGCAATCGGCTGGTTGCGAAACAGCTCGGGGTAGAGGCGCATCATCATCTTGCGGTTTTCCAGCATGTAGGAAACACCGGACGGAGTGCGCAGGTTGTCCTCCAGCACGTAGTAGTCGCCATCGTTGTTACGGATGATGTCAACGCCGGTGATATGCACATAGGTCTGGCGATGCAGAGTGACCCCTTGCATACAGGGTTGGTATTGGCTGTTGGCGAGGATCTGGGCAGCCGGGATCACGCCGGCTTTAAGAATGCGCTGCTCGTGATAGATATCGTGCAAGAAGGCGTTCAGCGCCGTGACCCGCTGGCGAATGCCGCGGTCCAGATGTTTCCACTCGTGGGCCGGAATAATGCGCGGAATGCTGTCAAACGGGATCAACCGCTCGGCGCCATCCTCCTGCCCGTAGACATTGAAAGTAATGCCGACCCGCCGAAACAGCAGGTTGGCCTCTTCACGTTTTTGCTCGATGCTCTTTTCATCGGTTTGGTGCAGCCACTGCCAATAAGAGCGGTAGTGGTCGCGGTAGGCATCTGTTGCGTGAAGCATCTCGTCATAACTGCCCGCTGCGGGCGGCTGGATTGCAAGCATGGGCCTCTCCTCGAACATCCTTGTTATTTGCTTATTTAGCAGTGGCAAAGGTTGTGCCAGTTACTATTGAGTCGGATGCTCGGTCGGAAAGTTAAATAAGTCTTTAAATTCAGTTTCTTATGTTTTATATCGCCAGTCGGCAATGTCCTGCGCACCATTATGGTGACCCAGCGCGGGTGAGTCTGCCTCATGAGCTGGCAGTTGATAAAACCAACACCAAAACAGGGAGCGCCTGCGCACAAAGCGGGCACACAGATGGGGCAACGGAGAGAGGAGCAGTGAGGCGGGGGCGATTCACTGGAGTGCTCCCAGGCCACGGTCGCGGATCAGGCTTTAGCCAAAGTGCGGGGCATCTTTACGAAGTAATGACCGGCGCCATATGAGCGCCAGCCCAAGGCGCTCATTTTTTTAGCAATGCGTTCTTCCTCGCCAGCCTATCCATTCTCGAAAACTCAGACCCCAAAATTTTAGCCATATCAGAAGTAGACGGCCCCGTTACGATTGAGAGGGCTTTGTCCAATATCTCGTCAGCTAGTGATGGGGAGATTGAATACCGCTTTCCCTCTCTCTCAACAACCATTTGGCCTTTCTCCAATTTCTTTATAGCGCCGCTCACCGTGTTGTAAGCCGCCCCAGTGGTCTTGCTCAGAGCAGACACCGTTGATTCCGAACCAGAGGCGCTTTTTGCAGCGAGAGCCATTGCAACATCCAGATCTTTCGGCGTTATCTTCATCTGAGACCTCACAGCCATCTCAGTTGCCAGCATTTTCCGCAGGCCATCCCCAAACCGATCCAAGAACCCATCAAGAGCTCTTTCCACAATTCCGCATTGGTAATGCACGAAGTAGGTCAAATCGAGAGCGTCATGCTCCGTGTGAACGTATGACTTACCGTAAGCCGTGGCGGCCTTTTTCAACAGAGCGCTGATCGACACAAACTCGAACGTCCGGTAGCCATGTTTGAACATGAACCAGTAGAAGAGCGCTCTGGCAACTCGGCCATTCCCATCTCTGAATGGGTGCTCGAACCCTATGTTGAAATGGAGAATCATGGCCTTGATCAGCGGGTGAATATAGTTAGGCGAGTCTGGCCCATCATGGGGCGTGTTAGCCCACTCGCACAGTCTCATTAAGCGGTCTCTTATGCCTGCAGCTAGGGGAGGGGTATGAACTACGCCACCTTCGCTATCCTCAACGACCACATCATCCTTGGTTCTGAACTCGCCAGGAGTGTACTTCTCGTCATCAATGCCCAGCACACCGGCCGAATGGAGCTCCAGGATCAGCTCGATTGACAGAGGTCTGTCGCTCAACTCCATCGCCTTCTTCATCATGTGCCAATTACCCAACACCATTCTCTCGTCCGGTGTTCTTGGCTTCCGCTTTTCGGACAACATCTCCTTGGCCACGATAGTCGTTGTTGCTGCGCCCTCCAGCTGGCTGCTGCTTATCGACTCCTCATCCACGAGGTCTTGAAGCAAGTAGTCGGCATATCTCTCCTCTCCAAACTCCTGCTTCATCACCGTCAGAGCGGCCACGGTAGCGTTCTTGTCCACTAATGAACAAATCCGCTGCATATCGGCAGTAACGTGCAATGTGGCCGGCGCACGGTCATCACCAATCTCCATAACCTTGAAGGATTGGTTGTGTCTGGCCAGCCTCTTGAACAGCCAAGCTACGTTCTCGTTGGCAGGCTTTCTGACGCGCATCCGAAAATCATCAAACGGGAGATAGCGCCCCTGTCCATCTACGGCAGAGCTCAGATAGTCGAGGTAAGTAGAGCTAACAGCCGGGTCAGCAAGGTACTCACCCATCTGGCTTCTAAACTCGAGGTGATTGAAATTCGGGGGACGTTTGTAGGCCATTATTTTTCAAAAATGAGGAATATTGAAAAAATCATATACGCTTGTTGGGTATTTTTTTCAATGCAGGTGCAAAAAAGGGGAGCATATGCTCCCCAAACCTCATGCCACATTCATCAGGCTGCGCGTTTGGCCTCCAGCTGCTTGAGCTTGTCGGCGCGCATGTTCTTCATTACGGTGAGCATGGCGGCTTCTGCGGCCTTGCTCGGGGTGAATATGGGAAAAGGGACATCCAAGAAATGAGGCTGTGCAGGTAATGCACAAGGAAGGACTGGCACACTGGAAGAAGATATCGAGGTATCAACGTCGCTCGCTGGCGGAAACAGCGATGTATCGGTTCAAGCAGTTGCTGGCGGGGAAAATCAGTCTGCGTAACTACAACGGCCAAGTGGGAGAAGTCATGGCGTATGTAAGCGCCATAAATAAACTGAATACCCTTGGTCTACCTGTCAGAAAGCCCCGAGTGTAGCGGTCACCTGGGCAGGGGAAGTCATGACTTCTGACTAATTTGGGCAACAACGCCGTTAGGCTTTCTATAGGGGGACCAGCCACCTCGTCGGCGACGACGCGACTTTGCACAACTCCGAGCAAGCTCAGCCACAGTCCCAAAGACCGGATATGCCCCAGACTTGCTCCGATCTGCGCCAAGCACCATTCCTCTTCCATTGCCACTCGTGCGGCTCTGCATCTTTCTATCTGCATTATCTCGACGCCAGTGCAACAAGTTCCGGTCTGAGAATCCCCATGGTCTCCCAGCAGAAAGACCGGAAGCTGTGACCGGAGGGAGGCTGGGGGGATTTACGTCAGGGGAGGGGATGATTTCTGGTTTGGGCTAGATCGTGACCCATTCACCTACGGAGCTGACCGGATAGGGACCGGAGTAATCGTTAGTCTAATTTGAGTTGAGAGAAAACAGGGAGAGTGGAGCATTCACTGCGAGGGGGAATGTGGCAGAGCAAGCGGTGTGGGGTAGCTGGCTCAGGTTGAAACAATGGAGAGATGGATACGAAAAAGCCCAACCAAAGGCTGGGCTTTCGAATGTGGCTCCCTCGACAGGACTTGAACCTGTGACATACGGATTAACAGTCCGCCGTTCTACCGACTGAACTACGAGGGAATTGACGTTCCGGCTAACGCTGGAACGGGGCGAATGTTAATGACCGAGCCGGTGGCTGTCAAGCATGCTGGTGTGATCGATGGGAAAACCGATGCCAACTGATTAATCCTAATACAATCATCTGGTTAACCTTCTGTTGCGGCGGCATCTTGGCAGGATAAAAAGCCAGCAATACGTATCTTGTGATTCATGTTCTGCAAGTGGGAACAGTGTCAGCAATGAGCAAGCGTTAAGTGGCGGAAACAAAATGAGTCCTCATCGCCGGTCACTTATTAAAATCATTAAAAATCAATTTGTTATGATTTGATGATGTCCACTATCAAGCTGTTGACTTATAGATAGAGAGACTTGGTGATTGCCTTGGCGTTTTTGCAAGAATATGCAGCGTCTATCTGGGCACCGCCGAAGGCCGGCGCAGGGGATAGCGTATACAGTGTGGTATCGGTTCACACACACGAGCCGCGTATAGTATGGCATCGCCATCGATAATGTAGGCAAAATGGCGCTCGGAAATAAAAAAGAACAAAAATAGCAGAATTTGATCGGGATCCTCGCAAATGCAGCCCCGGCGGCGTATGGTTAATATGATTCCATCGTCGCGCCGACCTCCTTGCTTGCCGACGCCCCGATGACTGTCGGGCTCCGGTTTCGACCGGTCATGTTGTTCTCCTTGCGGTTATTCATGTCGATGCAACACCAATCACAGCTACAAAGCGTCCGGCTGGGCATTGCCCTACGCCAAGCCTGTTTCCATGAACCTTATAACCTGACCCGGCTGGGTCGCGATCTGGTCGCCGGTATCACGGTCGGCATCATCGCCATTCCCCTGGCCATGGCACTGGCGATTGCCAGTGGTGTCCCGCCTCAACACGGGCTGTATACGGCAGTGATCGCCGGTATTGTGATTGCTGTCACCGGTGGCTCACGCTTCTCTATCTCGGGGCCGACCGCTGCGTTTGTGGTCATCCTCTATCCGGTAGCCCAACAATTTGGCTTGTCGGGCCTGCTGATGGCCACCCTGCTCTCGGGCGTGTTTTTGGTCGCCATGGGGATGGCCCGTTTGGGCCGGCTGATTGAGTACATTCCACCGTCAGTGACGCTGGGCTTTACCGGTGGTATTGCCATTGTGATCGCCACCTTACAAATCAAGGACTTTCTTGGCCTGACTGTGACCGAGATGCCGGAAACCTATCTGGGTAAAGTCGCGGCACTGGCGCACGCATTGCCAAGCTGGCAGTGGGGAGACACGCTGGTGGGGGTGGCTACGCTGGCGGTGCTGCTGCTCTGGCCGCGCCTTAAATTGCCCGTGCCCGGTCATCTGCCGGCCGTGTTGGTTGGGGTAGGCCTTGGGCTTGCGCTGCATATGGCAGGGGTGGATGTGGCCACCATCGGTTCACGCTTTCACTTCACTCTGGCCGATGGCACGCAAGGCAGCGGCATCCCGCCGATTGCACCTGAGCTGATTTTACCCTGGGCGCTGCCCGGCCCCGATGGCCAAGCTGTGGTGTGGGATCTGGCGGCTCTCGAGCGTCTGTTGCCCGCCGCCTTTTCCATGGCCATGCTGGGGGCGATTGAATCGCTGTTGTGCGCAGTGGTGCTCGATGGCATGACCGGCCGCAAGCACAGCTCCAATGCCGAGCTGGTGGGGCAGGGGATTGGTAACTTGCTGGCCCCGTTTTTTGGCGGGATCACGGCGACCGCAGCCATTGCCCGCTCGGCGGCCAACGTGCGCGCCGGTGCCAGCTCGCCCGTATCGGCCATCATCCATTCGCTGGTGGTGCTGGCCGCGATTTTGGTGCTGGCCCCTTTGCTCTCCTGGCTGCCGCTCTCTGCCATGGCCGCACTGCTGTTGCTGGTGGCCTGGAACATGAGTGAGGCGCATAAGACCGTTGATCTTATCCGCCGCGCCCCCAAGGCCGATGTGCTGGTGTTGCTGGTTTGTCTGTCGCTGACCGTGATTTTCGACATGGTGATCGCCATTACCTTTGGGGTGATCCTGGCGGCGCTCCTGTTTATGCGCGAAGTGGCGCGAATGACCCGGCTGCACAATCTGGCCGACGATCGCCGCCATGCACACACCATCCCAGAGGGCATCTTGCTCTATAAAATTAACGGTCCGCTGTTCTTTGCCGCCGCCGAGCGGGTGTTTGGCGAGTTACTCGGTATGGTGCAATCGCAGCGCATCCTGGTGTTGCAACTCGAATCGGTGACGGTGCTCGATGCCGGTGGTCTGTCGGCCCTGCTGCAGTTCCAAAAACAGCTGGCTCGCGATGGTATTGAGCTGCGACTGGCCGAATTGCAGTTCCAACCACTTAAGACCTTGGCGCGTGCCAAGGTGCATCCAGTGGCCGGACAGTTCGCCTTTTTCGGCACCGTCGAAGAGGCGCTGGCGGGCGTGCATCAACACCCTCACGCGCATCACCCAGTGGTTTGAATCTGGCGTTATGTAGGGTTTTTAGGCAATTGGCGTGGTTTTTGAGCGAACGATTCACAAATCACAAGTTTGCATTGACCATGCCCTGCCAATTGCCTACATTACGCCTCGTTCCAGCGCTACTGCGTGGAACAATCATTCGACATCACTTAAATGTGAGTGAATGAAAAATTTGGTGAGGTGTCCGAGTGGCTGCCCGTCGACAACGTCGACATAAAAGCACGCATAGCGTACTTCGCACAGCCACCATACTGAACTAACAAAATTTGGTGAGGTGTCCGAGTTGCTGCCCCAAGCCAGCGAAGCTGGCGATAAAGGAGAGCACGCAAAGCGTGCGACGCAGCCACAAGAACACTGAACTGGAAAAAGGTGAGATTCCACGCCTAAACAAGGAATCAGAATTTGGTGAGGTGTCCGAGTGGCTGAAGGAGCACGCCTGGAAAGTGTGTATACGGCAACGTATCGAGGGTTCGAATCCCTCCCTCACCGCCAAATAAAACAAAAAGGCCCCGTCGCAAGACGGGGCCTTTTTGTTTTATCCGGTGATGGGCGGATTGGGTTCGAACCCTGTTCGACCAAACGGCAGGATTGCCGTTTGGGACAGCTGCAAGCTGCCCGCAAGGGCGAGCGTCAGGGATGGCGCGAGTCAATCCCGACCGGGAATAATCAAACCGACCGGTTAGAGCAGCACATGTCTCAAGACGGGGCCTTTTTGTTTTATCCGGTGATGGGCGGATTGGGTTCGAACCCTGTTCGACCAAACGGCAGGACTGCCGTTTGGGACTGCCGCAGGCTGCCCACAGGGCGAGCGCCAAGGATGGCGCGAGTCAATTTAGGCCGAAAACTACGTGCTGTGCTTCTCGTGCATAACTGCAAATCGGCCGGCAGTGATGTCGTCATCCTAAGCACTGACTCGTTTTTATTGATTGTTATCCGAGCACTACCGCCATTGTTGGTGGCGAACCTGTCTGTGGGTAAAACGGTTGATTTGCCAAAATACAAGGTTTCCAGCCCATTACGACGGGCCATACATATTTCTTGCGACTAACCAGTAAGCCATCCCAATTGCTCAGGGGCTTGTTTTAAATTGTGGGCGTCCAACCGTTTCTCGTCGGTGGGCGCTTATCCGTGCACACATATTTTATTTTAAAACAAGACTGTTTATTTTTAGGCCGAAAAATTACAATTCCCTCACCGTAATGATAGGAGAGGAAACATGAAAAATTGGTTATTTTTAGCTACTGCCATCATTTCTGAAGTTATTGCAACGTCGGCACTCAAATCTAGTGAGGGTTTTACAAGATTAGCACCGTCATTACTCATTGTGGCAGGGTATGTGTCTGCGTTTTACTTTCTGTCGCTCACACTCAAGTCTATTCCGGTTGGAATTGCATATGCTGTTTGGTCTGGCCTCGGTATTGTATTAGTCACAGCGATTGCATGGGTTATTCATGACCAAAAGCTGGACTCATGGGGATTTATTGGTATCGGGCTTATCATTAGTGGAGTCGCGGTGCTCAACTTGCTGTCAAAGGCAAGTGTCCACTAAAAACGGGTGCATTATGACAGCGCCTTTTCTGAAACACTGTCAGGAGAAGCACCACATAACCATTACCCATGCCGCCATCTATGCTGGATATCCCGTCATGCTGGGATTTAGCCAGCCTCCGGCGCCTTCAACGCATTACTGAAAGTGGTCTGATGTTTCACTGGTTGTTGCTTTTTCGAGTGGTATCTGCGATAGGTAAAATTCAACCATAAGGAGCTGTTGTATATGGAGATGCATAATATTCCGTTCTGTGTCACTCATTGGGCCGATATTCCACCGACTACCCATCCAGGTGAGTCTGGTTTTGCTTTGTGGCATACCCAACGCTTTGGGGACATTCGAGTGCGTTTGGTCGAGTACTCGGCTGGTTATGTCGCCGATCATTGGTGCAAAAAGGGACATGTGTTGTTTTGCTTGGAAGGAGAACTTCGTACCGAGTTGGACGATGGGCGAGAATTTATATTAACGCCGGGTATGAGCTATCAGGTTGCAGACAATGCTGAGCCACACCGGTCATCGACCACGGTAGGGGCGAAATTATTTATTGTTGATTAAAGAGAGGTGTATTTAAATAGGTTATGCTCTCGGCGTTATGTTATGAATAAGGTAAGTATAATAAATACAGCTTGGCCGTTTGCAGGGAGCAAAAATGTTTATTGCGGTCTATGAATTTGAAATCAAAGCCGGCACTGAAGCGGCGTTTCGTGCGGCATGGCTGGATGTGACCAAGGCTATCTACCAGTTTTGTGGTAGTTACGGCTCTCGGCTGCATTGCTCGGAGAATCCGCTGATATTCGTGGGCTATGCGCAGTGGCCGGATCGGGCGCAGTGGGAAAGGGATCATCAATTGACCGACCCGGTTTATTTAACTGCTCGCCAGAAGATGCGCGATTGTCTGGTGCAATCGCGAACTGTTTATACCCTGGATGTGTGCGATGACTATCTGCAGTCTGTACATTCTTGATATGTTAGCCGTGCGCAGAGTATGGGTGCTTGGAAACAGTAAGGTGGAATATCAATGGATGCCGTGATTAAGCAGGCCATAGCGTTAAGGAAAACGGGGGAATTTGCACAATCCAGAGCCTTATTGACCCCGCTACTTGGCGATAACTATACCGGTGGTGTGGCCGCACTGCATATTGCTTGGTCGTATGATAATGAGGGGCGCGAGAGCGATGCGGTGAGTTATTACCAAGCGGCCTTATCTTGCCCACTGACAAAGAGTGAACGCTTTGATGCGCTCTTTGGCTTGGCCAGTACCCAGCGTTCATTGGGTCGCTATGATGAGGCGCTGACCACGTTTGAACTGACCATGACTGAATATCCTGATGCCGCTGAGGTGATCCCTTTTTATGCTATGTGCCTGTACAACGTGGGTCGGCCTAAAGAGGCGGTCTCCCGGTTGTTGACCATGCTGGTATCGACCACCGATCTTGATGCCATCAAGCAATATCAACGGGCGATTTTGCTCTATGCCGATGATCTGGATAAAACCTGGGATTAATCGGTGGCCACGACACGAACGGGTACGTCAGCTTCATTATTTGGTGAGCACTCAACAATAGGGTGATTATTGCTCTTTGTGCGGCGATTAATATTTTCCTGTGGAGCTTGGTAGCCGGGCTTTGTTTGAGGCGGTACATTCATGCCGGTGCTTGGTTAGCGGCGATGCGATTGTGAAATATACCCTCTCAAAAATGTTTATCGTACTGTTCTGCTCACTGTTTATGGCTGTCGGTGCAGTGGCACTTTTCGGCACGTTGAGATCGGGATTCAATCTGTTTGGCTTGGTGTGGGGCGGCATGTTCTTTTTTATCCCCTTGTTCATCATGGTCACGCGGTTTAGACAGCTCTCGCGTTTTCAGAAGATGACTTACCACTGGTATCGGCAAACTCACCCGGAGCATGCCATGGACCAAGGGGTCAGCTGTTTTGCCTGCGGCCATCACCGGGTCCAGGTACGGGCACTGCTTAATCGCACCTATCATCGCGAACACTTCTGCGCCCAGTGCGGCAAAACCCTGTATTACTCACCCGAACAATCCTGAGCTTGCTCGTGCCACGCTATGGCTGGGCCGTGCAGGGCGCCGGTACGCTCAGTTGAATGCGAATGGCATCGGGGCGCCAGTGCTCGGTGTCACTGTCAATAAGTTGCCCCTGCCCATCGAAATTCAGCCTTCGAATGCGTAGCACCTGGCTGCCTTCGGCCAGCATCAGAGACCGCGCCACTTCGCCGCGCGCCGCAGTCGCTTCAATCTCCAGCCGTGATGCCCCCTGAATAATGCCAAAGCGCTCGGCATAGAGGGTGGTGAGCGAGCTGGTCAAATCTTCCTGCTCAATCCCGATAAAACGTCTGGCCAGCAGGTGATGGGTCACATGCAGCACGGCGCGACCGTCGATGGCGCGCAGGCGCCGAATGGCCAGCAGCGGCGTCAGCGGGGCAACCGACATCCAGTGGCAGAGGTCACCGTCAGCCAGTTGCTGCTCGCAGCCGAGCAAGGTGGTGCTTGCTTCGCGCGCCTCGCTTTTGATCCAGTGATGAAAATGGTGGTGACGCGCCGGATCGTAGGTCAGGCGCGGCGGCGTCACAAACCAGCCACGTCGTCCGGCGCTATAGATAAGTCCTTCTGCTTCAAGGCGTTGCAGCGCATCTTTCACGGTAATGCGGGTGGTGGCAAACCGCTCGCCCAATACGCGTTCGCCGGGTAGTTGCTCGCCCACGGCAAAGCTCTGTCCCAGGATCAGCTGGCGCAGGGTATGGGCAATCTGTTCGCTTTTCGACGGGGTCAGGCTGGGTAACGGCATGAAAATGAACTCGCTCTGTGGACTAGGCCAGATAAAGAGTGGCACGTCAGCGTGACAAGGGTATTTCAGATTATAAAAGCAGCGTCAACTGCCCATATTGTCACCAAAATGACATCAAATATCCTCGAAGGTGTCATTTTTGCTCCCTAGCATCGGTCAGGTACTTCAACTGAGCTAGTCCAGAGGATGGGATAATGAACAAACCGCTCGTCACTGCCGTGGCCCTGCTGGCCGCCATGCAACCGGTGTTTGCTGCTGATAACCTGGCCGACATCGAGAAAGCCGCCCGCGCCGAGGGCAAGCTGTTCAGTATCGGTATGCCCGATAGTTGGGCAAACTGGAAAGACACTTGGCAGCAGATCAGCAGCAAATACGCTATCGCGCACCAGGATACCGACATGAGCTCGGCCCAGGAGATCGCCAAGTTTGCCGCCGAGAAAGAGAATGCCACTGCCGACATCGGTGATGTGGGCGGCGCGTTTGGCCCGGTGGCCGTGGCTCAAGGGGTGACGCAGCCCTTTAAACCGAGCACCTGGTCTGATATTCCCAACTGGGCCAAGGATGCGGATGGTCACTGGATGCTGGCCTATACCGGCACCATCTCGTTTTTGATAAACAAAGATCTGGTCAAGAAAAACCCCACCTCCTGGCATGAGCTGCTCAGTGGTAAATACAAGATCACGGTCGGTGATGTCGGTGTGGCGTCGCAGGCCAATAACGGCGTGCTGGCGGCCGCTTATGCCATGGGCGGCAGCGAGAAGAACCTAAAACCGGCGCTGGCCTTCTTTGGCAAGCTGGCCGAGCAGGGCCGCCTGTCGCTCAACGATCCGACCATCGCCAATATCGAAAAGGGCGAGGTGGAAGTGGGCGTGCTGTGGGACTTTAATGCCCTGAACTACCGCGACCAGATTGACCCCAAGAAATTTGACGTGGTGATCCCAAGTGATGGCTCGGTCATCGCCGGCTACACCACCATCATCAACAAGTGGGCGAAAAACCCGAACGCCGCCAAGCTGGCCCGTGAATACATCTTCTCGGATGCCGGTCAGATCAACCTGGCGCGTGGTTATGCCCGTCCCATTCGCAGCAACGTGGCACTGCCTGATGACGTGAAGGCCAAGCTGCTGCCGCCTGCGCAGTATGCCAAGGCCAAGCCGGTCGCCGATCAGGCTGCGTGGGAGAAGAGCTCCAAGGCGCTGCCGCGTCTGTGGCAAGAAAACGTCATGATCCACATGCAATAAGGGGTCTGACGTGAAACACAAGGTCATCCTGGTGTTGGTGGACGGCCTGTCGGCCAAGGTAGCCCATGGTATGGGCTACCTTGCTGCCTTGGTGGAGGCGGGGATGGCGCGCTATGACGTGGTGCAGTGCGCGCTGCCTTCGCTCTCCCGTCCGCTCTACGAATGTCTGCTGACAGGCGTGGCGCCAGTGCAAAGTGGCGTGGTCCACAACGGCGTCAGCCGCCTTTCCAATCAAACATCCCTGTTTCATCTTGCCACAGCGCAGGGGCGCAGTACGGCGGCTGCGGCTTATCACTGGTTTAGTGAGTTGTATAACCGCTCGCCCTGGCAACTTGCCCATCGGCATACCCACGACAGCACCTTGCCGATTTCGCACGGGATCTTCTATTGGGATGACAGCTATCCGGACAGCCATCTGCTCGCTGATGGCGAGTCGCTGCGACTGACTTATGATCCCGATTTTCTGCTGATCCACCCGATGGGTGTCGATGATGCCGGGCATCGCTTCGGGCTCGATTCGCCCCAGTATCGCAATCAGGCCCGGCGCATGGATGGGCTGCTGGCCAACCTGCTGCCCGGCTGGCTGGCAGAGGGCTATCAGGTGGTGATAACGGCCGATCACGGCATGAACAGTGATGGCAGCCATGGCGGAACGCTGGACGAGGAGCGCTCGGTGCCACTTTGGCTGGTGGGCTCGGCGTTTAATCTGTCAGCGGCGGTGCAGCCCATTGCCCAGACCGCTATCTGCGGTTTGCTGGCCGATCTGCTGGGTCTTGTTCACGACAAACCAGCGCTGCCCTGGCTGTTAACAAGGAGAGACGATGTCGGTCATCCATGAATCATATCCCGCCACGGAGGGCATCATGAACCGCTCTGCCTTAGCGCGCTCAGGCTGGCTTGGCCGCCTGCGCCGTTGCCTGCCCTTTCTCTGGTTGCTGCCTTTTGCCCTGTTGTTCTTCCTGTTTCAGATTGCGCCGCTTATCTGGGTGATTGTCGGTAGCGTGCAAACCCCCGACGGGATTGGTTTTGATTATTACCGCGAGATTTGGGAGTCGCCCTTTTATCGGCAAGCTTTTGGCAACTCCCTGCGCATTGGGCTCTGGTCCAGCTTGATGGGGCTTGGGATAGCAACGCTCGGCGCCGCCGCCCTTCGCTACAGCTCGGAGCGGGTGCGCCGCGTCATGCTGGCGTTTGTCACCATGACCGGTAATTTCAGCGGCGTTCCGCTCGCTTTTGCCTTTATCATCGTGCTCGGTGTCAACGGGGCCCTGACCTTGCTGCTGCGCCAGTGGGGGGTGATTGAGGGCTTTAACCTCTACTCCGGCGCCGGTCTTATCATTATCTACACCTACTTTCAGATCCCGCTGGCCCTGCTGCTGCTCTATCCGGCGTTTGATGCCCTGCAAGATGACTGGCGCGATGCCGCTGCGTTGCTCGGTGCCTCGCGCGCCCGCTATGTGTGGCATGTGGCGCTACCGGTGCTGACGCCTGCGCTGCTGGCCACGTTTATCATCCTGCTGGCCAATGCGGTGGGGGCCTACGCCTCGGCCTATGCACTGACGACCGGTAACTTCAACCTGGTCACCATCCGCATTGCGAGCCTGGTTTCGGGGGATATCTTCCTCGAGCCCAATCTGGCTGCGGCGCTGGCGGTGTGGCTGATGGCGGGGTTGGCGCTGATCACCGCGCTTAACCAGTGGCTGATTGCCCGCGCCCAGCGGTTCAAGGAGGCATCCCATGGTTAATTCGCCGCGCTGGGCCCGCGTTTCGTTAGTGCTGCTCACGCTGATCTTGCTGCTCCCCTTGCTGGCGACCTTGCTCTATTCGCTGGCCACCCGCTGGGGCGCCACCATGCTGCCCGATGATCTGACCCTAGCCTGGTATCTCAAGCTCTGGAGCGATCCGCGCTTTTTGGCCGCCTTCGGCCGCAGCCTGCTGATCTGTTTTGGGACGCTGGCGCTGGGGACGCTGGTATTGGTGCCGCTGGTGCTGGTGATTTTCTATTACGCGCCGCGCCTCGATCCTTGGATGAACCTGCTGATCTTAATCCCGTTTGCGGTGCCGCCCGTGGTGTCGTCGGTAGGCTTGCTACAGATCTACGCCGATACCCTGATCGGTACGCCGTGGATACTGATTGGCACCTGGTTCACCATCATGTTGCCATTTATGTACCGGGCACTGGCCAATAACCTGCAGGCGATTCCCCTGCGCGATCTGATGGATGCCGCGCACCTGCTCGGCGCCTCCAGCACCCAGGCCTTTATCAAGGTGGTGCTGCCCAACCTGCGCAAAGGGCTGCTCTCGGCGCTGTTTCTCTCGTTCTCGTTTCTGCTTGGCGAGTTCGTGTTTGCCAACATTCTGGTGGGCACCCGCTACGAGACGCTGCAGGTCTATCTCTACAACATGCGCACCACCTCGGGGCACTTTACCAGTGCTCTGGTGATGAGCTATTTCCTGCTGACCCTGGTACTGACCTGGGCGGCCAACCGGTTTAGTCGGTGACTTATCATGTTCCATCTTGAAGTGACCCAGCTGGGTAAAGCGTTTGGCGAGACGCCGGTTTTCTCCGGCATCGAGTTCGGGATTCGCAAAGGAGAGCTCATCACACTGCTGGGCCCCTCGGGCTGCGGCAAATCAACTTTACTGCGCGCCATTGCCGGCTTGACCACGGTCGATGCCGGCCGAATTAACGTCGCCGGTGACGATATCACTGATCTGCCACCACAAAAGCGCGGCATCGGCATGGTGTTTCAGAGCTACGCCCTGTTTCCGACCATGACAGTGTGGGACAACGTGGCGTTTGGCCTGCGTATGAAGCCTCAGCCCGGGCGCGAGCTGCAAAAAAGCGTGCAGGAAGCACTGGAACTGGTAGAGCTCTCGCATCTGGCCGATCGTTATCCGGCGGCGCTCTCCGGTGGGCAACGGCAGCGGGTGGCGCTGGCGCGGGCTTTGGTCGTGCGGCCACGGATTTTGCTGCTCGATGAGCCGCTTTCGGCGCTTGATGCCCGGATCCGCCGCACCCTGCGCAGTGAAATTCGCCGCATTGTGCAGCACCTTGAGCTCACTACCCTGTTTGTTACCCACGATCAGGAAGAGGCGATGACCCTCTCGGATCGGGTGTTCCTGATGGAGAAGGGGAGCATAGTGCAGTCGGGCACGCCAGAGGAGATCTATACCCGTCCTGCCACCCGTTTTGTGGCCGGCTTTATGGGCAGCTACAACCTGCTCGAGCCCGACGTGGCGGCGCGCCTGCTCGGTATGCCGATCACCCGGCCGTTGGCGCTGCGCCCGGAAACGCTGCAGCTGCAAGAAGGCGGGCAGGCCGGTATCGCCCAGCGCGTGATCCCGGTGGTGGTCGAAGAGGCGCAGTTGCTTGGTAATGTGGTGCGTTATCGGGTACGGTGCGGCGAGACGCCCCTGCTGGTGGATGCGCTTAATCGCAGCGTGCACGAGCTGCACCCGGTGGGGAGCGAGCGGCAATTGATGATCCCTCTTGATGAACTGTGTGAGGTTGCCTGATGGCGTTGGCGTTGTTTGATTTGGATGAAACCCTGATTGATGGTGATTCGGCCAGCCTCTGGCTTGCCTTTCTGGTGGAGTGCGGTATTGCCACGCCAGCGCTGCAAGAGACCGAAGCGCGCCTGATGGAGCGCTATCATCGGGGCGATCTGGATATGCGGGAGTACATGCGCTGCACGTTGGCGCCGCTGTTGGGGCACTCGGCCGAGTGGCTGGCGCAGCAGTGCCAGCACTATTGCGAAAGCTGGCTGCGGCCGCGTCTTTATGCCGAGGGTTTAGCCAAAATCGAGTGGCACCGTCAGCGCGGCGATACCCTGGTGCTGATCTCGGCCACCGGCGAGCATCTGGTGGCACCGATGGCGCGCATGCTGGGGATGGATCACTGCCTGGCGATCCAGCTTGAGCGCCATCATGATGGCGCCCTGACCGGCAATACCGTGGGCACATTGACGTTTCGCGAAGGCAAGGTCGCACGCATTCGTGAAATCTTTGGCGAGGCCAGTGCCGGCAGCTTTGGTTACAGCGATTCGATGAACGATCTTCCCATGCTCGAATGGGTGGACCATCCCCACGCCACCAATCCTTCGACGTCACTGCGCGAGGTGGCGAGCGCTCGCCATTGGCCCATCTATGACTGGACGCCGGTAGCCCCCCGTTAACGCATTCACCCCGCCAGTTGGCGGGGTGAATGTTTGGGGCAGCACGCAGGGTTTGCGTTTTGCGCTGAGCGTCGCTCTATATATGGTGCGCTTTGCACTATTTCCTCGGCGTCGCCCTGGCCCACCAGACGATAGATCCGATCACAATGCCCCAAAATGCCGAGCCAATCCCAAGCCAGCTCAGGCCCGATGCGGTGACCAGAAACGTGACGATGGCGCTGTCGCGGCTGGCATCATCCGAGAGTGCGGCATGCAGGCTGCTGCCGATGGTGCCAAGCAGCGCCAACCCGGCAATCGCCGCCACCAAGGCGCCGGGCAGTGCGGCGAACAGGCTCACCACGCTGGCGGCGCACAGGCCGCTCAATAGATAAAACCCACCGGCGCATACGGCGGCTGGCCAGCGTTTGGCCGGATCCTCGTCCACCTCTTTACCCATACAGATGGCGGCTGTGATGGCCGCGAGGTTATAGGCATAGCCACCAAAGGGGGCCAGCAGCAGGCCGGTGAGCCCGGTCCAGCCAATCAGTGGCGAGGCGTTCGGGGTATAACCATGGGCATGCAGCACCGCCATTCCCGGCAGGTTCTGCGAGGCCATGGTCACCACAAACAGCGGAATACCGACGCCAATCAGGCTGTGCCAGGAAAAAGCAGGGGTGATCCAGACCGGTGTGGTCAGCGAAAACGCTACCCCCGAGAGATCAAACGGGGTCAGCACCCAGGCCAGCAGGGTGCCGCCAATGAGCACCACCACCATGGTCAGGCGTGGGATCAGCCGCTTGGCCAGTAAAAACAGCAGCAGCATGCCGATGATCAGCCAAGGCGCCGTCGGCAGCGGGGTAAACAGGTTCATGCCAAAGCGCAGCAAGACGCCGGCTAGCATGGCGGCCGCCAGCGGCTTGGGCAGAATGCGCAACAATTTATCGACGCCACCGCTTAACGCCAACAGCACCATCAGGGCCGAGCTAAACAAAAAAGCGCCGATCGCCTCATTAAGGCCCACACCGGCCAAGCTGGTCACCATCAATGCCGCGCCGGGGGTTGACCAGGCAGTGAGCACCGGGATGCGGTAATAGAGGGAGAGACCGATACAGGTTATCCCCATCCCCAGTCCGAGTGCCCATAGCCAGGAGGCGGTCTGCTCGGCATTGGCGCCTGCGGCGGCAGCAGCTTGGAAGATGATCACCACCGAGCTGGTATAGCCAACCAGCACGGCCATAAAACCGGCACTTAAGTGGGAGAGGGAAAAACGCATGTCGCCTCCGTGCGCTATAACGTACAATTGTGAGTATCGTCACACCATAGCACTGTGCGCTATAGCGCACAAGCGAGCCGTGTAACAAGACACCGCAGACGTCATAGAGGGTGGAGTATGAACCAACAATCCGGCAATCCGGTGGGCGCCCAGGTGGCACTGCGCCTGCGCGAACTGCGCCAGACCTTGGGCTGGAGTCTGGACAAAACCGCTCAGGAGACCGGAGTGAGTAAGGCGATGCTCGGTCAGATTGAGCGTGGGGAGTCGAGCCCGACGGTGGCAACCCTGTGGAAGATTGCCACGGGGTTTAAGGTATCGTTCTCCAGCTTTCTCGAGGCGCCGCTGCGCGAAGGCACGGCGACCTTGTTTCGCTCTGCCGCCGCGCTGCGCTCCCAACCGGGTGAGGCGGGCATGCTGGTGGCACCGCTGTTTCCTTTTGACCCAACGCTCGGTTTTGAGCTGTTTGAGCTGACGCTGCTGCCCGGCTATCAGCGTGAGTCAGAGCCCCATGAAGAAGGGGTGAGCGAGCATGTACTGGTAATTGAAGGGGAGATGGAGGTGTTGGTAGATGGCAGCTGGCAGCGCCTGCGCTCTGGAGAGGCGGCGCGTTTTGCGGCCGACTGCCCGCACGGTTATCGCAACCTTGGCGAGCAGCCGGCCCGTTTTCACAACCTTATTCGTTATCCCTGATGGTGGCCGATTAACCCGGCTGGCCATCGGCGCGTGGCCGGGTGAGGATGGGCAGATAGCTCCAGACAAACAGCCCATAGGCCAGTGCCCAGCCGAGCGCACCTAATGTCCACGCATCTGGCAGCAGGGTCGGCGCTAGCAGAGGAAGGCCAGCGCGCAGCGCACCAGCCAGCAGTACCAGCGCAAAGGCCAGGGTGATCCGTCTACCGACCTTGAGCATCCGGCCGGTATGACCCAGTGAGACCCGTGCCAGCATGGCCAGGATCATGCCGCCCATGGCGCCGGCACTGAGAAAATGGCTGCTGGCAGAGAGCGTGACCGGCAGGCCATACGCCCACAATGCCAGCGCCAGCAGTCCCAGAGGAATAAACAGGTAAGAGAGATGCAGCGACCAGAGCAGCGGATGAGATGCCGTAGCCTGCCAACGCCAGCGTGATTGGCGCAGCCCATGAGCCAGCGCGGTGAGGGTATATAGCAGGCTCCACAGCGGATGCTGCAACAACGCCGTGGGCAGCACGATCCAGCTGGCCAGCACCAACCACAATCCACCCAGTGCAATGCGCTCCAGCCAGGGCCAGGCAGCAAGTTTGCTGGTTTGGGTGGCGCGCGAAGTAAAGAAGGGGATGACCCGCCCGCCCATCACCGCAATCAGGGTGGTAAACAGCAGCAGGGTGGCGATCAGCAGCTTTTCGCTGATAACCCAGTTATCGGCCAGCAGCCAGCTGGCGGCGTTAAGCCCGGTAAGCACCAGCAGCAGTGGCACAAAGAACAGGTTGCGCCATTGACGCACCCGCACGATGGGCCGCGCTAAAAACCAGGCGACCACCGGTAGCCACATCAGATCGGCTGCCATTAGCCACCAGATTTGCTCACCGAACCAGGGAAGCAGCAGGCGAGGCAACAGCCACAATCCCACCATCAGTTGCAGCGGACGACCACGCACTCCGGGAAAGCCCGTCCAGTTCTGCACCGCCGTCAGTAAAAAACCAGCCACGATGGCGCTGCCAAAACCAAACAGCATCTCATGAGCATGCCACCATATGGGGTTACTCAGACCGGGTAGGGTGAAATGGCCGCTTAGCTGGCCCCACCACAGCAACATGGCCAGCACCGAGAACAGGGCGCCAAACAAAAAGAAGGGACGAAACCCGAGTCGCCACAGAGGGGGGATGTTCTCTTCACGGGCGCGGTCCAGGATCTGGTGCATGGAGTGACTCCGACATGACATTCAAGATGTCGATTATAAATTGGCATTTGAAATGTTCAATTTATTTACTCATTCAATCTGCGTTTTGCTGATTTTGTGAGCGAACGATTCGCCGGGTCACAAAAAAGGGTTGTCAGCGGTTTCGTTCTCCCTATAATGCGCCCTCACCAGCACGGCACGCTGCGCTGGACGCCGACAAGGCAACGTTCTTTAACAAATTGAATCAAGCAATCTGTGTGGGCACTCGCAGGATTGAAGCATCAAAAACAATTTTTGATTTTCAATGTCTGATGAAGTGACCA